>NZ_JBNPYB010000001.1:0-605114 GCF_050432985.1 Pantoea sp. AN62 | reverse complement strand
CGTGACTACGATGGTCAGGTAGCGGAAGCTATGGCCATGGTGCGTGCGTTGAACAGGATGACAAAGGCTGGGATGCCAGAAAGCGTGCGTATTGCTTGAAAATCCAGCCAGCTACAGGGTCGTTCGCAAGAAATCTTATTTATTCAACAAAGCCCGATGACATTAAAGATGATGCCATCAAAACTAAAGGCTACTTTATTTACCCGAGCCAGCTGTTCTGCAATGTGGCCGCAAAAGCGAATACCAACGATAGATTGAACGCTGATTTGAACAGCATATTTGTCGCCATTGAAAGCTCAGCCTATGGCTATCCTTCTGAGGCCGACATTAAAGGCCTGTTCGCTGACTTTGACACCACCAGTAACCGCCTGGGTAACACCGTTAAAGATAAAAACAGCCGCCTCGCTGCCGTGCTGAAAGGCGTTGAAGGCTTAAAGCTGGGTGATTTTGATGCGCATCAGATTGACCTCTTTGGCGATGCATATGAGTTCTTAATTTCCAACTACGCGGCGAATGCCGGTAAGTCAGGCGGTGAGTTCTTTACGCCACAGCACGTATCTAAACTGATTGCCCAACTGGCGATGCATGGTCAGAGCCATGTTAACAAAATCTATGACCCAGCAGCAGGCTCTGGCTCACTGCTGTTACAGGCGAAAAAGCATTTTGATAATCACATCATCGAAGAAGGCTTTTTCGGGCAGGAGATTAACCATACGACGTTTAACCTTGCGCGTATGAATATGTTCCTGCACAACATCAACTACGACAAATTTGACATCAAGTTGGGGAATACGCTGACTGAGCCGCATTTCGGCGATGAGAAACCCTTCGATGCAATTGTCTCCAATCCGCCCTACTCGGTGAAATGGATTGGTAGCGACGACCCGACGCTGATTAACGATGAGCGCTTTGCTCCGGCAGGTGTGTTGGCTCCGAAATCAAAAGCCGATTTTGCTTTTGTGCTGCATGCGCTGAACTATCTTTCTCCCAAAGGCCGCGCAGCAATTGTCTGCTTCCCGGGGATTTTCTACCGTGGCGGTGCTGAGCAAAAAATCCGTCAGTATCTGGTCGATAACAACTACGTTGAGACCGTAATTTCACTTGCACCTAACTTGTTCTTCGGCACCACCATTGCCGTTAATATTCTGGTGCTGTCAAAACATAAAACTGATACCAGCGTGCAGTTTATTGATGCCAGCGGGCTGTTTAAGAAAGAAACCAATAATAACATCCTAACGGATGCGCATATTCAGCAGATTATGCAGGTATTTGACAGTAAGGAAGATACAGAACACCTGACTAAATCCATACCGCTTGAGGCCGTTGCCACCAATGACTATAACTTGTCGGTCAATAGCTACGTTGAAGCTATGGATAACCGCGAAATTGTCGATATCAGCGAACTGAATGCCGAATTGAAATCCACCGTCACCCGGATTGACCAGTTGCGCAAGGATATCGATGCGATTGTGGCAGAAATTGAAGGCAGCGAGGCGCAGGCATGAGCGAGCTGAGTTATCTGGAAAAACTGCTGGATGGGGTTGTGGTTGAGTGGTTGCCGATTGGCGATATTGCTGAAATTTATGGTGGATTAACAGGAAAAACCAAGGCTGATTTTGAAAAAGGTAATGCCAAATATATTTCATACAAAAGCATTTTTGGCTGCTTAGATATAAAAAATATACCAACTGATTGTGTCGACGTACGTGAAGGTGAACGACAGCATAATGTCAGATATGGTGATGTTTTATTTACCGGATCATCTGAAATAGCTGAAGAGGCAGGCATTTCATCCGCAGTCACATCGCATTTTGATGAGCCTGTTTACCTAAACAGCTTCTCTTTTGGTGTTAGGTTTAGAGATGAAATTAAAATAAAGCCTGAATTCTCAAAATACCTTTTCAGAACAAGCATGATGCGTACAGAAATAGCAAGGACTGCGAGTGGCGTAACACGCTTCAATATTTCAAAGGCTCGATTCAAAAAAGTTTTGATTCCCGTTATTTGCCCGAATAACCCAGAAAAGTCCCTTGCCATCCAGTCTGAAATCGTCCGGATTCTGGATAGCTTTACCGCTCTTACCGCTGAGCTTACCGCTGAGCTTACCGCTGAGCTTACCTCACGTAAAAAACAGTACAACTACTATCGTGATAAGTTGCTGGGCTTCAAAGAAGGTGAGACTAAGTGGGTGACCCTGTCGGTATTGGCACAGAATCTCAACTCCAAAAGAAAGCCAATTACCAGCGGTTTGAGGGATGCAGGGAATATACCCTATTACGGAGCGTCAGGTATTGTCGATTACGTAAAAGATTATATTTTTGATGGCGACTTTCTACTTGTATCCGAAGATGGCGCAAACTTGTTGGCTCGTAATACACCGATAGCATTCAGCATCAGTGGTAAGACTTGGGTGAACAATCATGCCCATGTACTTAAATTCGATACCTATGCAGAGCGAAGATACGTTGAGTATTATCTGAATAGTATTGACTTAAAAGCCTATATTTCAGGCGCTGCCCAACCTAAGCTAAATAAGAAAAACTTAGATAGCATCCGTATCCCAAATCTATCGCTTGAAGAAAAAGATAGAATAGTTTCAATCCTCGATAAGTTTGAGGCATTAACAAATTCAATTACTCACGGCCTTCCACACGAAATCACGCTGCGCCAGAAACAGTATGAATACTACCGAGATTTGCTGTTCAGCTTCCCGAAGCCTGATGCCGTCAGTCAGTGACAGTCATGCTATAACTAACCGGTCAGCGTTTGCTGGCCGTGCCATACATAAGCAAATTCATCGGCTGGTAGCTTTTACTTCATCTGCTGCCGGTCTTTGCCATACAGCACACAGGATGCGCGATGACTCAACAGACCAACACCATTGCTGAATCGAATAAGTTCATTGTACTCGATAAGTATTCTAAAGCCTGGGAGGTAGGAGATAACTACCAGAGTGAATCGGATCTGGAGCGTGAACTGATTCAGGACCTATGCAATCAGGGATATGAATTTGTTTCCTTCACCTCCCAGCCGCTGATGCTGGCGAATATCCGTACGCAGCTTCAGGCACTTAATGGCGTGGTATTCAATGACGGTGAATGGCGGCGGTTCTGTGAGAGCTATCTGGACAGCCCGGGTGACAGCAGTCTGGATAAGACTCGTAAAGTACATATCGATTACATCTGCGATTTTACCTTTGATAACGGCCAGCTTGAAAACATTTACCTGATTGATAAAAAAAATCTGGTTCGTAACAAAGTACAGGTTATCCAGCAGTTTGAACAAACCGGCTCACACGCTAACCGCTACGACGTCACCATTCTGATTAATGGCCTGCCGCTGGTTCAGATTGAGCTGAAAAAACGCGGCGTGGCGATTCGGGAGGCCTTTAACCAGATACACCGTTACAGCAAAGAGAGCTTTAACAGCGAGAACTCCCTGTTCAGGTATCTTCAGCTGTTTGTGATTTCCAACGGCACCGATACTCGCTATTTTGCCAATACCACGAAACGAGATAAAAACAGTTTCGACTTCACCATGAACTGGGCGAAGTCTGATAACACGCTGATTAAAGACCTGAAAGATTTTACCGCCACTTTTTTCCAGAAGCATACTCTGCTGCATATCCTGTTTAACTACAGCGTGTTTGACAGCAGCCAGACGCTGCTGGTGATGCGCTCTTACCAGATTGCCGCCACCGAGCGTATTCTTTGGAAAATTAACAGCTCCTATAAAGCTAAAGACTGGTCAAAACCCGAAGGCGGTGGCTTTATCTGGCATACCACCGGTTCAGGTAAAACTCTCACCAGCTTCAAGGCGGCAAGGCTTGCCACTGAACTGGACTTCATCGATAAGGTCTTCTTTGTGGTTGACCGTAAGGACCTCGATTACCAGACCATGAAGGAGTACCAGCGCTTTTCACCGGACAGCGTCAATGGTTCAGATAACACCGCCGGCCTGAAGCGTAATCTGGAGAAGGACGATAACAAAATCATCGTCACCACCATTCAGAAGCTCAACAACCTGATGAAGGGGGAGGCAGATTTACCGGTATACCGTCAGCAGGTAGTGTTTATTTTTGATGAGTGCCACCGCAGTCAGTTTGGTGAAGCTCAGAAGAACCTGAGCAAAAAATTCTCCCGCTTTTATCAGTTCGGCTTTACCGGAACACCTATTTTTCCTCAAAACGCTCTAGGGGCTGAAACCACGGCCAGCGTGTTCGGTCGCGAGCTGCACTCTTATGTGATCACTGATGCCATCCGGGATGAAAAGGTGCTGAAGTTTAAGGTGGACTACAATGATGTCCGCCCGCAGTTCAAGGCACTGGAAACGGAAATCGATGACAAAAAACTCAGCGCAGCAGAAAATCAGCAGGCCTTTCTGCACCCGCGTCGTATCGAGGAAATAACCCGCTATATCCTGACGCATTTTCGTCAGAAGACCCACCGTGCCTTCCCGGGCGCTAGAGGCTTTAATGCCATGTTCGCAGTGAGCAGCGTCGATGCGGCTAAAGCCTATTATGAAGCCTTTAAATCACAGCAGCAGTCAGCATCAGAGGCGTCTGATGCGTATAGGCCGCTGAGAGTGGCCACCATTTACTCCTTTGCGGCCAATGAAGAGCAGAATGCCGTCGGTGACATTACAGATGAGAGCTTTGATGTCAGCGCGATGAACAGCAGCGCCAAAGAGTATCTGGATGCGGCGATTGATGACTATAACGGTTACTTTAAAACCAACTTCAGCACCGACAGCAATGGCTTTCAGAACTACTACCGGGATTTAGCCCAGCGCGTGAAAAATCAGGATATCGACCTGCTGATTGTTGTCGGGATGTTCCTGACCGGCTTCGACGCCCCGACGCTGAACACCCTGTTTGTTGATAAAAACTTACGCTATCACGGGCTGATGCAGGCGTTTTCACGCACCAACCGTATCTACGATGCGACCAAAACGTTCGGCAATATTGTGACCTTCCGTAATCTGGAGCGTGCAACGATTGATGCCATCACGCTGTTTGGCGACAAAAATACGAAAAACGTGGTGCTGGAAAAAAGCTACAAAGAGTACATGGAAGGCTTTACCGATATCGTCACCGGTGAGGCGAAGCGTGGCTTTATGGACATCGTCACTACACTGGAACACCGTTTCCCTGATCCGGCTGACATTGAAAGCGAGAAAGAGAAAAAAGCTTTTGTGAAGCTGTTTGGTGAATATCTGCGGGCTGAGAACATCCTGCAAAACTATGATGAGTTTGCCACGCTGAAAGCGCTACAAACAGTCGATATCAGTAACCCGGAAGCCGTCGAAGCGTTCAAAGCTGCGCATTATCTGGATGATGATAAGTTCGCTGAAGTCCAAACTATCCGCCTCCCAGCTGAGCGGAAAGTGCAGGATTATCGCTCGGTGTACAACGATATCCGTGACTGGCAGCGCAAAGAAAAAGCAGCTGATGACAAAGATAAATCAACCATCAACTGGGAAGACGTAGTGTTTGAGATCGACCTGCTGAAGTCGCAGGAAATCAATCTGGACTACATTCTCGGCCTGATATTTGAACGCAATAAACAGAATAAAAACAAAGCAGGCCTGACCGAAGAAGTTAGACGCCTGATTCGCTCTAGTCTGGGTAACCGTGCCAAGGAAGGGTTGGTCGTTGACTTTATTCAGCAAACAAATCTTGATGAACTGCCGGACAAAGCAGGGATTATTGATGCATTCTTCACCTTCGCTCAACGTGAGCAGCAGCGCGAGGCGGAAGAGTTGATTAAGTCAGAAAACCTCAATGAAGAAGCTGCAAGACGCTACATCCGCACCTCCTTAAAACGTGAATATGCGACGGAAAATGGTACGGAACTTAATGAGGCGCTGCCAAAACTCAGCCCCCTGAATCCGCAGTACAAAACTAAGAAACAGACGGTATTCCAGAAAATTGTATCATTCATCGAGAAGTTTAAAGGTGTAGGTGGTCAGATCTAAATATTGTTAAAAAGGGGAGGTCATCGAGGATGGTATGATTCCCCCATTTATTCCCCCGCGTAGAGGGTTTAGGGGATTAGCTGATTAATTTTCGCGGTATGAATGTAACATATTGAAAATTTGGGCTTTGCCTCGATTCCCCCACTTGATGCGTATATAAGGCTTTGAAGTGGGGGAATCATTGTCAAATGCGTACTACTTTATTTCTTCCCCCACTTAATCCCCGTTTATTCCCCCGCTTTTAACTCCAGAGAGACCGGCCTAATATGTTCACCGTCACAAATGACACGGCCTTCCTTTTCCAGCTTATCCAGCCAACGAGTGAATTTCTTAGAGACATCGAATCCCATCGCTCGCATGTCATCTCTAACTAGCGCGCGAGTACAAGCATCACCGTTGGCGGTTCGGGAGCGAATGGCTTGCCAAAGGGCAACGTGATTATCGGTAAGACGTGTAATGCCGGTTAGCTCGGGATCGGTGTCATCCATAACAGGCCGTCCTTCATCATTCAAAACTAGCGAGGTAATTTGGTCACCATCATTGTCGATGTAGAGATCGACCGGAACCAAGTCATAAGCCTGCCGTGGTGGCTCCTCGGCATCCTTCATTTTGGTACAGCTAAGAATCAGCGCTCCGCCTTCACCTTCGCGGCGGACGTTAAATTCAACATCAAGGGCAGCACGGAATGCACTGGAACCTCGCGCGCCTTTGTCCTGATCTTTACCTGAGTGATGAATGACTAAGACGGTAGCTTCAGTAGCTGCCTTGATAACGTCACAACCCTGAATAAATGCACCCATATCTTTGGCGGCATTCTCATCTGAGCCACCAAAGCAGCGCGCGAGAGTATCTAAAATAATCAATCTGACAGGCATGCCTGAAGCTGCTTTAACATCATTGGCGGCCCTGATGACTTGTTGCACGCTTTCGGAACTGGCAGGGAAAATGGGGCAGTCGATGCGGTAAAGCGTATCGATTGGGGAGCCGTTATTGAGAGTTTCTTCCCAGGCACGAATTCGGCGTGGAACCCCAATTCCGCCTTCGCCAACGACATAGATTACTGCACCTTGCGTAACCGGCCTGCCTGCCCAAGGTTTGCCAGTGGCAATGTGGCATCCCCATGAGACCGCCAGAAAAGATTTATAAGAACCACTTGCCCCATATGCGCTGGTTACTGACGCGCTGGGGAGATAGCCTTTGATAAGATAATCCTGCCGGGTATCAAAACCATCAGAACCCTTGCGTAAGGGAAGGGAGGTGCTGAGGTCTGGCTTGCGCTCTTGAATGTGAGAGATTGAAGAAAGCTTTGAGTCTGGCTTGTACATTTGCAGATGAAATACTTCGTTAACCGCTGCCTGGTTATGGGCTTGGCGGTAATCATCCCAATCGCTAACGTTTTCATCTGGGGGTAAAGAAACCCAGCCATTCACGGCTACTGCCGCTTTTTCTGCTTGAACTAAACCAACGTTATTTGCCTCAATGGAATCATTTTCAGCAGCCATAATGATGTTGCTATTGGGATATTTATGCCTCGCAGTGACGGCGATATTCAGTAAGTTATTTGCAGACATCGCCGCTAATGCCAAATGACCTGTTGCAAGGTTCAACGTTAATGCAGTGGCATAGCCTTCCGCGATGATGATGTTTGCTGTACTACTCGAATCGCCAACCTTGATGAATCCACCGTTTTGACGAGTACCTGGCAAGTATCGTTTCTCACCGGCCGCGTTGATCAATTGTGCGCTAATCAGCGTCCCGTCGATACCTTGAATTGGTAGGACAATTGAGTCGTTATCAAAATTGACCCCGCCTATTGTTAAGGCTTTCTGAATGCTGAGCATTTGAACAGATGCGGATAATCCTTTGTTTTCCAAGTATGGGCTTGTAGCAAGGCGCGATGAGTTAAGCAGTCTCATTGCTTCTATTGATGCACAGGGCTTTGATACTTTTTCCCTGGCAGGCGCAGTTTGGCAGGGCAGACTGAGTTCTGAAATGAGTTTTGTCGCCTGTAGTGGATTGCAATTTTTTACCTTAGCAATCAGATCCAAACCATCGCCATTTCCACATTGATTGCAGAACCATGTACCACGGCCATCTTTATCATCAAAGCGAAAGCGGTCTATTCCTCCGCAGCATGGGCAAGGACCATGTTTGTTCAGCCCGGGTAAGTCGATACCTAATTGAAGAAGGATTTCCTCCCAACGATGACGAGATGCGGAAATGGTTTCAGTTACGCAATTAGTCATGGTTTGCCTCCCGCTTTCATCTTTTCATTCAGCAAATTAAGGCGCTCACATGACACATCGGTAAGCAGTTCCTTGGCAAGAGCATCGTCTGATTTGACGATCGTAAAGGCTAACGCACGGCAGTAGTCGAGAATTTCTTTGGCAGAAAATGGTGTTAGATCAAACATATTGCGCCCCCGAAAGAAGAGGGGTGTATTGCGGGTGCAAACAAGGAAGGGTAGTAGCCATAGGGCCGCCTCCAAGAAGTAGTTGTGTTGACTACCACCAGAGACGCTAACCCCTTGGGTGGTAGCCCAGACGGAGTTAGCGTTACCGGCCTTCTTGGAAACCGGCGCTTCTTGCGAAGCCCCCGCCTGAGCCACCATTGACAGGCGAGCGCAAGCATTGCCCAAAGATTTGGGCATCAAGAAGAATTTCGGAACGCTAATTCCGACTACGGATTTTGCCGCAGTGCGCGGATTATACTTAAAATCGCCTGCCAGGGAAAAAATTGAATTCAACATTACTGTGCTCCATCACGTTGGTTGATTTTACTTGAAATCCATTCATCAACTTCGCTCTCTACCCATGCCACTGAGCGGGAACCAAGCTTGACGGCTTGCGGGAATTCATTCTTTTTCATTAATTTGTAAATCCAGGCTCTTTTGACACCGGTTTTATTCATCACATCGCAAAGTCGGATTAAGGTGAGGGTGCTCATACTTGATCCTCCTGAAGGCCATAGACACGTTCGACATAGCGACCACGCCCATCGCCGTGACCTAGATCCATTGAAGTAAGGGCATTAGCTTCTTTGCGGCTAAAACCTTGCTCCTGATAAAAGCGAATCGCATCTTGAGCCCATGCATAGCGGAGGCTGTGTGGCGAATAGGAGCCGACCAAGCCAATACGTGTTGTAGCTGAGCGCCAATAATTCATGGCTGTCTTGAGATCAGCGCGGTCAATAAGTTTGCCGTTGCGTTGTTTAGCAATAACCAAAGCTTGAGCGATTACATTGCTAACAGCTGCACGATCCAAAATGCGTGTTTCGCGCGGTCTACCGCCTTTGGTGCCAAAGATGACACTTAGTCTTTCAGCTCCTTGGCCGAGTTGTTTTTGCCAGGTCTTAAGGGAGGCGCTGCATTGGACAGCCTCTTGTGAACGCAAGCCCAGTAAGCGTGTTAGCTGTAGGGCTATTGCTAATCCCTCATCAAGCTGTCGTGCTTGAGTAATGGCTTGCTGATATTTTTCTGTTGGGATAGCGAATTTAGTGCCAGCTCGGCTACTGCCGCCGAGCCCCAACGCTCGATTAGTTAATCGTTCTGATACTACTAATTTTTCTCGTCCAGCCTGATGTAAAACTGAACGCAGAGCAGCCATCTCATTCTGCAATGTGCGTAAGGCAATACCTTGCCCCCGACGTGCAGCGATGTAACTTTCGATATGCCTCGCTTTCAAATACTGGACGCTGCGAATTTGAATATTCAACGCCAGCAAGTGATTACAAAATCTGTCAGCAATACGAATGCGATCATGTACCGTCTTGTGACTGCCGCCAGCCTGCTTCGCAAGCTGCTTCATTTCCCTACCTGTTCGACTCATCTGATACTCCAATCTGCTTCTCTGGCGCATGGCTAATAACGGAAACAGCACTGCCGTTCCGTACTGAAAGTTGCCTGTGCGCCAGAGCGGGTGCAGTTGAGGTATTTCGGGGTGTCAGTGATGCACTCAGTGCAACTGCCTGCTATTGCAGGTAATCCCCCAGGCTTATGCCTGCCTCGGCAACAATTCAGATCTCCTTTAGAAAATGGATATTTGGCGTATGAAAACGCGGTGTCAGAATCAGATACCCGTTTGAAACGGGCGAAGGTAAAGGATGGGCAGCGGTTTGCGCTATGGCGTCACTTTCAGGCGTTGGCACGCAAAAAGTGACGCCACGTATCTCACGCAGCACGACTGTCGTTTGCTAATGCCTAGCGGCATAAGCAAAGCGCAGCCCGCAGCGTTCAATACGCGCCATGATTTTTTCGGAGAGGATATAGCCAACTCTGTATGGTCAAGCAGCATATAACGTGTCAGCAGTGACACGTTATTATAGAGGAATGATAAAAGGTACGGTCAGCAGATTACTGACAGCTTAGTTATCAATCATAATATTCCCGCTTAGGAATGATTTCGATGGGGAAGCACCTTGTTAAGAAGGCGTTCGTTTGTTTAATGTACCCTCATCGTCACGCAGTAGGAGCGGTTCTATTGACGATATTTGCTTCCAAGGGCGAGCAAATGTACCGCTCTAATGAGCTTTGCCTTCCAGGCTACAGCAATTTTGGTGATCACCCGAAGGCGTTTCTCTCAGATCACTGGCATCTATTCGATGCTCGAAACATTGGTGGCTGTCTTTGACAGCAGAGTTACAAAAATTAATCTACGTTAATGAAATTGATTTTTCAAGACATCGAAAGATGAATAGGGCGAATCTTACTTGCAATTGGCTCAGGGTTTGATCGCCAGAAAAAATTTTGGGGGCATTAATGGGGGCATGGTAGTAAATTGAATGAACATTAATTATATATATTCATATGGTTATGTTTTTAAGTTGAATCCTGTAGGGGCCAATACCTTTCAATGACTTACGCCAGCTTCAATCCTACCTGATTATCTCCTTGTGTCGTATTTGTGTCGCTCTCACCCAAAAGTGAGTCAATTTTGCGCGCATGCTCGGTTAGGTGCCAGGTGAGCATACCGGCGCACCATTTCAATGCTTTCCCACCCACCCATTTCCTGCAGCGCGGAAAGCGGAACACCAGACTGGATTAACCAGCTCGCCCAGGTGTGCCGCAAGTCGTGAAACCGGAAGTCTTCAATACCGGCTCGTTTGAGTGCTGCGCGCCACGCAGTGTTTGAATCGACCCGCATCTTCCTGACGCTTGCTGGAGTCGTTCCGTCATTCCGCTTCACCGATTCGGTGTGAACAAACACCCAGTTGTTGTGCCGGCCAATCTGTCGTCTCAGGACTGATTTGGCCATTTTTTTCTTTTGCTCACGTATTTCGATTTGTTCCGGTGTAACAGGAGAGGCGTTTGGCGTTTTGCGCAGCTGTTTTACCCATTTCGTCATCGTAAAAAGGCCAACGTGCATGGCCTTAGCTGCCTGAGCGGCTATGTAATTTTGAACGACAACCAACTGGGCTGATACACGTCTGAATTCAGGACTAAAATTTCTTCTTTTCATTGGTGCACCTGTGTTGTTCTGAGATGAGCATATCACCTCTGTTCAGGTGGCCAAATTCAGTAAACCACTTCACACACCCGGTTTACTGTAGCAACAGATATTCAGGTTTACGTCTGCGATCCTCAATCCTGCTGGCAACGCGGCTCCAATGAAAATATGAACAGATTGCTCAGGCAGTATTTTTCAAAAGAAACTGACTTATCGGTTCATAGCCAGCAAAGACTAAACAGTATTGTCAGGCAGCTCAACGAGAGGCCATGAAAACGCCAGGCAATGAATCACCCGCAGCGCGTTTCAACCAATGTGTTGCATCCATCGGTTGAACTCACAGCCAGAATCGGACGCTTTCTTGTTCAATAAATATTCAGCAGATTAGGCTTTTCTGAATAAGAATGTTTATTTGTTATTCACGGTTTCAATTTTACGCTATCAACCGCAGAACGTGCGACCACGACCTTACCTGTGATGCCGCCATTTTCAATAAGTTGATGCGCCTCACGCAGGTGAAATGCATTAAGCGGATGAATCATGTGGTTTACAGTTGAACGCAGCACGCCAGCATTAACCAGGGTGGCCACTTCGTCGAGAATATGATGTTGTTCAATCATGTCCGGCGTACCAAACAGTGGACGGGTAAACACCATTTCCCAGTGCAGAGAGACACTTTTGGCCTTAAATGGCACGGCATCCAGCGAATTATGGTCAGTAATAACGCCGATTTTCCCCTGTGGCGCAATTAATTCAGCAAGCTCCTTCCAGTGCTCAGTTGTATTCGACAATGCAGCAACATGGGTGACTGGCGGCACAGATAATGCGCTGATTTGAGCCTGCAAAGGTTGGCAATGATCAATGACGTGATGCGCGCCATGCGCCAGGCACCATGCCCGACTTTGAGCACGAGAAGCGGTGGCAATGACGGTCAGGCCCGTCAGCTGACTCGCGAGCTGGGTTAACATTGAGCCGACCCCACCTGCAGCACCGATAACCAGCAGGCTGCCTGGGACAGGCTGTTTATCTCGTCGCACGCTTAGCCGATCAAAAAGAAGTTGCCATGCGGTAAGAGAGGTTAATGGCAGTGCAGCCGCTTCAGCAAAGGTCAGGCTCTCTGGCATATGACCAACGATGCGTTCGTCAACAAGATGAAACTGGGCATTGCTGCCGTTCCGGTCGAAAGAGCCGGCGTAGTAAACCGCATCGCCAGGCCGGAATAGCGTAACGTTTTCACCTACCGCCTCAACAATACCGGCGGCATCCCACCCCAGGCTATCAACGCTATCAGGCGCAGCAACCTGCCCTCCTCGAATCTTCGTATCCAGTGGGTTGACGGAAACGGCGTTAACGTCGACACGTAAATCGTGCGGTCCAGGAATCGGACGTTCAACCTCCACATCAATAAGGCAGTCAGGATCGGCCAACGTTGAGCCTTTGCTGTATTTTATGGCGGTCATGTTTAAAGGATTTGTTGTCATCATGATCTCCAGTTAATGGCAAAATGACGACGGCTCAAATATATGAGGTGGCTGCGATTGAACGTGTTGAAATGCAGGCAAGATGCCTTGAAAAACGATGACACAGAAATATACATCGTGGTTTAACCTTTCCGGGAGAACAAGGTCAACATCCTACCTTTGCAGGTAAGCGGGAATAAGTAGGATACGGTTCCTTTCACTGCGGAACTTTCAGTCATTAATAAAGGGTTAAAATGGACAGCCTGAGTGGTTTAACGGTGTTCGTACAGGTTGCGGAGACACGTAGTTTTGTGGCGGCGGGTCGGTTGCTGGGTATATCTGCTTCTGCTGTGGGCAAAAGCATGACAAGACTGGAAAAAAAACTGGGTGTACGCCTTTTCCATCGCAGCACGCGTAGCATTACACTAAGTGCAGAAGGGGCGCTCTTTCTGGAACGAAGCCGACGCATACTGTCCGAAATCGAGGCTGCAGAAGTGGAGCTTTCTCAGGCAGCAGGCACTCCGCAAGGTCGCTTACGTATCAGTTTGCCAATGATGAGTGCACTGATGCTGCAAGTGCTGGTCGAATTTATGCGCGAATATCCCAGGGTTGAACTGGATTTAGATTTCACCGACAGGCTGGTCGATGTGATAGAGGAAGGCTTCGATATTGTGATCAGGGCAGGTGAGCCGACGGATTCACGTCTGGCGGCCAGAAAAGTTGGTACGTATAGTTCGGTGCTGGTGGCTTCTCCTCAATATCTGGCTCAGCGCGGTATCCCGAAGCATCCTGCTGACTTATCGGTGCACTCTTGTATACATTATCGTTTTCCCCACAGTGGCAAGTTGGAACCGTGGGAGTTATGCGGTGCAAAGGATAAAGCCGAACTCTCTATTCCAGCCTCTATGATCTGCAATAACATCGAGACACGGCTGCATTTTAGCTTGCAAGGGCTGGGAATAGCCTATCTGCCAGAATTCGCGGTCAGACAAGCCCTGTCAGAAGGGCGGCTTTGCACAATTCTGGACAGTTATTCAAAACGAACGGGTGTGTTTTATGTTCTCTGGCCTGCCAGTAAGTATCCTTCACCAAAAGTACGGGCCCTGGTAAACTTTCTCTGCGAGCATTTTCTGAAGGACACCACCTGAACATTTCGTCCATAATCTACAGTGCCCATGCGTTATCAGGGCGACCTCTGTACCTTTTGCCCGTTAAAAGCGGCCTTGTCTCAAATCGCAGCTTCTAAAAACTCAATAAATGCCCGAACTTTCGCATTAAGTGCCGAACGTTCGGTGACGCAGGCATAGATATTCATTGGCAGGGACTCAACGCTGCTCTCGCCATTGTGCCCTGACCAGTACAACGGTCTTAACTGACCACTGTCTATCAACGGCTGAGCAACGAAGCTCGCCAGACGAGCAATGCCGCCCCCGTTGACTGCTATTTTTGCAATAATATCAATATCATCACTGATGAAGCTGGGGTCAGGTTTTGCATTGACAGGTTGTCTGTTGACCATAAATGTCCATGGCAGAAACCGTCTGTCGGTTGGATAGCGGAAAACCAGGCAGACGTGCTGGCTAAGTTCTGCGAGTGTCTGAGGCGTGCCAGCACGGTCAAGGTAAGCGGGAGCTGCGCAGAATATAAACGGCAATGACGCGATTTTCCTGGCGATCAGTTGATCATTCAGCTGCGCCTCAATGCGGATACTGACGTCGACGCCTTCCAGCCGATGGTCGACGTTGCGATCGGTAGCGATCAGTTCGATATCTATGTCGGGGAAGGACGCTTTGAAAGCGGGCATAAGTGGCGCCAGAACGTACCGACCAAACGCGGCTGTAGTAGCGATACAAAGTGGTCCCTGCGGTTTGGTTTCATTGGCCGCAGCCTGCGAGGCGAGCTCTATATCATGTGGAATGTGGCGTACTTTCTCGAAATAACGCTTACCGTTTTCAGTTAAGGTCATGCTACGGGTGGTGCGCGATAGCAGTCGCACGCCCAAATGCGCCTCAAGACGAGAAAGACTCTGGCTGACTGCTGCCGGGCTCATACCTTTAGCGCGTGCCGCCGCTGCAATACTGCCGTTCTCCACCACGCGGATAAACGTGCTGATCAGCCCTAAAACGTCCATCTTATCCTCAATGCTTCATTCGTCACTTTTGCTTAATAATGATTAAAGCATAACCACGCTACAACCGTCCTGATAAGCTTGTTAGGTTAGCAGCAGTTCCGTTCATCTTTATTAAACAGGATATCCCGATGACTGATGCTATCGCTAAAAATACCCGACGAAATCGCCTGCCAAAGCGCGCTGCACCGTACATATTTGCTTTTTATATGGCGACCATCATGGCATTCCTGATGAGTCTGGTCATCACGTTAGCCGAATTCGGAATGGGACCCCATTACCTGACAAATGTGATGAATGCTTACCAGGTCGCCATGCCAGCGGCTTTCTTTTGCATACTGGTTGTCCGTCCTGTCGTTATCCGTCTTGTTGGATTGACCGTTCACGGTCACTGAGACCTGAAGAACGGCCATGCGTTTTTCGTGCATTTAAAAACAACATTGCTGGCTTCTGTCAGCCGCGTTAAGAGGGCAATCCTGAATCATCCGAGATGAGATCCTCTGCAAAGCCGGCAGGGCAGGGCTGGACGGCTTTCAGCCACGCGAGGTGTTTATGGGGCAGGGAAACTGCCCGATATGATCACCCGTAAAGCGCCTGATTATCCCGCTGGGTCAGTGTTAAACGTAACGAAGGGTAACCAGGTTTTAGTTTTATCCATTCTGGCAAGGCGTCTGGTTTTAACTGGCTATGCTGGTAAGTAACTGGAACACGCCAGTCATTACATGGAGAAAAAAATATGAAGAAGTTAACGTTTGGCATCATGGCCGCTGGCCTGCTTTTCAGCATGAGCATGCAGGCTGAGGCGAAGGGATGCCTTAAAGGCGCTGCTGTTGGAGGTGTCGCTGGCCATGTTGCGAATCACGGCGTTGCAGGTGCCGCTGCCGGCTGCGCTGTAGGCCATCACATGGCTAAGAAAAAACAAAAAGAAGCAGATAATCAGCAACAAAGTCAGAAATAACCTCCTTCAACCGCTATCACCGGGCTGTTTGAATTAAACCTGTTTCAGTCACGACTGATTTCAGCCCATTTTCAGTCGCTGGCTGGCCAGGGTTGAAAACCACCGGTTGGTGTCAATCAATGATGAAAAGATAACCGTTATCCGTTGCCGCAAAAGTGACGGATAAAGTGAGGAGAGCTGAGCAAGGGGAAGTGACAGCTTGCCCATTCTTCCCTGCGCAGACCGGTTTAGAGAAAAAATGCCAGTCCAGCGACATGCTGGTTCGCGTAATAAGAGAAATGAACTGTGGCTCTCTTCGTTTAAAAGAGAGCCACAGGTTAGCCTATCAATATCGCTCTGATGTCATTAACGTTGGTTAATGTCGGTCCGGTTATCAGCAGATCGTTAATCGCATGAAAATAGCTGTAGCTGTCATGCGCGTTCAGATAGCTAAGCGCATCAAGCCCACAGGTTTTGCCGCGCAACAGCGTATCAGGAAAAATCATCGCACCCGCCGCATCCTCGGTGCCATCAATACCGTCACTGTCTCCCGCGATGGCCCAGATTCCGCTTTCTCCCCGCAAGGCGCAGGCCAGCCCAAGTAAAAATTCGGTATTACGCCCGCCTTTACCTGCCTTTCCCTCGCTTACCGTCACCGTTGTTTCACCCCCTGACAGCAACACTGCTGGCCCCTTCAGCGGGTAGCCGTGCTGCTTCACTGATTTTGCGATGCCCGCCATGACGGTGGCGACCTCCCGGCTCTCACCTTCGATGGCGTCGCCGAGTATCAGTGGCGTAATACCGTGATGACGTGCCGCACTGGCCGCGGCCTGTAAAGCCATCGCGGGTGTGGCAATCATCCTGACCTCACCGACCGGCAGCATGCCTGACAACGCCGACGGCTGGCTCAGCAGATGGCGAACTGCGGCGGAGACCGGAATAGCGTAGCGTTCGAGCACCTTCAGCGCATCTTCTGGTGTGCTGCTGTCAGCCACCGTCGGACCGGATGCCACATCCGCCGGATTATCACCCGGAACATCGCTGATAATCAGCGAAACCACCTGAGCAGGCTGCGCCAGTGCCGCCAGCCTGCCACCTTTTACTGCCGACAGATGACGCCTGACCAGATTCATCTCTCTGATGCTGGCACCGCTGTGCAGCAGTGCTCGGGTAACCGTCTGTTTATCGGCCAGCGTGATACCCGGCGCGGGTAAGGCCATCACGGCAGAGCCACCGCCGGATATCAGCGCCAGCACCAGATCGTCGGAAGTCAGGCCGCGCAGCGTTTCCAGAATCAGCATCGCCGCCGTTTCACTCATCGCATCTGAAACCGGATGTGAAGCCTCCAGAATGCGGATACGCCCGGCAGGCACGGCGTGACCGTAGCGCGTTACCACCACGCCACTGACATCCACGTCTGGCCAGGCGGCATCCACCGCCGCTGCCATCGCGGCCGACGCCTTGCCCGCCCCGACCACTACGCAGCGGCCGGCGGGCTTCTGCGGCAGCGCAGCCGGTACGACAGGCCCGGGACGGGCACTGTCAACCGCCTGCTTAAAGATTTTCTCCAGGATCGCTGCGGCCCGATCGTTTCTCATTGTCAGGCACTCTCGGCAACGGTTGAATGGGATTCGATGAACTGCACCACGGCACGCGTGACATCGGCCGTTGTTGCCGTGCCGCCCACATCGGGCGTCAGGATGCCGTGGGTGCAGACGTGTTCGATGCCTTCCATGATCAGCGCGGCGGCCTGATGCTCGCCCAGATGCTCCAGCATCTGCACCGCCGTCCAGAAGGTAGCGATCGGGTTAGCGATGCCTTTACCGGTGATATCAAAGGCCGAGCCGTGAATCGGCTCGAACATGGAAGGAAAGCGCCGCTCAGGATCGATATTTGCGGTAGGCGCTACCCCCAGGCTGCCCGCCAGCGCGCCCGCCAGGTCAGATAAAATATCGGCGTGCAGGTTGGTGGCGACGATGGTATCCAGACTCTGTGGATGCAGCGTCATGCGGTGTGTCATGGCATCAACCAGCATTTTGTCCCACTGCACATCCGGAAACTCCTGCGCCACCTCAGCGGCAATTTCATCCCACATCACCATGCCATGACGCTGCGCATTGGATTTCGTTACTACCGTCAGCAGCTTACGCGGTCGGGATTGCGCCAGTTTAAAGGCATAACGCATGATGCGCGTGACACCGACGCGGGTGAAAATTGCCACTTCGGTGCCGACTTCTTCCGGCAGACCTTTATGGGTGCGGCCACCGTTGCCCGAATATTCGCCTTCGGAGTTTTCGCGCACGATCACCCAGTCGAGATCGCCCGGCCCGCGGTTGCGCAGCGGCGACGTGACGCCGGGCAGAATTTTGGTCGGCCGCACATTGGCGTACTGATCGAATCCCTGGCAAATCGGCAGGCGCAGTCCCCAGAGGGTGATGTGATCAGGCACATCCGGTGCGCCCACCGCGCCGAAATAGATCGCATCGAATTTTTTCAGCGTCTGCAAGCCATCTTCCGGCATCATCACACCGTAGCGTTTGTAGTAGTCAGAACCCCAGTCGAAAGTCTGAATATCAAATTTCAGCTGCGGATCGCGCTGTGACAGCGCCCTGAGGACGTCAATGCCGGCTGAGATGACCTCAGGACCGATACCGTCAGCAGGAATAGCGGCAATAGAATAGTTACGCATGGTGTTTCTCCGTGTCGATTAATGAGTGTGAGGTTGATGAAGTTCTGTGGTCTGTGGCTTTTTCGCTTTTCCGGCCAGAATCAGTACCGTCAGGGCTGAAACCATCAGCAGTCCGGCCACGAAATAGAGGCCCCAGGTATAGCTGCCGGTTTGCTGGCGGATGATGCCAATCATCATCGGGCCGACAAATCCGCCGAGGTTGCCAATCGAGTTGATGGCAGCGATGCCCGCCGCCGCCGCCGGTCCGCTCAGAAACAGGGTAGGCATGCTCCAGAGCGGCGGCTTGGATGCGCTGATCCCGACCGTAACCAGCGTCAGGGCGATAATTACTGAGAAAAGGGTAGTGACGCTGCCGGCGTAAATCAGTCCGGCTGCCGCCAGCAGACAGGCAGCGATAACGTGCCAGCTGCGCTCATGGGTCCGGTCGGAGTGGCGGGCCCAGAGGATCATGCCGAGAACGCCAAGCACCGCCGGGAAGGCATTAAGAAAACCGATCTCTAACGATGAGGCACCGAAGCTGTGAATAATCTGCGGTGCCCAGATACCCAGGGTATAAAGGCCGGCCGAGGTGCCAAAATAGACCAGCGCCAGTGCCAGCACCCGCTTATCCGCCAGACCGCGCCATGCGCTGCTGTGGCTCTGGCCCACCGCCCGCGCCTGCTCTTCAGCCTGCATGGTATTTTGCAGCCAGGTCCGCTCTTCTTCGGTCAGCCATTTGGCTTTGGCCGGTCGGTCAGTGAGCCAGAACAGCACCACGATGCCCAACAGTAAGGCCGGGACTGCCTCCAGCACGAACATCCATTGCCAGCCGGCGAAGCCCATCAGCCCATGCATTTCCAGCAACGCCGCGGAGATAGGAGAGCCAAGCGCGGTGGAGAGCGGCGCTGCGGCCATGAAAATGGCGGTGACCTGCGCACGTTTTACCGCCGGGAACCAGTAGCTGAGATAAAGAATGATGCCAGGAAAGAAACCGGCCTCGGCCACGCCGAGCAGAAAGCGCAGGATATAGAAGCTGGTGGTGCCCTGCACAAACGCCATACAACCCGAGACCAGTCCCCAGGTGATCATGACGCGGGCGATCCAGATACGGGCACCGACTTTATGCAGAATCAGGTTAGACGGGACTTCAAACAGAAAGTAGCCGAGAAAAAAAATCCCGGCACCGAGCCCGAAGACCATCGGCGAAAAACCCAGGTCCTGATTCATGGTCAGGGCGGCAAAGCCAATGTTAACCCGGTCGAGAAATGCGATGAAATACAACAGCATGATAAAAGGAATAATCCGCAGCGTTACTTTGCGCATCACCTTTTTTTCGAGGTCATTGTGCATAACAGGATGCTCCACAGTCAGGTAGGGTTGTTATCGTTTTGTTGTGAACTCAGTATGCTGTTTTAACTGGCGTTATCATCGGCAAGGGTTTATATAAATAATTTGCATAATCTGAATGCGGGCAATAAATGGATATAAATCAGCTGAGATGCTTCGTGGTGGTAGGTGATGAGCTTCACTTTGGCAGGGCTGCCCGCAAGCTTGAAATGATGCCTGCGTCACTGAGCCGTTTTATCCGGTTACTGGAAGAGGATCTGGGTATTCGCCTGCTGAATCGTTCGACCCGAAACGTCTCCCTGACCCGGGAAGGCGCGGAGTTTCTGATTGACGCTAAATCCGTTGTTGCAGATTTTGATGTGTTACGGCTTAAGTTTCGTAAAAATATGATATCGCAGAAAAAAACGCTGCGGATCGGTGCCATTGACAGTGCGGCGAGGGGATTACTGCCGAAACTGCTCAACCTGTTCGTTAGCGCTTTTCCTGATGCGGATATCCATATCAGCGAAGATAAATCGCACAGTCTGATCCCACGACTGACCTCCGGCTGGCTGGATCTGGTCTTTGTCCGGCCGCCAGAACAGACCGACGTCACCCTGACCACCCGCTTTATTGCCCATGAAACCTGTGTGCTGGCGGTGCCGGCACATCACCGGCTGGTGGATTACGACCGGGTGAGCATAGAGGATTTTTGCAATGACCCCGTCATCGTGCCGGAAAGACGCACCCGTCCTCACAGCCATGACCTGACGATGAACCTGTTCAGAGCGGCCGGCAGGTACCCGGTGATTGCGCAATATGCCGAGGAAAAACAGACTATCCTGAGCTTTGTTGCCGCCGGACTGGGCGTGGCGCTGGTTCCTTCCTCTTACCGCAACATGAACGCGGATGGCGTAAAGTATCTGCCGCTGGCTCCGGTCGATGATATGGAAATTGAAGGGCTGCCGCTGTGTGTGATGTGGCACCAGGGAAACAGGGATAGGTACGTTAATGCCATGCTGACTATCCTGGCGGACAATCGTGAGATTTTGACAAAAGACCTGTAGCGCCAGGCTTCAGCCCGCAGTTCGCCGACGCGAGCCGGGCACTAAAGTGGATAATTTATGACTGAGAAAACCTACTATCACAGCGATTCACTTGAGATGAATTCCCAGGTCATCAGCTGTACGCCCGGGCCGGATGGCCGTTTCCGCGTCATTCTTGCGGCAACCCTGTTCCATCCGCAGGGCGGGGGACAGCCTTCTGATCAGGGAACCCTTGACGGTGTGGCGGTGCTTCAGGCCGTGCAGGAAGGTGATGAAGTGATACATCTTACCGATGCGCCGGTTGCCACCGGGCCGGTTCATCTCGCCGTCGCGCCTGAGCTTCGCGCTATCCACACCCGCTATCATTCCGCCGGGCATATCATCGGCGTGGCGGCCGAAAAGTATGGCTGGCATGGTATCAAAGGGAATCACCGCCCGGGCGAGGGCCGGGTTGTATTTGAAGCGATTGGGCTGACCACTACGGTAACGGCGGAAAACCTGGCGGCGGAGGTAGCAGAGATAGTGGCGCGCGATCTTCAGCGGATCCTGTCGGCCGAAGAGGGGCGCCGTAGCGTCACCTGGGGCGATCTGACGCCCTACGCCTGTGGTGGCACGCACGTGAACAAAACCACCGAAATCGGTAAGGTTCGCATCGTTAAGGTTAAAGAGAAGAAAGGTCAGTTATCGGTACAGTACGAACTCGATGACTGATCTGCTCCGGCTGCTGACACATCCTTAGCCATCCGCTAATCAGGGGATTATCCGCAGCATCTCCCGGCACCGCACAGAGCATCCTGAACATTGGGGGGAGGGTCACCGATCTGGCCGGAGCGATGGACAGCCTTTCCCTGGCCTCTTCCGGGCAGGTCCTGCCAAAAGGGAGTTGCCTGCACCCTGCCACAACTCAATCACTGAGCGGGCCTCATCCCGCAGCCGCTGTCATGGTTTTGTCATAACTCGCTCACCCTGATGTCAGAGTGGGTTTCATATCCTGTAGGCGAACCTTCCCAAACAGGAGCACGAAGATGAAACTGAACAGCATTACTCTGGCCGTGGGCATGTTGCTGGCTATCGCTGGCGCTGAGGCGCAGGCACAGTCGCAGCCGGTAAAAAATATTGTGCTGGTACACGGCGCTTTTGTTGGTGGCGCGGGCTGGCGTCCGGTCTATGACCGGCTGACCCAGGATGGATATCACGTGACGCTGGTGCAACAGCCGCTGACCAGCTTTGCAGAGGATGTGACGGCGACGCGACGGATTATCGATCAGCAGAATGGCCCGGTGATTCTGGTCGGTCACAGCTACGGCGGGGCGATCATCAGTGAAGCCGGTAACGACAGCAAAGTGGCAGGTCTGGTCTACATTGCCGCCCATGCGCCGGATAACGGTGAAACCGAGGCCAGCAACGGTAAAAAATATCCCAACAGCGCACATCCGTTTGCCCGCTCGGCCGATGGCTATCTGACCATTGCACCACAGTATTATCACAGCGATTTCGCTGCCGACCTGCCTGCTGTGCAGGCCGATTTTGAAGCGCATGCGCAGATGCCAACCAACGCTGCGGTGTTCACCGCTAACATTGCCGATCCGGCGTGGAAAACCCACCCCAGCTGGTACATGGTGGCGAAAGCTGACAAAATTATCAGTCCCGATCTGGAGCGCATGTATGCCAGACGCGCGCACAGCCATACGGTAGAAATTGCCGGTGCCAGCCATTCGGTGTATCAGTCACATCCTGATGATGTCGTAAAATTGATCGAGCAAGCCGCGCAACAGGCGCAGCCCTGAAAATAACCAGCAGGAAGAGGCGCATGAAAATTCTGGTGATTGAAGACGAGGCCAAAGCTCGTGATTACATGCGCAAGGGATTGACCGAAGCCGGTTTTATCGTCGACGTGGCGGAAAATGGCGTTGATGGTCTGTTCTATGCCCGCGAGCATCATTACGATCTGATTTTACTCGACGTGATGATGCCCGGCCTTGATGGCTGGCAGGTGATGGCGGCGATGGATAAGCAGATCCACACGCCGGTCATCTTCCTGACGGCTAAAGGCACGCTGGAAGATCGCATCAAAGGGCTGGAGCTGGGCGCGGATGATTACCTGGTCAAACCTTTTTCCTTTGCCGAACTGCTGGCGCGCGTCCGTACTCAACTGCGGCGCGGCAGCCAGCAGAAGCTGCCGGATATTCTCACGCTGGCCGATTTACAGCTCGACGTTTTTAAACGGCGCGTCGAGCGTGGCGGGCAGCGTATCGATCTCACCAACAAAGAGTTCAACCTGCTGCATCTGTTCCTGCTGCATCCTGGCGAAGTGCTGACCCGCACCGTGATCGCTTCCCGCGTCTGGGACATGAATTTTGATAGCGACACCAACGTGGTCGATGTGGCGGTTAAACGTCTGCGGCAGAAAATTGATGGCCCGTTTGCCTATCCGCTGATCCACACGGTACACGGTGTGGGTTATCGCTGCGAAGCAGAAGCGTGAAGCGACGCTCCCTGGCGCTGCGTCTGTCGCTGATGCTCAGCGTCACGGTGATCGCTATTTTTTCACTCTGCGGATTTGCGCTTTATCACTCACTGGCCCAGCAGATTGGCGTGCGGGACGATGCCGCACTGCTGACGCGCATCGATCAAATCCGTACGCTGCTGCGCGATGAAGATGCGATTACGCTGATTCAGCAGAAACCGCGACTGTTCGCCAATATGCTTGGCAATACCGAGTCGTTGCTGGTGCTGCGTTTTCCCGGTCAGCCACCGCTGATCGTGGTGAATCCCGGTCAGCGTCCTCTGCCGGCAATTACGCCGGTTGCCGCTGACCAGCCGCTGACGCTGTCGTCGGTGCATCATCTGGTCAGCGCCAACGGCACGCCGTTTATCTCGGCGGCGGCACTGACGCCGACCCGGGATGGCAGCGGGCAGATTGAGATCCTCACCGGCCGCCTGATGCGTGACCGGACACAAACCCTGAGCCATTATCGTCACCAGATCCTGCTGGCGACTGCGCTGGCGGCGTTGCTGGTGGCGGCGATCAGCGTCTGGCTGGTGCGGCGCGGTTTGTCACCGCTGCGCAGCCTGACGGCGGAAGCGGAAGCGATCGATGTGCGTCACTTGTCCCGCCGGATGCCGCAACAGTCGCAGGCTGAATTACAGCCGCTGGTGGCCGCCTTTAATCAGATGCTGAGCCGCCTCGACGTCGGTTATCAACAGTTGAGCCAGGTTTCTGCTGATATGGCACATGAACTGCGGACGCCGATCGGCACGCTGTTAGGCCAGACCGAAGTCGCGCTGAGCCAGACGCGCAGTCAGAGCGATTATCAGGCGTTGCTCGGCTCCAATTATGAAGAGCTGGAACGGCTGGCGAAGATGATCGACAACATGCTGTTTCTTGCCAAAGCCGAAGATGCCAGTCAGGCACTGAATGAACAACCTCTCGATCTGGCGCAGCTTGGCGGCAAACTGCAGAGCTATTTTGACGATATGGCAGAGGAAAAGGCGATGCGGCTGGAGATGCAACTGCAGGGCGAACTGCGGGCCGATCCGCAGTTAGTGCAACGCGCGCTGGCCAACCTGATGGCCAACGCGCTGCGCTACGGCGATGCGGGCACGCCGGTGAGCGTCTGCAGCAGGGTCCAGCCGACGGCTATCGAACTGGTGGTGGAAAATCACGGCCCGACGCTGAGCGCCGAACAGCAGGCGCGCGTTTTTGATCGTTTCTGGCGTGCTGAGGCGTCACGGCATCAGGGCAGCAGCGGATTAGGGTTGTCTATTGTGCGCAGCATTATGCGCTTACACCACGGGAGCTGTGAGGTGAGCAGCGCGCACGGCATCACCCGATTTACGCTACGCTTTCCGCGACGCGATTAACCGGGAGATTGCGACCCTGCTGGCCCGGAAAATGTATCGATGCTGGATCAGCACAATGCAGCCCGTCAGGCGACATAACCCGCCGGTTAAACCCCCAAAGTGCGCGCATTAACCGGCTGTGCTCACCGGTTTGCTGCCCCATATTCCCTGACAAAGATCATAGATGCGTCAGCCAGGCTACCGTAGTCTGTGCTGAACGTCGCGACAGCGATAAGCCTTTATGACAACCGCCTGTTTACCGCGCAACTGCCTTCATGCAACACGTGGGACCAGCAATGAGAGCCATTAACGTCATGGATCGATCACGCTGATTACTGCCACAGCCCTCCGTTGTTACTGCGTAATCTGTCATGCCATCGCCTCAGGATGGATCAGGGAAGAGGGTTACCCTCAGCGCGCCCGCGTCAGCAACAGCCAGACCGGGAAAACGGCGTAAAGCGCAACCAGCCAGCGCGCTGAAGCTGCGCCACAGCATGCGGGATCGCAGAGCAACACATCACCGACTAGCCGGGAGGCATTGAATTGTAATGACCATGCAGAACGTAGAGACCCTGACCCCCTCGCGTCCGCGCTGGACGATTAAAGATACCGTCTGGATGATGGGCGTTTATGGCGCTACGGTGGGAGCAGGTACGCTATTTTTACCGGTTGAAATCGGCACGCTCGGCCCGATTGTCTTCATCATGATGTTACTGCTGGGATTGCCGCTGTCAGTGATCCCTCATGTGCTGATCTGCCGGGTTTTCATGCGGGACAACCAGACGGCGGATAAGTCCCTGCCGCTGTTTGGTGCTTACTTTGGTGCCAAAGGCAAACAGGCCATCAAGATGTTTTTCTGCACCGCGCACTTCCCGATTACGCTGGTATACGGAATCTCGCTGGTGAGCACCATCAACGACTATTACAGCAATCATCTGCATCTCGGCACGCTGAATCGCGGCGCGCTGGTGTTTGTGGTTCTGGGCCTGCTTTTCCTGATGCTGAGCAAAGGGCGTGAAAAGGTGGTAAATACCCTGAGTGTGTTAGCTATTCCGTTCGCCTTAACCATTCTGCTGATTGCCATTATCCAGATCCCGGCATGGGACATATCCAACTTTCTCCGGCAGCTGAGCGCCACCCGCCATGCGCCTGCCGGTGAGACGCTCAAAAATCTGTGGTTAACGCTGCCGCTGATTACCTTCGCTTTCTGCTCTACGCCGATGATTAGCCCGCTGGCGTCGTGGTATCGCCAGGCGGGCAACGGTGGTGAGAAGCAATCGGTGTTTGTGGTGCGGGCGGCCTACGGCCTGATTTTTGTTTCGATTGTCTTTTTCGTACTCAGCTGCGTTTTGAGCTATCCGCATGAAACCTTTGTCAGAGCCAAAGCGGATAATCTGAATATCATGTCAATTATGCAGGGCAAAGGCGGCTTTAGTTTGCTGGCGTTGATTGCGCCCTTCATCGCGCTAATCGGCATGACCAAATCTTTTCTCGGCATTTCGCTGCCGGTGGCAGAGACGTTAACCACCCTGACCGCCGACGCAATCAGGGCGACCGACGCGGCCGGTCAGCGTAAGGCCAGACGGATCGCTTTCGCGCTATTGTTCGGCTTGTCGTATGCGATTGTGTACCTTAATCCCAACGTTATTGGCCTGATTGAAACCGTATGCGGGCCGCTAATCGCTATTTTCCTGTTCGTGATACCGGCATATCTGATTTATACCCGTGAAGCACTGCGTCCGTTGCGTGGCGCGAAGGCTATCATCGTCATTATGGGCGGGCTGCTGACCGTTTCCGCGCTGCTCTATTCAGCCATTTAACCGCGAATAAATAAGCCTTCGCCGGTGCGACCCGCGCCGTGATTATGTCGCACTCACTGGCGGTTCGGGCTGATGATTAACCCTGGCCGGATTGGCTGTTGCCCGGCCAGTTCCGACCCGATGACTGGCACGCATGAAACTGCGGGCGTGCCGGGCGAGCTGTTTCTCCGTCACCAGACCGTGACTTTTTAATCCATCACCATCCAGCGCAATATTTCCTGACGACCTCGCAGCTTCACGCCCACCGAAATGACTATTGCCATATTCCGGCAAAATATTCCTGTTTTAAGCATTTGTGATCGCTGCATATATTCACTGAGAATGAGTTCACACCATCACGAGGATGATAACACCCTTAAAGCGCGTGATTTATCTGGCTTTCTGAGGTTAACAAAACATCGCCACCTCAATACTTTTTTCCTCCGGGAAAGTTTTTAAATATTAGGAGAAAGATGCCAGTGAAATTTATAACCGGAATGACCTTTATTGCCCTTGCGCTGAGTGCGCACAGCGCGGTCGCTGCCGAACAATCGGTGCCGACTGACAGCTCAGTGCATGTGAAAGCCGATCCGGCGTTGAAAAGTCTGATACCGGCCGATATTGCGCAGCGAGGCTTTATTGTGGCCGGAACCAATCCCAACACGCCGCCAACCACCTTCTATAAAGACGATAATAAAACGCTGGCTGGCCGTGAAATCGACATCATGAATGCCGTCGGTGAACGTCTGGGGATTGCAGTACAGTGGCGCGACACCGGCGGCTTCGACAATATCATTCCGGGCCTGAAAACTGGCCGTTACGACGTGGCGCTGTCAAATATCAACGCCACGCCAACCCGCCTGAAACAGATCGATTTTGTCGGCTATTACAATGCCAGCCGGCTCGGCATCATTTCAAAGAAAGACGCGGCGATCGCCCCGTTCACCTCACTCAGCGACGTGTGTGGCAAAGAGGTGGGGGCCGGTTCGGGCACTACTCAGGTGACCCGGCTGGAGGAGGCCAGCAAAGCCTGTGAGGCGGCGGGCAAACAGCCGATCAAGGTTTCTGTCTTCCCGGATCGTCCGGCCGGCGTGCAGGCGGTGGTCAGCGGTCGGGTGCCAATGTTCCTCGGGCCGTATGAAGGGCTGCTGTGGCAGGTGAAGGTGATTAAACCGCTGACCATGAGCGGTGAGATCAGCGTTAATGATGCGCCGGTCTCGGTGGCTTTCCCGAAAGACTCTGCGCTGGAACCGGCAGTTCAGGCGGCGCTGAATTCACTGATCAAAGATGGCAGCTACCAGAAAATCCTCGATAACTGGGGAATTGGCTTTGGTGCGGTGACCGAAGCCAGACGTAATCAGGACATTTTCAAATGAGTGCGCCTGATGACCACACCGAGGATCTGAGAATTGTCGGTAAACGCTACTATGGACGCTGGCTGAGTGCGCTGGTCGTGCTGTTGTGCGTGGTGGCGATGGCGAACTCGATGATTAACAATCCACGCTTTGAGTGGGACGTGATTGCGGCGAACTTTACCGCGCCCTCCATTCTGCAGGGTGTGTTAATGACGCTGCAACTGACGGCGATTTCGGTGGTGCTGGGGTTTGCTTTCGGCACGGTGCTGGCGCTGATGCGCCTCTCCGCCAACCCGGTGCTGGTCGCGGTAAGCTGGGCCTATACCTGGTTTTTCCGCGGCGTGCCGATGCTGGTGCAGCTGTTTCTCTGGTACAACATCGCGGCCCTTTATCCCAAAATCGCGCTGTCGATCCCCGGTTATGGCGAGATCTGGAGCGCCCAGTCCAATGCGCTGGTCAGCCCGTTCAGCGCCGCGGTGATCGCGCTGGTGATGCATCAGTCTGCTTATGCCGCAGAGATTGTGCGTGCCGGCATCCAGAGCGTGGGTAATGGGCAGGTTGAAGCCGCACGCGCCCTCGGTTATCGCCCGGCGCAGATTTTCCGCTATACCGTGTTACCGCAGGCAATGCGTGCCATTCTGCCGCCCGCCGGTAATGAAATTATCGGCCAGTTAAAAACCACCGCGGTGGTATCGGTGATCTCACTGCAGGACGTACTGTTCTCGGCGCAGATTATTTATCAGCGCACCTATGAAGTGATCCCGCTGCTGCTGGTCGCGACGCTGTGGTATCTGCTGATGACCTCGGTGTTGTCGGTGGGACAATATTACGTCGAACGTTATTTTGGCCGCGGCGTCACCCGCCGTGAAACGCGCCGTTTATGGCCGTCACTGGCGCGCTTTTCTGGCTTGAAAACCGCAAGGAGCACCAGCAATGGCTGAAGCGATCGCACTGCGCAAGGTCACCAAGCGCTTCTCCGGCGTGACCATTCTCGATGAAGTTAACCTCGATATTCCCGCCGGCTCGGTGACCGTTATCCTCGGTCCGTCCGGTTCGGGTAAATCGACTCTGCTGCGCTGTATCAACCACCTCGAAAAGCTCGATGGCGGCACCATCCGTATTGGCGGAGAGAGGGTGGGATATCAGCAAAAGGGCCAGGCGCTGCATGAACTCAGCAGCCGGGCGATTGCCCGCCAGCGCGCTGAAATCGGCATGGTGTTCCAGCAGTTCAATCTGTTCCCGCACCGCACCGTCTTGCAAAACATCATTGATGCACCGATGCGGGTGAAAAAACAGAATCGCCAGCAGGCGACCAGCAAAGCGCTGGCGTTGCTGAAACAGGTGGGTCTGGACGGACGCGAGCAGGAGTGGCCGCAAAATCTTTCCGGCGGTCAGCAGCAGCGTGTGGCGATTGCCCGTGCGCTGGCGATGGACCCCGGCGTGTTGCTGTTTGATGAGCCGACGTCCGCGCTCGATCCTGAGCTGGTCGGCGAAGTGCTCCAGGTGATAAAGCAGCTGGCGCACTCCGGGATCACCATGGTGGTGGTGACCCACGAAATTGGCTTTGCTCGCGAAGTGGCGGACAACATTGTGTTTATGGAAAGCGGCAAAATTATCGCCGCGGGTCCGACACAACAGGTGCTCGACGATCCGGCCAACGGACGGGTCAGAAACTTTATTGCAACGGTGCTGTAAGCAGCGTTTTTTGTTGCCCGTAAGCCAGGAAACGTGATGACGCAGAAACCGGTAATGCACAGCGCGCATTGGGGGGCTTTTCATGCCCGGCGCGAAGGCGATCGCCTGATTATCGCTCCGTTCGAGGGCGATCCTCATCCCAGTCCTTTATTGCAAAACTTCCAGCAGGCACTCAATCATCCGGCGCGGGTTGCCCGCCCGATGGTGCGGCGTGGCTGGCTGGAGAATGGGCCGGGTCCCGACTCGCGTCGCGGGGTCGATGACTATATCGCCATCGACTGGGACGACGCCCTGCAACGGGTGGCGCAGGAACTCTCGCGGGTCGGGCAGACCTGGGGGCCGGCCGGAATTTTTGGCGGCTCATATGGCTGGTCCAGCGCCGGTCGCTTCCATCATGCACAAAGTCAGGTGCACCGCTTTCTTAACACCACGCTCGGCGGTTATGTCCGGTCAGTCAACAGTTACAGTTCCGGCGCGGCCTCGGTGCTGCTGCCGCACATCGTCGGTGAGATGAACGAAATTGCCCGCCGTGGCGTGAGCTGGGAAGAGATCGCCAGCCACAGCGATATCGTGCTGGCCTTTGGCGGACTGGCGCTGAAAAATTCTCAGGTCGCCAGTGGCGGTTTGAGTGAGCATACCGAACGTGATTTTATGCAGCAGGCGGCGCGGCGCGGAACCCGCTTTATCTCGGTCAGTCCGCTGAAAAGCGATCTGCCGGACGACACGCGGGGCGAGTGGCTGGCACTGCGACCCGGCACCGATGCGGCGTTTATGCTCGGTCTGCTGGCAGTGCTGATCGAAGAGGCGTTAACCGATGAGGCGTTTCTGGCCCGTTATTGCGTCGGCTGGCCAGAGATGGTGGCTTATCTGCGCGGTGAAGAGGATGGCGTAGTGCACGATGCGCGCTGGGCGGCCAGCATCTGTGGCGTCAGCCACGACGTTATCAGACAGTTCGCCCGTCAGCTGCACGGCAAACGGGTGCTGGTGACGGTGGCGCATGCGTTACAGCGCGCCGAGCACGGCGAACAACCGGTGTGGCTCGGCCTGGTGCTGGCGGCGGCACTCGGCCAACCCGGCCTGCCCGGCGGCGGCTACACCTATGCGCTTGGCGCGCTGGGCCATTATGGCAAACACCATAATCTGGTCAGCTTTCCGGCCTTACCGCAGGGTAAAAATGGCATCGATCGCTTTATTCCGGTGGCGCGGATTGCCGATATGCTGCTGAATCCGGGCACCCGATTTGATTACAACGGCCGTCAGCTGCGCTATCCCCATATCCGTCTGGCTTACTGGGCGGGCGGCAATCCTTTTCATCATCATCAGGATCTGGCGCGCCTGCGTCAGGCTTTTTGTCAGCTCGATACTTTTATCGTGCATGAGAGCGCCTGGACCGCCACCGCTCGCCACGCCGATATTGTGTTGCCCGCCACCATGAAGCTGGAGCGGGAAGATATCGGCGGTGCGCCAACCGATCGGCATTTAATCGCGATGCAGCCGGTGGCTGCGCCTTATGCTGAAGCGCGCGATGACTACACGATTTTCAGTGAACTGGCGCGGCGGCTCGGCAGGGAAGAGGCGTTTACCGAAGGGCGTGATGCGCGTGGCTGGCTGCAACATCATTACCATCAGCTACAGCAAAAACTGGCGGCACACCAGGTATCGATTCCGGATTTCGACACGTTCTGGCAGCAGGGCGTGCTGACGTTGCCGCAGTTAAAGGATGGTGGCCGGATGATCAACGCGTTTCGTGCCGATCCTGATGCCGCACCGCTGCCGACACCAAGCGGAAAAATTGAGATCTTCTCCGCCACCATCGCCAGCTTTAACTATCAAAACTGTCCGGGACATCCGGTGTGGCGTGAGCCGCAGCAAAAGCCGACGGCTGATCATCCCTTCTGGTTGATTGCCAACCAGCCAGCGACGCGCCTGCATAGCCAGCTCGATTTTGGCGACTTTAGCCTGAGCGGTAAGCGCGACGGACGGGAAGTGTGCAGCCTCAATCCGCAGGATGCGGCCCGGCTGGCTATCGCCGAGGGCGATCTGATTGAGCTGTACAACGATCGCGGCCACGTGCTTGCCAGTGCCCGCGTCACCGACAGCATCATGGCTGGCGTGCTGCAGTTGCCTACCGGTGCCTGGTACGATCCGGTCGATCCTGCCGCCGCCCGCCCGTTATGCCGTCACGGTAATCCGAACGTGTTGACGCTGGACATCGGCACCTCCTCCCTGACCCAGGGCTGCAGCGGACAGATTACGGTGGTGCAGGTGCGGAAATTCAGGGGCGAACGGCCGCCGGTGCGGGCTTTTATTCCGCCACACTAAGCCGCTATGGCCGCAGACTTTGCAGCAGTGCGTCTGTCACTGCCTGCAAATCGGCGGTTGAGCGCAGCGCGCTGTGCGCCAGCAGTTCCGGTGAGCTGTCACCCAGTGCCAGTCGCAGTTTACGCCCGACATCAACGCCCTCCGCCAGCGATTCCTGCCGCGTGCGCTGCTGATGCCGTGTGGTGCCATCCGCCAGCGACAGCGTCACGCGGTGAAAGCGCTGTGCCGGATTGAGGGCATCCGGCGGCGCAGAAGGATCCGGCATACGGCGAACGCGGGCGGCCAGCGGCATAATCTCCGGATTAACATCGCCTTCGGCAAAATCTGACAAACGCAGATCGCCGTAAATCAACATCGCGGCAATCACATATTCGAGGCTAAAGCGCGCTTCGATACCGTTGGCTGGTACCGTGACCGGGGCGGCAATGTCACCGCCGGGCGGAAAGGCGACGGCGATAGCCACGATCTGGCGCAGCAGTGCATCAAGCGGCTGGCCGCTGGACAGCCACTGCTGGCGTAGCAGACCCGCCGCTTCCGCCGCGCTGTGGGTACCGGCGCAGGTCGGGAACGGCTTAAACTCCAGCCCGGGGGCGCTGATACGCCAGGGCTGACCCCAGTTCTGCGTCAACTTTTCCGGCTGCGCCTGGCCATCACTGCTGGCGGCCAGAAAGGACTCAATCACATTTTCTGGTCGGCCCGTCATGCCAGCCAGCGTCAGCTGGGCCGAGGTCACCGCACGTTCCGCCGCCAGGCCGGCATGCAGCGGTTTTACCGCCGAGCCAAACTGAGCGCGTAAACCGCTGGCCTGGGTAGCCGCGATCCCCAGCAGGCTGGCGGTGGCGGCAGCGGACAGGCCGAGGAAACGAGCCAGCGCCGCGGCGGCGGCAAGGGTGCCCAGCGTCGCGGTGTTGTGATAGCCCAGCGCATAGTGCTGCTGGCTGGCCGCCAGTCCCAGCCGGCCGGCCGTTTCCACCCCCACCACATAGGCATCACAGAACTGTTCCACGCTGGCGGCGGGCTGGCCTGACAGCCAGGCAAACAGCGCCGGCAGGATCACCACGCTGGGGTGACCGCGGAAATCGGCATGGAAATCATCATAATCGAGCGCATGACCGGCGTAGCCGAGCAGCAATGCCTGCGAACGGATGCCGCCATCACCGTAGACGGTACGCAGCGCCGGTAAGCCGCTATCGGGCACCTGACCCTGTAACACCGGCCAGCTCACCGCCAGAAAATCGGCTATCCCTTGTCGCGCGTGGTCGCGTGTCCGCGCATCCGGTTGACTGTGGACGATGCGCTCAGCCAGCGCGGCGGTCCCGCTCATCAGGACGGCTCCGGCAGTGTGAGTGCTGTCCGCGCCAGATCGGCCAGGTAGCGTGCGGTGGGCAGCAGCACGGCATCATTAATACGAAATGCCGGATGATGCAGCGCATAGGGTTCTCCGGTACCGATCATCATAAAAGCGCCGGGCAGCTGTTGCTGGTAAAAGGCAAAGTCTTCGCCAATCGGGCTGGCTTCCACCACCCGGGCTTCAAATCCGCTGGCGCTGGCCTGCTGCAGTGCAACCTCTGTCCAGTAGGCATCATTCACTACGGACGGCGGTCCGGCCTGCCAGTTAAAGCTGATTTGCGCATCAAACGCCGCGCCGATGCCCGCCACCAGGGTACGGAAGCGCTGCTCAAGCCGTTCGCGGGTAGGCTGCGAAAACGATCGCACCGTCCCCTCCAGCCAGGCACCTTCCGGAATGACGTTCCAGGTGCTGCCACTGTGAATCTGCGTAATCGAGACCACCGCGTTATCGGCGGACGGGGCGTTACGGCTGATCAGCGTCTGGGCAGCGGCGACAATCTGCGCCGCAATAACAATCGGATCGTTACCCTGATGGGGTTTGGCCGCATGACTGCCGATGCCGGTAATGCTGATATCAAAGCGATCTACTGCGGCGGTAAGCGGACCCGCTTTACTGCCGATCACTCCCGCCGGCAGCGAGGGATCGTTATGGAGACCAAAAATCACCCGCGCATCGGCGAGGGCACCGGTAGCGATCACCGCTGGCGCGCCCTGGCCCGTCTCTTCCGCCGGCTGGAACAAAATGCGCACCCGGCCGGACAGGCTGGCTTCCTGCTGCTTTAACAGGATTGCCGCACCGAGCGCCGCGGTGCAGTGGAAATCATGGCCGCAGGCGTGCATGACTCCAGCACGTTCCGATCGAAAGCTGACGCCGGACTGTTCCTCAATCGGCAACGCATCAATATCAGATCGCAGCACCACCAGCGGTCCCGATGACGATCCTATCTCCGCCACCAGGCCGGTTTTCAGCGGTAGATCGAGGATGCGGATCTGATGCTGCTCCAGCTGCTGCCGCAAGCGGGCGGTGGTTTCAAATTCCTGGTTCGACAGTTCCGGAAAACGATGCAGTTCATGGCGCAACGCGATCAACCGTTCGCCCAGCGCCGCCTGATCTAAGGTGCTCATGCGATGTTCCCTTGTGGTGGTACCTGACGGCTCAGCCAGGCATGGTGTGCCGCTTCATCCAGCACTTTCTTCATATAGAGGGTGATGTGGCCTTTACCGAGGTCAGTGGTATGCATCGGCTGGAAGCCACGCTTGAGGTAGAGCTGTTGCAGCCACGGATGGCTGAGGGCGGTACCGAGAGAGACGGCCGGTGCGCGCAGCTGACCAATCAGGATCTCCTGCTCCAGCCGATGGAGAATCTGCCGGCCAAAATGCTGGCCAGCATAATCCGGATGCGCGCCAAACCAGCCGATGTGCGGCAGGCCAAACGGACCGGGCAGCGGCCCCCAGGGATAACGCAGGGTCACTGAGGAGACCATTACACCGTCGGCATACAGCGCATAAACTCCGTGACTTTGCAGATGGCGCAGCGCCTTATCCCGATCGGCCGTGGCGGCATCGAAATGGATGCCGAGTGCTTTTACCGGCGCATAAGCGGCGTGCATCAGCGCCAGATAGAGAGTGATTTCATCTGCTCTCACCTGACGAAAGTCGAGTTGCATAATATTTCCCGGAATAGCCACCCGGCGGGCGGATAATTAAGTCAGCGTTTAAGGTTAATGAGATTAACAGTTAAAACCCGGTGGCTATATCTGAAAAATAACTATCCTAATGCCTATTTGTGAAATTGAATTGGCCGGTTTTTGATTGCTTAAATTGGTGGTTGCCGTAGTATGAAAAAAACAAATGCCGCTATAACAAAACGCCATTAACTCCATGTAATAAATTAACTTTATCGGTTATAGCCTCCCTTATAAACCGGCGTTACCTGTAACCGGCCTTACCTATAAACAGGATAGAAACGTGTTAGCGATTAAATCTCCGCGCGCCTACGCGCATGAGGCTGGCCTGCGCGCCCGTGCCGGTGAATTTATTAAACCTTACGCCACGCATATTCGTATATTTACCTCGCCGCACGCCTGGCAGGCGGTTAATCCGGAATTAAGCCAGAGTCTTGAGGCTAGCGGAATTAGCTGGCAGCTGGAGTATTTACCCGGTGAATGTACTGAACAGGCGATCGCCCACTTAAAACACAATACCGAACAGCAGGGGGCTGAGCTGCTGCTGGCGATTGGCGGTGGACGGGTACTGGATACCGCCAAAGCCGCAGCCAGCCAGCTCCCGGCCGTCACGCTGGTTAACTTCGCCACCCTGGCCGCCACCTGCGCCGCCTGGTCGCCGCTTGCCATCATCTACAGCGATCGGGGAGAGCATCTGCGCAGTCAGCCGCTGGGGAAAATGCCCGAGCTGGTGCTGGTAGACAGCGAAGTGATCGCGCGCAGCGACGTGCGTTACCTGAAAGCGGGCATTGTTGATGCGCTGGCAAAATATTACGAATTCCAGCCGTATCAGCGTCACAACCCGGACGACCTGGCGCTGGAGCTTAAAGTGATGACCGCACGGCGGGCGCTGGAGACCTTTCAGCAGTGGGGTGACGCGGCGGTGGCAGCCAACCAGCAGCAGCAGGTCACGCCGGCACTGGTCAGGGTGATTGATGCCAGTATCGTGCTGGCCGGACTGGCGAACAGCGTGCGTGACGTGCTGCCTACGCCGGGCGTTGCCCATGCCATTCATAATCAACTGACCCACCAGCCGGAGCTGCACCACTGGCTGCACGGCGAGAAAGTCGGGTACAGCCTGCTGGTGCAGTCGCTGATTGAACATCACGGTGAGCCTGATGCCGGGCTGCTGGCACTGTTACGTCAATATGCGATGCCGCTAACGCTGCCGGCCCTGAGTGGCGATCGCGCTGCACGTCTGCACACTCTCGCGCAGCAGATTAAGTTTCCCCAAGCCAGTGCAGAACGCCTGCCGTTTACCCTGACCGCGGCGACGCTGGAGCAGGCACTGCTGGCGACTGACCACCTTGTTTAAGCCGGGCTGCGGCCCGACTTTTCACCTTTACCGACCAGGAATCTTTTATGCAACAGCCAACATCATCACGTCGCCTGCGACTCGGTCTTTTCGTTCAGCCGGTGGGACAACACGTCAGCGGCTGGCGTCTGACCCAGCAGCTCGGCGATCCCACGGACATCGACTGGCTGATCACCCTCGCCAAAAAAGCGGAAGCGGGTAAGTTCGACCTGTTTTTTGTCGGCGATGCGCTGGCAACCAGCATGTACCGACTGCCGTCGACCATGGCCCGACTGGAACCGCTGACGATGCTCTCCGCGCTGGCGGTCAATACCCGTCGCATTGGCCTGGCGGCGACCGCCTCTACCACCTTTAGCGATCCCTTTACCCTGGCGCGCAGCTTCTCATCGCTGGATCACATCAGCCGGGGGCGCGCAGCCTGGAACGTCGTGACCTCGTTTTCAGACGATGTTGCCCGTAACTTCAGCCGCAGCGATATGCCCGACCACGCCGCACGCTATGCCCGGGCGCGCGAGTTCCTCGAGGTCACCAACAAGTTATGGCAAGGCTGGGAAGAGGGTGCGGTTCAGCCCAACAAGCAGACCGGTGAATATTTTGTCGATGACAAAATCAAGCCGATCAACCATCAGGGCGAGCATTTCCAGGTACAGGGCCCGCTTAACATCACCCGTTCTCCGCAGGGGCGTCCGGTGATTATTGAGGCCGGTTCCTCTGCCGATGGTCAGAAGCTGGCGGCTGAGACCGCAGAGGTGATCTTCACCGCCGCCGCCAGCCTTGAGGAAGCGCAAACCTTCTACCGCAGCCAGAAAGAGCAGGTGGTTGCTGCCGGACGTAATCCGGATCATGTGGTGATCATGCCTGGCGTGATGCCGATTGTCGGCCGCACGCGCGAAGAGGCGCAGGCGCTGTGGAAGGAGCTGAATACGCTGGTGGATATTGATAATGGGCTGCGTCAGCTTTCGCTGCGATTCAGCATGGATCTCAGCCAGTATCCGCTGGATGGCCCGGTGCCGGAGGTGCCGCCGGGTGAAGGGAATCAGAGTCGCGTTAAGCTGATGACCGAAATGGCAAAACGTGAAAACCTGACGCTGCGTGAGCTGGCAGCCATTGCGGCGGGTTCACGCGGGCACCGGGTGATTGTCGGTACCGCGCAGGATATTGCTGATGATTTCCAGCTGTGGCTGGAACAGGGCGGCGCGGATGGCTTTAACATCATGCCCGCCATCATGCCGGAACAGCTCGACCTGTTTGTCGAACGGGTGATCCCGGAACTGCGCCGCCGGGGGCTGTTCCGTGACGATTACCCGTTTGCCACGCTACGCGAGAACCTGGGTTTGCCCGTGGTGTAACGGCAAGGATCGATCGGTTACGCTGGCGAGGTGCTATCCACTCCGCCGGATCATCGGGAAAACAGTTAAACCCGGCGGCTCAGGTCGCCGGTCTGTTTCGGAACCGGCCTTAACCTGCCGACAGCAATCCACCTGCCAGCAGCCTGAACGCCTCAATTGCTTTGGGCAGCGTTTGTCTGGGGTTATCGCTGGCTGCCACCCAGAGCGCAGCATTAAATGCGCTGCCGTTGAGCAGGCGTGCCGCAGCTTCCACATCGACCGGCCTGAGCGTGCCGCTCGCCGCCATTTGCGCTAAGGCGCTGCGGGTGGCTTCCAGGCAGGCATTCTGGCTGGGCCAGCGGGTGGGATCGCCAAGAAAGGCCGGCCCATCAAGCAATACGATACGCTGCACTTCCGGGTCGAGCGCCATTTCAATGTACGCGGCCCCCTCCAGCATCAGCTTTTCCCATGCGGTATCAGCGGCGGCGGCAACGTCTCTGGCACGCAGCGCTATCTCGCTGTCCACCTGCGCCACTACCGCAGCCAGTAAGCCTTTTTTATCGCCAAAATTGTGGTACAGCGCCCCCCGGGTAAGCCCGACGCTGGCCGTCAGGTCATCCATCGATGCCTCGGCGAATCCCCGCTCGGCAAAGGCCTTGCGGGCAGCAAAGATCAGTTTACTGCGATTCTCTTTCATTGTTTCAGCACGACGACCTGCAGCCATATTTCCTCCCTCGTTGATACGCTGCGTATATTAATTGACATACGAGGCGTATGCATGATTTATTCATATACGGTTCGTATCTGAATCGGGGGCGTGGTTTTCCATGCGCCGTCACGTCAATCCACAATAAGGCGATTTTATGATGCAGCGTGAAGTGATTTTCCCGGCAGGGCGTCATGCGCTATACGAAAAGCATGGCTATTCTGCGGCGATTAAATCCGGTGATTTGCTGTTTGTTTCCGGACAGGTTGGCAGTCGTGCCGACGGTTCGGTTGAACCTGAACTGGCTGAGCAGGTCCGACTGGCGTTTCGTAACCTGCAAGCCACGCTGGCCGCAGCGGGCTGTACGCTGGATGATCTGATAGACGTCACCACATTTCATACCGATCCGGAAAACCAGTTCGCCACGGTGCTGGCGATTAAAAATGAAATATGGCGGCAGGCGCCTTACCCGAACTGGACGGCGGTCGGCGTCAACTGGCTGGCGGGCTTTGATTTTGAAATCAAAGTGATTGCGCGGGTACCTGAAGCGGTGGATAACCACTGAGTCAGCCCGCCGAACTGTTGTAAAAAGAGGCCGCTTCAGCGGGAGAGATAAAGCCGGCTACGACAAAGCCGGCAGTCTGATCGGTGCGATATCGGGGCTTATGACGCGCCGCGACGATCACCCTTACCGGCCTCTGCAGGCGGTAAAGGGCGCCGCTTAGTTCAGGATTGCCTGTTCCACGCTACAGCGCACCCGCAGGCCGGAGAGGGCGAGATCGCTCAGCGCACGGGTCGGTGCTGCGCAACCCGCAGCGATAATGTGGACTTTCATTGGCTGGCTTTGGGGAGAAAGCGCCGTATGCGTGACACAGTGCTGCGTCATCATGCCGGTGAGATAGATATCGGTAATACCGTGCTCGCTGAGTAACGGTTCGAGATTCGTGTTAAAAAAGCTGTCCGCTTCAGCCTTAACCACCACCGGCGCATTGCCCAGCGCCGCAGCAATATCCGGATGAAACGCTGCGCCTTCGCTCTCCGGGCGGAAAAAAGGTGCCTCAGCGGTGGCGATATGCTGAACGCCGACAATCAGCCATCCTTTTTGCTGCGCGTCGTTAATCGCTTTAACGGCCGCCTTACACGCCTCATCTGCTGCTTCAAGCGGAAAGGCCCCGCCGGGGAAGTAGTCATTCTGAATATCAATCACGATCAGGGCATTTTTCATGGTGGATCCTTTATTAACAGGGAAGGAAGAGCGTGGTGTTATCGTCAGTCAGCCATATCACGATCATCTGCGTTATGAATATCCTTATCGGCGACCCGATCACATTACCTGCTCATTGATCGGGCAGGCGTAACGCGTTACTCGGTGGCCTCAGCCAGCCTGCGGGCTGCTGGTCGCTTACCCCTGCGGCCGGCTGAATGGCGCGTTCATCCATTGTCATATTATGACGTAGTTGCAGCCGTCAGCCGTTTCTGATGCCAGGCCAGCCACAGCAGCGGCAGCGCAAGCAGCAGCACCCACGGCAATAACAGCAGGTTCATGGTTTTCCAGCCGTACAGACTGAGCAGCGATCCGGCACTCAGTGAACAAATAAGAGAGAAGATAAACACGCTCATGTCGTTGACCGCCTGCGCCACCCCTTTTTCACTGGTGGTATAGGTCGTCGCAAGCAGGGTGGTTCCGCCGATGTAGAGAAAGTTCCAGCCGGTGCCGACCAGGATTAACGCACCGGCAAATCCTCCCCAGCTGACCCCGATACAGGCCAGCCCAATGTAACCCAGCATAAGCAGGACGCCGGTCAGCATGATGCTAATCACACCAAAGCGCGCAATCAGTTTGCCGGTAAAGAAGGAGGGCAGAAACATACCCAGCACGTGCAGCTGGATCACTTCAGCGCTCTGGCTAAGGTCAAACGCATGATGATGCATTGCAATTGGCGTCGCCGTCATCGCAAGTACCATAATGCCGAATCCGGAGGCGGCGGAGAAAAGTGCCACCAGATACGCGGGCTGGGACAGCACGGTTTTCCACGGCCGGGCTGCGACCGGATCCGGCACGGCGCTCTGCGGCGGCGGCATCTGCAGACCGGAAAGCACCACCACGCCGAGTAACGCCATAATCCCCATAAAAAGAAACGAGCCGAGGTAAGGGATCGCGAACAGGGCGCTGCCACTGCGCGCCAGCAGCGGCCCCAGCAGGGCGGCGACGACGCCACCGGCCAGCACCAGCGAAATCGCTTTCGCCCGTAACGCGGGCAGCGCCGCTTCGCTTGCCGCAAAGCGGTAAAACTGTGCGAAAGCCTGATAAACGCCGAGGAAAAACATGCCCAGACACAGCAGCAGAAAAGAGTGCAGTGCCATTGCTGTCATTGAAACGGCGGCGGCAACAATTCCGCTCAGCGCACCGCTGATAAAGCCGGTTTTTCTGCCGACTTTGCTCATCCACAATGACGCCGGAAACATGACAAGAGCGGTGCCGAGGCTGGCCATCGACAACGGCAAGGTGATCAGGGCGGGCGAAGGGGCCAGCAGGTCACCGGCCAGACCGCCAATCGTCATTGTCAGGATAGAAATGGTCTGAAATATCGCCTGGGAGCCAGCCAGTATCAGCACCGGGCGATGGATATTTTTCATTGTGATTAACGCTCCGCAACAGAAGATCAGGCAGGCTGACAGCCGGTCCGTGGGCAGAAAGCCGCATCCCGCCGGATGAATCGAGCCGACCTGTCTGGTATAGCGAAGAGTGTAAAGCGTACCGTGCAGTGGCGTGAGTTGCCCGCCAGCCATTAAACGATGACATCAGGCCAACCTCATGCCTCGCGTTTTACCGTTGAGTTGAAGCAGGCGGCGGAGCAACAGGGGAAACTGACTTTTCAGGCTGAGGCGAGGCGGGGAGCTGTATTGCAACAGCGACAGCAGTGGCAACAACAGCAGCAACAGTAACAGCAGCAGCGGCAACCGCGGCAAAAGTGGCAACAACGACAGCAGCAGCGGCAACCGCGGCAAAAGTGGCAACAACGACAACAACAACAACAGCAGCAGCGGCTATGGCTGTGCCAGCGTGCCTTCATGGCAAGGTGCGCTGGCAGATACCGTAGTGAGAAAATTGCCGGCACTCAGCCGTCGTTATTGCTATTTCAGGCCCAGCTTGCGGGCCAGACGATGAAGGTTACCGGGATCAAGCTCCAGCTGGCGCGCCACTCTGGCCCAGACTTTGCCATTATTTTCATAGACATGGCGGATGTAGTCATACTGGAATTTACGGGTGGCATCGTTGAGACTCATCATTGGCATGCTGTTAACCGATTCGGTCAATCGTGACTCAGGCGGCGCCTGATTCTCGAAGCTGAAATGCTGGGGAAACAGGATCACTTCGCCGGTTGGCGATTCAGCCTGGGCGATAACCGCCGCCCGATAAATTGCATGCTCCAGTTCGCGAACGTTGCCTGGCCAGTCCGCCGCTTCAAGCAGGCTGCTGGCCGCCGGACTCAGGGCCACGCTCATCAGCCCGAACTTCATCCGGCATTGCTCGCAGAAGTAACCGGCCAGCAGCACGATATCGTCGCGGCGCTCATTCAGCGACGGAACAAACAGCGGGAAAACGCTTAAGCGGTGGAACAGGTCCGCCCGGAATCGCCCCTCGGTGACCGCTTTACGCATATCCATGTTGGTCGCAGCGATAATCCGTACATCAACGGTCAGCGCTTTGTCCTCGCCGACCCGCTGCAGGTCGCCGTACTGAAGCACGCGTAGCAGTTTGGCCTGCAGCGAAAGCGACAGTTCGCCAATTTCATCCAGAAATAAGGTTCCTTTATCCGCCAGCTCAAACTTACCCGGACGATCGTGAATCGCGCCGGTAAAGGCCCCTTTTACGTGACCAAAAAGCTCACTTTCCGCTACGGTTTCCGGAAGCGCTGCGCAATTGAGATAGATCAGCGGCCGGGCCGCGCGATGAGAATGGCGATGGATCGCTTGTGCGATGAGTTCCTTGCCGGTCCCGGTTTCGCCCATGATCAGCACGCTGAGGTCAGAGGGCGCAACCACGCCGATCTCTTTTTTCAGATGCAGCAGCGCGGCAGATTCACCGATGATCTGCATCTCCTGATCCTCTTCAGGCCGGAAGGGCAGCGGGGTAAAAGAGGAGGCCGGCTTTTCTAACTGTTCCATCAGCAGAGCATTATTTAACGCACCGGCGGTCAGGCTTGCCAGCACGCGCAGCTCTTCATCGCTAAAATTATCAAACTGGGTAGCGTTAATGCCGTCGAGGGTCAGCGCCCCGATCAGCCGCTGTCCCGAAAAGAGCGGCATCCCGACGCAGGCATGCACATGTAATTCACCCTGTTCGGGGATCAGGCCGTCATAGGGATCGGGCAGCGTGCTGTCGGCCGGGAAACGTACCACATCACCGGCGCGCGCAATCGCCTCAAGCCGGGGATGGGCGTCAAGTTTAAACCGGCGTCCCATCACGTCAGGTGCCAGGCCAGCGGTGGCCAGCGGTCTGAACTGCTGTTTTTCATAGCGTAACAGCGCGGTAGCGTCGCAGTGCAGCGCGGCGTGGATACTCTTAATCATCTGGCTAAAGCGATCGCGGCCGCTTACGCCTTTTTGAATATCCACTGCCAGCCCAGCCAGCGTCTCAACAGATAAAGCCATATAGTCACCTGCACACGGGTTGTCTTAATAACAATGTATTACGTTGTTATAAACACAATATCACGTTGACCTGATGAGGAATATCAATCACTTAAAAAATGGCACAAAGTTTGCTCTGTCTCATACAGAGACTTTTTTAAGGAGCAGAACCATGTCCGACCTGAAAACGACGCATGTGCTTACCACAGAACAGCTCGAAACCGCCGCCAATTCATTGCGCTGGGCGGCGTTCGGCGGTCCGCGTGGACCGGTGTTTACTTACCGACAGAGTGCCCCGGACCGGCTGCATTTCGAAACGGTGTATAACGGACGCAAAGCCTGGGTCGATTTAGATATTCCCTACACCCCGGTCTCCCTTATCGTCGCAGGCGCACTGCTGCTCCAACAGCTTAATACTTATATGGGGTAATGCCATGAACCATAGAGAAGAGGTGAACAGGGCGGTCGAGGCCGCCTTAGCGAACAATGTCATTCGCGAGATGAATACGCTGCTGTGCGCGCTGAGTGAAGATCCCGAACTGAGCCGGGAAGAGCGCTATAGCCAGCAACAGCGCCTGCGGATGGCGGTGTTTAAACACAGTACCGAAAAACAGGAACTCGCTGAACAACGCCGTAACTGGCTTACTCGCGGCGGAATCATTGGCTAACCGGAGATTGACGATGACCCAGAGCATCCCACAACATTTTGTTCATACCCGCTCCACGCCTTTCTGGAACCGGGAAAGCGTGCCGAAAGCACTGTTAACCCATCACAACACCCGCGCAGGCGTTTATGGCCGGCTATCGGTGATGTGCGGTGCGGTAAAATATTTTGGTTTTGCCAGTGAAAATGAGACAACCCACGAAATGGAAGTCACCATTAACGCCGGGCAGTTTGGTATCAGCCCGCCGCAATACTGGCATCGGATTGAGCTTTTAACTGACGACACTTACTTCAATATCGATTTTTTTGCCGATCCGGATGTCGCCTTAACCGGCAACGGATTTGAGCGTGAGGTACATATCCCGCCCAGGACAAAAAATTAATTTTCTTCAAACCCGCTGCGGCGGGTTTTTTATTGCCCGTAGCCTTGTCATTAAAACAATGCATTGTGAACAAAACAATTCACACCCATGTCTTTAAAACAATGACATTAATTTAATTTCATATAAAACAATAAGTTAAAAGTTGGCACGGCAGATGCAAAGAGATACGGGACTATCACTTACACTGCGAGAATTTCTGATGAATATCCATGTTAAAAATAACATTTCCTGGGTGGGTAAACGTGACTGGGAAGTCGAGCATTTTCACGGTAAAGAGTACAAAATGCAGCGTGGCACCAGCTATAACAGCTACCTGATTCGTGAAGAAAAGACGGTGCTGATCGATACGGTCGATCTCCGGTTCCGCTCCGATTTTGTCAAAAACCTGGCTGAAGAGATCGATCTGAAAAAAATCGACGCCATCGTCATTAACCACGCTGAAGAAGATCACTGTGGCGCGCTGGCCGAATTGCTGGCGCTGATCCCCGGCACTCCGATTTACTGTACGGCAAACGGCGTCGACTCGATCAACGGGCATCATCACCATCCAGAATGGAATTTTAACATTGTTAAAACCGGTGACTCACTGGATATCGGCAACGGTAAAAAGCTGATCTTCATTGAAACTCCGATGCTGCACTGGCCAGACAGCATGATGACCTACATGACGGAAGATGCGGTGTTATTCAGTAACGATGCCTTTGGTCAGCATTACTGCGATGAACATCTGTTCAACGATGAAGTTGATCAGAACGAATTATTCGACCAGTGCCAGCGTTACTTCTCTAACATCCTGACCCCGTTTGCTCGCCTGGTCACCGCGAAAATCACCGAGATTCTCAGCTTCGGCCTGCCGGTTAGCATGATCGCAACCTCGCACGGCGTGGTGTGGCGCGACAACCCGGTACAGATCGTTGAGCTGTATCTGAAATGGGCGGCCGATTATCAGGAAGATCGCATCACGTTGTTCTACGACGCGATGTCGAATAATACCCGCATGATGGCCGATGCGATTGCCGAAGGCATCCGCGAGACCGATCCGCGGGTGGCAGTGAAGGTTTATAACGTCTCCACCCACGACAAAAATGAAATCATCACCTCCTGCTTCCGCTCAAAAGGCATTCTGGTCGGTTCTTCTACCATGAATAACGTGATGATGCCGAAAATCGCCGGCATGCTGGAAGAGATGACTGGCCTGAAATTCCGCAATAAACGCGCCTCAGCGTTCGGTTCTTATGGCTGGACCGGCGGTGCCGTGGACCGGGTCGCCACCCGACTGCAGGATGCCGGTTTCGATATGACCATCGCGCTTAAAGCGAAGTGGCGTCCCGATCTCTCCGCGCTGGAAGCGTGTCGCGAACACGGCCGCAAAATCGCCCGTGAATGGGCGCTCTCTCCGCTGCCTGACTCAGCGCCAAAGCCCGCTGAGGAAGCAGTGCCAGCCGCGATTGCGGCCGCCGCAGCGGTAAACCGTGATGGCGTGGCGATGGCAGAAGCGGGCGAAGGCGCCGAACAGAAAATGATCTGTACCGTCTGCCAGTGGGTGTACGACCCGGCAGACGGTGAACCAAATCAGGGCGTTGAACCTGGCACCGCATGGCAAGAGGTACCTGACGATTTCTTATGTCCGGGATGCGCACTGGGTAAATCTGTGTTTGATCCTTTCGAGGGCTAAGCGAATGTCTGAAGATATTGTGATTATCGGCTCCGGGTTCGCCGCCCGGCAGCTGGTTAAGCACCTTCGTCAGCAGGATAAAACGGTACCGATTCGGGTTCTCGCGGCCGACAGCTGCGATGAGTACAACAAGCCTGAGCTGAGCCATGTGATCAGCCTGCGCTGCGCGGCCGATGACTTAACCCGTCAGACGGCAGCGGAGTGGGCCGAAAGCCAGAACATCATGCTGCATCCTTGCACTGTGGTTAGCGACATCGACACGCTGGCGCGCAGGGTGAACAGCAGCGCAGGCGATTTTGCTTACGGAAAGCTGGTGCTGGCCACCGGTGCCCGGCCTGTGATTCCGGCGATGCCGGGCAGTGAACTGATCTACACGCTCAACAGTCAGCAGGAATATCGCCAGTGCGCCACCGGGCTGATGAATGCGGCACGGGTGCTGATCATCGGAGCCGGGCTGATCGGTACCGAACTGGCAATGGATCTTAATCGTGCCGGTAAACAGGTAACGATTATTGATCGCAGTGCAGGTCTGCTCGCCGCGCTGTTGCCGCCGGAAATCAGCGGTCGTCTGCAACACCGATTAATCAACAGCGGCGTGCAGATGATGTTCCAGACTGAAGTGACTGAACTTGCCCGCCAGGCAGATTCTGTTGCAGCTACCTTCAGCGACGGAGAGAAAAAGTGTTTTGACGCGGTGGTGTGCGCCATCGGCTTACGTCCCGATTCGGGGCTGGCAAAAAGAGCGGGTATCGAGGTGCGTCATGGCATTGTCGTTGATCGCACGCTCGCCACCTCGGTTCCCGATATTTATGCGCTGGGCGACTGCGCAGAGATAGAGGGAAAACTGATGCCTTACCTGCAGCCGGCGACGCTGGCGGCGATCACCCTGGCCAAAAATCTGACCGGACAGGCCGCTAACCTGACGCTGCCTCCGATGCTGATCAAGGTCAAAACACCGGATATGCCGCTTCAGCTGGCGGGCGATCCGGCTAATCCGGCCTACAACTGGCAGATGGCGTTCTCTTCAGACGGCGTGATCGCGAAAGGTTATGACCCGGACGGGGTGATGCGCGCTTTTGTGGTCAGTGAAGATCACATGAAGGTGGCGTTCAGCCTGCTGAAGGCGTTAAACACGCCAGCAGCCACTTAACCGCATCGGTAACGCCGGCACGATACACCAGACCGCTGCACGCTTCCCACGGTGCAGCGGATGTCAGACGCGATCCTGCCGGCTTCTGACCGCTATTTAACTTGCCAATAGGTCCTGTTATGAACACTTCTGAAGACGCAGTAGTTAGTCATATTACGCTGCACAATCCTCCCTCCTGTACCTGTGCCCGGATTATCTGGCTTTCGATGAACTGCGATGCCTTTGCGATGAATATCGGTACCGCTAACGGTGACGCACACATTGATGCCAGACTCGGTTCAGTTTATCGCAGCACCCGCTTTCACCCGGAAGCGCTTAAAGAAACGGTTAACGATTTATTCTGGGAAATCTGGGCGGTATGGGAGCCTGAAGAAGGGATTAAAGTGATGGAGCGCGGGTAAGCCGGTTTTACGGCCGGTCAGGAGGCCGCTGACGGACAGCCGGTATTAATGCCGTTCAGGCAAGAGTCTCGACCAACATCACGCCGCGCCGTGTCCGGCAGAGCAGGTGAGTGTTCTGCCGGAGCGGGCAAGGCGTCTGCCGTTCATCACGGGCGGCGGCCGGGTGTCGTCCGTTCATCTGCGGGCAGCGTTCATCCTCTCTTCTCTGACCCGTCCACATCATCGCTGCACAACCTGGCCGACGTGGTCGGCTCCCCGGTTTATCACTTCCCCGCCTGATCATATCCACGATCGACTGCACCCTATTTACTGCATTTTTATATTCCGCTTCGCACTCTTTACGCCTTTTTTATCTGCCATCCGGTTAACTGTCTGCTCAGTAACCTTCACGATTCAGTCACGCTGAAGACCGGCTGAGATCGGAGAAGGCGAGGGGGATACCGTTTTTACGGTCGCCCTGTCAGCATTCAAACGCAGCACCCGGATCAGCGGGCAATCGATACTCTCTCGCTTTGCCGGCGCGGCTGAACAGATGAAGGGGGCGATTATTGTTAATCCGTATGATTCTGATGAGATTGCGGCGGCTATTCATACCGCGCTGCGCCTGCCTTTATCCGTCAGGCAGGCGTATCACCAGCAGCTGATAAAGGAACTGCATATTCATGACAGCCACTGGTGGTCAGCGCGCTTCCTGAGCCAGTTGAGCGGGGCACCTGGTGATACCGGAGCGATGCCGGCAGCGGGTCTGATAGATTCCGCCGGGTTTGGTAACCGGCCGCGCTACTGACAGCCCGGCATGGGTGTCTGGCGGACAGAACGGGCGTGACAGGACCCGCTAGCCGTTAAACCTGACGGTACATTCAGCGGCATTCAGAATGCTGGACGCAATGAAGATATCCTGCTTTCCGCTTTGGTTGGTACAGGGATATTTTTCCGCAGGAATGACTGCTCTGAATGATGGTTTGTTGCGGTGCAGGTTTGATAAAAAATTAGACAGCATGGCTGTTTATTACTGAACACTTTCCATTAGCAAAAAATGGTTGAGTAAACTGTGTTTTACCCTGGCTAAATACCGTGAATCATGCTGGGTTTTCTAGAGGGTGGGATTATTTATCAAACTGGAACGTGAGCGACAATAAGCAGCAAGTTAACGGATAAAACAGAGCCGTGGCGTGCGCCACGGCCAGAAAATTATGCAGTCTGCCACTCGCTTTCAACATCTGCCTTCGCTTTAGAGAGAATGACTTTATTATCATCCACCTCTTTTACCCAGCTAAAGGGAATAATATGGTGTTGCCCGCCCGCTTCAGGATCGCTTTTTGCCAGCTTGATTTTATCGTCACCTTCAAAATGATCAACAACCCCTACGTGTTCACCATTAACATCAACGACCTGAGCGTGGTCTAAAATTTGTGATTTATCTACCATGGAAATTTCCTCCTTATTCATTTGTGAGGTCATTGCCTCAGACCGATTAATCCTGGTTGCTGAAGCTGAATTACGCCAGCATATTAACAAAATGAAATATTTTACGGGCTGCCGGAGAAAATAACGGCTTCGTCAGTTAGCTGAATAAATCAGTTAATTATGGTCCTGATCGGCGTAGCGGCAGAATATCGGTCGCTGCCCTTGCTGACTGCCGTGCCTCCCGGACTCACAGTTCGCTGAAAAGCAGGCCCGGTCAGCGTTCAGACGGATTTTGCGACTATGCTGATGGCCGCCAGCAACATAATGCTACCCGCCGAGCGGAACAATATGCGCTGGGCGCGGGGGCGGGTTAAAAAGTGCCGAATCCGCAGCGCAGCCAGAATAAAATCGCGCCCACCAGCAGCAGGGCCAGAATAGTCAACGGCACCAGCATCATGGCCCAGGTTTGCAGTGAAACCCTATCCACGGAGATCACCAGCGGAAAAATAGCCAGATAAAAGGCAATGGTTTTGGGATTACCCAGCGTAATAGTCAGGCCTGAAAGCCATGCCGAAATCAGCGCTTTTCGACTCGCCCGCTGGCCAATATTGATGGCATGCGGAACATAATGCCAGAACTGCCAGGCGAGAATGCAAAGATAGAGCGCCGCCGCCCGGTTAAGTTGAGTGAAAATAACCTGTGGGCAGTGAACGACTTATTTAATCCGTTGTGGGGCGCGGCCTCGTTTACCGTAGTTATGACTTATGACGGTATGGTTTTTATTAAATTCTGGATGTCTTGTTATCCAAAAATAGCGTTAATAAACCGATTATATTGCCGGGCGCGCCGCCTGTTTCCCGGCCTGAATAGCTGTGTATCGGCACGGGTTTAAATTATTGCCAGAAGGCGTTTCGCTATTAAATACGCTGCCTGTCGTCGCCGCATCTCCAGTAAGCGCGCTATGCTGGTCAAATCAGGCCGCACCCGACGGCAACAAGTGCAACGTCTACAGGAGAAGGTATGTCAGCGATCGATTCAATTTCCACCGACGGCGGCGTCTGGATCAATCCGCCGCCGGTACATCATCTTGAGCAGAGTGAATTATGCTTTGAGACGGCGTTTAACAGCGATTTCTGGCAGCGCACCTGGTACGGTTTTGCCCGGCACAGCGGACACGCTTATGGATTCTGGATCGATGAGGACTTTACGGTACAGGTGCAGGTCAGGGCGGATTTCAGCCAGCTGTACGATCAGGCCGGGCTGTTTATTCAGGATGATGAGACGCACTGGGTTAAGGCGGGCATTGAATTTAATGATGACCAGCCGGCGTTAGGCTGCGTGGTTACGCGCGAGAAATCAGACTGGTCAACCGGCCTGTTTCCCGGCGATCCGCGCAGCTTCTGGCTGCGGGCTACGCTGGTTAATGAGGCGCTGCGCATTCAGTACTCAACCGACGGCGAGCAGTGGCCGCTGTTACGCCTCTGTCCGTGGCCCGGCCGTGGGCGGCGCTTTGTCGGGGTGATGGGCTGCTCACCCGAACGTGCCGGGCTGGCGATTCGCATCGCACACTTCACGCTCAGCCCGCCACTCGGCAAAGAGCTGCACGATTTGTCCTGAACATCTGCCATAAACGGCGCCTGGCCGTGAAAGGTGATCGATTGGCTGAGATCACCTGCCACCGCTGAGTATTGCTGTCCGACGGCGCGCGCCGGGCCTGTTCCGGCACCGATCGCAGCGTCTGCTGAGGCACCGGCGCTGGCAGGGATCGACGGTAACAGCGACCTTGCCGCACCGTCTGCCTGAAACTCAGCTCACCGGCGTCAGACGGTGTGCAGGAGTCTGCTTCTTAGCACTTTTTCAGGCGGTGACGGCACGGTTGCGCGCCACGATCGCCGCATGCGTCAGCTCTCCGGCTGACATGAACTCGTTGATCAGCGCATCGCGGTTGTGCGGTGCGCGGTCGCGGTCGGCCGCCTGTAGCGCGCTAATCAGCGCGGGCTGGGACAGTTCAGTGCAGTAGGCGGGCGTACCCGGCTGCTGACGCCATGAGTCGCTCAGCGAACCCGCGTCAACCGCATCAAAACCGGTCACGTCGACCAGCGTCATTGCCACGGCTTTCGCCTGCGCATCGTCACCGGCAACCGGTATCGCCAGGCGATCGGGCTGACCCGCCGGCTGGCCTTTTTCGGCCAGCGTCGCCGCCAGTACCGCATTCCACGCTTTAATCACCGGACGGTGCAGCTGTTCGCTGGCCCACTGGCTTTCTGTCTGCCCCTGCTGTAGTGCCGCAATATCGCCGTCGCGGAACGGATAGTAGTTGCTGGTATCAATGATGATGGCGTCCGCAGGTGCAGCGTTTAACAGGCTGGCCAGCGCCGGGTGCTTATCGAAAGGTATCGCCAGGATGATCACTTCGGCGTCCTGAACGGCGTCTTCGCGGGTTACCGCCGTGGCACCCACTTCTCTGGCCAGCGTCTGAATCGAGTCAGGACCACGTGAGTTTGCCAGTCGGATGGTGTGACCGGCGGCGGCCAGTTTGCGTGCCAGGGTTGCGCCGATATTGCCTGCGCCAATGATGCTGATATTCATCTGTTACCTCTTTGTCGATGGGCGTTATTGTTGCGCCGGATGGGCGAAGTCGAGCAGGGTGTCGCGTAGCGCGGCCAGCTCCTGATCCGACAGGTTGCAGGCGGATTTAATGCTGTCGGTAATCGTCCACAAGGTTTGCTGCAGGGCGGCACCCTGCGCGGTCAGGGTGATCAACACCCGTCGTTCATCATTACGGTCGCGGGTGCGGACAATCCGCCCGGCCGCTTCCAGCCGCTTGAGAACCGGCGTAATGGTGCCGGTATCCATGCCCAGCCGGTTCCCCAGATCGCCGACGCTGCGTGGCGTCTCGCTGAACAGCTCCAGCATTACCAGATATTGCGGGAAGGTCAGGCCCAGCGGATCCAGAAAAGGTTTGTGCATCCGGTTCATCCGGCTGGCGGCGCCATACAGGGCGAACGACAGTTGTTTGCCGATGTCGGCACGTGACTCGCAACTCATGATTTACCTTGTGTTTGATTATCTAGTGCAACAGATAAAAGTGTAGGACAAGCGACGCCGCGATTAAAGCGCTGTCAGCAGGTAATTTGTGCGGTTTCGCCTTTGCGGGAACGGGCAGGGATTTTCGCCCCCGGCTGGCGGGCTCCGGGGGCGATGTCGGGGCTGTCAGGCGGCCATGCGGCGGCACGCTTCAGCACAGTGATGACAGGCCTTAGCGCACTGCTGGCAGTGGTCGTGCTGGTGCTGACCGCACTCGTCGCCGCACTGCTGACACAGGTCGGCGCACAGCTGGCAAAGCGGGCGGGCTGATTCGCTCTGCAGCGCCATAAACTGCGCTGCCAGCCGACAGAGACTGGCACACTGCATGTCCAGCCGGATACAGTTGCGCATCATCTCAAGGTTCTCTTCCTGCAGGCAGGATGCCGCACAGTGATCGCAGGCTGCGGCACACAGATAACAGGCCTCAATGCACTTTTTAAATTCGTCGTTCATGTTGCCTCCTTATGTGGGTTTGCCTGTTTAAGCCTGGAAAAGAATGCTGATTATGCAAACAGCGAATAAGTTAATCATCTTTTCCGCACTTCGCTTATTCCAGCGCGCGGGCAGCATTCTGAGCCGGTGCGCGCTGACCGGCATTGCATATCTGCCTGTTATAGTCTTAATTATTAAGCCTCAATCAGCGGTGCCTTATTGCCCGTGGAAGACGACCGACGCCTTAACAGGGAACGCTATGCATCGCACCATCGGCCCGATACGACACCTGATCAGTCCGCTATTGACGGTGGGCCTCGCTCTCGGATGGGCAGACCAGGCCGCTGCTGATACCGTCTGGCTGAACAATGGCGACCGGCTGACCGGCACGGTGCGCTACCTGAGCGATGGCAAACTGGCGATAGAAACTGCCTATGCCGGAACGGTCACTCTCGACTGGAACGTGGTCAGTACCCTGGCGAGCGAAAATCCGGTCAATGTCGAAAACAAGAAAACCGGCGAGCGCTATCAGGTCCGGCTCTCCGCCTCCGATCCCGGCTATATCTGGGTGGAGCGCAATGAGCGTGAAGAGAAGATCTCGGTAAAGCGTATCGACGAGTTTATGAAAGCCAAAGTCCGCACCGATCAGCTGTCGTGGACCGGCAACATCGATGCCGGCATGAAGGTCAAAAAAGCCTCGACCAAAACCGACGATTACAATTTCTCCCTCAATACCAAACTGGCGCAGGGCAAATGGCGTCACGATATCGGCGCGACCTATAACCGCGAGCAGGAGAATGAAGACGTCAATACCGACAACTACAGCCTGCGTTATGCTTTTGATTACCTGTTCCGGGAGCAATTTTTCTGGCAAACCCGCGCTACCTACAAACGCGACTGGGTCGAAGATCTGTCGCGTCAGGCGCTGATAGGCACCGGACCGGGCTACCAGCTGTGGGATACCGAACTCAGTTCCTTCTCGGTATCGATACTGGGCGGGGCGTTTGGTTATGGCTACAGCGACGGGCGGGAAGAGAAACACTTTGGTGCCTCGGTACGCTGGAGCTATCAGCGTTATCTGTTGGGCAAATCGGTCACGCTCTACAGCAACGGTGACGTTGGCCATTCGCTGGATGACGATGGCGTCTTTACCCTGGATGCCGAAGTCGGCCTGCGTTACACCCTGACCTCGTGGTCAACCCTGCATCTCGGCTATCACCGCAACCTGGTGAACGGCACGCCGGATACCCTCAACGAAGGGACTTTCTCAACCGGCCTGGGCGTGAAGTGGTAAGGCATCGGGCAGGGGAGATTGCAGCAAAGTTTTACCGTTTTTCTTACGATCCCGGCGCGGCTTTGACTAAGCTGCTGATACCGACAAAGGGAGAGTGCAGAAGATGATCGTAAGCAGCAGGGTCTATCGTCCGGGATGTGCGGGCGAAGAGGTGGATGTCGAGAAAATCAGTGAGGTGATTAAGCAGCCGGATGCGTTTATCTGGCTTGGCCTGTGGCAGCCCGATCCGGCGTTCATGGAGAAAATCAAAGAGGAGTTCGGGCTGCACGAACTGGCAGTCGAGGATGCTCTCTATGCCCATCAGCGGCCCAAGATTGAGCATTACGGCGAATCGCTGTTTATTGTGGTTAAGACGGTGCGGGCAAAAGATGACAGCTGCGAACTCGGCGAAACCCATTTCTTTGTCGGGAAAAATTTCCTGATCAGCATCCGTCACGGCGCGTCAGAAAGCTATTCACCGGTGCGTGAGCGGGCAGCAGAAAACCCGGCGCTGCTTAAGCTCGGACCGGGTTATCCGCTCTATTGCCTGCTCGACTTTATTGTCGATCGCTATGCGGAACTCTCGACCTCACTGAATGAACGGGTCGGCCAGATGGAGAACGATCTGTTCAAAAGCGAATTTGATCGTCAGTCGGTGCAGGCGGTCTACACTCTGCGCCGTCATCTGCTGACGCTGCGCAATGCCGCGCTGCCGCTGGAGGAGATCTGTAATCAGCTGATTCACCTGCATGAAGATCTGATCCCGCGCCCGCTGCGGGCCTATATCCGTGACGTGCAGGATCACGCCCGTCATGTGGTGACCGACGCCGAGGATATGCGCGAGATGCTGACCAGCGCCATGCAGGTCAATCTGGCGCTGGTGACGGTACAGCAGAATGAGGTGGTGAAAAAGCTGGCGGGCTGGGGGGCGATACTGGTGATCCCGACCGTGATATTCAGCATGTACGGCATGAACTTCGAACATATGCCCGAGCTTAAGTCGCTGTATGGCTATCCGCTGGCGGTCGGCATAACCCTGCTGGCCTGCGGCGGACTGTGGGCGAAATTACGCCGTTCAGGCTGGCTGTAACGTTGCGGACAATTACCCGGTAGTTTATTTACGCGCTGCGCTTATCCTTATTTAAGCGCAGCGACAACCACGGCGAATAATAACTATTTTTTCAGTAAGGCCAGATTATTCTGCAGTGGAAATAAGCCTGGCCTGGTCCTGTTTCTATATCCGGCGCACGGCTTAACTGGCCGCTTTTTTATTTGTTCGCTACGCTGATAATACAATCGTATAACACCGCCGCCCTGGCGAAATAGAGTTTGCACTGCTGATTTGCAGCGCTGATATGCGGCGACGCATTTACATCCGGAGAAATTCAGATGACAGAACGGATTAACCCTCCGCGCTTATTAACGTCTGACGCTCATCCACCGCGTCCTGTGCGGGGCGCTAAGGGTAAGCCCGATCGTGACTGACGCCGACTGGGTTTTAATCATAGCCCGGACGCAGTTCGCGCTAACCATGGGCATGCACATTACCCTCGCGGCGCTGACGCTGGGGCTGGCCCCTTTTCTGGTGTGGTTTGAAGCGCGCTGGCTGTGGGGCAAACAGCAGGCCGCCCGCGATGCGCTGCACTTCTGGCTGACAATCTTTTCCCTGACGGTGGCAATCGGCGCGGTCTCTGGCGTGGTGATGGAGTTTCAGTTCGGCACTCACTGGGCGCGCTTTTCACATCAGGTCGGCGGCGTTATCGGGCCGTTGATGTTTTATGAGGTGCTGATCGCCTTTTTTCTCGAATCGGCGCTGACCGGCGTAATGCTGTTTGGCTTCAATAAAATTCGTCCGGCGGTGCATTTCACGGTGACCTGTCTGGTGGCGGCCGGGGCGTTTCTTAGCGCCTTCTGGATTCTGGCCGCTAATTCGTGGATGCATACGCCGGTCGGTTTCAGCCGTGATGAGAACGGCGTGTTTCTGGCCGAAAGCTGGCGATCGATCTTACTATCCCCCTCCTTTCCGTGGCGCTTCAGCCATATGGTGATGGCATCACTGATTGCCGTGGCGGTGCTGGTGATGGGCGTGGCGGCCTGGCGGCTGCGCCATTTTAAAGCTGAGGCTGCTTCACGCCTGATGCTCAACAGTGCGCTGACCTTTCTGCTGTTTGCCGTGCCGCTGCAGATCGTTCTGGGCGATCTGCACGGTGAAAATACCCGCGACTATCAGCCAGCCAAACTGGCGGCCATCGAAGGCGGCTGGCATCCGCCGGCACCCGGCGAGGGCGAACCGCTGCGGCTGTTTGCGCTGCCGGATCAGCAGGCGCAGCGCAACCATCTGGAGATCAGCCTGCCCAATCTCGGCTCGCTCTATCTGCGGCACAATCTTACCGGCCACATCAAAAGTCTCAGCGAATTTCCCGCCGATGCGATCCCGCCGGTGCTGCCGGTCTTTTTCGCCTTTCGCCTGATGGTGGGCTTAGGCGGGGTGATCCTGCTGACCACGCTGGTGGCCAATGTGCAGCGCTGGCGCGGGCGATTACCGGTCTCAGCGCGCTTGCTGCGCTGGCTGACCTGGCTCTCGCCAGCCGGCTTTGTCGCGCTGCTGTCAGGCTGGGTCGTAACCGAAGTCGGGCGTCAGCCGTGGACGGTCTATGGCATGGTGCGCACCGCACAGAGCGTGTCGCCGCTGGCGCTCAGCACCACGCTCGGTATTTTCCTCGCGGTACTGCTGATCTACGGGCTGGTGTTCGCCCTCGGCTTACACTATCTGCTGCGCCGGATTAAGGGTGAACTGCCGTCGGGAAAACCGGTGGTTATTCAGCTGAAAACGCCCAATTAGGAGTCCGCCATGGCCGATCTTTCTGCGCTGATCATCTGTCTTTCGCTGCTGCTCTATCTGCTGCTGGATGGCACCGACCTCGGCGTGGGGATGCTGTTTTTCTGGTTTCACGACGACCAGCAGCGTGAACTGATGACCCACAGCATTTTGCCGGTGTGGGATGCCAATGAAACCTGGCTGGTGCTGGCCGCGGGCGGCTTGCTGGCGCTGTTTCCGCCGGTCTACAGCCTGCTGCTCAGCGAGCTGAGCGCGCCGCTGTTCGCCATGTTACTGGCGCTGGTGGTGCGGGCGATGGCGCTGGAGTATCGCGCCCAGAGCAGCACCCGCTTACGTCACTGGCTGGACCGCATTATGGCCAGCAGTTCGGCGCTGGCGACCTTTATTCAGGGCTGGTGCGCCGGAATGATCATCAGCGCCCAGCCGCACACCGGCCTGCCCGATGGACTGAGCATGGTTCCGCTGATCAGCGGCGTGGGCTTAATGGCGATTAATTCGCTGCTGGCCTGCTGCTGGATCGGCTGGCGGATTGGCGACAAGGTGCAGCCGCTGGCCGAAGCACAGAGCTGGCTGTGGTGGCTGCTGGCGCTGCTGGTGTTTCTGATCGAACTCTATCTTAACGCCGACCTCTGGCAGCAAAGCTGGCAGCGCCCGCTGGGGAAAGTGGCCGGTGTGGCGATCGTCATCCTGTGGATTGCCTTGCCGCTGGCGCTGTGGCGCGCCCGGCCGCTGGTGCAGCTTTTGGTGACGCTGATGCTGATCGGCGCAGTGTTTATCGGCCTGCTGTGTGGTCTTTATCCGTGGTTAGTGCCGCACCAATTTACCCTCAGTGAGAGCGCGTCATCACCGGTCACCCAGGGGTTTGTGCTGGTGGGCGCGGCCATCGCCATGCCGCTGACGCTGCTTTATCACAGCTGGTCGTTCTGGATTGAACGACGCGGTAAATAAACCGACGCCCGCTATGCTTTAGGCAGGATGCAGTTTGGCGGGTGGTATTGACAGGAGGCGAGGCAACGGTGAAAAAAGAGCAAATCAGCAGTCGGGATTACCCGATAAAAGAAGATGTCCGCTGGATACGCCGTGAATGGCTGATTCAGCGCGTCGGCGAGTATCTCCTGATCCTTCTGGTGATTCTCGGCGCGTGCGGGCTGTTTTCAAAAGGGGTGCTGAGTAACGGCAGCGCCGTGTCGCCGGATGGCGCGATTCGGGTGGAGTATGAGCGTTTTGGCCGGGTCCAGAGCAATATGGACATGACGATCCGCATCAAATCACCGACGGCGGAGCGGTTCAGCGTCACCCTCGGTCACGGGGCGCTGGATAATCTGCAAATTCAGACGCTGCAGCCGCAGCCGCTGGAGGCGATTACCCTCGGCAGCGATCTGCGGCTGACCTTCTCGTCGCGCGATACCGGCCCGGATCACGCCATCTGGCTCGGCCTGCAGCCACGCAGTCCAGGCCGCATTGCCGTCAGCGTCAGCAGCGGCGAGCATCCGCCGGCCCGTTTCACCCAATGGATTTATCCCTGACAGGAGCGCTTTATGGAAACGGTATTACGTGCGGCGGGTATCTATCTGGTGCTGATGGTGGTGATCAAAATCGCCGGCAGACGCACGCTGTTGCAGATGACCTCGTTTGATTTAATCCTGCTGCTGATCATCAGTGAAGCGACCCAGCAGGCGCTGCTGGGCGACGACTTTTCGGTTACCGGTGCCGCCCTGACCATCATTACGCTGGTGACCATCGATATCGTGCTGGGAAAACTGAAAAACCGTTTCCCGGTGGTCGAGCAGGCGATTGATGGCGGTCCGGTGATCCTGGTTGAGAATGGCAATTTACTGACTGAACGGATGAAAATGACCGGCATCAGCCCTGATGATGTGCTGGAAGCGGCGCGATCGAGTCAGGGACTGGAACGGTTTGACCAGATTAAATATGCGGTGCTGGAGGTAAACGGCCACATTTCAATTATTCCGCTGCCGCAAAAATAATTGGCAGCGCGCTGTCAGGCCCTGCAGGCGTTGCGGTCCGGCGTCTGCAGGTGATTTTTCCTGTTCGGTCAGCGCGTTAGCGTATACCTGCCCGGCGAGCATCACGCTTCGCTTATTCTGCCGTTCCCCTTGTGATTTTGCGGATTTAGTTCAGACTCAGCTCTCCACTCACGTTTTTATAACCAGAGCTGGCCTGACTCCCAATCAGCGTTATGCTTTCACGGTCAGGTTCAAAGTGAATAAATTTAACAGTTTTACCTTCTATCCGGTCACCGGCTGGCACATCGGGCCGCTTACCGGTCATCAGGCGCTGGTGCTGCAGTTTGGTTACCACGATCCCAAAGCCCCGTTCACCAAACGCCAGCAGGAGTCTCTCTATTTCGGCATGACCCTGGAGATGGCGAAAAAGCTGGTGGTTAATCTGTCAGAACACATTGATTATGCTGAGCAACACGCAACAGAGTCCTGATTCGGACGGTGGCTGCAGGCGATTAAGTGTGACTCCCTATTTCCCCACTCCAGCGGATGGCGCATAAACCCGCAGTGCCTGCGCAATCAGGCGAAAATGCGCTGGCGTCTGCCCGATAATCTCGCCGTCCGCATTGATGTAATGAGGACGACGCGTCTCAATGATCAATTCAGTGGTGCTGAACGCCCGCACGTTACGCCAGCGCCCGTGGGTGCCGCGTCGCAGCGCAGGCAGCAGGGCGATCAGCTGCCAGCTTCGCTGCAACTCCAGACTGTAAACATCCAGCAGGCCGTCATCCGGAGTCGCGCGCTGTTCCACCGTCATACCACCGCCATAAAACCGGCCATTGCCGACCGAAACCTGCACGGTTTTGACTGGCGTCCGCTCACCCTGATGGATCAGCGTGGCGCTGAACGGGCGACTCTGGCGTAACAGCCGCAGGGCGGCCAGCGCATAGCCGCCGATACCCCAGCGTTTTTTCGATTCCGCCGTCAGATTCCGTGCCAGTTCCGCTGAAAAGCCGATGCTGCAGACGTTGAGGAACAGGTGCTGATTCACTTCGCCGAGATCGACCGGGCGCAGGTTACCGTCAGCAATAACCTTCACCGCCTGCTCCAGACTGGCACCGATGCCCAGGGTGCGGGCAAAATCGTTGGCGGTACCGAGCGGTAAAATACCGAGCGGCAGACCGGTCTGCATCAGGCCGGGCGCGGCAGCATTGAGCGTACCGTCGCCGCCTCCGACGATGACCGCATCAACGCGATCGGCGTAAGCGTTAATCAGCTCAGGGTAGCTGCGCGCATCCTCGTCGGGCGGCTGCAGCAGGGCGATGCCGCTCTCGGTAAGCAGCGTTCTCGCCCGGCTGGCGTCGGTCCGCCCTTTACGCGAGCGCTGATTGATCAGTAGCAGGGCGGTATTAAGCGGTGCAGGCATACCTGTGGTCTCTCCTGGTGGTGACGGAGCGGCAAGTACAGCACTGGCACCACCGGCTCACAACCGGCCTTGCGCTACTTTACGCAGCGCGACAGGCATACCGACAGATAATAAAGATCGTCTACACTGCTAATGTTCAGGTCCACACGCAGGAGGAACAATGACGGAACACGAATTCAGAACGTTGTTAGCCGAACAGGGTTTTGATGAACCGGTACTGGTCGAGCGCGCAGCCGCCACCCAGCTCGATAATCATGTCCATCCCTTTGAGGCGCTGGCCCTGATTCTCAGTGGCGACATCACCATCAGCACCGAGCAGAGTGACATCACCTATCACCCCGGAGAGACGTTCCATCTTCAATCCAACGAACTGCACCGTGAAGCGTTTGGCCCGCAGGGCGTGCGTTATCTGGCGGGGCGCAAATACGATTAAGGCCCGATCTGAGACTTTATGACCTCTTCTGACGATCTTTTTACCCGTCTGGCACAGTCGCCGTTTCGCCAGCGTTTCCGGCTGGGACGGGCAGAATATGACTACGCCAGCAGCAAAGGCGAAGCGGTACTGCGCCAGCATGCGGCGGAGTTTATTGCCCAGCGGCTGGCCCCGGCCCGGCCGGCCAATGACGGCAAACAGACGCCGATGCGCGGGCATCCGGTGTTTATCGCCCAGCATGCGACCGCCATCTGTTGCCGCGGCTGCCTGAGTAAATGGCACCACATTGCGCCGGACCAGCCACTGAACGCCGGGCAGCAGGCGTATCTGGTGGCGGTGTTGTTGCAGTGGATTGACCAGCAGATGCAGCGACCGGCACCGCCTGCCCGACCGCAAAAAGCGAAGGCAAAACCGGATGACGATCCGCAGCTGGCGTTATGGTGAGGGCGTGAATATCGGGCGGATAGCGATTTTTCTGGCGCAAACTGGCCCTTTTTCATTCCTGGTTTATTCTTAAATCTTTCCTGGCCGCGCTATGCCAGGATTAAAACCTGACACGGCAACTATTCAATACAGAGGGAATTATGAAGAAAACAATTATTGCACTGTCTGCTATTTTACTGGCTTCGCCAGTCTTTGCCGCGACCACCACAGACAACACCGTTGCAGAAGCGCATAAAGGCGCGGATACCGCAAAAGAAAAACTGCATCAGACACAGCATCAGGGAGAAGAGTTAAAGCTCAAGTCTCAGCATGCGGCTGAAGGCAAAAGCGATGCCACCAGCAGCAAAGTGACTGAAGGCGCGCAGAAAGGCTGGAACAAGACCAAAGAAGGCACCGAGAAAGGCTGGGATAAAACCAAGCAGGGTGCTGAAGATCTGAAAAACAAAGCGACTAACTAAGCCGCCTGTTGCCAGATTAAACAGTCTGTCAGATTAAAAAAGAAACCCACCGTCAGGTGGGTTTTTTTATTTACTTTTTGCTGGCGCTGGCCGTTTTCTCCGCCTCGGCGGCGGCTAATGCCGAGACTTTGATTTCGGCTTCAGCTGCCGCATCCGCAGCCGCAGCGGCGGCTTCAGCCGCGGCTTCGGCTGCGGTGTCTGACTGTTTCTTGCCTTCCTCGATCACCTCTTCATCAATCTCTTCGATGTTTTCGCGGTTATCGCGGCCTGACAGCAGATTCCAGCAGGCGATAAACAGCGCGGCAATCACCGGACCGATCACAAAGCCATTAATGCCGTAGATTTCCATACCGCCCAGCGTGGCGATCAGGATCAGGTAGTCAGGCATTTTGGTATCTTTGCCGACCAGCAGCGGACGCAGAATGTTATCCACCAGGCCCACAATCACCACAAAGAAGCCCACCAGGAACAGACCTTTCCACAGCGCGCCGGTGGCAAAGAAGAATACCGCTGCTGGCACCCAGATGATGGCGGAACCGACCGCCGGTATCAGTGACAGGAACGCCATCAGCGCACCCCACAGCAGGCTGCCGTCAATGCCGGTAAACCAGAACGCCAGACCGCCGAGTATCCCCTGAACCACCCCGACCACCACGGTGCCTTTCACCGTGGCACGCGCGACCGCAGCAAATTTCACCAGCAGGTGATGCTTAACGTAGGTCGACAGCGGCAACGCTTCCAGGATCAGATGCACCAGGTAAGAGCCATCTTTCAGCAGGAAAAACAGCAGATAGAGCATCACGCCAAAGCCCACGGTAAAGCTAAAGGTGCCTTTACCGATGATGAAGGCGCTGCCTGCTACGTACTGGCCTCCCTTCAGGGCGAATGAGGAGAGTTTCTCCTGAATCTGCGTGGCGTTATCCAGATTATTTTCGGCGAGGAAATGTTTCGCCCAGCGCGGCAAATGCTGCAACAGGTCAGCAAACACCACCGGGAACTGCGCCGAGTTTGTCTGGAGCTTGTGGTAAACCGCGTTAGTTTCGACCACCAGCGAGGAGGCGATTATCGCCAGCGGCGTGAAGACGATCAGGCAGATACAGAGCAGGGTCAGCAACGCCGCCAGACCATTGCGCTCGCCCATTCGGGTCCGCAGGTAGGTTTTTAGCGGATGGAAAATCACCGCCAGAATCGCCGCCCATAAAATCGGCGAAAAATAGGGTGACAGCACCTCAAAAAAGGCGAGGGTAGCAATCGCCAGAATCAGAATGAAAAAACCGATGTTCAATCCTTTAAAACGCATGGAAAAACCTCATGGTAAACGTCCCCTGATAACCCTGATTGCCGCGTGTGCTGCGCATAGCTTCGTTCAGACGAGCGCTATCGGGCAGCTTTCGCGTCAGGCTTTTACTCTGTTAAGGATGCCAGCTACAGCACCATTCTGGCTAACAAATTGAAAGATAAGGCGAAAATAATTAACCCGCCGATGCCGCCCGCAGCCTGACCTGGGCTGCAGGCAGGGCATGGCTTTATTGCGGCGCGCTAAATCCTACCTTAGCGTAGCGGTTTCGCCCATTATTGGTAGCAAACAGATTCACGATCGCTGGCTGCGCTGCCGATATATCCCTGAGCGCAATGAAACGATGGCGGTGAATAATGAACAGAATAGTGATGTCAGGCGTGCTGGTGATGCTGTTAAGCGGCTGCGCCACCAAACAGTATCCGCAGGCGTCCGCGGTAACGCCTGAAGAGACGGCGGTGCTGGATTGCAGACTGCTGGATCAGGAGATCGTCAAAGCCCACAGCGTGCAGAGTGAGATTGATCAAACCGGCCGCTTCGATGCGCTGACCGTGATGGGCTTCATCGGGGATTTTGGTATCGGTAACGGCATTGCGAAGCTCAACGCCAGCCATAAGGCGGATTCGCGACTGCAGCAGTTGCAGTCGCTGAAAGCGGCGAAGTGCAGCCAGCGCGTGGCCTGAGCCGCTGGCTGCCTGACCGGGGTTAACCGCGCGTGCGCTGGCTGAGATGCTGCATCCTGACATTTTCAGCCGCGCGTTTACCGGCGAGAAAGGCGTGGTCAGAGTTGTAATACTCCCACTCGCTGTATCGGCCGGATAAGTGAATATCCTGCGTCAGCAGCCACTGCCGGATCAGCGCCACGTTACGGCTGCGTGCATGGTCATACACCACATAGGCGTAGGGCATATCAACCTGCGACGCGCACAGCAGCCGATCGTCATCGCGGATCATCCCGACCCGGATGCAGTCCTGACGGCAGCGCTCAATCAGCGCCTCGCCCTCCAGCGGCAGCGGGTTAGCGGCATTGTAGGTGATCTCGCAGGTTAAGCCGAAACCGCCGGGCGGATTACAGTGCGGACTGGCATTGCCCTGCACGAAGATGCGATGAAACAGGGTATCGCCGGGATAGTAAATCCAGTGTTTATCCGTCAGCCCGGCGCGACCGATCCCCAGATTGACGCAGCGGACTGAGACAAACTGCAGCTGCGCCGCCGCCTGCTGCACCGTGTCCGGTACCTCATCACCCATCAGTTTAATCAGCTCCGGCAGCGGCATAGTGCTGATCAGCTGTTGATAGCGATAGTGGCGTCCGTCGGCCAGCAGCGCGACGTGCGCCTGCGGATGAAGCCGGATTAAGCGCGCCCCGGTCTCGAGCTGGCACTTCAGATGTGGCAGAAAACCGGACATCAATGCCTGGAAGCCGCCCCGCAGCGGATAGCCAAAGCGGGCATTCGGACCAACCGGTTTCGCCAGCGGCTGTAGCGCGCCATCAATAATCTGCGCCAGATCCGGTAACGGCACCCGTCCGCCCAGCCACGAGGTTTCCATATCGGTCAGCGGCACTTTCCACAGCTTCTGGTTGTAGGGCAGGGCGAAGTGTCGTGCGATGCCTTTGCCCCAGGTGCGCAGGATAAAGTGATGGAAATCTTCCTGATCCTGCACCTCGCCAACGCCGTTGCCCTCATCAGGCAGCGCACCGTCGGCGCAGCAGTCACGCCGCTGACGTGCCCGTTCCAGCGGTACGGCTACGGGCGCGCTTTCGCCATAACGTGCTTCAATCGCCCCCAGCACGCACTCCTTCACCACCTCCACCGGCAGACCATGCAGCGCAGACTGGAACGGATAGCGGGTAAAGACGCCGTCGGTATAGACCCAGGCTTCACGCGCCTGCCAGTGCAGGTTGTCGCCCAGCAGCATCTGATACAGCTGCAGGACGTAAGGGTCCTGCGAAAACATAATGTGGCCGGCGTAATCGAAGGTGAACCCCTGATCCTCAACCGACCGGCACCAGCCGCCAGGTGTGGCATTTTTTTCCAGCAGCACCGCGCCTTCACCGTAGTGATAACCGGCGCTCAGGCCGGTCGGCCCGGCACCGATAATCAGGCACTCCACCGCGGCACTCTCCAGCATCGCCGGGGTTAACGCGCTGACGTTAGCCTGCTGCGGTTCGGTCAGCGGCGGGCTGGCCGTGGTCAGTGTCTGTTTGCGGGTCAGCGCCTGCTGGATCAGCGCGTGTACCTGTTCCACCGTGCTGTCCCACGAGGTGGCAGCGACTTTTGCCTGCATGTTTCCCGCCAGCGCCAGCCGGTCGGCCGCGCTGAGGGCGATTGCCCGTTCACAGGCGGCGATAAACTGCTGATGATCACCGGCGACGGCGACCTCATCGGCATAGTGGCGGGCGACGTCGGTAATGGCGGTACTGACAATCGGCAGTTGCGCCGCCATATACTCCAGCACTTTGGTCGGCGAAATGTAGCGGGTCGAGGCGTTGAGCGCGAACGGCATCAGGCAGACATCCCAGCCCGCGAGGAACTGCGGCAGCGCCTGATAAGGCTGCTGGCCGAGCCAGTGAATATTGGCACGCTGCGGCAGGCTGGCCGGATCTATTTTCACCACCGGGCCGACCATAATAATCTGCCAGTCGGGATGACTGTCAGCCAGCGCGGCGATCAGCGGCAGATCGATGCGCTCATCCAGCACGCCATAGTAGCCAAGACGCCGGGCGGGAATCGAATCCTGCAACGGATGGCGGTTGCTGCGATCGCGCGCCTGCTCAAAATGGACGGCATCCACGCTGCTCGGGAAGCAGTACACCTGCGGATGTTTATCACGTTTGGCTTCATACAGGCTGGAGCCGCCGGTAAACACCAGATCGGCGCGGGTCATCAGCGCTGACTCGCGCTGCTGAAGCTGGCGCGGAGCATTGTGAAAGGCAGAAAGCTCATCCATGCAGTCGTAAATTACCAGCGACGGATTAAACGGCGTCAGCAACGGCAGCGCCATCGGCGTATAAAACCACACCAGCGGTTGTTGATCTTCGTCCATCAGCGGAGCCAGCAGCAGTTGCAGCGGGGCGATCTGGCTGTCGTGAAACCCGGCAGCCTGAATATCGGTATGCGGCTGGATCACCGTAATATTGGCGGCCGGCTGACTCTGATGCAGTCCTGGCGGCCCGGCCTGCCAGACCGGCTCTTCGACAAACAGCACCCGATAGTGCTGCGCCAGGCGCGTCAGCAACTGCTGCGGACGCTGAAAAACAAAGCCCCAACGTAAATGGCTGAAAACAATGAGTACTGGTGGGTTGTTCATAGCGGACTCCTGACAATGCCGTTGTGATAGTTGGATGTGTTGCAAGGATTGCTGCGCCTGGCGCAAAGCGTCAGCGTAAGGGTGCTGTAACTGGCGGGCGTAAGGATCGGGTCCCAGCCAATCGAGATCCCACAGGCCGCTGCGGGTCCAGAAGGTGGGGTGCTCCCATAAAGGCCGATCAAGGATGGGATAGAGGCAGATGCCGAGCAGGTCGACGCCCGCCAGCAGCGCCTGCGCGACCTGGGCGCCAATCTGGCCGATCCAGGCACCGCGTCCGCTGCCGACGTGGCTGGTTTCCGCCAGCAGCAGCGGGCGCTGATAGCGCTGAGACACCTGCCGGAGCAGCTGATGTAACGGCGCTCGACGGGGATCGCCAAGGTGCCAATAGAGGCGCTGATTCGATCCCTGCTCCCACTGATTATCGTGGTAGTAATTCACGCCGATCAGGTCGAGATAACGTTCTGCACCTCCGAGTTCGGGATGCAGCCTGCCGCTCAGCATGTCCCACGCCTGATACTGGGTTTCACGCATCAGCGCGGCGGTCTGAACGCTGTCGGGATCGGCCGGATCGGGCACGATATGGATCAGCGGATCGCAATGCAGCAGACGCGCCCGCGGATCGGCCTGCCAGATCGCATCGCAGGCCGCCAGCGTGGCCCGCACCAGCTGCTGTTTAGCGGCATCGGCGCAATCCGGTTGTGGGCAACTGGCGCAGGCAAATACGCCAACCGAGATACCCCAGCTGAGAAAAGAGATTTCATTCATCGGCGAATAGACCGGTGCGCTGTGATACCAGGGAGCCAGAAAGCGCGCCAGCGCGCCGCAAAAGGCGGCGAAACGGCTGACAAAGTCGTGGTCAAACAGGCTCAGGTCGTCGGGCCAGCCGTAATGGCAGAAGGTCCAGCTTAGCTGGATGCCCTGTTGTTGGGCCGCCTGCATCCGGGCGGCGACGGTTGAAAAGTCATAGCGGCCATCCCGTTCGCACAGTCGCCAGCCGACGCTTTCGCGCACGGTTCGGATAGCGAACGGTGCCAGCGCGGCATAATCCTCTGCCGCACGCGCCTGATGCTGGTTCAGGTCGTTCATCGACAGCGCGACGCCCGCAGGATTGATGTGATCGGCACCTTCATAGCCGGCCTGCCAGAAACTGGTAAAGGGGGTCATGGCATCTCCCGTAAAACAGCAACACTTATCCCGCTGACAAGCCGTAGCAGAACGGGTCAGGTGAGGGGGGCAGTATGTAAAACAGACTGGCCGGTGTGGCCACTCTGCACTGGCGGGCGCTCCTTGCCAGAATCAGCCGACGCAGCGTTGCAGGCAGCAGGGCCTGACGCATTGACGACGAGTGAGGGATAGCGGGTAACAACACGCAGCGCTATCGGCGGGAAAACTGCTGGCTTCTCGTAGTGTTACTGAGGGTTATGGAAGCCTTACTGGAAAGTATAGGTAAGGCGAGGTTCTTCGCAATGTATTGATGTAAAAAGAAAAAGCACAGCGGCAGAATATAGCCATTATAAATCAGGAAAATTTAAGCTTTGAAATTTAGCGTAAGACGATAAGCGAAACGTCACCGGTAACGGGCGATTTTAAGCTTTGTGAACCTTTTCCATGAGATGCAAAGCGGGCAGACTCAGCGGCCGGGGAAGGTGCTGCTTCGCTTGCCTTTTCATCTTCCACCAGCAAGATTAATTTATCACTGGCCTCGATCGGCAGGCGGTTAACCGACCGGCCACGGCATCGCGGCTCCTTTTGACTGACAGGATGTTTCACAGCTTATGTTCTCATTCGACTGGCACCGTTTCTTACTCAACGATCAACCCGCCACTTTTCTGTTTGAGGTGGTAGCGCGGGTGCTGATCGCTTATCTGGTGGTGTTCACCTTTTTGAAAGTCTCGGGTCGCCGCGGAGTGCGTCAGCTGTCGCTGTTCGAACTGGTGGTCATTCTGACGCTCGGGTCCGCCTCAGGTGATGTCACCTTCTATGACGATGTGCCGGTGTTGCCGGTGATCATGGTGTTTGTGGTGTTGCTGACGCTCTACCGGCTGACCACCATGCTGACTGCGCGCAGCCCGCGCTTTTCACGTCTGATTCAGGGCGATGTGATTACGCTGATCAAACAGGGGCTGTATGTGCTGGAGAGTCTCGATCATCTGAACATTTCGGAAGATGAGTTCTACATGGAGTTGCGACAGAGTGGGGTAGAGCATCTGGGGCAGATCCGGCTGGCGCTGGTGGAAGTAGATGGTCAGCTGAGCATCTACTTTTACAACGACGATGAGATGCGTGCCGGTTTAAGCGTATTACCGCCCGAACACCGCCAGGATTTCGATACCGTGCCGCACAGCGGACTCTATGCCTGTACCCACTGCGGCCAGACGCAGCAGATCGCCGGTCAGCAGCAAGCGGTCTGCCCGCGTTGCCAGCGCCAGCGCTGGTCGGTTGCGCTGCAAACCCGCCGCCTGCACTGACGACGGGCGTCAGGTCAGGTCAGGTCAGGTCAGGTCAGGGCTGCGGGTGAATTGGAGTGATAACCCGTTGTGCGATCTGACCGGGATTGCATACGCCGGACAATTTTCTGAAATTCCGGGCATAGCAGGTGATCGCTGGCAGGACAGTGCGCGACGTGTCTCAAACCATCACGGACCTTTTTCAACTGACGAATCGTGTTATCGATCTCGTCGGCTTTAGCGATGAGCAAGAGTCGATCCAGCGAGAGTTTACCCTGTGCATCAAACAGACTGGCAATCTCATCCAGAGTAAAACCGGCGCTGCGGCCCAGTGTGATCAGCGCCAGTTTTTCAAGCACGCTGGCGCAGTATTGCCGACGTAATCCTTTGCGGCCAATCGATTTGATCAGCCCCTTCTTTTCATAAAAACGCAGCGCTGAAGGCGCAAGCCCGCTGCGATCGGCGACATCAGCAATATCGAGTTCTTTTATCATTGACTTAAACCTCACTTCACGTTGCATCCTTTGAATCAGCATACCATCTAACGATTATCACAGGAGAATTCACGTGACTGAGATACTGCTTACCGGGCTGCTGGCGACCCTGATTATGGATGGCTGGAGCCTGGCCCGACGCTACCTGTTCGCGGTACCTTCCCTTAATTACGCCCTCGTTGGCCGCTGGATACTGTGGATGAGTAAAGGACGTTACTTTCACCACACCATTCACGATACGCCTGCAGTCAAAGGCGAAACCTTTACAGGATGGGCCGTCCACTACCTCACAGGAATGGCCTTTGCCTTTATTCCACTGTTATGGCGAGGCCAGCAGTGGCCAGAACATCCCGATCTATTAAGCGCAGTGATAAGCGGTCTTCTTAGCCTGATGGCTCCCTTTTTCATCATGCAACCCGCCCTCGGGTGGGGGATTGCCGCATCGAAGACGCCCGTGCCTGGCAAAGCCAGGCTGAATAGCGCTGTGACTCATCTGGTTTATGGGCTGGGACTTTATTTAGCCGCTGTCGGGCTACAGCCACTGATCTGAACCGCAGCGAAACAGGTGCTGAGGGTACGTTTTTGCTGGATCTACTGTGGTTGAACGGCGGTTAAACCGGTCGCGAGGTGTTTCCGGTTACCACATAACTTTGCCTGCCACTGACAGAAAATCAAACAGATTCGGGCAGCATAGCGACCTCCATCCCTCTGCAGGAGTCACCGATGCGCATCAGGCTGGCCAGTGCGTTACTGTTTTTGCTGTTATCGTTTGGCGCGTTTTCACAGCAGCTGATGAGCGAGAGTCATCCTCACACACACAGCGCACGGTTACTGGAGCAGGGGAGCCTGGCGGATACCGCCGATACCCCGGATGAACATCTGCAGGAGCGGCCGGAGCGGCGGGTCAGCCTGCAATGCAAGCCGTGGCGGATGTAGCGTCCGGCGCAACCGGCGGAGAAAGCAGCCGGTGCGCCGAGGCGTACAGGTTACAGTGTGGCCTGAGTAGCCGTCATGCCGGGCACCAGAATCACTTTGCGGCACTCTTCCTGTCGCTTCTCAAAAATCTCATAACCCCGGGCGGCGTCTTCCAGCGGCAGATGATGGGTAACAATCTCTTCCGGCTTAAGGTGACCCTGTTCGATCAGTTTAAGCAGGTCCGGCAGGTAGGCGTGAACGTGGGTCTGGCCCATCTTAAAGGTCAGTCCTTTATCAAACGCATCGCCGAACAGGAAGCCGTGAATAAAGCCAGCGTAGACACCCGGCACGCTGACGATCCCGCCACGACGCACCGCCGCAATACACTGACGCAGCGCCTTACCGCTGCTGCCTTCCAGCTTGAGATTGCTAAGCACGGTTTCCGTCAGGCTGCCTTTGGCCTCAAACCCGACCGCATCAATCACCGCATCAACGCCACGGTGGCCTTCGCTGTGCTCGATGATCCAGCCGGCCGGGTCGTTGATCTGATCGAAGTTGATCGGAATCACCCCGTAGCGATCGCGGGCAAAGTTCAGGCGATAGTCGTTATGGTCGATCATGTAGATCTGTTCGGCACCTTCCAGGCGGGCACAGGCGGCGCTGAGTAATCCCACCGGACCGGCACCAAAAATCGCCACGCTGGAGCCCGGTTTAACTTCGGCATTTTTAACCGCCTGCCACGCGGTAGGCAGGATATCGGAGAGGAACAGCACTTTCTCATCCGACAACAGTGTCGGCACTTTGAACGGGCCGGTATTGGCTTTCGGCACCCGGACATATTCCGCCTGTCCGCCCGGCACGCCGCCATACAGTTTGCTGAAACCAAACAGCGCTGCGGGCGGGGTGATGTTTTTACGATTGAGAATGGCGCCCCGACCGCTGTTGGTGGTTTCGCAGGCAGCGTACTGATGCAGATGGCAGAAGAAACAGTCGCCACAGGCGATAACAAACGGGATCACCACCCGATCGCCTTTGGCGACGGCCGTGACGGCGCTGCCTGTTTCCACCACTTCACCCATAAACTCATGACCGAAAATATCGCCATGGCCGGTACCGGGGATCTTGCCGCGATAGAGGTGCAGGTCGGAGCCACAAATGGCGGTGGCGGTGACGCGCAAAATGATGTCATCGGCGGCTTCAAGTCCCGGATCGGGCACGTTATCAACGCTGACTTTATGCGGACCGTGATAGGTTAATGCTTTCATCTGTTGCACTCCTGCGGATTAGTGGACTGTGGCCATGTGCTGGCACGCGGCGACAAAGCGGAGAGATTCAGGAAACCTGAAACCGAAACCTGCCTGAAGTGTAGCCAGCCTGCAGGCAGTAAGCAGAGCGGCAGGCTCAGATGAAACGGACCAGCCTGGTTGATAAGGTGACAGATTGCGCCGGGAGATGGCCGATCAGTCCGGAATGATACGCTGCCAGCCGGGCAGGGCGGCAAATGCCCGTCGGTAAGCAGTGTCGATTTGGGCCGGCACCTGTTCAATGTAGCGACGCGCATGTTCACGCGTGTCACCCTCCAGCCGCTGCAGGTATGCCACTGCCTCATCAAGGGCAGGAATACGGCCTTCAACGCCCGCCATGCAGGCGGGTAATGCGGTCCAGATCAGGCCTTCAATGCCTCTGGCACGCGCCCAGTCCGCCAGCGGTCCCGCCGACGTGTCGGTGACCGTCAGAATGCCTAGCCCATCCTCCCGGCTGTCCGGAATGCCTTCCCGCTCACGCAGCGCGCGACAGGCGGTCTCCAGTGAGGCGGTATTCAGCCAGGCCCACAACACCGGTACCGGTGTGGCATTGAGGCAGATGGCCGTTGCCAGTTCACCGCCTTCACTGATGCGGACAAATTCAATCGGCACCCGCGGGCCATCACAATGCCAGGGGCTGGCCACCGGCAACGCACCCGATTTCCAAATCAGCGATCCCCATCCAAGGCAGGCAATTTTCATTCTGTTCTCCTGTGTCGTGTGTCAGCCGATGCCTCAAGCATAGCCAAAGCGTAGCCCGGCAGGCTCACTCATCGCGCCGCCCGGCGACGTCAGTGCGGTAAAAGCGGCGTAAAAGTGGCATTATCGGGCAGTGACGTGGCGCACAACCTGACGGTTTTTTCAGCGATTTATGCGCATTAATCCGCATAACTTGAACTTTTATCGTCAGGTAGTGTAAAAAGAGGCGCACGCAATCGATTACCTGTGCGTCAGCGGGTCAGGAAGCCATCCTGGCAAACAAGCTGACGCAGTGATGTCTGGCCCGGAGCGGACGCGGCAAGCTGGCGCTTTCTGCTCTGGCAGTCAGATGACTGGCGGCTTTTAAACGGGAAGGGCAGATGAAAACCACGCAAACAGGCACGCTGGGCGCGCTTGAAAGTGACGTCGATACGGCATGGCGTAAAACCGATACCCTATGGATGCTGGGCTTATACGGCACCGCGATTGGTGCCGGCGTACTGTTTCTGCCGATTAATGCTGGCGTGGGTGGACTGATCCCGCTGATCATTATGGCGATACTGGCTTTTCCGCTGACCTTCTTTGCGCACCGCGCCCTGACGCGCTTTGTGCTCTCCGGAAAAAATCCGGCGGGCGACATCACCGACGTGGTCGAAGAGCATTTTGGCACCGGCGCCGGTAAGCTGATTACGCTGCTCTACTTCTTTGCCATCTACCCGATTCTGCTGATGTACAGCGTTGCCATTACCAACACGGTTGAGAGCCTGATGGTCAATCAGCTGGGACTGGTGCCGCCACCGCGCATCCTGCTGTCGCTGTTGCTGATTGTCGGCCTGATGATGATTGTGCGTTTTGGTGAGCAGATGATCGTCAAAGCGATGAGCGTGCTGGTTTATCCGTTTGTGGCGGTATTGATGCTGATGGCCTGCTATCTGATCCCGCACTGGCACGGCGCCGCGCTGACCACGCTGAGCAGCGCTGCGCCTGGCGGCAACGGTTTATGGATGACGCTGTGGCTGGCGATCCCGGTGATGGTCTTCTCCTTCAATCACTCGCCGATCATCTCGTCGTTTGCCGTGGCGAAGCGTGAAGAGTATGGCGAGGCGGCAGAGAAAAAGTGTTCCCGCATTCTGGCCTGTGCCCATCTGCTGATGGTGGTGACGGTGATGTTTTTTGTCTTCAGCTGCGTGCTGAGCCTGTCGCCCGCCGACCTGCACGCGGCCAAGGCGCAGAACATCACCATTCTTTCCTATCTGGCTAACCACTTTCAGGTGCCGGTCATCGCCTGGCTTGGCCCGATAATTGCGATTGTGGCGATCACCAAATCGTTTCTCGGGCACTATCTTGGCGCGCGTGAAGGCTTTAACGGCATGGTAAATAAGGCGCTGCGCAGCCGCGGCAAACAGATCGCGCCCGCCCGGCTGAACCGCCTGACCTCACTGTTTATGTTGCTGACTACCTGGCTGGTGGCGACCCTCGATCCCAATATTCTCGGGATGATTGAGACGCTCGGTGGCCCGGTGATTGCGATGATCCTGTTCCTGATGCCGATGTACGCGATTCAGAAAGTCCCGGCGATGCGTCAGTACAGTGGCAAAATCAGTAACCTGTTTGTGCTGCTGACCGGCCTGATCGCCATCTCTGCCATCTTCTACTCACTGGCGCACTGAGCGGTTTAACCGGGTAGCCGCGGCGCAATCCGGTTGAGGTGGGCCAGCAGTTCGCCCGCCTGCTGTTCAGCGTACACCGCAATGTTGTGCTGGCGTAACAGGGCGGCGGCGACACCCGCACCGGGCTGACGCTGGCCGCTGAAGCTGCCGTCGTATATGGCCTGACTGCCGCAGGTCGGGCTGCCATCGCTGAGCAGGGCAAAGCGGCATCCTTGCTGCTGCGCGGTCTCGAGTGCCAGCCACGCGGCGAGCAGATAAGTCTGCGTCATATCCCGTCCGTCTGATTCCACTACCCTGGCCCGTCCCGCCAGCACATCGGCACCGCTGCCGCCGACAATCTCAGCCGGCAGGCGCGGAGTGGGTAAACCGGCAGCAAGCTCAGGGCAGTGCAGCACCAGCCGCTGCTCGCGCTGCCACTGCGTCAGCGCGGCCAGCACCTGCTTTTTGTCACTGCCGTTGTAGCGCACCCGAAAGCCCATCAGGCAGGCGCTAATCAATATCTTCTCACCGCGCTTCTGCATGCTCAGCGGCCTCCGGGCTGACGTATCTATTCAGCAATGGTTTACTTTTGTTACTTATTAGCATGTTAGAGTTAACGCGAATAATTATTATTCCTTAACCGGGTGCTGAAAAATGAAAACCAGGCTGCTTGCTGCCACCACAATTTTGTTGTCAACCGCCTGCGCGGCCACTGCGTATCCGATCACGGTGACCGATCTTGATGGGCAAACCATTACGCTGCAAAAAGAGCCGCAGCATGTGATTTTGCAGGATGGACGCGACATTCTGGCGCTGGCCTTGCTGGACCGACAAAATCCGTTCCAGCGGGTGGTGGCGTGGAATAACCTGCCCAAAAAGCAGGATACCCAGACCTGGGATCTGCTGAAGCAGCGCTGGCCGCAGGCTTCTTCCATCGTTGACATGGGCTTTAACGATCAGGGGCAGGTTGATCTGGAGAGCGTGCTGGCGAAACAGCCCGATCTGATGATTGCTCAGCTGCGTGCTAAACCGGCGCTGACCCAATCGGGCGTGCTGGCAACGTTAAAAAATCTGCATATTCCGGTGCTGTTCCTCGACGATGAGCTGCAGCCGAAGCAGAACACGGTGCCGGGCATCACCCTGCTCGGTAAAGTGCTGAACCGCGAAGCCGAGGCCAAAGCCTATACCGATTTTTATCAGCAGCGCTGGCAGCGGATTCAGCAGGGCGTGGCGCAGGTGCAGCACAAGCCGACGGTGTTTATCGAGCCGATAGCCGGTAACAGCGATAACTGTTGCTTCACTCACGGTCATAACGGCTGGGGTGCACTGGTGGAAGCGGTGGGCGGCAAAAATATCGGCTCAGCGCTGCTGCCAGGCAGTTCCGGTTTCGTCTCACTGGAAAAAATCATCGCCATGAAGCCGGATGTCTATATCATGACCGGCTCAAAACGGCCCAACAGCAACGTACTGCCGTTTGGTTACGCGGCCAGCCAGCCAGAGATTAATGCCACCTTCAGCCGGTTGCTGTCCCGTACCGGGCTGGCGCAGATCGCCCCGGTGAAACAACAGCGGGTTTACGGTGTGTATCATCATTTCTATAACCATCCGTATAACATTATTGGCATGGAGATCCTGGCGAAAGATCTCTATCCGCAGACCTTCAGCGATCTCGATCCGACCGCGGATTATCATCATATCGTGAGCCACTTTACCCGCTTACCCGACGCGCCGATCGTGCTGAGTACTCCCTGACGCTGCACGCTGCAGGGCACCGGTGAGTGCCCTGCTTATCAGTGGGCCTGAACCGGTCAGCATTGCGATCTATTTCCACCATCCTCTCTGCCAGACGTTTGTCCTTATTACTGACTTTTTCGCCTGCCGAAAGATTAATTTAAGAAGTGGCGAGGAATGTAAATAATATTCTACAAAACAGGATTTATCATCACGATAAAAATAGCCAGACAATGCTATGTTTGACGGGCAGCACTGGTGATGTGGTGTTGCGTGCTCTGGTTTTTGCTTGATTTTATTAAGGGTTTCACCTCATCTGCTGGTGTGGCGTGTTAATTACCGATCGCTTTCGATCGGTTTTTTTTATATATGGCGTTAGCCAGCTGGCCTGATTCCCGCTTCAGTTTGATCGCGCGCGTTAAATAACGATCCAATTTGTCACCGGGCGATGAATTAAGAATATTCTCAAGGAAGCCCGAGCCGCGCCGGATATCCGCTGTTTGCCAGTTAATACAGCGTTAGCCAGCTCAGATCCAGAATATGGAGAGAAATCGGGCCAGTGTTAAGAAAGCGCTAAGCAAGCGTAATAGTATGTAAGTTACCGGTTTTTAAGACTTTTACTGATGCTGACCCGCCAGATTATTGCCACTATGATGCTCAACGGTGCCTGAATAACCGTTATCTTCGGAGGCAGTACCATGAAAAAAACAACCTTAACCGTTATCGCTTCACTTTTTGCATGCAGCACGCTTTTTTCTCACACCGCACTGGCGGATGGTCCGGGCGACGGGCACGGTCAGCGATGGCAGCAAGGCGATCAATCGCACGCTGACAATCGCGGCCACGACCGCGACAAGGGACACGACCGCGATAAAGGACACGACAACCACGGCAATAATGGCCGGCATAACGATGGCCCGCGTGCCGATCGCGATCATTTCGCCTGGAACGGCCACGATTTCCGTCGCGGCCATCCGATTCCGGCAGAATATCGTGGCGATCGTTACCGCATCAACGACTGGCATGACCGGGGTTTACGTGAACCGCCGCGTGGCGAACACTGGGCCTACATCGACGGCAACTATGTGCTGATCGCTGCTGCCACGGGCGTGATTACCTCGCTGATTCTGAGTAGCGCGCTGAACTAATTACGTAACGAAAAGCGCGTAGCAAAAGTCACGCAACGACACCCGCCCATCGAACATGCTGCACCCCACTTCGCCCAGGGAAGGGCGTCCAGCGGTTGGCCCTGGCCTTCCGTTACACTTTCCGTTTTGCCGCGTCAGCGGCTATCCTGACAGTCCACTCACAGAACCCCGGCATGTAAGGAGTCATGATGACGACGGTTAAGATGGTTGCGGTAGATATGGATGGCACCTTTCTGGATGACCAGAAGCAGTACAATCGATCCCGCTTTCTCGACTGCTATCAGCAGCTCACCGCCCGTGAGATTAAATTTGTCGTTGCCAGCGGCAACCAGTACTACCAGCTCAAATCCTTCTTCCCGCAGATCGCCAGCGACATCGCCTTTGTGGCGGAGAACGGCGCGTGGATTATCGATCGGGATGAAGAGCTGTTTTGCGGCGCTTTTGACCGTCACGATGTCGGGGCGGTGATCGACACGCTGCAAAACGGTCACTATCCCGGCCTGCGTTATCTGTTGTGTGGGCGTAACAGCGCTTATTACTTTGAGGGCATGGAAGAGACGTGGCTGGTTAAGATGCGGCACTACTGTCACCGGCTCAGGCCGATTCGCAGCCTGGAGGAGACCCAGGATGACCGGCTGTTTAAGTTCGCGCTTAATCTGTCGGATGACTACATCGAACCGCTGATGGCCGATATCGAACGGCTGCATCAGGGCAAAGTCGCAGCGACCTCCAGCGGACATGGTTCTGTTGATCTGATTGTGCCGGGCAACCATAAAGCTCATGGCCTGGACTTACTGGCACAGCGTTGGGGCATTGGCCACCACCAGGTGCTGGCGTTTGGCGATGGCGGTAACGATCTGGAGATGCTGAAACAGTCAGGCTTCAGCTTTGCCATGGGCAATGCGCCGGAGCGGGTAAAGCAGGCTGCCCGCTATCAGGCCCCGACCAATAATCAGCAGGGGGTACTGCAGGTGATTGAGCAGATGCTGGCAGGCGAGGGGCCGTTCGCCGCTCCGGCGGATTAAGGTCGCGACCCGGCGCGGTCGGATATGCCCGGCGCGGCGCGGCCGGGCAAGGCCAGCTACGTCGCGTGGATCAGTGGGTCAGGGGCCACGCCTGCGTAAGCATGGCGTGCATCTGTTCGCGACTGTAGTTCACCAGCGAATTTTTGCTGTTAGCACGAGCCAGGATCCACTCCACCTCGTCGGCGGTCAGGCTGGGCCCACCACGCCAGAACGGGGTAATCGCCTGCTGCTGCAGCCACTGCTTGAGGTAGCTGGCCGGTGAATCGGTCGGTTCGCTGAAAAGCTGCGGATGCAGCTCATCCATCAACGCACGCTGCTGCGGATGCGTACTGTCAGCCAGCTGGTCGAGGAACGGAAACAGCAGGCGTCCGCACACTTCGCCATGGTGAAACGGTTTTATTGCTCCCAGCTCGCCGGCAATACCGTGGATCACTCCCAGTCCGGCGCTGCTGAGACTGACGCCGCCCAGCCATGACGCCATCATCATCGCTTCACGCGCCCGGTCGCCGTCGGCATCCTGTCGGTTGAGGTTGGGCCAGGCCTGAACAAACTGGCGTAAGCCGGTCAGCGCCAGCTGGCGGGTAAACAGATTGCCCTTGCTGGAGAGCCAGGCTTCAAACAGATGGGTGAAGGCATCAATGCCACAGGTCGCCAGTACCGGGTCGGGCGCCCCCTTCAGCAGGTCCGGGTCGAGAATTGCCACCTGCGGCACAAACACCGCATGGCGCAGTGAGGCTTTCACCTGGATATCGTGCTGGTCGGTGACCACCGCATTTTGCGTTACTTCACTGCCGGTACCGGCGGTGGTCGGGATGGCGATCAGCGGCAGCGTCACCGGCTGGACCGGCGTGTCGCCGACTTTTTCCAGATAACGCGCGGTCGGCAGCGGATGTTGCATCATGGCACTGAAAGCTTTGGCCGCATCCAGTACGCTGCCGCCGCCAATTGCCACCACCCGGTCCACATGGCCGCGCCAGCGCGCGACCCAGCCGTCAATGTCAGCAGGCGAAGCTTCATGGCTGACAATCTCATAGCCAATAATCTGACGGTTAAGCTCCACTTTCAGGCGGTCATAGGCCGCGCTCTGTAAAAACGATTGTCCACAAAACAGCAGGGTAGGCTGAGACTGCGCAGCCAGCAGCGGCACCAGCTTATCAAGACTGCCGCGTCCGAACAGGGTTCGTTGATTACTGTACAGCTCACTCAGATTCTCACTCACCAGCGCATCCTTTTACATTTTCGCTAAAATCAGAGTGTAACGAAAAGCGCGCCGCCAGCGCTGGCAAACTTTCTGATAACGCCGCGGCAAAAAGTTGATCACCTTCGCAAAACAGAAATTCACTGGCGGCGGGGTGGTGCTTTCCTGCGGATGTTACCCTTAACATGTTATCGGTAACAGCGGTTGTCGGAATGTTAAAAACTCTTACAAGCGCACTGTTTTGTAGCCCTCAGGGGATGATGATAACAAACCGGCACTGAACGCCGTTCAGTGCGCAAGGTGGAGAAAACCTATGCCATTACTCTATGTGGCGATCGGCGTCGCGTTACTGCTGCTGCTGATGATTCGCTTTAAGCTTAATGGATTTATCGCGCTCATTCTGGTGGCGCTGGCGGTCGGTGTGATGCAGGGCATGCCGGTCAATAAAGTGATTACCTCGATTAAAACCGGTGTGGGCGGCACGCTCGGCAGCCTGGCGCTGATCATGGGCTTTGGTGCCATGCTCGGTAAGATGCTGGCCGATTGCGGGGGCGCGCAGCGGATTGCCACCACCTTAATCGAAAAGTTTGGCACAAAGCATATTCAGTGGGCGCTGGTGCTGACCGGCTTTATCGTCGGCTTTGCGCTGTTCTATGAAGTGGGCTTTGTACTGATGCTGCCGCTGGTGTTCAGCGTGGCCGCATCGGCGCGCGTCCCGCTGCTCTATGTCGGGGTGCCGATGGCCGCCGCGCTCTCGGTGACGCACGGCTTTTTACCGCCGCATCCGGGTCCGACCGCCATTGCCACGCTGTTCAATGCGGATATGGGAAAAACGTTGCTGTTCGGTACGCTGCTCGGCATTCCTACCGTAATTCTGGCCGGTCCGGTCTATGCCCGCTTCCTGAAAGGCATTGATAAACCGATCCCGCAGGGGCTCTACAACCCGAAAACCTTTACCGAAGCAGAGATGCCGGGCTTTGGCGTCAGCGTCTGGACCTCACTGGTTCCGGTGGTGCTGATGGCGTTGCGTGCGGTGGCCGAGATGCTGTTGCCGAAAGGCCATGTGCTGCTGCCTTACGCCGAGTTCTTCGGCGATCCGGTGATGGCTACGCTGATTGCGGTACTGATTGCGATCTTCACTTTCGGTCTGAACCGCGGCCGCAGCATGGATCAGGTGATGGAGACCCTGAGCGATTCGATCAAAATCATCGCCATGATGCTGTTAATTATCGGTGGTGGCGGTGCCTTTAAGCAGGTGCTGGTCGACAGCGGCGTGGATAAATATATCGCTAACATGATGCACTCTACCCAGCTCTCGCCGATCTTTATGGCGTGGTCGATTGCGGCAGTACTGCGCATTGCGCTGGGGTCGGCAACGGTTGCGGCGATCACCGCCGGTGGTATTGTTGCGCCGCTGATTGTCACCAGCGGTGCCAGCCCGGAACTGATGGTGATTGCGGTTGGTTCAGGCAGCGTGATTTTCTCTCACGTCAACGATCCTGGCTTCTGGCTGTTTAAGGAGTATTTCAACCTGACGATCGGTGAAACCATTCGGTCGTGGTCAGCGCTGGAAACCATCATTTCCGTCTGCGGCCTGATTGGCTGCTTACTGCTGTCGATGGTGATTTAACCCGCAGCCGCTGGCAGACAATCTGCCAGCGGCGTGCTGTTCCCGCCTGCGTTACACCGCCAGCGCGCGGAAAGCCGCCAGTTCCTCCGCCGACATTCCCGCCTCTGTTGCTGCCTGACAGATCTGCTGCCAGCTGGTGCTATCCAGCGGAATGCCCTCACGATCGCGGGCAATACGATTGGCCTCTTCCCATTCACCCGGTACCTGAATCGGCGCATCACCACTGGGTGGCGACGCTTTAACCCAGTCAAGAAAAGCTTCCGCCTCATCCTGCATCGCGGGCGCATCAAACGCCGCCGGATTGAGGATAATGGTGGTCATGCAGTTAAAAATGGCGTCATTGCCGCTTTGCAAGGTGGCCTGATGCGTGGTGCGTCCACCCGACAACGCTCCGCCGAGAATTTCACACAGCGTCGCCAGCGCATAGCCCTTGTGCAGACCAAAGGGCAGCAGCGAACCATGCGGTGACTGGTGCATCACGCCCGGGTCGGTCGTCGGCTGACCCTGCGCATCGATCAGGTAACCCGGTGCGACTTCGACACCCTTGTTCCATGCCACCCGGGTTTTGCCATAGGCAATGCCGCTGGTGGCGAAATCGAGCAGCAGTGGCCGGGCATGCGGGCGCGGGAAAATGGCGCAGAATGGATTGGTGCCAAAGCGCCGATCGCTGCCGCCGAATGGCGCGACCATCGGGTCGCCCATCACGTTAACGAAATGGAAGGAGACGAAACCCGCCGCCGCGCATTGCTCGGCCCAGTGACCGATACGGCCGATGTGGTGCGAATGGTGCAGACCGACTGCGGCGATGCCCAGTTTCTCCGCCCGTTCGATACCGAGCTTCATCGCTTCCCAGGCGGCGACCTGACCAAAGCCCTGATGGGCATTCAGCGTCAGCACCGCACCGTTGTCTTTATCCAGCGTGGGACGCTGATTGAGTTGCAGATGTCCCTGTTTCAGTGACGCCATGTAGCTGGGGATCATGCCGACGCCGTGCGAATCGTGTCCGGCCAGGTTGGCGGCCACCAGATGATCGGCCACCAGACGCGCCTCTTCCTGCTGACTACCGGCAGCAAGCCAGATCGCTTCGGTGAACTGATGCAGGCGCGTGGCATTAATGTGAAGTAGGGTGCTCACGTTGTACTCCTTTTCAGTGGGATAGGTCATCCTGCGGCGAAAAAGGGACAACGGCAAGTCAGTTTTTAAGCCGGAAAAGGGCCGCAGTGTGCGGCCCGGAATTTCTCTCAGAATGCGGCAGAACAGCTTAATGTGGCTGTTCAAAACCGGCTTTAATCATTTGTTCCCGCAGCGCACGCGCAATCTCGCGGTTGCCGCCAGTGACCGGATAAATCACGTTGTTCACCACATCATCAAGGTAATGCTCCTCAAACTCCTGCATCGTGAGTTGAGTGCCGCCTTCATCATTGATGGCGAAAGAGCCTTTGATGTGATCGCCGCTGTTTTTTGCCTTTAGGCTGTAGCGGCCCATGCTGGTATTAATGGTGGTCATAAGATCTCCTTGCTAAGCATATTCAGGTGATAACCAAAGAGGCCTGCCTTGCCGGTTAAATTTTAGCCAGGATTTATCTGCAAATCGAAAAACAGCCGCCGCAAAAATTTCGCGTTGCGATCCGCTCCGCAGAATTTCGATTAAAGCAGCGATAAGCCGCCGTCAGAATGAAGGCCGGGCAAGGGAAGCGGCAAAGGTCATTTTTTTGGCTATACTGTTTACGGGAAAGGTTTTTTATTGGTGAGGGAGAAGGAAATGAAAATTATTCTGTGGATTATTGCCATCATTTTTATCGTGGGTCTGCTCACCCTGACAGGGGTCTTCAAACTGATTTTCTGATCGCGCTTTTCGGTTTCAGCTTCAGCGGGCACCTTACTCAGGTGCCCGAGGCATTTTTATGCTGATCAATCAGGCAATGGGCGATCGGGTCCATCGGAGTTTCAGGCAGCAGATCTTTCGCCTCCAGTCGCTTCTTACAGTGTGCACAACAGGCACCGTGGAAAGTGAAAGCTTCACCATCGCGTTCAGTAAAAATAAACCGGGCACTTCCGCATTGGTTACAACGAATTTTCATTACCATCCTGATGCTCTTCTCCCTGTTAGTCACAAAGGTGGATTTAGCCGCTGATCAATCCGACAGGTAAACATTCCTTATTTATTCCCTGCCAATATTATCCTGCCGGGTGTAGAAAAAAATAGTGTCTTATGACCGCTATTGTTTGTTGCCAAATGCGTATGGAATAGCAGAAAGGCATTTCTTTGATTTGAATCAATGTTTTTAATCTTTAGCCTGAAATATGAGCAGGCAGGCGGTCTGTGGGGTCTCCTGCGGCACCACAGCCTGATCTGGAACAGGTAAAAAGCAGATTTAACTGACAGTGACGCCAGCGCTTAAGTCGCATCTCTGGCAGGTGATTGCTGCCGCAGGCGGGCCGGAAGAGGAAAATGGGCTGAAAAGCGGATAAAAATGACAAAAACGGCCTGACCGGCGGCGATGTCATCGGCTGAAATGGCGGCGTAAAGGCGATCCTTATCGCCGGATGGTCTGCTTATCAGCAAAATGGATTTTAATGCTTAACCTGAGCTAAGCCTGAACTCAACCTGGATCACTGAGCGGAAAATCATCCAGTTTCCAGCAGGTTACCGCCGGCTTGATGACTATTCCCCTGCAACAAAAAGGGTTTTTTTGGCAAGGTAAAAAGTAGGAAAGTGTGATGGGTAAGCAGAAAGTCGAAATTTATCACTTTTTCATCAAATCGCACTGGACAAATCCCTCCGCAATTGCTGTACTAGATGGCGACACAGTTTAGTGTCCATTTTTCATGTAAAGGTAATATAGATGTCTAAGATCAAAGGTAACGTTAAGTGGTTTAATGAATCTAAAGGATTCGGTTTCATTACTCCTGAAGATGGCAGCAAAGATGTATTCGTACATTTCTCTGCAATCCAGAGCAACGGCTTCAAAACTCTGGCTGAAGGTCAGCGCGTTGAGTTTGAAATCACCGACGGCGCGAAAGGCCCATCTGCTGCTAACGTTATCAGTCTGTAAGTTAACAGTCAGAATTCTAAAAACCCGCCTTATGGCGGGTTTTTTTATGGCTGCCATCCGCGACACCTCCGCATCAAAAGCCCCTGCAGCGGCGTGCTGGCCGCACAAACTGCGCGGCGCTTCACAATAAATCCTCGTAACATAATCCTAACAACCTTACTTGCAGCTTTTTATTGTCCAACGCTATATAACAAGGTGACGGCAGCGGGCGACTGAGGAAACAGGATGAATATACGTCAGGCGGATTTAAAAGACAGTTTTGCGCTCAGTGCACTGCTGAGTGAGTTAGGTTATGGCGGCACCGAAAATTTCATTGAGCAGCGTCTGGCGCAGTTGAGCAGCGATCCCAGTGAAGCATTGCTGGTGGCCGAGTTCGGCAATCAGGTGCTCGGCTTTTTATCGATGCACTTTATCCCGCAACTGGCGCTGGCCGGGGATTTTGCCCGCATCAGCTACTTCTGCATTGCGGAAGGTGAGCGCAGCAAAGGGGTCGGCCAGCAGCTGTTACAGCACGCCGAATCACTGGCAACTCAGCGCGGATGCGATCGGATGGAAGTGCATTGTCATCAATCCCGCCTCAAGGCGAATCAGTTTTATGCCCGTGAGGGTTATGTTGAATCGCCGCGCTACCACGTTAAAGATCTGCCCGCGCGCTAGCTTCACGGCCGGACGCGATGACCAGCGCTTCAGCGATCATTTCACGCTGTTCATCTTTCAGGCTGGCAATACTGACCCGGATAAACTGTGTCGCTCCCAGCCGGCAACGCTCACCGGGTAGCACGGCGATACCGCGCGCGGCCAGCGTAATCATGGCAAATTGCTCTGAGGCCACCGGAATATAGAGACTCAGTCCATCCTGTGGCGGCAGCATCAGTCCACGCTGCGCCAGCGCCTGCCGCAGTTGCTCGCGACGCTGATGATAAACCTGTCGTGCCGTGGCTATCTGCTGCTGGGTCACCTCATCCTCCAGCAACCACGCTACCGCATCCTGCAAAATACGGCTGGTCCAGCTGACGCCAAAGTTTCGCCATGCCTGAATACGCTTTACCATCTCCGCCGTGGCGGATAATACCGCCAGCCGCAAATCGGGTCCGTAGGCTTTGGAAAAGGAGCGGACGTGCAGGGTACGCTCGGGAAACTGCGTCCCCAGACTCCAGCTCTCCGCGGCCGAAAGATCACCAATGCCATCATCTTCCACGATCAGCGTGCTGCTGTTCGCCAGCACCTGTGCCAGCGCCTGACGCCGCGCCACACTGATTGTCCGTCCGGTGGCGGAATGGGTGCGCGGCTGATAAATCAGCATCACCGGCGCGCGTGTCAGCAGGGTGCTTAATACCTCTGGCAACGGCCCCTCATCATCACAGGCCAGCGGCAAAATCTCAGCGCCGACATTATCCAGCATATCAAGCAGGCGGGTGGCGGTGGGATCTTCAATGATCACCCGATCGCCAGGGGAAACCAGCGTCTGCACCAGCAAATTCATCGCATCGAAGCCGCCGTCGGTTGCCAGGAAGGCTTCCGCCGGATAAGGCCAGCGCGGCGTTATCGCCTGCAGCAGCGGCGCTGAAATGGCTTCACGGGTGTAGCTGTTCAGCTGTGGCGATTGCAACGCCGCCTGCAGTGCGTTTTGCAGCTCAGGTAACAAAGCAGGATCGGGGGAGGCCATCGCCAGATCGGCGCGAATGTGTTCGCCATAATTGCCGATCTTTTCAAAGCGGATCGGTCGCGGCATGACGCTATTGCCGCTGACCCAGACACCGCTGCGTCCTTTACCCGCCAGCACTTTATGCTTCCTTAGCTGCGACCAGGCAGCAGAAACGGTTGCCGGGCTGATCCCCAGACGCTCCGCGATCTCCCGTACCGCCGGCATCTGCATCCCGACAGCAATCTGCCCGTCACGAATCAGGCCTGATGCCGCCTGAGCAATCCCTTTTACTGATGGAGTAGTTATCTGGTTACAAAACCAGTTCAGATCGACCATTTGCGTCATAAGAAAATACTTTGTTCAGTAACAAATTAATGATTGTTCAGGTCAGTATTCCGGATCTAGTATCAAATTCAAGCACTATTTGATGCATTAACCCGCCCGTCCTCGCGGCACGGCGTAAACGGAGAGATCATGGCAAGGCTGAGTATCAGACTGGCAGTGCGCGACTGGGACTACTTTACTCCCCTGGCGCTGGGCGATATCACACCGGACGACTTCGATCTGCAGATCGATCGGGTCGGAACGCTGGTTAATGACCTTGCCAGCAGCCCCGATTATGACGCCGGCGAAGTGTCATTCAGCCGTTACGCCCAGGCGCGGGCCAGAGACGATGCGTCACTGCTGGGCTTACCGCACTTCCTGATGCGCGGTTTTCGTCAGCGCTGCATCATTACCACGGCGGAGAGTCCCATCACGACGCCTGCAGAGCTGAAGGGCAAAAGAATCGGTGTTACCGGCTGGCAGGATTCGGGCAATACCTGGACGCGTACGGTGCTGCGCGAAGCGGGAGTCGGGATTGATGACGTCCGCTGGTTTGCCGGGCGGCTGACAGCCGATCATCCGATTGTCGACCGGCTGGCGGGGTTTGGCCGACCGGGCCGGATTGAACCTGCGCCAGGCGAGCGCCCCCTGATTGAGCTGCTGAAAGCGGGTGAGCTGGATGCGGTGTTTACCCCGTTTATGCCGGAAGGCTTTTTTCTGCCGGCGTCCGGTCTGCGTCAGCTCCAGCCTGACTTCTATCAGGCTGAGCGGGCCTACTTCAACCGCGTCGGCTATGTGCCCGGCATTCATATTCTGGCGATAAAACCGGCGCTGGCGGCGCAGCATCCGTGGCTGCCTGCCGCACTCAGTGAGGTGATCGATCGCTCCTATGCTTTGTGGATGCAGAAAAGGGAGAAATATGCCGACACCACGCCGTGGCTGCTGGACGATTTGCGACGGACCGCGCAGGAATTACCGGCCAGCTGGAATGAGAATGGTTTTGCCGCTAATAGAAAGATGATTGCGGATTTTGGCCGTGAACTGTTCCAGCAGGGATTAACCCACAGATTACTGACGCCGGAAGCGATATTTCCGCTGGCAGGAGGAGAGAAATGATGAAAGTTGCGATGGGACAATTTGCCGTCAGTCGTGAATGGCAGGAGAACGCCACCCTCTGCCTGACGTTAATGCAGCGGGCCGCTGCGGGCGGTGCCGATCTGCTGGTGCTGCCGGAAGGGGTACTGGCGCGTGATATTACCGATCCCGATTTAGTGTTAAAGGCGGCGCAACCGCTGGACGGCCCGTTTGTCAGCCAGCTGCTGGCGGCCAGCCAGCATAACGCCCTCACCACCATGATGAGCGTGCATGTTCCCGCCGCAGAGCAAAAAGCCCTCAACGTGTTGATCGCTATTCGCAACGGCAAAATCATTACGGCCTATGAAAAATTGCATCTCTACGATGCCTTCGCCATGCAGGAGTCGCAGCGGGTGAATCCGGGCCATGTCATTCCGCCGCTGGTCGAGGTGGCGGGGTTAAAAGTCGGTCTGATGACCTGTTATGACGTGCGCTTCCCGGAGCTGGCGCGCCGGCTGGTGCTGGATGGTGCAGACCTGCTGGTGCTGCCTGCCGCGTGGGTAAAAGGACCGCTGAAAGAGATGCACTGGGAACTGCTGAACCGCGCCCGGGCGCTGGAAAATACCTGCTACGTGGTGGCCGTCGGGGAATGTGGTCCGCGTAATATCGGCAACAGTCTGGTGGTCGATCCGCTGGGCGTGGTGATCGCTAATGCGGCAGAATCGCCGACGCTGATGTTTGCCGATATTGATCCTGACCGCATCGCCTACGCCCGCCGCGTGCTGCCGGTGCTGGAGAATCGTCGTTTCGCCCGTCCCGAGCTGAACTGACACCCCTGACCCTGGAGGACGAACCATGATTAACCGCGTAACCGCCTTAACGCTGGCGCTGAGCCTGACCGCCAGCCTGGCGCAGGCTGCTGACACCCTGCCGACCCAGACGGTCGATCAGGCTTTACATGACCGCCTGCCGGATCAGATCAAAAAAGCGGGCCGGATGATTTCGGTCAACAATGGATCCTTCCCGCCGTATGAGATCGTCAATGGCCCGCATTCGATGGAGGGCGCCTCGGCGGATCTCACTACCGCACTGTCGCAGCTGCTGGGCGTGAAGATTGATCACGCCACGGTGAGTGGCCTGTCCGGCGTGCTGACCGGCATTAACGCTGGCCGCTATCAGCTGGCGATTGGCCCGATTGGCGACTATCCGGATCGTCAGCAGAAGGTGGACTTCATCGATTTTGTGCAGGAATTCGTGGTGTTTGGCGTCCAGAAGGGCAACCCGGCGCAGATCAATCAGCTTGATGATACCTGTGGCAAACGGATCGCGGTGATGGCAGCAGGCTCTGCGGAACAGGTAATCCGTCAACAATCGGCGCGCTGTACCGCCGCCGGCAAACCGGCAGTCACGGTGCAGGCCTTTACCGATCAGCCTTCGTCGATCCTCGCGGTGCGCTCGAAACGCTCGGATGCTTTTTTCTCCTCCCAGGCGCCGCTGACCTGGTTTGTCAATCAGGCCAAAGGCCAGCTCGAGCTGGCGGGCAAAGGACATAAGAACGGCTTCGGTGACATTTTCCAGGGCACCGTGGTGCCGAAAGGATCGCCGTTAGGCGGCGTGGTTCTTGATGCTTACAAGGTGCTCTATCAGAACGGGACCTATGCCGCCATCATGAAAAAATGGCAGCTGGAGGACAACATGACCGCTGCGCCAGGGCTGAACCTGGCAAAACAGGAGGCTAAATGAGCCTGAGCCGCCACGATTCGCCGATCAGGGAACAACAGCGTGATGAGGCGCAGTTGCGCGACGTGGCTTTCGCCCGCAGCGCGCCGGCCTATGGACGCTGGGTCAGCTGGATTGTGGTGCTGGTGGTTGGCTCTAACCTGCTGTGGCTGGTGATGACCAACCCCAATTTTGAATGGCAGGTGGTGCTGAAGTGGTTCACCGAAGGCTCGGTGCTGAAAGGACTACAGGTTACGCTGGGGCTGACGCTGGTCTCGATGGTGCTGGGTACGCTGCTGGGGCTGCTGTTAGGCGTCTGGCGGTTGTCGGACAACCGACTGTTGCGCGGCATTGCCGGGCTCTATATCTGGTTCTTTCGCGGAACGCCGCTGCTGGTGCAGCTGATTTTCTGGTACAACCTCTCGACCCTGTTTCCTGCGTTATCCCTGACGTTACCGTGGACCGACATCACGCTGGCGCGCTGGAACACCAACGATCTGATCACCCCACTAACTGCCGCTATCGCCGGGCTGGCGCTTAACGAAGCGGCCTATATGGCTGAAATTATCCGCGCCGGACTGCTGTCAGTGGATAATGGTCAGGTTGAAACCACCCAGGCGTTTGGTATGAGCCGGGCGCGGGCCCTGCGGCGGATCATTATTCCGCAGGCGATGCGTTCGATTATCCCGCCCACCGGTAATCAGCTGATCAGCATGATCAAGGCGACGTCGCTGGTGAGCGTGATTGCTATGGGCGATCTGCTCTATTCGGTGCAGGCTATCTACAACCGCACTTTTGAAATTATTCCAATGCTGATGGTCGCGGTAATCTGGTATCTGCTGATTACCTCGATCCTCAACCTGGGTCAGTCCGCCATTGAGCGCTATTACGCGCGTGGCACCCGACGGGTGACCAGCGTGGCGAAGCGCCCAGGCGCGCTGGCGGCCACCGCACAGCAACAGAAGGAGGAGCAATGAGCCAGGCTGAGCCGTTAGTCTGCGCCCGTAACGTGCAGAAGCGTTATGGCGACAATCAGGTGTTGAAAGGGATCGATCTTGATGTCTGGCCCGGTGAAGTGGTGGTGATCCTCGGACCTTCAGGCTCGGGTAAATCGACCTTTCTGCGCTGCATCAACCATCTCGAAGAGATGAATGGCGGATCGATACGGGTCGGCGATCAGCAGATCGGCTACGTGCTGAAACGCAATCTGCTGCATCGCCTGTCCTCACGTCAGATCGCCCGTCAGCGCCAGAAGATTGGCATGGTGTTTCAGCAGTTCAACCTTTATCCCCACATGACGGTACTGCAAAATATTATTGAGGCACCTATCGGCGTGCATAAATTTCCGCGTCAGCAGGCGCTGGCGCATGCCCGGTCACTGCTGGCAACGGTGGGATTGAGCGATAAGGCGGATGCCTGGCCGCGTCATCTGTCGGGCGGCCAGCAACAGCGCGTGGCGATTGCGCGCGCCTTAGCCATTAAGCCGCAGTTGATGTTGTTTGATGAGCCTACTTCGGCGCTGGACCCTGAACTGGTGGGTGAAGTGCTGGCGACCATGCGAACCCTGGCCGATCAGGGACTGACGATGATTGTGGTAACCCATGAGATCAGCTTCGCCCGTGAGGCGGCCGACCGGGTGGTGTTTATGGATGGCGGCGTAGTGGTGGAGCAGGGGACGCCGGAACAGGTGATTGCTAATCCGCAGCATCCGCGTACTCAGGCTTTCCTCAGCCGTTTTATCTGATAAGATCGCCGCTCCGATCTTACTCTGTTACAGATTGCAGTTGTGGCAGCACGCAAACTGCGCGTAAATAACAGTCACCGTTATTCGCTGAAGTTGAAAGGTTAAATATGGAAGGTATCAGTATTGCCAAACTGCTGATCATCGGTGCGCTTATCGTACTGCTTTTTGGCACCAACAAGTTACGCTCTCTGGGTGGCGATCTGGGCTCCGCAATCAAGGGCTTCAAGAAAGCCATGAAAGATGAAGACACCAGCGCAGCCCGAACTCCGGCTGAAGAAGTCCCGGCTGAACGCGTCGTCCATAAAGATTAATCAGTTATTTTCTGAAAATAATTGTTACTTTTTATGTCAGACCGACATTAAAAAAACCAGGCTGTTTCCAGTCTGGTTTTTTTGTTTTCAGGCGAGCGCCTGACGTTACGCCACAGGCAGCCGGCTTATTTAACTTCGAGCCCTTTGGCCTGCATGTCCGCATGATAAGAAGAGCGGACAAACGGACCGCACGCCGCGTGGGTAAAGCCCATCGCCATGGCTTCTTCTTTCATCTCATCAAATTCCGCCGGACTGACGTAGCGCTGAACCGGCAGATGGTGACGGCTGGGCTGCAGATACTGGCCGAGGGTCAGCATCGTGACGCCGTGACGACGCAGATCGCGCATCACTTCGACGATTTCCGCATTGGTTTCACCCAGACCTACCATCAGGCCAGATTTGGTCGGAATGTGCGGGTGCGCTTCTTTGAAACGCTCCAGCAGCTTCAGTGACCACTCGTAGTTAGCACCCGGACGAACCTGACGATAAACGCGTGGCACGTTCTCCAGGTTATGGTTAAACACATCCGGCGGGGTAGCGGTCAGAATATCCAGGGCGCGATCCATCCGGCCGCGGAAGTCAGGCACCAGAGTTTCGATTTTGATGGTCGGGTTCTTTTCACGAATCGCACTGATGCAGTCGGCAAAGTGCTGAGCACCGCCATCACGCAGATCGTCACGGTCAACCGAGGTGATCACCACATAACGCAGGCCCATGTCAGCGATGGTTTGCGCCAGCTTGCCGGGCTCATTCGCATCGGGTGCATTAGGGCGGCCATGCGCGACATCGCAGAAGGGGCAACGGCGGGTACAGATAGCGCCAAGGATCATAAAGGTGGCGGTACCGTGGTTGAAGCATTCGGCCAGGTTTGGACAGGAGGCCTCTTCACAGACTGAGTGAAGTCCATTTTTTCGCATCGCGGCTTTAATGCCCTGAATACGACTGGAGTCAGCAGGCAGCTTGATTTTCATCCATTCCGGCTTACGCAACATCTCTTGCCGTTCAACGGCCACGGTTTTCACCGGGATCAGCGCCATTTTGTCTGCGTCACGATATTTGACGCCGCGTTCCATCTGAATTGGTTTACTCATAAATCAGCAGGTTCCGGTCGGATTGCGATTTGAAAGCGTTCTCACTCAACCCGAGAAGGGTGCTTTCAACTTTATTTGAAAAAAGTGCAAAAATTATATCATCTCATCGCCCGGGAAGCAGCCACCGTTAGCGTGGATAAGTTACATATTTGTAAATTCGCATTCAGCGTTAAGGCTGAATCGGCAAATCTTCGTCTGACCATTCAACATTTTCATAACCTGTCAGGCGGGCAAACGCCGTCACCAGCGGGGCCTGCACCTGATCCAGCCGTACGTCCGGTTGAAAATGCTGCAACTGGGTCATGCTCATACCGGCATAGCCACAGGGATTAATGCGCGAAAAGGGCGCCAGGTCCATGGCGACATTCAGCGCCAGGCCGTGAAACGAGCAGCCTTTGCGGATGCGCAGCCCGAGTGAGCAGATTTTTTGCTCGCCGACATAAACGCCTGGCGCGTCGGGACGCGCGCGGGCGCTGACACCAAAACCGGCCAGCGTGGTAATCACCGTCTCTTCCAGCGCCGTCACCAGCTGGCGTACGCCAATCTTGCGTCGCTTGATATCAATCAGCACGTACATAACCTGCTGACCCGGTCCATGATAGGTGACCTGGCCGCCGCGGTCGCTCTGCACCACCGGGATATCGCCGGGCATCAGCAGATGTTCCGCTTTTCCCGCCTGGCCCTGGGTAAAAACCGGAGGATGCTCCACCAGCCAGATCTCATCCCGGCTCAGGCTGTCGCGCTGATCGGTGTAGTGATGCATGGCGTCGGAGACGGATTGCCAGTCGCGTAATCCTGACCGGCGGACGAGAAGGGTATCAACTGACAAAACGATGGCCCGCTTTAACAAAGTAAGCTGAAAATAACGTCGGCAAACCGTCAGGAAAGGGCGCTTCGCCGACCCGGCAAATCAGAGCACCATGCGTACGATTTCGATTTTACCCAGCTCTTCATACAGGCGTTCAACCTGCTCTATATGGGTCGCGGTAATGGTGATATTTACGGAGTGATAGTTGCCCTTGCTGCTCGGCTTAACTTCAGGACTGTAGTCGCCGGGCGCATGGCGTTGCACCACTTCAACCACTTGATCAACCAGCTCCGGTTGCGCCAGACCCATTACCTTGTAGGTAAACGGGGTAGGAAATTCGAGCAGTTCATTCAGTTTGGTTTTCATATTAACTCCGGTGCATAAAAAACAGACTCCCGCCTGAGCGGGAGCATCATAATAACCTGTAATGGGGGCGATGGGGTGACTTTTCAATCACCCGCCACGCTTAGCCGAACCAGTGATGGAACATCAGTTTGATGTAATCAACGATGCGGCTGAAGAATCCGCCTTCCTGGATCTCATTCAACACCACCAGCGGACGCTGTTCGATGGTTTTGCCATCCAGCTGGAAGTTGATACTGCCGACCACCTGATTTTTCTTCAGCGGCGCATGCAGTTCGGTGTTGTTCAGCACATAGCTGGCTTTCAGATCCTTCATCCGGCCACGTGGAATGGTCAGGTACGCATCTTTTTCAACCCCAAGCTGAACGCGATCGTTGTCACCAAACCATACCGGCTCAGAGGCAAACTCTTTGCCCGCTTTCAGCGGTGCCACGGTTTCAAAGAAACGGAAGCCCCAGGTCAGCAGTTTTTTGCTTTCGGTCTCGCGGCCTTTGTAGGTGTGACCTCCCATTACCGCGGAGATCAGACGCATCTGGCCTTCGGTAGCCGAAGCCACCAGGTTGTAACCTGCTGCATTGGTATGGCCGGTTTTAATGCCATCCACGTTCAGGTTGGTATCCCACAGCAGACCGTTACGGTTCATCTGACGGATATTGTTGAAGGTGAACTCTTTCTCTTTATAAACGGCGTACTCTTCCGGTACGTCGCGGATCAGCGCCTGGCCAATCAGCGCCATATCGCGCGCCGAGCTGTACTGACCTTCAGCATCCAGGCCGTGTACCGTCTGGAAATGGGTGTTCTGCAGGCCAATCGCTTTAACGTAGTTGTTCATCAGGTTGACGAACGCATCCTGGCTGCCGGCGACATAGTCCGCCATGGCGACACAGGCGTCGTTACCCGATTGCAGCACAATCCCACGCGTCAGCTGCGAAACCGGAACCCGATCGCCTGGCTTGAGGAACATCAGCGATGAACCTTTAAACACCGGGTTGCCGGTAGCCCAGGCATCGGGACCGACGGTGACCAGATCGTCCTGATGGATTTTGCCGGCTTTAACCGCCTGACCAATCACGTAGCTGGTCATCATTTTGGTCAGACTGGCGGGATCGCGGCGTGCATCAGCATTTTTCTCTGCCAGCACTTTGCCCGAGTTGTAGTCGATAAGGACATACGCTTCGGCATCAATGTCCGGTACGCCCGGAATCATGGTCTTGAGATTGACGTCATCAGCAATAGCGGCATGGCTGAGAGAGAAGGCGATCAGTGATCCCACTGTCAGGCGTTTCAGCAAACGAGATGATTTCAGCGTGTTCATGTGTAGGACTACAACATCCGTGGTTTTGAGGTTAAAAAAGTCACTCATCATACCCAATGGCTGGCTTTCCGGCATCGGGCATGATGATTGGGTTGTTAGCAGACGTAACGGTAACCGTTCAATCAGCGACGCGTATTGGTAATAAATGAGGCGTTCTGGCCGTCACTGCTCAGGCGCTGTTGCAGCGCAGCCGCTTCGGCACGGGTCGGATAACCGCCGAGCTGGACACGATACACATTGCCCGCCGTTTCTACCGTGCCGGGCACGCCATAACGCTGGCTCAGGCTTTTCATCAGCTGCTGCGCGCGCGCCGGATCGTTCAGCGCGCCGACCTGCACCACATAGCCGACAGCAGTCTGCGTCGGGCTGGCCGCAGCGGGTGCGGCGCTGGCTGGCGCTGCCGTTACGGCTGGCGCGCTGGCTGGCGGTTGATTGCTTTCCAGTACGCCGCTGGCTAACGGCTGGGGTGCGCCGAGAAAACCACTGCTCTGGACCGGTGCGCCCATGTTGTCACTGCTCTGCAAAGTGCTGTTGCTGATCGCCTCAACATTTTGTTGTGGTACCGGCTGAGAAGCGGCTGCGCTGCCGCCGCTCATCACCGAGCCGCCGCTGAGATCCGGGCGAGCCGGCAGCGAATAACTCTGTTTCGCCACTACTGTCCCGATGGTGCCGGGACCTGAGAGCGTACCATCCGGCGCGACCTTAATGTAATCGACGCGAACCCGTGAATTGTTGGAAATGTTCAGGCGATCGCCGGCGGCGCGCGACAGGTCGATGATGCGGCCAGGCGTATACGGGCCACGATCGTTAACCCGCACCACAATCTGGCGGCCATTGGCGATATTGGTCACGCGCACGTAACTCGGCAGCGGCAGAGTAGGGTGCGCGGCGGTCAGGGCGTCAGGATCGTAAGCTTCGCCGGTGGCGGTGCGGTTGCCCTGCGCTTCTTCGCCGTACCAGGTGGCGAGGCCGACTTCGCTGTAGTTCGACGGATCTTTAATGATGCGATAATTTTTGCCGTTGACGCTGTAATCCTGGCTGGTGCCGGGATTGATCGGCTCATAGCGTGGCTCAACGCCGGGTATTTCTACCACCGGACCATTATAGGCCGGTTGCGGCGGCGCGGTATTTTGGGGTTCGGGCGTGGTACAGGCCGCCAGAACCAGTGATGCCAGTGCAACGCCAAGCCATTCCTTACGCATCTGCTGCCTCTTAAACACTTTTAGATAACATTTTTCGGTGAGTATGGATCGACATCACAATGCCAAATCCCGCCATGAGCACGATAAGCGCGGAGCCGCCATAACTGACCAGCGGCAACGGCACGCCAACTACCGGTAAGATACCACTAACCATGCCAATGTTAACGAAAACATAAACGAATAAAATCAGCATTAAACCGCCCGCCATTACCCGGCCAAACGTGGTCTGGGCGCGGGCTGCCACAATCAATCCCCGCATGATCAGCAGCAGATAAAGCGCCAGCAGCACCAGTACCCCAACCAGTCCTAACTCCTCCGCCAGTACCGCGAAGATAAAGTCAGTGTGGCGTTCCGGCAAAAACTCCAGCTGTGACTGGGTGCCCTGCAGCCAGCCTTTGCCGCGTAGTCCGCCAGATCCGATGGCAATTTTTGACTGAATGATGTGGTAACCGGCACCCAGTGGATCGCTTTCCGGATCGAGCAGCATCATCACGCGGTCACGCTGATAGTCGTGCATCAGGAAGAACCACAGAATCGGGATAAACGCCGCCACCAGCAGCACCGCAACGCCAATCAGCTTCCAGCTCATACCGGACAGGAACAGCACAAACAGTCCGGAGGCGGCAATCAGAATCGAGGTACCGAGATCGGGCTGAGCCGCCACCAGCAGGGTGGGCACAAAAATCAGGATCAGTGCGATGCCGGTATTTTTCAGCGTCGGCGGACAGACATCGCGGTTGATAAAGCGTGCCACCATCAGCGGCACGGCAATTTTTGCGATCTCCGACGGCTGAAAGCGGACGATACCGAGGTCAAGCCAGCGCTGAGCACCTTTACTGATCTGCCCAAACGCATCTACCGCAATCAGCAGAATGACGCAGATGATATAGAGATAGGGCGCCCAGCCTTCGTAGACGCGCGGCGGCACCTGCGCCAGCACAATCATGATCACCAGGCCCATGGCGATCTGGCCGATTTTACGCTCCATCATGCCCGGGTCCTGGCCACTGGCGCTCCAGATCACCACGGCGCTGTAAATCAGCAGGCCGAGAATCACCAGCATAAACAGCGGATCGATATGGATGCGCATCCAGATCGATCGTTTCTGCGGACTATCGTTCATCGACATGTTTATTCACCTTCGTAGCCGGGCGGCACAGGGGCTGCGTCCGGCAGAACTGTATTGTTATCACCTAACATGATGTGATCCAGAATCTGGCGCATGACGGTACCGACAGCCGGTCCGGCGCCACCGTTTTCCAGGATAATGGTCACCGCGACCCGAGGTTTGTCATAAGGGGCAAACGCGGTCATCAGCTTATGGTCGCGTAATCGTTCGGCAATTTTATGCGCGTTATAGGTTTCATTCTCTTTCAGGCCAAACACCTGAGCCGTCCCTGATTTGGCGGCGATTTTATAAGGCGCGTCAGCAAAGCTCTTGTGCGCGGTTCCGTTAGGGCGATTTGCCACGCCATACATTCCGTCTTTGGCAATTTCCCAGTAGCCGGAATGGATGTCGCCAATCGGTGCCGCAGGCGGCTGGCGATAGGGCACCAGAGTGCGCCCTTCGCGGGTGGCGCGCAGCATATGCGGTACCCGGATGACGCCATCGTTAATCAGGATCATCATCGCTTTGTTCATCTGCAGCGGCGTCGCGGTCCAGTAACCCTGGCCGATGCCCACCGGGATGGTGTCGCCCTGATACCACGGCTTTTTAAAGCGTCTGAGCTTCCAGTCACGGGTCGGCATGTTGCCCGCGCTCTCCTGTGGCAGATCGATGCCGGTGCGGCTGCCGTAACCAAACTTGTTCATCCACTCCGACAATCGGTCAATGCCCATGTCATAGGCGACCTGGTAGAAGAAGGTATCGGCGGACTCTTCCAGCGCTTTGGTGACGTTCAGGCGGCCGTGGCCCCATTTTTTCCAGTCGCGAAAGCGCTTCTCAGAGCCGGGCAGCTGCCACCAGCCTGGATCGAACAGGCTGGTATTGCGGTTGATCACGCCGGCACTCAGGGCTGAGACCGCGACGTACGGTTTGACCGTTGAGGCCGGTGGATAAGCGGCCTGGATGGCGCGATTATACAGCGGACGGTTTTCATCGTTGAGCAGGCCGCGATAATCCTTACTGGAGATACCGTCGACAAACAGATTCGGGTCGTAGCTCGGCGTTGAAACCATCGCCAGAATTTCGCCGGTACGCGGATCGCTGACCACCACCGCGGCGCGACTGCCGGTCAGCAGCGTTTCGATATACTGTTGCAGCTTAAGATCGATGGTCAGATAGATATCACGGCCAGCCTGCGGTGACTCTTCATGCAGCTGACGGATCACCCGGCCGCGGTTGTTCACTTCAACCTCTTCAAAGCCGGTTTTGCCATGCAGCAGATCTTCGTAATAGGCTTCAATGCCGAGCTTACCAATATCGTGGGTCGCGGCGTAGTTAGGCCATTTTCCCTCTTTATCGAGGCGAGCAACGTCACGATCGTTAATTTTGGACACGTAACCGACCACGTGCGTCAGGGTCTGACCAAACGGATAGTAACGGCGCTGATACCCTTTGACTTCCACGCCGGGGAAGCGGTACTGATTCACCGCAAAGCGCGCGACCTGCACCTCATTCAGGCCGGTTTTTACCGGAATAGAGGTAAAGCGGCGCGAGCGTTTACGCTCTTTTTGAAAGTTTTCGAGGTCGTCGTCGGTCAGTTCGAGAATCGGACGCAGGTTATCCAGCGTCTGTTGCAGATTATCGACTTTCTCCGGCACCAGTTCGGCCTGATAGATGGTGCGGTTGAGGGCCAGCGGCGTGCCGGTGCGGTCATAGATGATGCCCCGGCTGGGCGCGACCGGAACCAGCTTAATGCGGTTTTCGTTTGAGCGGGTGCTGTAATCGTCGAAGCGTAAAATTTGCAGGTGGTAAAGGTTAACCACCAGCACCGAGGAGAGCAGTAAGATACCGACGAAAGCGATAAACGCCCGACGGACAAAGAGTTTTTGTTCGGCGCTGTAATCGCGAAAGGCGTTGCTTTGTAATTTCATCCGCTACTTGTCATGTCTGATGTGGGCTGATCGGTCATTCACGATGATAAGGATGATTTGTCGTTATGCTCCATGCACGATACAGGCTTTCGGCCACCAGCACGCGCACCAGCGGATGGGGCAACGTCAATGCTGACAGTGACCAGCTCTGTTCTGCCGCCGCTTTACAGGCCGGCGCCAGCCCTTCAGGACCGCCAATCAACAGGCTGACATCGCGACCATCCAGCTTCCAGCGCTCAAGCTGCTGCGCCAGCTGTGGGGTTTCCCACGGATGGCCGGGAATATCCAGCGTGACGATGCGATTGCCTTTGCCGACCGCCGCTAACATCGCCTCACCCTCTTTTTCAAGGATGCGTTTGATATCAGCATTTTTGCCGCGTTTACCCGCGGTCACTTCGGTCAGCTCCAGCGGCATATCTTTCGGGAAGCGGCGCAGATATTCCATGAAACCGGTCTGCACCCAGTCAGGCATTTTGGTGCCGACGGCAACAAGTTGCAGTTTCACCGATTAGCCCCAGAGTTTTTCCAGCTCGTACAGCTGGCGACTCTCTTCCTGCATCACATGCACGATGACATCACCGAGATCGACAACCACCCAATCTGCTGCGCTCTTGCCTTCAATGCCTAACGGCATCAGGCCGGCCGCACGGGACTCCTGCTCAACGTGCTCGGCGATCGAGGTGACGTGACGCGTGGAGGTGCCGGTGCAGATGATCATGAAATCGGTGATGCTGGATTTGCCCTGAACGTCGATGGTGACAATGTCCTGGCCTTTGAGATCATCAATCTTATCAATAACGAACTCTTGGAGTGCTTTACCTTGCAAAAGGTTCCCCTCTAAAACTGGTGGTGACGAGCCGGCTGTAAGCCCGGATTATGCAGCCAAAAAATTAAGCGGCGCAGTATAGCATGCCCGGATCAGTCGCGATATAAGCCTGCGCGGTCGATATAATCGATAACCGCAGCGGGCAACAGGGCGTCGCAGGACTGGTTGTGATGGCGACGGCGACGGATCTCGGTAGCGGAGATGTCATACAGCGGCGTTTCTGCCAGCCAGATATGGCCAGCAGGCTGAAGATGAAGCTGTTTTACGTCATGCGCAAGATGCTGATCGAGCCAGCGCTGCATTTCGGGCGACGACATCCGGGTCGGATAGCCCGGCCGCTGACACACCAGCAGGTGGCAGAGTGACAGCAGATCCTGCCAGCGATGCCACTTTGGCAGGTTCAGCAGCGAATCCTGACCGATGATGAAGCCCAGCGGTTGCTGAGCGCCGCGTTCGGCACGCAGATTTTCCAGCGTGGTCACGGTCCAGGAAGGCGTGTCGCGTTCCAGTTCACGGGTATCAATGTCAAACAGCGGCAATCCGGCGATGGCGCAGCGCAGCATCGCAACCCGCTGGGTCGCGCTGGCTTCCGGCTGAGGACGGTGCGGCGGCACATTGTTCGGCAGCAGGGTGACTTTTTGCAGCCCGGTCTGCTGCGCCAGCGCTTCAACCGGACGCAGATGCCCGAAATGGATCGGATCGAAAGTGCCGCCAAACAGCGCGTGTAACTCAGACATGAGCGAAACTCGCGGGAAACGCGCGGCTGCTGAGCAGCAGCGTCAGGGTTTGCAACTGCGGCCATACCGGCTGGCCATAATCCTGCTTCAGGGTGATCTCAATCTGGCTCAGCAGATGGATTGCCCGCTGCAAACGCGCCGCATCCAGCCGTTGTAACGCATCGGTAAACAGGGCGCGACGGTTCTGCCAGATGCGCTGTTGATCCATCAGATTACGCAGCGGCTGTTGCGCCTGGTGACGTTGCAGATGCAGCAGCGTCAGCAGATCGCGTTGCAGGGTACGCAGCAGGATCACCACTTCGCTCTCTTCCCGCTCCAGCTGATGCAGGATATGCAGAGCGCGGCGACTTTTGCCCGCCAGCACCGCGTCGACCCAGTGGAAAGGGGTGAAGTGCGCCGCATCGCTGACCGCTTCTTCAACCCGCGGCAGCGTCAGTTTGCCGTCGGGCCACTGCAGCGACAGTCGCTCCAGCGCCTGCGCCAGCGCCAGCAGGTTGCCCTCATAGCAGTAGCACAATAGCTGCACCGCCGCGTCATCAACCGCCAGCTTCAGCGCTTTGGCGCGGTTCGCTACCCAGCGCGGCAGCTGCGCCTGCTCTGGAGTCTGACAGGGCACTAATACGGCGGAGGCCGAAAGCGCTTTAAACCAGGCGCTGTTTTCCTGCGCTTTGGTCAGCTTCGGCATCCGGCAAATCAGCAGAATATCCGCATGCAGCAGTTGCGACAGCTTAACCAGCTGCTCAGCCATCGCGGCATTCGGACCATTGTCGGGGAAGTGCAGGGTGAGCGTCTGACGCTGGGCAAACAGGCTCAGCGACTGACAGCTGACAAACAGGCTTTCCCAGTCGGTCTGGGCATCGAGGGTGACGCTGAAGTGTTCTTCGAATCCCTGAGTTGTCGCTGCCGCGCGGAGCGCGTCTGCGCTCTCCTGCAGCAGCAGGGGTTCGTTACCGGCCAACAAATAACAGGCGCGCAGCCCCTCACGGAGCTGCGCGCTGAGTTGCTCAGGATAAATCCTGATCATTGCAGACTGGTGGCAGAGGAAGAAGGGACTTCCTCTGAGTCCTGACCCGGCACCGGAATCGCTGACTGGCGCAGGGTATCTTTATTGTTGAGCTGTGCCGCATGGACCGTCAGCAGTTTACGCACCAGCTGCTCGGCAGCACGCTGGCGCATCTCCTGCACAATCATGTCCTGCTCAGCATCTTTCGCCAGCGCCGCATTCGGGTTATCGAAGAACGAACGATAAACCGTGGTGCTGATCGGATAGATGCCTTTGCCCGGCAGCAGCACCTGGGCGGTCAGGGTCATTACCAGCTGGTACTCAGCGGTTCCGCCATTGATAAAGACCGATGCGGTATCGCGGCCCTGCGCTTCGCTACCCAGACGCAGCGTCGGGATATCGGTGCGGTTCTGCTTGCTGTCCTCAACAATACGCACATTGTTGATACGCAGCTGCTGCCGCACGGTACGCGCCAGTGGACCGTAAGGATCGCCGGTTGAAACAATCAGGGTTTTCAGTTCACTCGGCACCTGAGTGGTGCCGCGCGGATGAAAACCACAGCCAGCGGTGATCACCACCGCCAGCATGACAAACAGCCTGATAATCGGATGTCGCACAGTTCCTCCTGAACTTAACCTACGACCAGGTTAAGCAGTTTGCCCGGTACATAAATGACTTTACGAATCGTCACGCCGTCCAGGTACTTCGCCACCAGATGCTCCTGGGCGGCGCGTGCCTGAACCTGTTCCTGCGTGGCATCGGCCGGTACGGTAATTTTACCGCGTACTTTACCGTTTACCTGCACCACCACCAGCAGTGAATCTTCCACCATTGCGGCTTCATCAGCAACCGGCCAGCTGGCTTCATCAATCGTCCCTTCGCCGCCCAGCGTCTGCCACAAAACATAGCTGGCATGCGGAGTGAACGGATAGAGCAGACGGACAATCGCCAGCAGCGCTTCCTGCATCAGCGCGCGATCCTGCTCGCTCTCCTGCGGCGCACGTGCCAGCTTGTTCATCAGTTCCATAATTGCGGCGATGGCGGTGTTGAAGGTCTGACGACGGCCAATGTCATCCGCCACTTTGGCGATGGTTTTGTGCAGATCGCGACGCAGTGACTTCTGCTCATCATTAAGGCTGGCGACATCAAGCGCTACGGTTGTGCCTTTCTGGGTGTGGTCGAAGACCAGCTTCCAGACGCGTTTCAGGAAGCGGTTAGCGCCTTCCACGCCCGATTCCTGCCACTCCAGCGTCATATCGGCCGGGGAAGCAAACATCATGAACAGACGCACGGTATCCGCGCCGTAACGCTCGACCATCAGCTGAGGATCGATGCCGTTGTTCTTCGACTTCGACATTTTGCTCATGCCAGCGTAGATCACTTCGCGGCCCTGGGTGTCAACCGCCTTGACGATGCGGCCTTTCTCATCGCGTTCCACGTTCACGTCGACCGGCGATACCCAGTTACGCTCACCGTTAGCACCGAGGTAATAGAAGGCGTCTGCCAGTACCATCCCCTGACACAGCAAGCGCTTAGCCGGTTCATTGGAGTTAACCAGACCGGCATCACGCAGCAGCTTGTGGAAGAAGCGGAAATACATCAGGTGCATGATGGCGTGTTCAATGCCGCCCACATACTGATCGACCGGCAGCCAGTAGTTCGCCGCCGCCGGATCCAGCATGCCTTCCTTGTAGCTGGCGCAGGTGTAGCGCGCGTAGTACCAGGAAGACTCCATAAAGGTGTCGAAGGTGTCGGTTTCACGCAGCGCTGGCTGACCGTTGACGGTAGTTTTTGCCCACTCCGGGTCGGCTTTAATCGGGCTGGTAATGCCGTCCATCACCACATCTTCCGGCAGGATCACCGGCAGCTGATCTTCTGGTGTTGGCATAACCGTGCCATCTTCCAGCGTGACCATCGGGATTGGCGCACCCCAGTAACGCTGACGTGAAACACCCCAGTCGCGCAGGCGGTAGTTCACTTTACGCACACCCACGCCTTTGGCGGCCAGCGCGTCAGCAATCGCATTGAAGCCTGCGGCGTGATCCAGACCGTTAAACTCACCTGAGTTAAACAGCGCGCCTTTCTCGGTCATCGCCGCGGCGCTGACGTCTGGCTCGCTGCCGTCAAGGTTCAGCACCACCGGCTTAATCGGCAGATCGTATTTGGTGGCAAATTCCCAGTCACGCTGATCGTGTGCCGGAACCGCCATCACCGCACCGGTGCCATATTCCATCAGCACGAAGTTAGCGACCCACACCGGGATTGGCTCGCCGGTCAGCGGATGGATAGCGGACAGGCCGGTGGCCATGCCTTTTTTCTCCATGGTCGCCATTTCCGCTTCGGCCACTTTGGTGTTGCGGCATTCAGCGATAAAGTCAGCCAGCGCCGGATTATTCACCGACGCCTGAGTGGCCAGCGGATGACCAGCAGCGACCGCGACATAGGTCGCGCCGATAAAGGTGTCCGGACGGGTGGTGTAGACGGTAACTTTCTCTTCGCTGTCCGCGACGTCAAAAGTGATCTCAACCCCTTCAGAGCGGCCAATCCAGTTACGCTGCATGGTCTTGACCTGCTCAGGCCACTCTTCCAGCGTATCGAGATCGTTCAGTAACTCTTCCGCGTAATCGGTGATTTTAATGAACCACTGCGGGATCTCTTTGCGTTCAACTTTGGTATCGCAGCGCCAGCAGCAGCCGTCAATCACCTGCTCGTTAGCCAGTACTGTCTGATCGTTCGGGCACCAGTTAACCGCTGAGGTTTTCTTATACACCAGACCTTTTTCATACAGTTTGGTGAAGAACCACTGTTCCCAGCGATAATATTCCGGCTGACAGGTCGCCAGTTCACGGCTCCAGTCATAACCAAAACCCAGCAGCTTAAGCTGGTTTTTCATGTAGGCGATGTTGTCGTAGGTCCAGGGCGCCGGTGCGGTATTGTTTTTGACCGCCGCGCCTTCCGCAGGCAGACCGAAAGCATCCCAGCCAATCGGCTGTAGCACGTTTTTGCCGAGCATACGCTGATAACGCGCGATTACGTCGCCGATGGTGTAGTTACGAACGTGGCCCATATGCAGGCGGCCAGAAGGATAGGGCAACATGGAGAGGCAATAGTATTTTTCTTTACCTTCCTGCTCAGTCACTTTAAACGTTTCGTTTTCATCCCAGTGCTGCTGCACGCGGGATTCAATCTCTTCCGGGCGGTATTGCTCTTGCATGGCTGCCTGTGGTCCTTAATGAATAACACTTTGCTGACGTTAAGATCCGCATAGCATACCCATAAGGCCGCGCATCAACAACATTTCCCACTTTCGCTGGCGCGATTTGTGTCGAAAGCGTCAAAGCCTTCACCCTTTTGTAATTCAACTGACAGACGACACGGCAAACACCACAAAGCGACTAAACTTAATCCAGCGATGACCTACATAAAGGAGAACAAAATGAATAAAGTGGCTCAGGAATATCGCGAGTCGTTAGCGGTGCTGACCGAGCGTCTGCGTCAGGGCGATCGGAATATTGATAGCCTGATTAGCGAGCGACGCAGCCAGCTGCTGGCACGTCCGGATCTGACGCCTGTTGAGGTCGATCAGGCGCTCAGCTCGGTGCGCCGCGATTTAGAAGAGTTTGCACGCAGCTATACCGATGTTGAAGAGCCGCTGGCCGATTCGCTGTTTATGCGCATCATCCGTGAAAGCGTCTGGAAAGAGCTGGCGGATATCACCGATAAAAGCCAGCTTGAGTGGCGTGAGGTGTTTCAGGATCTGCATCACCATGGCGTCTATCAGAGCGGCGAAGTGGTGGGGCTGGGTAATCTGGTGTGTGAGAAATGTCATTTCACCCGGGCGATCTACACGCCGGAAACGCTGTCACGCTGCCCGGAGTGTGGTCACGATCAGTTCCAGCGTCAGCCTTTCGAACCCTGAAAATCTGGCGGGCACCGGGCCTGATGCTGGGCAGTTAAGCGATGGGTGATAACGCAGTCTGGTGCCGCTCAGGGGCTGGCGGTCCTCGCGCCGCTGCGCGGTTCCTTCACTTCATTCCTCTGCCTGACGGACCGCCGGGGATGGCACATCCTGTGGTGCCCCGCCTTTCGCCCGCGTCCTGCGGGCTCTCCTGGCAGACTCATTCTGCTCAGCGCTGCGGATTGCCTGTCCCTGATCGACCCCTGCCTGCTCTGAAACTTCAGTGTGTATTGTTAAAAAGGGCACAATAGTGGAGGCCTGAGCGCCTCTGCTGCTGAAAGGGCTATCCGCAGCGCTGAGGCGTGACGTTGGGCCAGAACTCCACGTCGGGAAGCGTGGAGAGTTCGGGGCTGGCCAGGGAGGGCCGATCCGCGAACGGTTCGTCGGCATGACGTCAAAGCCGAAGGCACTGCGTCAGCGGCGGGAGGAGGGCCCGGCAGCAGCAGAGGTGCTCAGGCCCGCACCCCGGCCCGCTCGCGCAGAAAAAAGGCTGCCACGTTTGACCGTGGCAGCCTTTGCAAATTTATCCTTAACTGACCAGCATCAGGGCAACCGGGCCCGCCTTTCTCTGGTGCAAAAGATCCCGTTCAGAAAATCAGTGCAGAATTTTTGCGAGGAAGTCTTTGGCGCGGTCAGACTGCGGGTTATTAAAGAAGTCATCTTTGTTGGTGTCTTCGATAATTTTGCCTTCATCCATGAAGATCACGCGATTGGCGACTTTACGGGCGAAGCCCATTTCATGCGTCACCACCATCATCGTCATCCCTTCATGCGCCAGTTCAACCATCACATCCAGCACTTCGTTAATCATCTCGGGATCAAGCGCGGAGGTCGGTTCATCAAACAGCATCGCAATCGGGTCCATGCAGAGCGCGCGGGCAATCGCCACACGCTGCTGCTGGCCGCCCGACAGCTGACCGGGAAACTTATCGGCATGCGCCGATAACCCCACCCGATTGAGCAGCTTCAGCCCTTTATCCCGCGCCGCGGCTTTATCGCGCTTCAGCACTTTCACCTGCGCCAGCACCAGATTATTGATAATGCTGAGGTGCGGGAACAGTTCGAAGTGCTGGAACACCATGCCGACCTTGCTGCGTAGCTGGGCGAGATTGGTTTTTTTGTTGTTCACTTCGGTGCCGTTCACCGTGATAACCCCTTGCTGAATCGGCTCCAGGCCGTTCACTGTTTTAATCAGGGTCGATTTACCGGAGCCGGACGGTCCGCATACCACCACCACTTCACCTTTTTTAACCTCGGTAGAGCAGTCGGTCAGCACCTGAAAGTGACCATACCACTTAGAAACGTTTTTCAGGCTAATCATTTAAACCGTCCTTTTTCTTTTTAGATAACTGACCAGCAGCGACGCGCTCAGGCTGATAACGAAGTAGACCAGACCGGCAAACAGAACCATTTCAACCTGGGTACCGTCGCGTTCACCAATGGTGGACGCTGTCCGGAAGAAGTCCGCCAGGCTTAAGACATAGACCAGCGAGGTATCCTGAAACAGTACGATCCCCTGAGTCAGCAGCAGTGGCACCATGGCACGAAACGCCTGCGGCAGGATAATCAGTTTCATCGACTGCCACTGGGTCATGCCCAGCGCCAGAGCCGCGTTACCCTGACCGCGCGAAATACTGATGATGCCGGCGCGAATAATTTCGGAGTAATAGGCCGCTTCAAACAGTGAAAAGGCCACCATGGCGGAGATCAGGCGGATATCAGTTTTCGGCGATAATCCCAGCACCTGCTGCAGAAAACTCGGCACCACCAGATAGAACCACAGCAGCACCATCACCAGCGGCACCGAGCGGAACAGGTTAACGTACAGTCTGGCGAACCAGCTGACTGGCTTGAGGGTCGACAGGCGCATCACCGCCAGCAGCGTGCCCCAGATAATCCCGAATACCACTGCGGTAATGGTGATCTTGAAGGTGATCACCAGGCCGTTAAGCAGATAGGGCAGGCTGGGAGTAATTGAACTCCAGTCAAACTCGTACATTACTTGCCTCCCCCGTTGCCAGGCAGACGCACTTTGCGTTCCACCAGGCTCATTAACAACATGATCACCAGGTTAATCGCGATGTAGGCCAGCGTAATGGCGGTGAACGATTCATAGGCGTGTGCGGAGTAGTCCAGCAGTTTGCCTGCCTGCGCCGCCATATCGACCAGCCCGATGGTCGAAGCGATGGCGGAGTTCTTGACCAGGTTGAGCATCTCTGAGGTCATTGGCGGCACAATCACCCGATAGGCGTTTGGCAGCAGCACATAGCGGTAGGTCTGTGGCAGGGTTAAACCCATCGCCAGACCGGCATTCTTCTGACCGCGCGGCAGTGACTGAATGGCGGCACGCACCTGCTCGCAGACGCGGGCGGCGGTAAACAGACCAAGGCAGATCATTGATGAGATGAAGAACTGAATGTTGGGGTCCAGCTCAGATTTAAACCACATGCCCAGCTTTTCGCCTACCAGTTCCGGGGCCACCAGATACCAGAAGAAGAACTGCACAATCAGTGGAATGTTGCGAAACAGTTCGACATAGCAGGTGCCAATGGTCGCCAGCAGGCGATTAGGCACGGTACGCAGAATGCCAAAAAGTGAACCTACGCAGAAGGCAATAATCCAGGCGCAACAGGAGACGGCAATCGTCACCTGAAAACCGGACCACAGCCAGCCGAGATAGGTCGTGTTACCGAACGGGGCCTGTTCGAGAAATATGCCCCAGTTCCAATCGATACCCATAACGAGCTCCGGTAAAAAAGGGTAGCTAAGCTACCCTGAAGATTGATGAACGGCGTTTTCTCTCCTGGACCAGGGGAACGACCCGGTTCAGTCTGTCTGTCCGCGCCGCGGTTTCAGCAATCGAGAGGGCAGCCAGGCCGCCCTTGTTATACCCGTCGTCATTCAGGCTGCATTTTTGTTGGCCACGTTTACTCACCCGAGTCACTTACCTGAGTAAGCTTATCGGGATTCATTCTCTTGCCGCCTCAATGCAAGCTGAAATCCATTGGGTATTTTCTTGTTAGTTCAGTGCTTTATCATTCGGCGTTTTGAACAGCGCTTTCATGTCATCCGACAGTTCAAAGTTCATGTTCAGGTTCTTCGGTGGGATTGGCTGTTTGAACCAGGTGTCGAACCATTTTTCAGCCTGGCCTGAGGTCTGCGCTTTGGCGATGGTTTCATCCACTAAGGTTTTGAACTGCGGATCGTCTTTACGCAGCATACAACCGTAAGCCTCTTTGGACTGCGGCGTACCTAAGATTTCCCAGTTGTCGGGTTTTTTCGCTTTGGCGCGTTCACCGGCCAGCAGAGCATCATCCATCATAAAGGCCACGGCACGGCCGGTTTCCAGCGTACGGAACGAGTCGCCATGATCCTTCGCGCTGATAATGCGCATTTCCATTTTCTGCTCATCGTTCAGTTTGTGTAACAGCACTTCAGAAGTGGTCCCGGAGGTCACCACCACGGTTTTGCCTTTCAGGTCGGTGAAATCTTTGATCGGACCGCCTTTCTTAACCAGCAGACGGGTACCAATGACGAAAATGGTGTCAGAGAAGGCTGCCTGTTTCTGGCGCTCAAGGTTGTTGGTGGTAGATCCACACTCAAAATCGTAGGTGCCGTTTTGCAGCAGCGGGATACGGTTTTGCGAGGTAATCGGGATCATTTTGATCTGCAGATCAGGCTTGTTCAGCTTCGCTTTAATGGCGTCCACAATGGCAGCGGAATAGGCTTGTGAGTAGCCGACGACTTTTTGCTGGTTGTCATAATAAGAAAAGGGAACTGATGATTCGCGGTGCCCGACCACAATGACGCCGTTGTCATTGATCTTCTTCAGGGTGCCGCTGAGATCTTCCGCCTGGGCCGCTCCCGCTGCTGCGCTGATCAGCAGAAGAGATAATGCCACTTTGCGTAGTTGCATGTTCCAACTCCTTCGTATGGAAAATGCACAGGATATAACCTGTGCTGATTATGATGTTGTGTGTATTTCCTGCTGCTTTTCTGGCTATCCCGTAGCGCAGCTGCGCGCAGAATAGTCACTAACATAGCGGATTGTTAACGCGATGAAACAAAAAAGTTTCTTTTTTGCGAGGTGATCCGCACCAAAAAAAGGCAATTTTTCCTGCCTGCGCGTTAACGGTGCAAGCGAAGCGATTATTTTGGTGCAACCGGCCTGCTATCAGCGTATGCAGTGCGCCTGTTTGCGAAAAACACTGAAATAATTAGCAATCATCGTGCCAGAAACGGGTTCCGGCGCGCTAACGCAGCAGAGTCTGCGGTGAGGGAAGGGGAAAATAGCAGGCAAAAGCGATAAAAAAAGGCGAAGCAGCCGCTTCGCCTTTGAGCAGGGTGAATCAGCGTCGGCGACGCAGCACCGCCGCCAGGGCGGCCAGCGCCGTCAGAATCCACACCGGCCAGACGCCAGCGTGCGCATAAGGAGTTTCACCGGTGGTCGGTACCACTTTGTCGGTTAACACTGCGCGGCTGAACTGCGGCAGCATCTTTTCAACCTCGCCGCTGGCATTCACCACTGCTGTCACGCCGTTGTTGGTGCTGCGTAACAGCGGACGGCCCAGCTCCAGCGCCCGCATCCGGGCCATCTGGAAATGCTGCCATGGGCCGATCGAGTGACCAAACCAGGCATCGTTAGAAACCGTCAGCAGGAAATTGGTGTCGGGATGGAAGTTGGCGCGCACCTGTTCACCCAGCACAATCTCATAGCAGATGGCGCTGGTCAGGTTGTAACCGGCCACCCTGAGCTGCGGCTGAAGGTAAGCGCCACGACTGAAAGCAGACATTGGCAGATCGAAGAACGGTGCCAGTGGACGTAGCAGATCGGCCAGCGGTACAAACTCCCCAAACGGCACCAGGTGATTTTTCTGGTAGCGATTGCCGCTGAAGTAGTTATAAGGCGCGTTGCCGCCTAACACGATCACCGTGTTGTAATCGTGATAGCGGTTCTGCTCGAGGCGCGAGTCTACGATGCCGGTCACCAGAGCACTGCCGCGCGCGCGTAGCTCATCATCCAGCGAGCGCAGGAACGGCTGCTGATTACTTTCCAGATCGGTAATTGCTGATTCCGGCCAGATGATAATCGGGGTTTTGCCGATCAACGGCTGGCTGAGTCCGCTGTAAATGCGCAGCGTGTTCAGCAACTGTTGCGGGTCCCACTTCATCGACTGCGGAATATCGCCCTGTACCAGGGCCACATCGACTGCACGGGCCGGTAACGGCTGAACCCACTGGACGTAGCGCAGCGGCCAGGGTAAGGCCAGCAGCAGCAGGGCCGCGACCAGGCTTTTTACATTGCGCTGTTGCAGGGCATACACCAGCAGACCGGCGACCACCATCAGCAGAAAGGTAATGGTTTCCACGCCGCCCAGCGGCGCTACGCCTTTCAGCGGGCCATTGATCTGGCTGTAACCAAACTGCAGCCACGGAAAGCCGGTGAGGATCCAGCCGCGCAGAAACTCGGTGATCTGCCATAACGCCGGGGCCGCCAGCGCCAGACGCCATAACGTCGTGCGCGGCCACAGGCGATTGAGCAGCCCGGCAAACAGCGCCGGATAGATCGCCAGATAGGCCGCCAGCAGCACCACCAAAAAGACGTTCACCGGACCAGGCATCCCACCAAAGGTCGCAATGCTGACGTAGACCCAGTTGATGCCGCTGCCGAACAGGCCAAACCCCCAGACGAAGCCAATCGCACTGGCCTGAGGGCTGGTGCGATTAAGGGTCAGAAGCTGTAAGCCGCACAGCGACAGCAGTGCGGCGGGCCAGAAATCGTAAGGAGAGAAGGCGAGGGTGCCAGACGCACCCGTTAATAAAGCCAGCAGCAGGCGAACCCGCTGACGCGGGTAAAGTGAGGCTAAAGCCATAAACTTATTCGTCATCCAGTTGAGGTTGTGGCGAATTATCCGGAATAGTGACATGAACCTGGATGATACGGCGGCTGTCGGCCATCGCAACTTTGAACTGATAACCTTCGATGTCGATGCTCTCACCGCGCGCGGGCAGATGGCCGAAGCCCTGCATCACCAGGCCACCAATGGTGTCGACTTCGTCATCGCTGAACTGCGTGCCGAACACCTCATTGAAATCTTCAATCGCGGTTAACGCCCGCACCGTAAAGGTGTGGCGGTTAAGCTGACGGATATCACGATCCTCTTCGTCGTCATACTCATCCTCAATCTCACCGACGATCAGCTCCAGAATGTCTTCGATGGTGACCAGGCCGGAGACGCCGCCGAACTCATCGATCACAATCGCCATGTGGTAACGCTGAGAACGGAACTCTTTCAGCATCCGGTCTACGCGTTTGCTTTCAGGCACCACTACCGCCGGGCGCAGCACTTTCTCAATGCTGAACGGTTCAGATTCGCTGCTCATAAACGGCAGTAAATCTTTCGCCATCAGGATCCCTTCAACGTGATCTTTGTCTTCGCTGATCACCGGGAAGCGCGAATGCGCCGACTCGATAATCACGTCCAGACACTCTTCGAGGTTCTGATTGCGTTTCAGGGTAATCATTTGCGAGCGCGGGATCATAATGTCACGCACGCGCTGCTCCGCAATATCCAGCACCCCTTCGAGCATGTCACGGGTATCCTGGTCAATCAGGTCTTTATGATTTGAGTCGCGGATCAGCTCCAGTAGCTCATCACGGTTTTTCGGTTCACCGTGAAAAAGTTGGTTGATCAACAGGGAAAAGAATCCCTTTTTACTACTGGGTGCATCGCTGTTTTGAGAATGGTCGTCGCTCATGGCGGTTTTTAAAGATCTCTCTGGTGAGGAATTAACGCTGCCAGCGCAGCGCTGGCAGCAGGATAGCCGGAACCCGGAGGTCAGGCGTCTTCTTTCTCCGAAATGTACGGATCAGGATAACCAAGAGCAAGCATTATCTCGGTCTCCAGTGACTCCATCTCTTCGGCTTCGTCGTCTTCAATATGGTCGTAGCCCAGCAGATGAAGCGTGCCGTGTACCACCATGTGTGCCCAGTGGGCCTCAGTGCTTTTGTGCTGCTCAGCCGCCTCCTGCTCGACCACCTGACGACAAATAATCAGGTCACCGAGCAGCGGTAGTTCGATGCCAGGCGGCGCTTCAAACGGGAAAGAGAGCACGTTGGTTGGTTTATCTTTACCGCGATAAGTCAGATTAAGCTCATGACTTTCCGCTTCATCAACCAGACGCACCGTTACTTCGCTTTCCGGCTGGAAAGGGGTGACCGCCGCTGAAAGCCAGCGGTGAAACTGGCTTTCAGTGGGCAGATCGGCGCTGTTTTCACAGGCGATCTGCAGGTCAAGAATCACCTCGCTCATTTGCTCTCCTGCGTTACGCTCTGGGCGGCCAGCGCCTCGCGTTTACGCTCTTCAGCCTGCTGGTCGCGACGTTTCTGATCGGCCGCTTCCCAGGCTTCATAGGCGGTGACGATACGGGCTACAACCGGGTGGCGCACCACATCTTCACTGTGGAAGAAGTTGAAGCTGATCTCTTCCACTTCCGACAGCACTTCAATCGCATGACGCAGGCCCGATTTAACGTGGCGCGGCAGGTCGATCTGAGTGACGTCACCGGTAATGACCGCTTTAGAGTTGAAACCGATACGCGTCAGGAACATCTTCATCTGTTCGATGGTGGTGTTCTGGCTCTCATCGAGAATGATAAACGCGTCATTCAGCGTACGGCCACGCATATAGGCCAGCGGAGCCACTTCAATCACGTTGCGCTCCATCAGCTTCTCAACCCGCTCAAAGCCGAGCATCTCGAACAGTGCGTCATACAGCGGACGCAGATAAGGGTCCACCTTCTGACTCAGATCGCCGGGCAGAAAGCCGAGCTTCTCGCCCGCTTCAACTGCCGGGCGGGTCAGCAGGATTCGGCGTATCTCCTGACGTTCCAGCGCATCGACCGCCGCCGCGACGGCCAGGTAGGTTTTACCGGTCCCGGCCGGGCCAACGCCAAAGGTGATGTCATGGTCGAGCACGTTCGCGATGTACTGTGCCTGGTTTGGCGTGCGTGGCTTGATGACGCCGCGCTTGGTCTTGATATTGACCGCTTTGCCATATTCCGGCACGCTTTCGGCGGTCTGCTCCAGTACCCGGCTCTCTTTGATCGCCAGATGGATCTGGTCCGGCTCAATATCCGGAATGTCGCCGCGTACCGGTGCGGTATCCACATAGAGTGTTTTCAGAATGTCAGCCGCCGCATTCACGCAGAGTGCGCGCCCCACCAGCTTAAAGACGTTGTCCCGACGGTTGATCTCAATGCCCAGACGACGTTCAAGCTGTTTCACATTATCGTCAAATGGACCGCACAGGCTCATCAGACGACGGTTATCGGCCGGTTCAAGGGCGATTTCACGAGTTTCGATATTCAAACGAATCCTTTGGGTCACTCAGGGCCAGTTATGAGGTGTGTCTGACGCACCGTTGGGCTTAACCGGATGCACCATAACGAAATTATTTATGCCGTAACGCCTGGGCGCAAGCTTAAGAAAAGATATTTGGGCGGCACTTTCAGAAACCAAGTGCAACAAAGTGAAATTGGCGGCAATGCTGCGCGCATTGCCGCAATTATGGCAGGCATCAAGGCTGGAACAGACCTACGCCGATCTCGTTCTCTTTACGGGTACGGGCGATAACGGAAGCCGGGCTTTCTGCCATACGCAGTCCCATCTCTTCTTCGGTACGCACCAGTTTGCCGCGCAGCGAGTTGGTGTAGACGTCGACGATTTCGACATCAACGAACTTACCGATCATCTCAGGCGATCCCTCAAAGTTCACCACCCGGTTATTTTCGGTGCGGCCAGAAACTTCCATGACGTTCTTACGGGAGATCCCTTCCACCAGGATACGCTGCACCGTGCCGAGCATCCGCCGGCTGATAGCCATCGCCTGCTGATTGATGCGATCCTGCAGGATCCAGAGACGCTGCTTTTTCTCTTCTTCGCTGACGTCATCCGGCAGGTCAGCCGCCGGGGTGCCCGGACGTGCAGAGTAGATAAAGCTAAAGCTGATGTCGAAATTGACATCGGCAATCAGCTTCATGGTCTGTTCGAAATCCTGCTGAGTTTCACCCGGGAAGCCGATGATGAAGTCAGAACTGATCTCAATATCCGGGCGCGCCGCGCGCAGCTTACGGATAATCGCCTTATACTCCAGCGCCGTGTGCGCCCGTTTCATTAGCGTCAGGATGCGGTCGGCACCGCTCTGGACCGGCAGGTGCAGGAAGCTCACCAGCTCCGGCGTATCGCGGTAAACCTCGATAATGTCATCGGTGAACTCAATCGGGTGGCTGGTGGTGAAGCGAATACGATCGATCCCGTCGATGGCCGCCACCAGGCGCAGCAGTTCAGCGAAGGTGCAGATGCCGCCATCAAAAGTGGCACCGCGATAGGCGTTAACGTTCTGGCCGAGCAGGTTAACTTCACGCACGCCCTGGGCCGCCAGTTGGGCGATCTCCAGCAGAATGTCGTCGCTCGGACGGCTGACTTCTTCACCGCGAGTATAAGGCACCACGCAGAAGGTACAGTACTTGTTGCAGCCTTCCATGATGGAGACGAAGGCGGTCGGACCTTCTGCACGCGGCTCGGGCAGACGGTCAAATTTCTCGATTTCCGGGAAGCTGATATCCACCACCGGGCTTTTGCTGCCGCGCACGGTGTTAATCATTTCCGGCAGACGGTGCAGAGTCTGCGGGCCAAAGACGATATCGACGCAGGGCGCACGCTGGCGAATGTGATCCCCTTCCTGCGATGCCACGCAACCGCCGACGCCGATGATCAAATCCGGGTTACGCTCTTTTAACTTTTTCCAGCGCCCCAACTGGTGGAAAACCTTCTCCTGCGCTTTCTCGCGAATAGAACAGGTGTTGAGCAGCAGAATATCCGCCTCTTCAGCGACCTCGGTCAGCGTGTAGCCGTGCGTACTGTTCAGCAGGTCAGACATCTTAGATGAATCATACTCATTCATCTGACATCCCCAGGTTTTGATATGCAGTTTTTTTGTCATCGAACTAGCCATTGATTCAGTGCAGTGGAGTGCAGGGCGCGTATTGTAATGCTTTGATGCTGTTGTGACCAGCCTAAGGGCTTTTCTGATCGTGCCAGAATTTTCCGGTACACTTTGCTTCAATCAGACCCGTGTTGCGCAGGCTGGCGGGAAAAGAAGAAGGATATAAGCAATGCAGGATAACCAGTTTGATGTGGTGATCGTCGGCGGCGGCATGGTGGGAGCCGCGCTGGCGTGTGGGCTGACGCAGCAGCAGTTCCGCGTGGCGGTGATTGAGCGCGCTGAGCCGGCCCCGTTTGCGGCAGAGAGCGATCCCGATCTGCGGATCTCGGCCATCGGCTCATCGTCGGTAGCGTTACTGAAGCAGCTTAACGTCTGGTCGCGGGTTGAGGCGATGCGATGCGCCCCGTATCGCAAGCTGGAGACCTGGGAGTGGCAAACCGCACAGGTCAGCTTCGATGCCGCCTCGCTCGGCCTGCCGGAACTGGGTTTTATGGTGGAAAACAGCGTGCTGCAACGGGCGCTGTGGGAAGAGATGCAGGCGCTTGGTGTTACGCTCTGCTGTCCGGCCACGCTGGAGAATTTGCAGCAGGAGAATGGCGGCTGGCGCGTCGACCTGAGCGGCGGCGAGACGTTGCATGCCCGGCTGGTGGTGGGCGCAGATGGCGCTAACTCACAGGTGCGGCAGATGGCGGGGATTGGCATCCACGGCTGGAGCTATGCGCAGTCTTGCCTGCTGATCAGCGTCACCTGTGAACATCCGGCCGGCGATGCCACCTGGCAACATTTTACTCCGCAGGGGCCACGCGCCTTTCTGCCGCTGTATGACAACCGCGCCTCGCTGGTGTGGTATGACGCGCCAGCGCGGATACGCCAGCTCCAGGCGATGGCGCTGCCTCAGCTGGAGAAAGAGATTGCCAGCCACTTCCCGGCGCGTCTGGGGCGGTTTAAAGCCCATGCTGCGGGCGGGTTCCCGCTGGTGCGGCGTCATGCGGCGCGTTACGTGCTGCCAGGACTGGCGCTGGTGGGCGATGCGGCACACACCATCAACCCACTGGCGGGGCAGGGCGTTAACCTGGGTTACCGCGATATTGATGCGTTAATTGAGGTGCTGGTGACCGCGCGCGGTGCGGCGGAAGACTGGGCGGCTGAGCGGATATTGCAGCGCTATCAGCGTCAGCGTCGCACCGACAATATGCTGATGCAGGGCGGGATGGATCTGTTCTATTTCGCCTTCAGCAATCAGCTGGCACCGCTGCGCTTTGCACGTAACCTTGGGTTGATCGCCGCCGAGCATTCCGGGGTGCTGAAGCGTCAGGTGTTGCGCTATGCGCTGGGATTGTAAATCAGCCTGAAAGCGTTGTACGGCTCGTGATAAGGCGGGCCGCTACAATCGACCGTCATTGGACAGGGAAGCACAAAAACAACAAAGCCCGCAAAAGCGGGCTTCATTGTGCAATTTGGCTGGGGTGCAGGGATTCGAACCCCGGAATGCTGGTATCAGAAACCAGTGCCTTACCGCTTGGCGACACCCCAATAGGTGTTAATTCAAATTGTCTTTTGTGTGGCTGGGGTGCAGGGATTCGAACCCCGGAATGCTGGTATCAGAAACCAGTGCCTTACCGCTTGGCGACACCCCAATAATATGGTGGCTACGACGGGAATCGAACCTGTGACCCCAGCATTATGAGTGCTGTGCTCTAACCAGCTGAGCTACGTAGCCAAATTGTACTGCATTTCGATGATGGCTGGGATACCTGGATTCGAACCAGGGAATGCCGGTATCAAAAACCGGTGCCTTACCGCTTGGCGATATCCCATTCGTCCACTCGCAGCCACGAGATTCATCGAAATTGGCTGGGGTACCTGGATTCGAACCAGGGAATGCCGGTATCAAAAACCGGTGCCTTACCGCTTGGCGATACCCCATCCATGCTGCCGAATAATGAAATGGTGCGGGAGGCGAGACTTGAACTCGCACACCTTGCGGCGCCAGAACCTAAATCTGGTGCGTCTACCAATTTCGCCACTCCCGCAAAAAAAGATGGTGGCTACGACGGGAATCGAACCTGTGACCCCAGCATTATGAGTGCTGTGCTCTAACCAGCTGAGCTACGTAGCCATCTTTTTTTCGCGTTACCTTCATCGGCGTTGCGGGGCGCATTATGCGGAGTTGACTTAACAGCGTCAACAAGTTTTTTGCCGTTTTTTTGCTGATAACCGCTGTTTGACCGGCTTATAACCAGGCTGGCGGTTTATTCAACAATTTTTCAGTGAATACAACGCAGATGATAAAAAAAATGGGCCATAAACGGCCCATTTTTCATCAGTTCAGACGCGGTTATTTATAGGCTGACTGATGCACACCCACGGCGCGACCTGATGGATCGTCCATGTTTTTGAATGCTTCGTCCCACTCAATCGCTTTGGCTGACGAGCAGGCCACTGATGGGCCGCCAGGCACGCACTCTGCCGCGCTCGGTAACGGGAACAGCTCTTCAAAGATTTCACGATACAGATAAGCCTCTTTCGAACCCGGCGTGTTGAACGGGAAACGGAAGTGCGCAGTGGCCAGTTGCTGATCGCTGATCTGCTGCGCGGCAACCTCTTTCAGGGAGTCGATCCAGCTATAACCAACGCCGTCTGAGAACTGCTCTTTCTGCCGCCATGCCACGCTTTCCGGCAGGTATGAAGAGAAACATTCACGCAGGATGTGCTTCTCCATTTTGCCGTTGCTGCCACACATTTTGTCGGCCGGGTTGATGCGCATCGCCACATCGAGGAATTTTTTATCCAGGAAGGGGACACGCGCTTCCACGCCCCAGGCTGACATCGCCTTGTTGGCACGGGCGCAGTCGAACATGTGCAGCGCCTGCAGTTTACGCACGTTTTCTTCGTGGAACTCTTTGGCGTTCGGCGCTTTATGGAAGTAGAGATAGCCGCCGAAGACTTCATCTGCGCCTTCACCCGACAGCACCATCTTAATGCCCATCGCTTTAATCTTACGTGACATCAGGTACATCGGCGTGGAGGCGCGGATGGTGGTGACGTCGTAGGTTTCAATGTGATAAATCACATCGCGAATTGCATCCAGACCTTCCTGCACGGTGAAATGAATTTCGTGGTGCACGGTGCCGAGATGTTCCGCCACGGATTTAGCCGCTTTCAGATCGGGCGATCCCTCCAGGCCCACTGCGAACGAGTGCAGCTGCGGCCACCAGGCATCACTTTTATCCTGATCTTCGACCCGCTTAGCGGCAAAGCGCTTGGTGACGGCAGAAATGATTGACGAATCGAGTCCGCCCGACAGCAACACACCGTAAGGAACATCTGACATCAGATGGCTTTTTACTGACTCTTCCAGCGCATGCTTCAGGCCCGCAGCGTCGGTGGTGTTGTGCTCTACGTTTTTGTATTCCATCCAGTCACGCTGCCAGTAACGACGGATTTCGCCATCGGTGCTGGAGAGGTAGCTGCCCGGCGGGAACTCTTTGATTGAACGGCAGACCGGCACCAGCGCTTTCATCTCTGACGCGACATACAGGTTGCCATGCTCATCGTTACCCATATAGAGCGGGATGATACCGATGTGATCGCGGCCGATCAGGTAAGTGTTTTTTACACTGTCATACAGGATAAAAGCGAACATGCCTTCCAGATCGTCGAGGAAATCGACCCCTTTTTCCTGATACAGCGCCAGGATGACTTCACAGTCAGATCCGGTCTGGAACTGATAGCGATCGCTCAATTCTGCGCGCAGTGCCTGATGGTTATAGATTTCGCCGTTAACCGCCAGAACATGAGTGTGGTCGGCGTTGTACAGCGGCTGTGCGCCGTTGTTGACGTCAACGATTGAGAGACGTTCATGCGCCAGGATTGCATGGTCATCAGCATAGACACCAGACCAGTCCGGGCCGCGATGACGCATTAAGCGTGAACATTCCAGCGCTTTTTTGCGCAGCTCAACAGGATCGGTTTTCAGATCCAGCACACCAAAAATTGAACACATAACTGACTCCTGAGCTCACCTTACGGCGATGTTATCTTTTGCGTTTGTCCGGCAGCCTGACGCTGCGTGATGTATAAGAAAATGCGCTATTTGGTGCATTCAATGCAAGAGGAATCGCGATTTACTGATAAAAAGATTGTTGTCATGGCGATAAAATTGAATAAACGACAATTTAACAACGTTTTTATTGTTGAATCGATAATGAAATGCATTTTCTGGCTGAATTTTAGCCGAAAGAGAGGGCGGGTAATCGGTCGAAAAGAGGGGACGCATCACGCTTTAGCCCGATGCGTCATAAGAAAAAGGCATCAGAACAGGTCAATATCCGCGACTGAAGGGTAGATCCAGTCCGGCCGGAACGGCATGGCATCAATATCGCTTAAGGTTGATACGCCCGATAGCACCAGCACCGTTTCCAGCCCGGCCTGAAAACCGGCCAGAATATCGGTGCGCAGATTGTCACCGACTATCACTGTCTCTTCCGAATGCGCCTGCATCTTGTTCAGGGCTGCACGCATAATGTAGGGACTCGGTTTGCCGACGTAGAACGGGCGGCGACCGGAAATCTTCTCGATACCGGCACACAGCGCGCCACAGGCCGGAACAAAGCCGCGCGCATGGGTATCGGGGTTGGTGGCGATGAACCGCGCGCCATTGGCGACAAAAAAAGCCGCCTTATGCATCATGTCCCAGTTAAACGAGCGCGTTTCCCCGACGATGACAAAATCAGGGTTGATATCGGTGATGGTAAAGCCGGCTTTGTAGAGTTCGTGGATCAGCGCACCTTCACCTATCACATAGGCTTTTTTGCCTTCCTGACGGCGAAGAAAGTCTGCCGTGGCCATCGCCGAGGTGTAGAACACCGAGTCCGGCACTTCTACGCCCGCCGAGGCGAAACGGTTGGCCAGATCCTGCGCGGTTTGCGAAGGGTAGTTAGTCAGCACCACCAGCGGCATCTCTTTCGCCAGAATGCGCTGCAAAAACTCCTGTGCGCCGGGAACCGCCGTGTTGTCGTGCATCAGCACGCCATCAATATCACAAATTACGCTTTTAATGGTCATAGTCAGATCCGATGTGGCCCGCCAGAGTGGCAGGCTGAGCTTATTCTTCGAGAAGATGTTGCAGCAGAATGCCGTTAAGCATGGCACGTTTTGCCAGCGCAAAGGCGCCGATTGCCGAACGATGATCTAAGGTCGAACGTACCACCGGTAGATTTTTGCGGAAGGCGGCGAGCGCCTGAGTGTTAATGCAGCCTTCAATCGCGGGCAGTAGCACTTTCTCTGCGTCGGTGATTTCACCGGCCAGCACCACTTTTTGCGGATTAAACAGGTTGATGGCAATCGCGATAGCTTTACCGAGGTAGCGGCCGACATATTCGATCACTTCGCAGGCCAGCGCATCACCCTGATTAGCCGCTTTACAGATTTGCGGCATCTGGCACGCCTCCAGCGTCAGCACGCTGGGATAGCCCTGATTCAGCAGATGACGTACCCGACTTTCAATCGCGCCGTTGGCGGCGATGGTTTCGAGGCAGCCAAAGTTACCGCAGTGGCAGCGTTCGCCCAGCGGATCGACCTGAATATGGCCAATCTCACCGACGTTACCGTTGCTGCCGAGAAAAATATGCCCGTTGGCGATGATACCGGCCCCGGTGCCGCGATGTAAGCGCACCAGAATGGAGTCGGCACAGTCGCGGCTTGCCCCAAAGTAGTGCTCAGCCAGCGCCAGGCTTCGGATGTCGTGACCGACAAAACTGGTAACATTAAAGCGTTCTTTCAGGCTGGCGACCAGCGGCCAGTGACTGACGGCGATGTGCGGCATATAGCGGATCACCCCGTTAATCGGGTCAACCAGCCCTGGCAGGATCACCGAAATCGCGATCAGCTCGCGTATCTTGCGCTGGTGCTGCTCAATGAAGGCGCTGATGGCGTTGAACAGCGCGTGCTGCAACGTCTCCTGAGTGCGTTCCGGCAGCGCATAATCCTCTTGCGCCAGCGATTTTCCGCTCAGATCAAACAGCGTCAGGGTTGCGTCGTTGCGTCCGAGTCGGACGCCGATGGTATGGAAGTTGCGGGTTTCAGTGATGATGGAGATGGCGCGGCGACCGCCGGTGGAGGCTTGCTGGTCCACCTCTTTGATCAATCCGCGCTCTATCAATTGACGGGTAATTTTGGTGACGCTGGCGGGCGCAAGCTGGCTGAGTTCGGCAATCTGAATGCGCGATATCGGCCCCTGTTGATCAATCAGCCGGTAAACGGCCGCACTATTGAGTTGCTTAACAAGATCGACATTTCCTATTTGTGACTGGCCGCCAGTGGTCATTCAGTGCTTACTCGCTCAGGACGTCGTCTCCGTTGACAAACGTCTTAATGATTTTAAAGTCGCGCGTAAACACAGTCAGGTTCGCGATTTTTCCTGCTTCGATCGAGCCTAACTGCTTTTCCACGCCCATCGCCCGTGCCGGGTAAAGTGACGCCATGCGCAACGCTTCATCCAGTGCAATGCCAACATGTTCCACACTGTTCTGTACTGCTTCAATCATGGTGAGGGCAGAACCGCTCAGCGTTCCGTTTTCATCAACGCACAGCCCGTCACGATAATAGATTGTTTTACCAGCAAAAATAAACTCGCTAATCGCCGCGCCAGCCGGTGCTGTGGCATCCGTTACCAGGATCAGCTTGTCGCCTTTAATGCGCTTCGCATTGCGAACGTTAGCGTAATGGACATGTAAACCATCCGCAATAATGCCGCAGTATACATCAGGCGAATCAAACAGCGCACCGATAAGACCGGGTTCACGACCGGCAAAGGTCGGCATGGCGTTATACAGGTGTGTGGCGAAGCTGATGCCCGTAGAAAAGCCCGCTTTGGCTTCTTCGTAAGTGGCGTTGGAATGCCCGGCGGAGACGATGATACCCGCTTCAGTCAGCTGACGAATCACGTCGCTGCCGGCATTTTCCGGGGCCAGCGTCACTTTTGTGATCACATCCGCATTTTCACACAGGTATTGCACCAGGGCGGCGTCGGGCAGGCGGATCAGCGCCGGATTATGGGTGCCTTTCTTCGCTTTGCTCAGCCACGGACCTTCCAGATGCAGCCCGAGCGCCTGATGCTGATGTTTTTGCAGGTAAGCGCGCATGGTTTCGATCGCCCGCTGCATTAATTCGTCACTGCTGGTGATCAGCGTCGGTAAAAAGCTGGTGCAGCCTGACTTTTCGTTGGCGCGCTGCATGATTTCCAGCGTCTCTACGCTGAGCGCGTCGATGTCGTCATTAAACTGAACGCCGCCACAGCCATTAAGCTGCAGATCGATAAAGCCGGGCGCAATGATGGCACCTGATACATCACGCTGCTCCATGTCTGCAGGCAGCGACTCACGTGGGATCACGCGGTCAATGCGCCCGTTGGCAATCACCACCGCGTGATTGTCCAGAATCTGGTGGCCGCTATAAATCCGGCCATTAACTAATGCGAACATCTCTTCTCTCCCGTCCTGACCTGCCGCTGCCCGGGGCAACAGCAGGTACGACAAATTTTTAGTTACACGCCTTTCATATTTTCCGCTTCCATCTCGCGGAAATATTTCACGGTTTTCACTTTCAGTTCCATGGTGGCTGGCTCGTCACACACCACCACCGATTTCGGGTGCAGCTGCAGACAGCTGATGGTCCACATGTGATTAACGTTGCCTTCGACCGCCGCCTGTAGCGCCTGAGCTTTAACGTGGCCGGTAACCAGAATCATCACTTCTTCCGCGTCCAGCAGGGTGCCGACACCCACCGTCAGCGCATATTTTGGTACCTGATCGACATCGCCGTTAAAGAAGCGAGAGTTTGCCACGCGGGTGTCATGCGTCAGGGTTTTAATCCGGGTACGTGAAGCCAGCGAAGAGGCCGGTTCGTTAAAGGCGATGTGACCATCGTTGCCAACGCCACCCATAAACAGGTGAATTTTGCCCAGCGCGCGGATTCTCTCTTCATACTGGCGACATTCTGCGTCAATATCCGGCGCATTACCATTCAGAAGATTGATGTTTTCTGGTTGAATATCAACGTGATCAAAGAAGTTGCGATACATGAAACTGTGGTAGCTTTCCGGGTGCTCTTTTGGCAGGCCAACATATTCATCCATATTGAAAGTGATAACATGCCTGAAGCTAACCTGGCCCGCTTTATGCATCTCAATCAGGTGCTTGTAAGCTTCAAGCGGCGTACCGCCGGTGGGTAAGCCCAGCACAAAGGGTTTGTCTGCCGTTGGGTTAAAGGCATTAATCCGGTTCACAATATGGCGTGCTGCCCATTTGCCGACCTGGGTTGGTGTAGCTAAAGGAATCAGTCTCATGTTTCACCTCAATTAGGAAAATGGAAAAGGGGGCGCGCGAATCCAATGCGTTACTCATCAGCCTAAACGGATTCTGTCATCCCGCCACGGCCTGAGTGCGCCTTAATATTTCGGATCATAAAATAAGTTTGCGGGTATAGCCAGATGTTGCCGCAGTAATCGATGTTTTTTGGTGATAAAAGTCACAGTTATGGTGGTTTTAATTTGCGAGGCGAATTAATTTATCATTACACTTCGCTGCGTGATATGAAGTGTCATAAGGTCTTTGCAGCCGACATAACAATATTAAGCGGCGCAGAGCGACAAGCCAGGCTCATAGGGGGAAAGGGTAAATGTTAGGTTACTTACAACGCGTTGGCCGTGCACTGATGGTGCCGGTAGCAACCCTGCCAGCGGCAGCGATATTAATGGGGGTCGGTTACTGGATTGATCCAGTCAGCTGGGGCGCAGGCAATGCGCTGGCAGCGCTGTTTATCAAATCCGGTGCCGCCATCATCGAACACATGTCAGTGCTGTTCGCTATCGGTATCGCTTACGGGATGTCCAAAGATAAAGATGGCGCAGCAGCGCTGACCGGCTTCGTCGGGTTCCTGGTAGTGACCACACTCTGTTCGCCAGCTGCGGTGGCGATGATTCAGAAAATACCGCTGGAGCAGGTACCTGCTGCCTTTGGCAAAATTGAAAACCAGTTTGTTGGTATCCTGGTCGGTATTTTATCGGCGGAAGTCTATAACCGCTTCAGCCACGTCGAGCTGCCTAAAGCGCTCTCATTCTTCAGCGGACGCCGACTGGTACCGATTCTGGTGTCGTTCCTGATGATCTTAGTCGCCTTTATCCTGATGTATATCTGGCCGGTGGTATTTAACGGTCTGGTCAGTTTTGGCGAGCATATCCAGAAACTGGGTTCAGTCGGCGCCGGTATCTACGCCTTCTTTAACCGTCTGCTGATTCCGGTAGGTTTACATCACGCGCTGAACTCCGTGTTCTGGTTTGATGTGGCCGGGATTAACGATATTCCTAAATTCCTCGGCGGCGCACAGTCACTGGCTGATGGATCGGCAACTGTCGGCATCACCGGTCGCTATCAGGCGGGCTTCTTCCCCATCATGATGTTCGGTCTGCCGGGTGCGGCGCTGGCAATTTACCAGTGTGCACGGCCGGAAAACCGCGCCAAAGTTGGCGGTATCATGCTGGCGGCAGCGGTGGCAGCCTTCTTCACCGGCATCACTGAGCCGCTGGAGTTCTCCTTCATGTTCGTGGCACCGGTGCTGTATCTGATCCACGCCGTGCTGACCGGTATTTCCGTCTTCATCGCGGCCAGCATGCATTGGATTGCCGGCTTCGGCTTCAGCGCCGGGCTGGTGGATATGGTGCTGTCGACCCGTAACCCGCTGGCAACGCACTGGTACATGCTGATCCCGCAGGGGCTGGTGTTCTTCGTCATCTACTACGTGGTGTTCCGTTTCACCATCAAAAAATTCAACCTGATGACGCCGGGCCGTGAGCTGGCAGTCGCTGGTGATGAGAGTGATGGTTATGACGTCAACGTCGATAAAACCGATAACGGTGAAAGTGCAACTGAAACGCTGGCGCGTCGCTATATTGGCGCGGTGGGTGGCTCAGACAACTTAACCAGCATTGATGCCTGTATTACCCGTCTGCGTCTTAACGTTAATGATTCAGCGCAGGTCAATGAGGGCGTGGCTAAACGTCTCGGCGCGTCCGGAGTGATTCGCCTCAACAAGCAGAGCGTACAGATTATTGTCGGTACTCAGGCAGAAGGCATTGCGTCGGCGATGAAAAAAGTGCTGACCAAAGGGCCGGTAGCCGCCACCAGCAGCAATGCAGCTGCAGCTGCACCGGAAGCCGTTAAGCCGCAGGCGGTACTGAACAGTGAATCACGGGTTATCGCCACGCTGCTGGCACCGGTGAGTGGTGACGTCGTTGCGCTGGATGCGGTACCGGACGAAGCCTTTGCCAGCAAAGCGGTGGGTGACGGTCTGGCGATCAAGCCGAGCGACAAATGGGTGGTTGCACCGATTGCCGGTACGCTGGTGAAAATTTTCAATACCAATCACGCTTTCTGTCTGGAAACCGACAACGGGGTTGAGATTGTGGTGCACATGGGGCTGGACACCGTGGCGCTGGAGGGTAAAGGCTTTACCCGTCTGGTGGAAGAGGGCGCCAGCGTGGCGGCCGGTCAGCCGGTACTGGAGATGGACCTGGATTTCCTGAACGCCAATGCCCGCTCGATGGTCAGTCCGGTGGTGGTCAGCAACAGCGATGATTTTGCCGGCCTGACGTTACTGGCCAGCGGTAAGGTCGTGGCGGGTGAAACCCCGCTGTACCAAGTGAAAGGCTAATCCCCGCAACAGAAGCCACAAGGCAGGAAGCGATTCCTGCCTTTTTTGTTTTAAAGGCTGAACAAACGGTTGTTTCCCTCTGGCGCTTTGTGGATCATACTCCGTTACTTCGTGGTACATATCACCCGCTATTCGTATTGAGGATTTTTGAGATGAGTGAGGCTGAAGCCCGCCCAACTAACTTTATTCGTCAGATCATCGACGAAGATTTGGCGAGCGGTAAGCACAGCAGCGTGCATACCCGTTTTCCGCCGGAGCCCAATGGCTATCTGCACATTGGTCATGCGAAATCGATCTGTCTGAATTTTGGCATCGCCCAGGATTACCAGGGGCAATGCAATCTGCGTTTCGACGATACCAATCCGGTCAAAGAGGATATGGAGTTCGTTGAATCCATCAAGCGTGACGTCAAATGGCTGGGCTTTGAGTGGAGCGGTGAGGTTTGTTACTCATCAAACTATTTTGATCAGCTCTACAACTATGCCATCGAACTGATCAATAAAGGGCTGGCTTATGTCGATGAGCTGAGTCCGGAAGCGATCCGCGAATACCGTGGCACCCTGACTGCGCCGGGTAAAAACAGCCCGTATCGCGATCGCAGCGTGGAAGAGAACCTGGCGCTGTTCGAGAAAATGCGTAGCGGTGAGTTTGCCGAAGGCACTGCCTGCCTGCGCGCCAAAATCGATATGGCTTCTAACTTTATCGTGATGCGCGATCCGGTGCTCTATCGAATTAAATTCGCTGAACACCACCAGACCGGTAACAAGTGGTGCATCTATCCGATGTATGACTTTACCCACTGCATCTCTGATGCGCTGGAAGGGATTACCCATTCACTCTGTACGCTGGAGTTCCAGGACAACCGTCGTCTGTATGACTGGGTGCTGGATAACATCACCATTCCGGTGCACCCGCGTCAGTATGAGTTCTCGCGCCTGAATCTTGAGTATGCGGTGATGTCAAAACGCAAACTGACGCAGCTGGTGACAGAGAAGCACGTTGAGGGCTGGGATGATCCGCGCATGCTGACCGTTTCTGGCTTACGCCGTCGCGGTTACACTGCCGCGTCAATCCGCGAGTTCTGCCGCCGTATTGGCGTCACCAAGCAGGACAATATTGTGGAAATGGCGTCGCTGGAATCGTGCATCCGTGACGATCTTAATGAGAATGCGCCACGTGCTATGGCGGTGCTCGATCCACTGAAAGTCGTGATCGAAAATCTGCCGGCTGGCCATCACGAAAGCATCACCATGCCTAACCATCCGTCTAAACCGGAGATGGGCACGCGTGAAGTGCCTTTCAGCCGTGAGATCTGGATCGACCGGGCGGATTTCCGTGAAGAGGCCAACAAGCAGTATAAGCGTCTGGTGCTGGGCAAAGAAGTTCGCCTGCGCAACGCCTACGTGATCCGTGCTGAGCGGGTGGCAAAAGATGAAGACGGCAACATCACCTGCATCTACTGCACCAGCGATGTTGATACCCTGAGTAAAGATCCTGCTGATGGCCGCAAGGTCAAAGGCGTGATCCATTGGGTGTCGGCAGAACACGCGCAGCCAGCCGAGTTCCGCCTGTATGATCGCCTGTTCAGCGTGCCAAATCCGGGTGCAGCCGACGATTTTCTGTCGGTGATCAATCCAGACTCGCTGACCATCAAACAGGGCTTTGTTGAGCCAGGCCTGCGCGATGTGGAAGCCACCACGCCGTACCAGTTTGAGCGTGAAGGTTACTTCTGCGCGGACAGCGTCTATTCGAAGCCGTCACAGCTGGTGTTTAACCGCACCGTTGGCTTACGCGATACCTGGACTAAAGCCGGCGAATAATCGTTGGTGCTGACCTGATAAAATGACAAAAGGGCGACTTATCGCCCTTTTTTATTGTCCTGATTTTTGCCATCACCGAGGTTTATTCTGCAAGCCTTTTTCAGCGATTGTTACGAAGTTGTGAGAGAAATCTGAGTTTAAAAAAATTAATCAATTACCAGATGTGAATTATCCGCTTTCAGGTAGGCTATGCCCTCACAGACATAGCTCAGCGAGTGATATAAGGAAAAAAAATGACCGTTCTCGCCCAGGAAGCCAAACACAGTGTCGTCGTTTTACATCAACTTATTGAACGTATTTTCAATCAACCTGCCGGCTCTGATGACAGTTTCGAGCTGATGATGTCCTATTTTCATCCCGATTTTCGCATGGTTACCCCGCGTGGAACTCAGCTGAACCTGAATGAAGTGGAAGATCTTTTCCGTCAGCTACAGGGCCAGCGGGAAGGGATGCGTATCGCAACCTGCGAGCACGTGGTCATTTCCCATCAGGAGAAAGAGGTCACCGTACAGTACCGGGAGATGCAGATGCTGAACGGCAATAATCAGAGCCGCATCGCACTGGCGATTCTGGATTACAGTACCTCGATTCCGCGCTGGCGTTATCTGCAGGAAACGCTGGTTGCCTGAGCCGACAGCGAAAAAAGAACAAAAAAAAACCGGTGAATTCACCGGTTTTTTTATTTCAGCCTGCGTCAGACTTACTGATCGTGCAGCGTCTCATCTTCACGGCAGTCGCCCAGTGCACAGTGACCATACAGATAGAGACTGTGGTTGGTCAGCTTGATGCCGTGGCGGGTGGCGATTTCGCGCTGACGGGTTTCAATCGACTCGTCGCTGAACTCAATCACTTTACCGCAGTCCAGGCAGATCAGGTGATCGTGGTGATGCTGCTGGGTCAGCTCAAACACCGACTTGCCGCCTTCAAAATTGTGACGGGTCACGATACCGGCATCATCGAACTGGTTCAGCACGCGGTAAACGGTGGCCAGGCCAATCTCTTCGCCGATGTCGATCAGGCGTTTGTACAAATCTTCCGCGCTGACGTGATGGCACTCAGGTTCCTGAAGCACTTCCAGAATTTTCAGTCTGGGCAGCGTGACTTTCAGGCCAGCCTTCTTTAATGCGGTATTGTTGTCAGTCATGCGGATTTTGTCCTGTTACTTATATTCACTTTTGTGGCGCTTGGCCTTGAATGTCGATCTATACCCATTCTCATTTGCGTCTCATTATAGAACTGATGCAGTGAAATGAAAACCGAGGGGAGTGCCTAAATCACCCGGGGCTGTATGGGATACGTCACCGAGCCGGGGAGGATTTCTGCAGGAGTCTGTTAACATTTCGCTTAGTCCTATCTGCTGCCAGAGAAAATAAGCGGAAGATCGATGCGGGTATTCTACAGATTAAACGAAGAAAGTTAAAAAAATGTGGCTATTATTTCTATAGGAATTTCCGTTGCCTCAATGTGAGCTGGCGCTCACATTGAGTCGGCTACCCTCAGGCTTCGAGGATCTCTTTAAGCTGCAGTTCATCAAAAATCTGCTTAACCCATTTCTCGACGCGTGCATTGGTCAGCTCTGGCTGACGATCTTCGTCAATCGCCAGGCCGAGGAAGTGGGTATCGTCAGCCAGGCCTTTTGACGCTTCGAAGTGATAGCCTTCGGTCGGCCAGTGGCCTACGATCACTGCGCCGTGCGGCTCAATGATGTCGCGGATGGTGCCCATCGCATCACAGAAATACTCGGCATAATCTTCCTGATCGCCGCAGCCGAACAGGGCAACCAGCTTGCCGTTAAAATCGATCTCTTCCAGCGTCGGGAAAAAGTCATCCCAGTCGCACTGCGCTTCACCGTAATACCAGGTCGGAATACCCAGCAGCAGGATGTCAAACGCTTCCAGATCTTCTTTAGTGCTTTTCGCGATGTCGTGGACTTCTGCAACGTCTTTACCCAGCTGTTTCTGGATCATTTTTGCAATGTTTTCGGTGTTGCCGGTATCGCTGCCAAAGAAGATGCCTACGAGTGCCATGAGTAAAATAACCTCTTAAATCCTGATGATGAGATGTGTGCCGCAGCACATTTCAGCGAATAATAGCAGACGAGACAAACCCGCGGAACGGTTAAAGCCTCGACATTTGCCTCTGCGTGCGTTTTGCCCGCATTAATCCAGTTTGAGTTGCGCCAGCAGCATTTGTTCAATCAATTCGCTACGGCTGAGATTGCGCTGTTCTGCCAGCGTATTGAGCGCTTCGACGGCTTCACTGTTCATTTTCAGTTCGACACGACGAAGCCCGCGCCCTTTGTCACGTTTCAGTTGATTGCGCTTATTGATGCGCAGCTGTTCATCACGCGAAAGCGGACTGGTTTTGGGTCGACCTGGGCGGCGCTCATCAGCAAACAGATCGAGCGTCGTGCGGTCAGTGTGTTCTTTTGCCATGGCTTAGTGAAACTGAATGTGCGGGCGCCAGACGCTCGCCGCGCAGATTATAAATTATTGGCCGTTACCGCGGCAAAATGACCGGCGGCAAAATTTTAGCGCGCCATCATACTCCACGCTAACTCCGGACGCCAATCCTAAACATTTGCCGCCAGGTATTTGCTTTTAAAGCGCAAAAAAGCGACGGACGCTGCGTAATACGGCATCAGGTTTTTCGGCGTGCACCCAGTGTCCCGCGCCGCTGATCACATGCGCATGAGCCGCCGGGAACTGCGTAATCAACGCCTCGCGGTACTGATTATCCAGGTAGCTGGAGTCACCGCCGCGAATAAACAGCGCCGGATGCGGCCAGGCGGGAACCGGCTGCCAGCCAGAAATGGTGGTGTAGTTGTCCCACAATACCGGCACGTTGAAGCGCCATTCACCCTGCTGGAAAGATTTCAGCAGGAACTGAATCACACCCTCTTCATCGAGCAGGCCACGCATCACCTGCGCGGCTTCACTGCGGGAAGTCACGCCCGCTTCCGTTACCGCGCGGATCGCCGCGAAAATGGTGTCGTGGCGGCGGGTCTGATAATCCACCGGTGCGATATCGATCATCACCAGACGTTCGATACGATCTGCCGCCAGCGCACTCATGGTCATGGCAATTTTGCCGCCCATCGAATGACCGATTACCGCCACCCGATCGATGCCGTGCGCATCCAGCGTCTCTAACATATCCTGTGCCATCACAGCGTAGTTCATCTGATCGGATCGCGGTGATAATCCATGGTTGCGGACATCAACCTGCAGTACCGGCGCGGCATCTTTTAACCCGCGAGCCAGCACGCCAAGGTTATCCAGCGTTCCGAACAGGCCGTGGATCAGCAGGATGGGCAGGGAATCAGTCGGGGATTGTTCAGTTTGCAGACGGGCGTTCAAAATCATGGCAAAGTTCTTAAGTTTGAGACCTAAGCTTAGGTTATCATGGATTCACCTTTTCAGGCGCGCCGGTTCCGGCGGCATTAGGACATATTCTGACTTTTGCCCGTAAACCGTTTGATTGCTAACAACCCGCCTGAATTTAACTTTATAATCCTCATGTTAGAACCCGCTCACCCTTCGAATCGCCAAACTTTGCTTAGGGCTTTTCAGGAAACAAGTGGTTCTGTCATGAGAAAGAACCGTACGGAATAAGATGAAAACGATCGAAGTTGACGAAGAGCTCTACCGTTATATTGCCAGCCACACGCAACACATTGGTGAAAGCGCATCCGACATTCTGCGTCGTATGCTGAAGTTCACGGCCGGTCAGACAGCACCTGCTGCGCCGGCACAAAATGCAGCGTCCGGTGCGGCGAAAGAGACTCAGCCTGCCGTGGCTGGCTCACGTCCGCAGGATCGGGTACGCGCGATGCGTGAACTGATGCTTTCTGATGAATATGCGGAGCAGAAGCGGGCGGTTAATCGCTTTATGCTAATCTTGTCAACGCTCTATCGTCTTGATACCGCAGCCTTTGCTGAGGCAACTGCATCACTGCAGGGCCGTACCCGCGTCTATTTTGCGGGTGATGAGCATACGCTGTTGCAAAATGGCACCCATACTAAGCCGAAGCACGTACCCGGCACACCGTACTGGGTGATCACCAATACCAATACCGGTCGCAAATGCAGCATGATCGAACACATCATGCTCTCAATGCAGTTCCCGCAGGAACTGACTGAGAAAGTTTGCGGCACCATTTAAACTGAAGCGTCAGGGAGAAGCGCCAATGGCCAATCACCCCCGTGCCGGGCAACCCGCCCAGCAGAGCGATTTGATTAACGTTGCACAATTAACCTCACAGTATTATGTCCTGCAGCCCGACGTGGCGAACCCGGAACATGCGGTGAAGTTTGGCACCTCTGGCCATCGCGGTAGCGCAGGGCGTCAAAGCTTCAACGAGATGCACATTCTGGCGATTGCGCAGGCGATTGCAGAAGAGCGTAAAAAGAACGGCATCACCGGTCCGTGCTACGTGGGTAAAGATACCCACGCGCTGTCCGAGCCGGCGATCCTGTCGGTGCTGGAAGTGCTGGCGGCGAACGGCGTGGATGTGATTGTGCAGCAGGATAATGGCTATACGCCGACCCCTGCCATCTCTAACGCCATTCTTGAGCACAACAAAGCCGGTGGCGCACTGGCCGACGGCATTGTGATCACGCCTTCACACAACCCACCGGAAGATGGCGGCATTAAGTACAATCCACCTAATGGCGGACCGGCTGATACCAACGTCACCAAAGTGGTTGAAGATCGCGCGAATCAGCTGATCAAAGATGGCCTGAAAGAAGTTAAACGTCTGCCAATCGATCAGGCACTGGCCAGCGGCCACGTGGTCGAGAAAGATCTGATCCAGCCTTACGTTGAAGGTCTGGCGCAGGTCATCGACTTCCCGGCGATTCAGAAAGCCGGTCTGAAAATTGGTGTTGATCCGCTGGGTGGTTCTGGTATTGCTTACTGGCAGCGTATCGCCGAGCACTACAAGCTGGATCTGACGCTGGTAAATGACGCTGTCGATCAGACTTTCCGCTTTATGCATCTGGATAAAGATGGCGTGGTCCGCATGGACTGCTCCTCTGAGTGCGCCATGGCCGGTCTGCTGGCTTACCGCGACAAGTTCGATCTGGCGTTCGGTAACGACCCGGATTATGACCGTCACGGTATTGTCACTCCGGCAGGCCTGATGAATCCAAACCACTATCTGGCAGTGGCAATCAACTACCTGTTCCAGCACCGTCCACAGTGGGGCCAGGATGTCGCCGTTGGTAAAACGCTGGTGTCCAGCGCGATGATCGACCGCGTGGTTAACGACATCGGCCGTAAGCTGGTGGAAGTGCCGGTTGGCTTTAAGTGGTTTGTTGATGGTCTGTATGACGGCAGCTTTGGTTTCGGCGGCGAAGAGAGCGCCGGTGCCTCTTTCCTGCGTTTCGATGGCACGCCATGGTCAACCGATAAAGACGGCATCATCATGTGTCTGCTGGCGGCAGAGATCACTGCTGTCACCGGTAAAAACCCGCAGCAGCATTACGATGAACTGGCCGGGCGCTTTGGTGCACCAAGCTATAACCGTCTGCAGGCGTCCGCAACGTCTGCCCAGAAAGCCGCGCTGTCGAAGCTGTCACCTGAGATGGTGAGCGCCGATACGCTGGCGGGCGACCCGATTACCGCGCGTCTGACCGCTGCGCCAGGTAATGGCGCGTCGATTGGTGGCCTGAAAGTGATGACCGACAACGGCTGGTTCGCCGCGCGTCCGTCAGGCACCGAAGACGCCTACAAAATCTACTGTGAAAGCTTCCTGGGTGCGGAACACCGCGCGCAGATTGAGAAAGAAGCGGTAGAGATTGTCAGCGAAGTACTGAAAAACGCCTGAGAAATCGGGCAATGAAAAAGGCGCCTCTGGCGCCTTTTTTTATGGCATAAAGCGATAGCCAATACCGGTTTCCGTCAGCAGATGCACCGGCTGGGTCGGGTTGGCTTCCAGCTTCTGCCGCAGATGCCCCATATAGATGCGCAGATAGTGGCTGTGCTCCACCGCATTCGGTCCCCACACCTGGCTCAGGAGCTGGCGCTGGGTCAGCACTTTGCCCGCGTTATTCAGCAGAATACTCAACAGGCGAAACTCAATCGGGGTGAGATGAATCTCCTCGCCGCCGCGCTGTACCCGGCGTGCAGCAAAATCAACACTCACATCCGCAAAGGTGACGCGGGCGTCGGGTTGCTGGCTGCTGTGCCGCCGCAGTGCGACCCGGACGCGAGCCAGCAGTTCACCGATACCAAACGGCTTGGTCAGATAGTCATCAGCACCGGCATCCAGCGCGGCGATTTTATCCTGCTCGTCGCTGCGTGCTGACAGCACAATCACCGGCATCGCGCTCCACTGGCGCAGGTCGCGGATAAAGTCGGTACCATCACCATCCGGCAGGCCTAAATCGAGGATCACCAGATCGGGTTTACGGGTGGCGGCTTCAATCAAGCCGCGCTGCAGCGTATCGGCATCAAAGACTTTCAGTGCCTCATTTTCCAGCGCCAGCCGCACAAAACGGCGGATCTCTTTTTCATCTTCAACGATCAAAACCGTGGTCACGCAAACCTGCCTTGAATAAACAGTGATGCGCTACTTTACCAACAAATTTTTCTGCCGTCCGTGCCGGTTACGCCGGGCTGATTTAAACCTGCGCGTAACCACGAAATAACATCTGTGTAACTTAATTACAGGTTAATTCTTAAACGACATATTTTCGGGTAAATAAGTGGTCTGATGAGTAGTAAAATTACACAATCAGGCGTAATCTTAGACACAGATCACATTCGAACCTTATAACTCTCCGGGAGGCGATAACCATGTACCAGGCTTATCCACGTTCCAAAATCATTTTGCGTCGCACGCTGGTGGTCCTTCTCGGCGTTGTTGCGTTACCCGTGATGCTGTTCCGTCGCGACCGCGCTCGCTTCTACAGCTATCTGCATCGGATGTGGTGCAAAACCAGCGCCAAGCCGGTATGGCTGGCGCAAGCAGAAGCCGCTGGCGGCGCTTTCTGGTAAGACGGATATCTGCTGAATCGGCCTGGTCACTGGACCAGGCTTTTTTTTGCGTTTTTTCTTAAAACAACCGCGCTTTTCCCTGGCTTAACGCTGTCTTCCTGGCTGATTTACGCTACACTTAAACCTCTACAAGATTTCGGAGGTTGTACAAGTATGAGCGAAAAAATCCCGGTCGGAATCAGTGCCTGCTTGCTTGGTGAAAGCGTCAGATTTGACGGTGGACACAAGCGCCTTACTTTCGCTACCGAAGACCTCACGCCTTTTGTGCGTTTCGAGCCGATCTGCCCTGAAATGGCGATTGGTCTGCCGACGCCGCGCCCAGCCTTACGCCTGGTTAATCAGGGTGATGAGGAACTGCATCTGTGCTTCAGCAAAGATGGCGGGGAAGAGGTGACTGACCGGATGCGTGACTGGTCGGCCGAGCGCGTGAAATCGTTGCATCATCTGTCAGGCTATATCCTGTGCGCCAAATCCCCCAGCTGCGGCATGGAGCGGGTGCGGGTTTACGAGCCAGACACCAACAACAATCGCAAAGCCGGCACCGGCATTTTTGCTGAATTCCTGCAGCGCGAAATGCCGTGGTTACCGCTGGAAGAGGATGGGCGACTGCACGATCCTGCGCTGCGCGAAAATTTCATTGGTCGCATCTGCGCTCTGCATGAGTTCAATCAGATGTGGCAAAGCGGCCTGACCCGTCACCGTCTGATTGCCTTCCACAGCCGCTATAAATTACTGATGCTGGCCCATTCGCAGGAGAAATACCGCGAGCTGGGGCCGTTTGTCGCCTCAATGAACCAGTGGGACTCACTGGAAGCATTCGCCTTCGAATACCGTAATCGCATGATGGCGCTGATGTCACGACCCGCCTCGCGTCGTAATCACACCAACGTTCTGATGCACGTTCAGGGTTATTTCCGCCGCCAGCTCAGTTCACCGCAGCGGCAGGAACTGGCGACGCTGATTGATCGTTACCGCCAGGGCACCCAACCATTGCTGGTGCCGATTACCATTCTGAAGCACTACATGGCGGAGTTCCCGCATCCATGGCTGGCTGAGCAACGCTATTTCGATCCCTATCCGGAAGCGTTGTGTTTACGTTACGGACAATAATTCAGGAGTGTTATGACCACCCATCTGGTCTGGCTGCGTAACGACTTACGCCTCAACGACAATCTGGCGCTGCATGCTGCCTGCCGCGACAGCGAGGCAAAGGTGATTGCGCTCTATCTCGCCACGCCGAAACAGTGGCAGCAGCACGACATGGCGCCGCGACAGGCGGCCTTTATTCATGCCAGTCTGCAACTGCTGGCGGCGTCGCTGGCCGAGCGGGGTATCGCTCTGCATTATCAGTCGTGTGAGACCTTCGGCGACGCGGTCGATTACCTGGTCAGCTTTTGCCAGCAGCAGCAGGTCGACCAGCTTTTCTACAACTATCAGTATGAAGTCAACGAACGCCAGCGCGATGCGGACGCCGAGAAGCGTCTCGATCAGGCGGGCGTGATCTGTCAGGGTTTTGATGACAGCCTGCTGTTGCCGCCTGGCAGCGTACAGAGCGGTGACCGCTCGATGTACAAAGTTTTTACCCCGTTCAGCAAAGCGTTTGTCCGCCGCTTGCAGCAAACCCTGCCGGAGTGTGTGCCCGCGCCGAAAGCGCGTCCCGGCGCGCCGCTGGAAAACCCGGCGATTCCACCGTTTGATTATCCGACCGACAGCGTTGACCAGACGCTGTTTCCGCCCGGCGAAGCCGCAGCCCTGAAACGCCTGCGGCAGTTCGCAACCCAGCCGGTGCTGGATTATCCCGCCGAGCGCGATCTGCCGGCGCGGGACGGCACCAGCCGGTTATCGGTATATCTGGCGACCGGGCTGTTATCGCCGCGACAGTGCCTACACCGCGTGCTGCATGAACATCCTGACGCGCTGGACAACAGCCGGGCGTTTAGCTGGCTGAATGAGCTGATCTGGCGCGAGTTTTATCGTCATCTGCTGGTGGCGTATCCGACGCTGTGCAAGCACCAGCCCTTTATTAGCTGGACGCGACACGTGGAATGGCAGACTGACGCAGCCCATTTCGACGCCTGGAAAGCAGGGAAAACCGGCTATCCGATTGTGGATGCGGCGATGCGGCAGCTCAACGCGCTTGGCTGGATGCATAACCGGCTACGAATGATTACCGCCAGTTTTCTGGTCAAGGATCTGCTGATTGACTGGCGCGACGGTGAACGCTACTTCATGCAGCAGCTGATTGATGGGGATCTGGCGGCGAACAATGGCGGCTGGCAGTGGGCAGCCTCGACCGGCACCGATGCCGCGCCCTATTTTCGCATCTTCAATCCGACCACGCAGGGTGAACGCTTTGATCCGCAGGGCGCATTTATCCGCCACTATCTGCCGGAGCTGGCAGACGTGCCGGACAGCGATATTCATCAGCCGCTGCTGTGGGCCGCGAAAAATCATAAGAAACTCGATTATCCGCCACCGATCGTGGAACATAAGAGCGCCCGTAAAAAGACATTAGACGCCTTTGAGCGCGCGAAAAGCGCGGCCTGAGGCGATCAAGGAGCCACGATGAATCATTACCAACTCGAGACGCTGATCAATCAGCAGCTGGAGAGCCACAACTTCAGTGATTACGCCCCAAACGGTTTGCAGGTTGAAGGGCGCAGCGAAGTGAAAACGGTGATTACCGGCGTTACCGCCTGTCAGGCCCTGCTGGATGAAGCCGTAGCACGTCAGGCAGATGCGATAGTGGTGCACCATGGTTATTTCTGGAAAAACGAACCGGCCGCGATAAAAGGCATGAAGCGTCGTCGTTTGCGTACGCTGCTGGCCAACGACATTAATCTCTATGGCTGGCATCTGCCGCTCGACGCCCATCCGCAGTTAGGCAACAACGCGCAGCTGGCGAAGCTGCTGGATATCGAGGTACGTGGCGAAGTGATGCCGCTGGTGTTGTGGGGTGAACTGGCCGAGCCACTCACCGGCCAGCAACTGGCCGATCGCATTGCCGATAAGCTGGGACGTGAGCCACTGCACTGTGGCGACAACGCACCAGAACTGATTCGCCGCATCGCCTGGTGCAGCGGTGGCGGGCAGGGCTTTATCGATCAGGCTGCTGCTTTTGGTGTGGATGCTTACCTGACCGGTGAAGTGTCGGAGCAGACCATTCACAGCGCGCGTGAACAGGGACTGCACTTCTTCGCTGCCGGACACCATGCGACCGAGCGCGGTGGCGTCAAAGCGCTGGGCGACTGGCTGGCACAACACCACGGTCTGGATGTGACCTTCATCGATATTCCGAATCCTGCCTGATCCCACTCCCGGTCCTGCGCCCCGCCGCAGGACCTAAATCTGTTGACACATCTCCGTCACTTTCGCATAACTGTTTGCTTTGAGTAGATAAGCAAACGGCTGAGCCGTGCGCCAGAACCGGTCTGGCACGCGAGATTTCAGCTCAACGGGAGGTCGCTGTTGCAACGAGCACGTTGTTATTTACTGGGTGAACGCGCGGTGGTGCTGGAACTGGAACCACCCATCTCGCTGGCCAGCCAGCAACGAATCTGGGGTCTGAATCAGCGCCTGCAGGCGGTCGCGAGCGTTCAGGAGGTGATCCCCGGCATGAACAACATCACCCTGATACTGCGTGATCCACAGCAGAGCGCGCTGGACGCCATTGAGCGGCTGCAGCGCTGGTGGGAAGAGAGTGAAGTGCAGATACCGGAATCACGTCAGGTGGCGATCCCGGTCATTTATGGCGGCGAGGCCGGCCCCGATCTGACGGTAGTGGCCGAACACGCCGGACTCTCCATCCATCAGGTGGTGGAGTTGCACAGCAGTACCGACTACGTGGTCTATTTCATCGGTTTTCAGCCCGGCTTTCCCTATCTGGGTGGGCTGGATCCGCGTCTGCATATTCCTCGTCGGGCAGAACCGCGCGTCGCCGTGCCCGCCGGATCGGTCGGTATCGGCGGCAGCCAGACCGGTGTCTATCCGCTGGCGTCACCGGGCGGCTGGCAGCTCATCGGCCAGACGCCTGTCGCGCTGTTTGATCCGCTGCAGCAACCGCCGACGCTGCTCCGACCCGGTGATACCGTGCGCTTCGTGCCACAGAAGGAGGGCGTATGTTGAGGATCCTGCGAGCCGGACTGGCCGCCACGATACAGGATGCGGGTCGTCACGGCTGGCGGCAGTACGGTATCAGCCTCGGTGGGGTGCTGGATCAGCCCGCGATGACCACCGCTAATTTGCTGGTGGGAAATGCGCCAGACAGCGCGGTGCTGGAGATGGTGCTCGGCCAGTTTAAGGCGGAGTTCACCCGCGACGGCTGGTTTGCGCTGACCGGCGCTGGCTGTAACGCAGAACTGGACGGTAATCCGGTATGGACCGGCTGGCGCACCCCGGTTAAAAAAGGACAGGTGCTGTCGCTGGCGATGCCGGTACACGGCATGCGCAGCTATCTGGCGGTACAGGGCGGGTTCGATCTGCCGGCGATGCTCGGTTCTGTCAGCACCGATCTGAAAGCCGGATTTGGCGGATTCCACGGGCGCACGCTGCAGGATGGCGACTGCCTTCCGCTGGGCAAACCGACCCGTCAGTTTGCTCGCAAAGCTGGCGTCCGGCAGCTGCTGTGGGGCAACCGCATTCGCGCGCTGCCGGGTCCGGAATACCATGAGTTCAGCCGCGAGGCGCAGCAGGCGTTCTGGCGCACAGCGTGGAAGCTCAGTCCGCAAAGTAACCGGATGGGATACCGACTGGAGGGACGTCAGCTCAGCCGGGAAAACCCGCGGGAACTGCTGTCGCACGGGCTGGTACCGGGCGTGGTGCAGGTGCCGCCTAACGGTCAGCCGATTGTGCTGATGGCGGATGCCCAGACCACCGGCGGCTATCCGCGTATCGCCTGTATTATCGAGGCTGACCTCTATCACCTGGCGCAAATCCGGCTGGGTGAACCGATTCACTTTATTCATTGCACTCTGTCGGAGGCGATGCAGGCGCGTCAGCATCAGCAGCGTGCGCTGGACCAGATGGTATGGGGACTCGCTGATGAAAATTGATTTAAACGCCGATCTCGGTGAAGGCTGCGACAGCGATCGCGCGCTGCTGCAACTGGTCAGCTCGGCCAACATCGCCTGTGGCTTTCACGCCGGCGATGCCCAGACCATGCTGCAATCGATCCGCTGGGCGAAAGAAGCCGGAGTAGCGATTGGCGCACATCCGGCTTTTCCCGACCGCGAAAACTTTGGCCGCAGCGCGATGCAGCTGCCGCCGGAAACGGTCTATGCCCAGATGATCTACCAGATTGGGGCGTTGAAAAGCCTGGCAGAAAGCGAAGGCGTGCGGCTGGTTCATGTTAAGCCGCACGGCATGCTCTACAACCAGGCGGCGGCCGATGCGGTGCTGGCCGACGCCATTGCCCGGGCGATTAAGGCGGTGGACAGCCAGCTGATTGTGGTCGGGCTGGCGGGCAGCGAATCGATTCGGGCGGCGGCTCACTATGGTCTCCGTACCCGTGAAGAGGTGTTTGCCGATCGCGGTTACCTCAGCAGCGGTGCGCTCGTGCCGCGCAGCCAGCCCGGAGCGCTGATTGAGGATGAACAGCAGGCGATCGATCAGACGCTGAGCATGGTGCAGCAGGGCAAGGTAAAAAGCATCAGCGGGGAATGGGTCGCGGTTAAAGCGCAAACCGTCTGCTTACATGGCGACGGGGCGCATGCGTTGCAGTTTGCCCGGCGGCTGCGTGATGCCTTTGCCGCCCAGCAAATCAGCGTCACCAGTGCCTGAATAATAATGCTTAGCCCGGCTGTGCCCGGGCTTTTTCATACTCTAAGGGGAAAAGATGGATAGCGTGGTAAATCTCTGGCCGCTGCTTGGCATTGCAGCCATCATTATCGGCTTCGTATTACGGTTTAATCCGGTGCTGGTGGTTATTGTCGCCGGTTTCGTCACCGGCTTCGCGGCCATGATGCCGTTGGCCGACATTCTGGAAAAGCTCGGTTCGGGCTTTCTCAACACCCGTAACCTGCCGCTGATTCTGTTGCTGCCGCTGGCGGTGATCGGCCTGCTGGAACGTCACGGGCTGAAAGAGCGGGCGCAGGCGTGGATCGCCCAGATTAAAACCGCCACCGCCGGACGTTTACTGATCGTCTATCTGCTGGTGCGCGAACTGACCGCAGCGCTCGGCCTGACCAGCCTCGGTGGTCATCCGCAGATGGTGCGCCCACTGCTGGCACCGATGGCGGAAGGGGCGACGGAAAACCGTTATGCTGACGTCTCGCCAGAGGTGCGCCATCGTCTGCGCGCCATGTCGGCGGCAACTGATAACGTCGGGCTGTTCTTTGGCGAGGACATTTTCGTCGCCTTTGGCGCGATTATCTTTATGCACAACTTTATGCAGGAGTCGGCCGGGATTCAGACTGAACCGCTGCACATTGCCCTGTGGGGTATCCCGACCGCAGTGGCGGCCTTCCTGATCCACTCGGCCCGCCTGGTACGGCTCGATCGTCAGTTAGCCCGTGAATTACAGGCGCTGAACGGCCAGGCACTGAAAGCCAAAGGAGGGCAGTAATGTTTCAGCAACAATATCTGATGTGGCTGGCAGGGCTGATCCTGCTGGTGGTGGCGCTCCTCTCCTGGGGCGATCGCGCCAACCCGCGCCGTTTAACCACCGGACTGTTCTGGGCGCTGTATGGCCTGATTTTCCTGGTTGGCGACTGGACCACGCAACTGATGACGCAGTGGATGGGTTCGGCAGCCGCCGGCACCCGGATGCTGAACATTAGCGTCGGGGTCGCAGTGGTGGTGATGGCGCTGATTGCTGGCTTAGGCGGGGTAAAGCTGGGCCGCTATCATCAGCGCAGTGATGAGGAGAAACAGGCCAGTGCGCTGCGCCTGCGCAATAAACTGTTCCTGCCTGCGCTGGCGATCCCGGTGGTGACGGTCGCGGGCGTGCTGGCGTTCAACCATATCCCGGGCTTGCAGGATACGGTGTTTGGTCCTGGTAACCACGCGACGCTGGTGACGCTGTTTTCGATGATGATCGGCTGCCTGATCGGCTGGCTGGTGGCGCTGAAACTGACGCATGAGAAACCGGTGCAGTCGATGCAGGAGACCCGACGGCTGCTGGATGCTATTGGCTGGGCATTTATCCTGCCGCAGATCCTCGCCACCCTGGGTCTGCTGTTTACCAGTGCCGGCGTCGGCAGTGCGATTTCCCATCTGACCGAAAGCTATCTGGCGGTCGACAGTCGCTTTATCGCGGTGGCGGTTTATGCCGGTGGCATGGCGCTGCTGACCATGGTGATGGGCAACGCCTTTGCTGCGTTTCCGATTATCACAGCTGGCGTCGGTATTCCGATTCTGGTGCTGCAGCACGGCGGCAATCCGGCGGTGATGGCAGCCATCGGCATGTTCTCCGGCTACTGCGGCACGCTGATGACGCCGATGGCGGCTAACTTTAACATCGTGCCGGCGGCGCTGCTGGAGCTGCCGGATCGTAACGCGGTGATCAAAGCTCAGGTCCCGACCGGTGTGCTACTGTTAATCGTTAACATTTTCCTGCTCTATTTCCTGATGTTCCTGTGAGGCTGAATGAAAACTATCCTGATGACCGCCTTTGAACCGTTTGGCGGTGAAAGCATTAACCCATCATGGGAAGCGGTCAGTGCGCTGGAAGGCAAAGAGATTGCTGGTGCACGGATCGTCATCCGTCAGTTGCCGGTGGTGTTTGCGGATGTGCTGGATGTGCTCTACCAGGCGCTGGAGGAGGTGAAACCGGATGCGATTCTGTCGGTAGGACAAGCGGGCGGGCGCAGCGATATTACCGTTGAACGCATCGGCATCAACGTTGATGATGCGCGTATTGCCGACAACGCCGGCCATCAGCCGGTTGATGAAGCAATTGTGGCTGACGGTCCGGCGGCCTATTTCTCGCGTCTGCCGATCAAGGCGATTGTGGCCGCGCTGCGTCAGGCGGGGATTCCCGCCTCGGTGTCACAGACCGCCGGGACCTTTACCTGTAACCGGGTGATGTATGGTCTGCTGCACTGGCTGGCCCAGCAGCAGACGCCGGTGCGCGGTGGCTTTATCCACATCCCTTACCTGCCGGAGCAGGCGGCGTTGCACCCTGGTGCGCCAAGCATGTCGGTCGCCAGTGTGATTCAGGCGCTGGAAATTGCGGTCCGGGTGACGCTGGAGACCGGTGAAGATCTGAAAATAGCTGGCGGTGCCACACACTAAGAGGATCCACGATGCCTGAAGGACCAGAGATCCGCCGGGTGGCGGATCAGCTCGAGACCGCGATTGTCGGCCAGCCGTTAACCGAAGCGTGGTTTGCCTTTCCGGCGCTGAAAACTTACGAACCGGCGCTGATTGGCGAACAGGTGCAGGCGATTGAGACACGCGGCAAGGCGTTGCTGACACATTTCAGCAATGGCCTGACGCTCTACAGCCACAATCAGCTGTATGGCGTCTGGCGCATCGTCACGCCCGAAACGGAATTACAGACCACCCGACAGTTACGGGTACGGCTGGCGACGGCCGATCGGGCTATTCTGCTGTATAGCGCGTCGGATATTGAGTTACTGAACGCCGATACGCTGGCAGCACACCCGTTTCTTAACCGCATCGGCCCCGATGTGCTGAGCAGTGCGCTGACGGTGGATGAGGTGAAAGAGCGGCTGCTGTCACCCCGTTTCCGGCGGCGGCAGTTCAGTGGTCTGCTGCTGGATCAGGCTTTTCTGGCCGGGCTGGGCAATTACCTGCGTGCCGAAATTCTCTGGCTGGCACAGTTGCTGCCGCAGCATCGGGCGCAGGATCTCAGTAACCATCAGCTGACTGCTTTCAGCGAGGCGCTGCTTTCAGTGCCGCGCCATGCCTATCGGATGCGTGGCACGATGAAGAAATATCATGAGGAAGCGGCGTTTCAGTTTGAGGTGTTTCATCGGCAGGGCAAAAAATGCCGGCGCTGCGGCACGGTGATTGAGAAGGGCACGCTCTCATCACGGCCTTTTTACTGGTGTCCGGGGTGTCAGCACTGAGTGCCTGACGGCAGCTATAAAAAAAACGGGGCCAGATGGCCCCGCTTTTGCGTTGAAATATAACGCTTATTTTTCCAGCTGCGAGTTGAATTCGCGCTCGGTATAACCGGTATAGAGCTGACGCGGACGGGCGATTTTCATCCCTTCGTCGTGCATCTCTTTCCAGTGCGCAATCCAGCCAACGGTACGCGCCATCGCGAAGATCACGGTAAACATTGAGGAAGGAATTCCCATCGCTTTCAGAATAATACCGGAGTAGAAATCGACGTTTGGATAGAGTTTGCGCTCGATGAAGTAAGGGTCGTTCAGCGCAATGTGTTCCAGTTCCATCGCCACTTCCAGCAGATCATCCTTCATACCCAGCTCATTCAGGACTTCATGGCAGGTATCGCGCATCACGGTCGCACGTGGATCGTAGTTTTTGTAAACGCGGTGACCAAAGCCCATCAGACGGAAGGAGTCATTTTTGTCTTTGGCACGTTTAACAAATTCCGGAATGTGCTCAACGGTGCTGATCTCTTCCAGCATGCGCAGTGTCGCTTCGTTGGCACCGCCGTGCGCCGGTCCCCACAGGGAGGCGATCCCGGCGGCGATACAGGCAAACGGGTTAGCACCAGAAGAACCGGCGGTACGCACGGTTGACGTCGAGGCGTTCTGCTCATGGTCAGCATGCAGGATCAGGATACGGTCCATGGCGCGTTCCAGTACCGGATTTACCTTGTACTCTTCGCACGGTGTCGCGAACATCATGTGCAGGAAGTTACCGGCATAAGAGAGGTCATTACGCGGGTAAACAAACGGCTGACCGATAGAGTATTTGTAGCACATCGCGGCCATGGTCGGCATTTTAGACAGCAGGCGGAACGCGGCGATTTCGCGGTGACGCTCATTGTTAACGTCCAGCGAATCGTGATAAAACGCCGCCAGTGCGCCGGTCACGCCACACATCACCGCCATCGGGTGTGAATCACGACGGAAGCCGTGGAACAGACGGGTAATCTGCTCATGAATCATGGTATGACGGGTAACGGTGGTACGGAATTCTTCAAACTGCTTTTGATTTGGCGCTTCGCCATTCAGCAGGATGTAGCACACTTCCAGATAGTTGGAGTGGGTCGCCAACTGGGAGATCGGGAAGCCGCGGTGCAACAGGATACCTTCATCACCATCAATAAAGGTGATTTTTGACTCGCAGGATGCGGTGGACGTGAAACCCGGATCGAAGGTAAACAGTCCACTGGAGCCGAGGGCGCGGACATCAACCACATCCTGGCCCAGCGTGCCTTGCAGCACATCCAGTTCAACGGACGTTTCATCTTGTAGGGTTAGCGTCACTTTTTTATCTGTCATTTTCGTCTCCATAGCGCCTTAGGCAGGTAAAGATCTTTAGACACCTGAAACGCGTTCATGTTGCGGTTGGCAAAACTTCACAGCATCACTCTGCTGTCTTATGGCTGGTGCAGGGTACAGAGTGAGAGGCGCGTTCCCAGCAGGAACCGTAGAGCCATGGACATGCTGCATATCGCGGTTGTTAAAGATCCGGTCAGGACATAACTTCTTGGTAACCAATAACCTGATGCTTTTTAATGCTTACGTTCGCAATGTTACATAACTTGCGCTTAGGGGAAAGTGTATCCCCATAACTTTTGTGCATCATAGGAATTTGTAGCGTTAGTTTGTAACTGAATTGTTGAACTATTGTCAAATCAGATAATTAAAATTGTATCAATTGTGAAAATCGTGAGTAGGATCACTGTTCCATCTAAAATTTACCAAAGAGTTTGTAGGGGAATTGTAATCAGAATGTGATCCTCCTATACTCCTGCCAGGTCTCCGGAACACCCTGACACCAGGAGCCACCCAGCGTTTCTACCGCGTCAATTAACACTGGATGTTGCTTTTTTGGTGACGGTTAAAGTCTGCCACGCGTTGTGATTAGACTCCGCCTCAGGTCCGGAGGAAGCAAAATAAAAAAGAGCTGTGTGGGCAAAACCGTGAAAAAACAAAGACCTGTCAACTTGGATCTCTCGACGATCCGGTTTCCCGTTACTGCAATATCGTCCATTCTTCACCGCGTCTCCGGCGTAATCACATTGGTTGCTCTTGGCATCCTGCTGTGGCTACTCGGTCTCTCACTCTCCTCTCCGGAAGGTTTCCAGCACGCTGCAACCATCATGGATGGCTTCTTCGCGAAGTTTATCATGTGGGGCATTTTAACGGCGCTGGCCTATCACGCGGTGAGCGGGATTCGTCATATGTTGATGGATTTTGGTTATGTGGCTGAAACCCTGCAGGTGGGTAAGCGTTCAGCTTATATGACTTTTGTAATCACTGTCGTGCTGGCAATTCTGGCGGGAGTCCTCGTATGGTAAGCAATGCATCCGCGTTGGGTCGCAACGGTATCCAGGACTGGCTGCTGCTGCGGGCAACCGCAATTCTGATTACGCTCTACATCGTCTACATCCTCGGTTTTGTGGTGATGACTGACACGCTGACCTATGAGTTGTGGCGTGGCTTCTTCGCTTCCGCATTCACTAAAGTGTTCACCCTGCTGACGCTGTTTTCGATTCTGATCCACGGCTGGATTGGCATGTGGCAGGTGTTAACAGACTACGTCAAATCGCTGCCAACCCGTCTGGTGTTGCAGTTTGTGATTGTGGTGGCGCTGTTGTGGTATGCGATTTATGGATTTGTTGTGGTGTGGGGTGTGTAAATGAGTTTGCCAATCAGAGAGTTCGATGCCGTGGTGATCGGCGCAGGTGGCGCAGGAATGCGAGCCGCACTGCAAATCTCCCAGGCCGGCCAGAGCTGCGCCCTGTTATCTAAAGTTTTCCCGACCCGTTCCCACACCGTATCTGCGCAGGGCGGTATTACCGTTGCGCTGGGTAATACCCATGAAGATAACTGGGAATGGCACATGTACGACACCGTCAAAGGCTCCGACTATATCGGTGACCAGGACGCGATTGAATATATGTGTAAAACCGGACCGGAAGCGATTCTGGAGCTGGAACACATGGGCCTGCCGTTCTCGCGTCTGGATGATGGTCGTGTCTATCAGCGTCCGTTCGGCGGCCAGTCGAAGAATTTCGGTGGCGAGCAGGCGGCACGTACCGCGGCGGCAGCCGACCGTACCGGTCACGCCCTGCTGCATACGCTGTACCAACAGAACCTGAAAAATAAGACCACTATCTTTTCTGAGTGGTACGCGCTGGATCTGGTGAAAAATGCCGACGGCGCAATTGTCGGCTGTACCGCGATTTGTATCGAAACCGGTGAGACCGTCTACTTTAAAGCCAAAGCCACCGTACTGGCGACCGGCGGGGCAGGCCGTATTTACCAGTCCACCACCAATGCACACATCAACACCGGTGACGGCGTGGGTATGGCGCTGCGCGCAGGCGTACCGGTGCAGGACATGGAGATGTGGCAATTCCACCCAACCGGCATCGCCGGCGCGGGCGTGCTGGTGACCGAAGGCTGCCGTGGTGAAGGCGGTTATCTGCTGAATAAACATGGCGAGCGCTTCATGGAACGCTACGCGCCGAATGCGAAAGATCTGGCGGGCCGTGACGTGGTTGCGCGCTCGATGATGATCGAAATTCGCGAAGGTCGCGGCTGCGATGGCCCGTGGGGCCCGCACATTAAACTGAAACTCGATCACCTCGGTAAAGAGGTGCTTGAGTCACGTCTGCCTGGCATTCTTGAGCTGTCACGCACCTTTGCCCATGCCGACCCGATTAAAGAACCGATTCCGGTGATTCCGACCTGTCACTACATGATGGGCGGCATTCCGACCAAAGTGACCGGTCAGGCGCTGCGGGTGAATGAGCAGGGCGAAGACGTGGTGATTCCTGGGCTGTTTGCAGTGGGCGAAATCGCCTGCGTATCGGTTCACGGTGCCAACCGTCTGGGCGGCAACTCGCTGCTCGACCTGGTGGTGTTTGGCCGCGCTGCGGGTCTGCATCTGCTGGAAAGCATTCAGGAGCAGGGCGAACTGCGTGATGCTTCTGAAGATGAGATTGATGCGGCGATGGCGCGCTTTAACCGTTGGGAAAATAACACCACCGGTGAAGACCCGGTTGAGATTCGCAAAGCGCTGCAACGTTGCATGCAGAATAACTTCTCGGTATTCCGTGAAGGCGATGCAATGGCGCAGGGCCTGGAAGAGCTGAAAGTGATCCGCGAACGCCTGAAATCGGCGCGTCTGGATGACCGCTCGCCGGACTTCAACACGCAGCGTATTGAATGTCTGGAACTGGACAACCTGATGGAGACGGCGTTTGCCACGGCGGTGGCGGCTAACTATCGCACCGAGAGCCGCGGTGCACATAGTCGCTTCGACTTCCCGGATCGTGATGATGAGAACTGGCTGTGCCACAGTCTTTATGTCCCGGAAACCGAGAGCATGACGCGCCGTGAGGTGAACATGCAGCCGAAACTGCGCGCGGCCTTCCCGCCGAAAGTGCGTACCTACTAATTTCGGAGACGATCATGAGACTCGAGTTTTCAATTTATCGCTACAATCCAGAGGTCGACGACAAACCGCGGATGCAGGATTACAGCCTGGAAGCGGAAGATGGTCGCGACATGATGTTGCTGGACGCGCTGATTCGTCTGAAAGAGAAAGATCCGACGCTGGCGTTTCGTCGCTCGTGCCGTGAAGGCGTCTGTGGCTCCGACGGCCTCAACATGAACGGTAAAAACGGACTGGCCTGCATCACGCCGGTCTCTGCGCTGGGCAACGGTAAACAGAAAATCGTTATCCGTCCGCTGCCGGGTTTACCGGTGGTGCGTGACCTGGTAGTAGACATGAGCCAGTTTTATGCACAATATGAGAAAATTAAGCCTTTCCTGTTGAATAATGGGGAAAATCCGCCGGCACGTGAGCATCTGCAGTCGCCGGATGAGCGCGAACATCTGGATGGATTATACGAATGTATTCTCTGTGCCTGCTGTTCAACCTCATGCCCGTCATTCTGGTGGAACCCGGAGAAGTTTATCGGGCCTGCCGGCCTGCTGGCCGCGTACCGCTTCCTGATCGACAGCCGCGACACCGAAACCGATGCGCGTCTCGACAATCTGAACGACGCTTTCAGTGTATTCCGCTGTCACAGCATCATGAACTGTGTGAGCGTATGCCCGAAAGGGCTAAACCCGACGCGCGCCATCGGCCATATTAAGTCGATGCTGCTGCAACGCGGGGCATAAGCACCACACCATCCGGGAACCTCAGGTTCCCGGTGGTTTACGGAAGCCTCTGTAAGCGCGGTCTGGTACCACGTTTACAAAGGTTCCCTTACGGGCCACGCGCGCGCTGCGCACAGTGCTCGTATCGCTGAACTCACTACGGCAAACCGCGAAAGCGGCAACAAATGAAACCTCAAAAAAGCATAGCAATGCTTAAGGGATCACAATGCAGAACAGCGCGATGAAGCCCTGGCTGGACTCCTCCTGGCTGGCCGGCGCGAACCAGTCTTACATAGAGCAACTCTATGAGGATTTCCTGACCGATCCTGACTCTGTCGATGCAGTGTGGCGCTCGATGTTCCAACAGTTACCGGGCACCGGAATGAAACCTGAGCAGTTTCACTCCACCACACGTGAGTACTTCCGTCGCCTGGCGAAAGATGCATCTCGTTACACCTCATCCGTCTCCGATCCAGAAACCAACTCGAAGCAAGTGAAAGTGCTGCAGCTGATTAACGCGTTTCGTTTCCGCGGCCATCAGCACGCCAATCTCGATCCGCTCGGCCTGTGGAAGCAGGATCGGGTTGCCGATCTGGACCCGGCTTTTCACGATCTGACCGACGCCGATTTTCAGGAAAGCTTTAACGTCGGCTCTTTTGCCATCGGCAAAGAGACCATGAAGCTGGCCGATCTGTTCGAGGCGCTGACCCAGACTTACTGTGGCTCAATTGGTGCAGAATATATGCACATCAATAACACCGACGAGAAACGCTGGATTCAGCAGCGTCTGGAATCGGTGGTGGGCCATGCGTCATTCAGCCGCGAAGAGAAAAAAGGTTTCCTGAAAGAGCTGACCGCGGCAGAAGGGCTGGAAAAATATCTCGGGGCTAAATTCCCGGGCGCCAAACGCTTCTCCCTCGAAGGCGGCGATGCGCTGGTTCCGATGCTGCGCGAAATGATCCGTCATGCTGGTAAAAGCGGCACCCGCGAAGTCGTGCTCGGCATGGCGCACCGTGGCCGTCTCAACGTGCTGATCAACGTGCTGGGTAAAAAGCCGCAGGATCTGTTCGACGAGTTCGCCGGTAAGCATAAAGAGCACCTCGGCACCGGTGACGTGAAGTACCACATGGGCTTCTCGTCTGACGTTGAAACCGAAGGCGGCCTGGTTCACCTGGCGCTGGCGTTTAACCCGTCGCATCTGGAGATCGTCAGCCCGGTGGTGATGGGATCGGTACGCGCTCGTCTTGACCGTCTGGAAGAGCCAAGCAGCAACAAAGTTTTACCGATCACCATTCATGGTGATGCCGCGGTAATCGGCCAGGGCGTGGTGCAGGAAACCCTGAACATGTCCCAGGCGCGCGGTTACGAAGTGGGCGGTACCGTTCGCATCGTGATCAACAACCAGGTAGGTTTCACCACCTCCAACCCGAAAGATGCGCGTTCAACGCCGTACTGCACTGACATCGGCAAAATGGTGCTGGCCCCTATTTTCCACGTCAATGCAGATGACCCGGAAGCGGTGGCGTTTGTTACCCGTCTGGCGCTCGATTATCGCAACACCTTCAAACGTGATGTGTTTATCGATCTGGTCTGCTATCGCCGTCATGGTCACAACGAAGCCGATGAGCCGAGTGCGACCCAGCCGCTGATGTACCAGAAAATTAAAAAGCACCCGACGCCGCGTAAAATCTATGCTGACCGTCTGGAAAGTGAAGGGGTAGCGACCCAGGAAGATGCGACCGAAATGGTCAATCTCTACCGCGATGCGCTGGATGCCGGCGAATGCGTGGTGCCAGAGTGGCGTCCGATGAGCCTGCACTCCTTTACCTGGTCGCCTTACCTCAATCACGAGTGGGACGAGCCGTATCCGGCCCAGGTCGACATGAAACGTCTGAAGGAACTGGCGCTGCGTATCAGCCAGGTCCCGGAAGAGGTAGAAGTTCAGTCACGCGTCGCCAAGATCTACAACGATCGCCGTCTGATGGCCGAAGGCGAGAAAGCCTTTGACTGGGGCGGTGCTGAAAACCTGGCGTACGCCACGCTGGTTGATGAAGGCATTCCGGTTCGCCTGTCGGGCGAAGATACCGGTCGCGGTACCTTCTTCCACCGTCATGCGGTAATCCATAACCAGGCGAACGGCTCGACCTATACTCCGCTGCATCACGTGCACAGCGGCCAGGGCCAGTTCAAAGTCTGGGATTCCGTGCTATCAGAAGAGGCGGTACTGGCGTTTGAATATGGTTATGCCACCGCAGAGCCACGCATTCTGACCATCTGGGAAGCGCAGTTCGGTGACTTCGCCAACGGTGCTCAGGTGGTGATCGACCAGTTCATCAGCTCCGGCGAGCAGAAATGGGGCCGGATGTGTGGCCTGGTCATGCTGCTGCCGCACGGCTACGAAGGTCAGGGTCCTGAGCACTCCTCAGCGCGCCTTGAGCGCTATCTGCAACTCTGCGCTGAGCAGAACATGCAGGTCTGCGTGCCGTCTACGCCGGCGCAGGTTTATCACATGCTGCGTCGTCAGGCGCTGCGCGGAATGCGTCGCCCACTGATTGTGATGTCGCCGAAATCGCTGCTGCGTCATCCGCTGGCGATCTCCACGCTGGATGAGCTGGCTAACGGCAGCTTCAAACCGGCGATTGGCGAAGTCGACGATCTCGATCCGCAGGGCGTTAAACGCGTCGTGCTTTGCTCCGGTAAAGTCTATTACGACCTGCTGGAACAGCGCCGTAAAAACGAGCAGACCGATGTCGCTATCGTGCGTATCGAGCAGCTCTATCCGTTCCCGCATCAAGCGGTACAGGAAGCTTTAAAAGCGTATTCTCACGTGCAGGATTTTGTCTGGTGTCAGGAAGAACCCCTGAATCAGGGCGCCTGGTACTGCAGCCAGCATCATTTCCGTGAAGTTGTGCCATTTGGTGCCACCTTACGTTATGCAGGCCGCCCGGCATCCGCTTCACCGGCCGTGGGTTACATGTCCGTACACCAAAAACAGCAGCAAGACCTGGTTAATGACGCGCTGAACGTTGATTAATTAAAAGGAAAGATAATGAGTAGCGTAGATATTCTCGTTCCCGACCTGCCTGAATCGGTTGCCGATGCCTCCGTGGCAACCTGGCACAAAAAACCAGGCGATGCAGTCACTCGCGATGAAGTGCTGGTCGAAATTGAAACTGACAAAGTGGTGCTGGAAGTGCCTGCATCCGCTGACGGCATTTTAGAAGCCGTGCTGGAAGATGAGGGCGCAACCGTCACTTCACGCCAGATCCTCGGTCGTCTGAAAGAGGGCAACAGCGGCGGTAAAGAGAGCAGCGCGAAGTCTGAAAGCAAAGAGTCGACTCCGGCTCAGCGTCAGACCGCCTCACTGGAAGAAGAGAGCAACGATGCGCTCAGCCCGGCAATTCGCCGCCTGATTGCGGAACATAACCTCGATGCCTCGCAGATCAAAGGCAGCGGTGTGGGTGGTCGTCTGACCCGTGAAGATGTTGAAAAACATCTGGCCAACAAGCCTGCTGCGCCGAAAGCCGCCGCCGCGCCAGCCGCTGACAGTGCGCCACAGCCTGCGGTCGCTAACCGCAGCGAAAAACGCGTGCCGATGACCCGTCTGCGTAAACGTGTTGCCGAACGTCTGCTGGAAGCGAAGAACAGCACCGCGATGCTGACCACCTTCAACGAAATCAACATGAAGCCGATCATGGATCTGCGTAAGCAGTACGGCGAGGCTTTCGAGAAGCGTCACGGCGTGCGTCTGGGCTTCATGTCCTTCTACATCAAAGCGGTAGTTGAAGCGCTGAAACGCTATCCGGAAGTGAATGCTTCTATCGATGGCGAAGATGTGGTTTATCACAACTACTTTGACGTCAGCATTGCGGTCTCCACGCCACGCGGCCTGGTGACGCCGGTGCTGCGCGACGTCGATGCGCTGAGCATGGCTGATATCGAGAAGAAAATTAAAGAACTGGCGGTGAAAGGTCGTGACGGCAAGCTGACGGTTGACGATCTGACCGGCGGTAACTTCACCATCACCAACGGTGGCGTCTTCGGTTCGCTGATGTCGACCCCGATCATCAACCCGCCACAGAGTGCCATCCTCGGCATGCACGCCATCAAAGATCGTCCTATGGCGGTCAATGGTCAGGTCGTGGTGCTGCCAATGATGTATCTGGCGCTCTCCTACGATCACCGTCTGATCGATGGCCGTGAATCTGTCGGCTACCTGGTTGCGGTGAAAGAGATGCTGGAAGACCCGGCGCGCCTGCTGCTGGATGTCTGATTTTCATCGGGCGCGCCTCGCCGCGCGCCCAACCTCTTTACTCTTTTCAGACCTGAATGGATAGAACATCATGAACTTACACGAATACCAGGCGAAACAACTGTTTGCACGGTATGGCATGCCGGCACCAACCGGTTACGCCTGTACTACACCACGTGAAGCGGAAGAAGCTGCCTCGAAAATTGGCGCAGGCCCGTGGGTAGTAAAATGTCAGGTTCATGCCGGTGGCCGCGGTAAAGCGGGCGGTGTGAAAGTGGTTAACAGCAAAGAAGAGATTCGCGCCTTTGCTGAAAACTGGCTGGGCAAACGCCTGGTAACCTATCAGACAGATGCGAACGGCCAGCCGGTAAACCAGATTCTGGTTGAAGCCGCAACCGACATCGACCAGGAGCTTTACCTGGGCGCGGTGGTCGATCGTGCAACGCGTCGCGTGATCTTCATGGCATCAACTGAAGGCGGCGTAGAAATCGAAAAAGTGGCGGAAGAAACCCCGCACCTGATTCATAAAATGGCGCTCGATCCGCTGACCGGTCCACAGCCTTATCAGGGCCGTGAGCTGGCATTCAAACTGGGCCTGTCCGGCAAGCTGGTCGGTCAGTTCACCAAGATCTTCATGGGTCTGGCGACACTGTTCCTCGAGCGCGATCTGGCGATGGTTGAGATCAACCCGCTGGTGATCACTAAGCAGGGCGATCTGATCTGCCTGGATGGCAAACTGGGTGCCGATGGCAATGCGTTGTTCCGTCAGCCAGAGCTGCGCGAAATGCGCGATCCAAGCCAGGAAGATCCACGTGAAGCCCATGCTACACAGTGGGAACTGAACTATGTCGCCCTGGAAGGCAACATCGGCTGTATGGTGAACGGCGCAGGTCTGGCGATGGGTACCATGGACATCGTTAAGCACCACGGCGGTCAACCGGCGAACTTCCTTGATGTTGGCGGCGGCGCAACCAAAGAGCGCGTCACAGAAGCCTTCAAAATCATCCTGTCTGACGATGCAGTGAAAGCGGTATTCGTTAACATCTTCGGCGGTATCGTACGCTGTGACCTGATTGCCGACGGCATCATCGGCGCAGTGGCTGAAGTGGGTGTGAACGTGCCAGTGGTGGTACGTCTGGAAGGTAACAACGCCGAGCTGGGCGCCCAGAAACTGGCGGACAGCGGTCTGAACATCATTGCAGCAACCAGCCTGACAGACGCCGCACAGCGTGTTGTTGCTGCCGCGGAGGGTAAATAATGTCCATTCTGATCGACAAAAACACCAAAGTCATTTGCCAGGGTTTCACCGGTGGCCAGGGGACTTTCCATTCTGAGCAGGCGCTGGCCTACGGCACCCAACTGGTTGGCGGCGTCACGCCAGGCAAAGGCGGCACCACTCATCTGGGCCTGCCGGTGTTCAACACCGTGCGTGAAGCCGTAGAAGCGACCGGCGCAACCGCCACCGTGATCTACGTGCCGGCTCCGTTCTGTAAAGATGGCATCCTTGAAGCGATCGATGCAGGCATCAAACTGATCATCACCATCACCGAAGGCATCCCGACGCTGGATATGCTGACCGTGAAAGTGAAGCTGGATGAAGCGGGCGTGCGGATGATTGGTCCAAACTGCCCAGGCGTGATCACCCCAGGCGAATGCAAAATCGGCATCATGCCGGGTCACATTCACCAGCCGGGCCGCGTCGGCATCGTCTCACGTTCAGGTACGCTGACCTATGAAGCCGTTAAGCAGACCACCGACATCGGCTACGGCCAGTCGACCTGTGTCGGCATCGGCGGTGACCCGATCCCAGGTTCTAACTTCATCGACATCCTGAAAATGTTCCAGGACGATCCACAGACCGAAGCGATCGTGATGATCGGTGAGATCGGTGGCAGCGCGGAAGAAGAAGCTGCGGCGTTCATCAAAGAGCACGTCACCAAGCCTGTGGTGGGTTATATCGCGGGTGTGACGGCGCCAAAAGGCAAGCGTATGGGCCATGCGGGCGCCATCATTGCCGGTGGTAAAGGCACAGCAGACGAGAAGTTTGCGGCACTGGAAGCGGCCGGCGTGAAAACCGTTCGCAGCCTGGCTGACATCGGTGATGCGGTGAAAGCTGTCCTGCCGGCGAAATAAGCCAAACAGATCGAACATCAAAGCCACCTGCGGGTGGCTTTTTTTATGCCTTCTATTGCCGGTACCCGGCCGCGCTGTTGAATCGACGGCGCAGCAGAATAACCGCCAGAAAAATGCCTGGAGTTAATTAAAAGCAGCAAAGGTAATATTTTTTAAATAATATTCAGCCCGACGATGACATCCTGATAACAAGAAACCTACCTGACCCTATCTGGAAATTTATTACGTTATTCCAGATCAATTATTCGCGAGTTATAACCAACTATTCCGCTGGCAAAGCGTAACGCTAAAGGCGTAAATTGCGCTACATCAATTCAGCCTTTCACACAAACTTTCAAACGTTTGCTCTACCCGGGGTGATACCCGCTTTTCTGTTGTTTTTGCATACGTTGAGATTAGCGCTGCATTGACAGTCAGGGCTGCTTTACCCGTTATTCACCAGCTACGGGCAGCTCATCACTCTGTTCTGCTGGGTATAAAAAACTGGAATTAATAAACAGTCGTTCCTGACTCAGATTACGCGCGCCTCTGTGATGCGCGTAACGGGATAATGCGAGGAGCAAGGAGTCATTATGTTAGATATCGTCGAGCTGTCGCGGTTACAGTTTGCCTTAACGGCGATGTACCATTTTCTGTTCGTGCCTTTAACGCTGGGTATGGCGTTTTTGCTGGCGATCATGGAGACGGTATACGTCCTGAGCGGCAAACAGATTTATAAAGATATGACGAAATTCTGGGGCAAGTTATTCGGTATTAACTTCGCGCTCGGCGTGGCTACCGGCCTGACCATGGAATTTCAGTTCGGGACCAACTGGTCATATTACTCTCACTACGTCGGCGATATCTTTGGTGCGCCGCTCGCCATTGAAGGGCTGATGGCGTTCTTCCTCGAATCCACCTTTGTCGGCCTGTTCTTTTTTGGCTGGGATCGGCTGGGTAAAGTGCAGCATCTGGCCGTCACCTGGCTGGTGGCGCTGGGCTCAAACATGTCGGCGCTGTGGATCCTGGTGGCGAATGGCTGGATGCAAAATCCGATCGCCTCTGAGTTCAACTTCGAAACCATGCGCATGGAGATGGTCAGCTTCTCCGAGCTGGTACTCAACCCGGTTGCCCAGGTCAAATTCGTCCATACCGTGGCGGCAGGCTACACCACCGGTGCGATGTTTATTCTCGGCATCAGCGCCTGGTATCTGCTGAAAGGACGCGATATCGCCTTTGCTAAACGCTCGTTCGCCATTGCGGCCAGCTTCGGCATGGCGGCGGTGCTGTCGGTGATCGTACTGGGCGATGAGTCCGGTTACGAAATGGGTGACGTGCAGAAAACCAAGCTGGCAGCGATTGAAGCTGAATGGGAAACCCAGCCCGCTCCGGCGTCGTTTACTCTGTTTGGCCTGCCGGATCAGGAGACCCGCGAAAACAAATATGCCATTCAAATTCCGTGGCTGCTTGGTCTGATCGCTACCCGATCCACCGACACACCGGTTACCGGGCTGAAAGATCTGATGGCGCAGCATGAAGTCCGCATCCGCAACGGCATGAAAGCCTACGCCTTGCTGAATGAACTGCGTGGCGGCAGCCAGGACCCGGCGGTACGCGAAGCCTTCAACAGCCACAAGCAGGATCTCGGCTATGGTCTGCTGCTGAAACGCTATACCGCTAACGTCTCTGACGCCACCGAAGCGCAAATCCAGCAGGCGACACAGGATTCCATTCCGCGCGTGGCACCGCTCTATTTCGCGTTCCGCATCATGGTGCTTTGTGGCGTGCTGCTGCTGGGCGTGATTACGCTGTCCTTCTGGAGTGTTATTCGTAACCGCATTGGCAAGAACCGCTGGTTACTGAAAGCGGCCCTGTTCGGTATTCCACTGCCGTGGATTGCCATCGAGTCAGGCTGGTTTGTGGCGGAATACGGTCGCCAGCCGTGGGCCATCGGTGAAGTGTTGCCGACTGCAGTCGCTAACTCGTCGCTGACGGTGGGCGATCTGCTGTTCTCAATGATCCTGATCTGCGGTCTCTACACCCTGTTCCTGGTGGCTGAGATGTACCTGATGTTCAAATTTGCCCGCCTTGGGCCGAGCAGCCTGAAAACCGGGCGTTACCATCATGAACAGATCACGGCGATGACTCAGCCGGTACAGGGATAAGGAGAGCGACCATGTTTGATTATGAAGTTCTGCGCTTTATCTGGTGGTTGCTGATAGGCGTACTGCTGATCGGTTTCGCCGTGGCAGATGGTTTTGATATGGGCGTCGGCATGCTGACGCGCATTCTGGGCCGCAACGATACCGAACGCCGCATCATGATTAACACCATCGCCCCGCACTGGGATGGCAATCAGGTATGGCTGATCACCGCCGGCGGCGCGCTGTTTGCCGCCTGGCCGATGGTCTATGCTGCGGCCTTTTCAGGCTTCTATGTGGCGATGATTCTGGTGCTGGCCTCGCTGTTCTTCCGGCCGGTCGGCTTTGATTACCGCTCCAAGATTGAAGATAACCGCTGGCGCGGTGCCTGGGACTGGGGCATTTTCATTGGCAGCTTTGTGCCACCACTGGTGATTGGCGTGGCGTTCGGCAACCTGTTGCAGGGCGTTCCCTTCCATGCCGATGAATATCTGCGCCTGTTCTATACCGGTAACTTCTTCCAGCTGCTGAATCCGTTTGGCCTGCTGGCGGGCGTAGTCAGCGTGGCGATGATTCTGGCGCAGGGCGCGACCTATCTGCAGATGCGCACCAGCGGCGAACTGCATCTGCGTTCACGCGCGGTCGCACAGATTGCCGCGCTGGTGATGATGGTCTGCTTCGTGCTGGCGGGCGTCTGGGTGAAATATGGTATTGATGGCTACGTCGTCACCAGCACCCTCGATCACTTCGCCGCCTCGAATCCGCTGGGTAAAACCGTGGTGCGGGAAGCGGGTGCCTGGTTGGTGAACTTCCAGAACCAGCCGGTGCTGTGGCTGTTCCCGCTGCTCGGCGTGCTGCTGCCACTGCTGACGGTGATCTGCTCCCGGCTTGAGAAGGGCGCCTGGGCGTTCCTGTTCTCCTCACTGACTCTGGCCTGCGTCATCATGACGGCGGGTATCGCGATGTTCCCGTTCATCATGCCTTCCAGCACGGTGCCGGGCATCAGCCTGACGATGTGGGATGCCACCTCCAGCCTGCTGACGCTGAAAATTATGACCGTCGCTGCGGTGATCTTCGTGCCGATCATTCTGGCTTACACCAGCTGGTGTTACTGGAAGATGTTTGGCCGTATCACCAAAGAGCACATCGAAAGCAACAGTCACTCACTCTACTGATTAAGGAGACGACGCATGTGGTATTTTGCCTGGATTCTTGGCACCTTGCTGGCCTGTGCCTTTGGTATCGTCACCGCGCTGGCGATTGAGCATATCGATGCGCAGGATGAGTCGCACTGATGCGCACACCGATTCAGATGCTGTATCGTCTGATGGACAAGGGCCCGTTACGGGCCCTTTCACTGCTGCTGGCGCTGGTCACGGCCGGCGGCGTGCTGTGGGACCCGACGCGCTTTGCCGATCACACCGGCAGACTGCCGGCTCTGCAGGCGCTGCTGCTCATCTGGGCCATCTGTAGTGCGGTGATCCACGGCGTGGGTTTCCGGCCACAGCAAACCCGATGGCAGGCGCTGTTTTCGCCCTTACCGGCAATGGGGGTGCTGTTTATCGCGCTTTACCGCTTTTACGCTTAACCTCCCGCCATATCGACGCTGTGAGTGAGTTTTTGTCAGCGTCCGGTCAAGAAATCTCCCTGAAATCGTTCCGTTTGTTACGGAGCGATAATTATTTTCGCCTGGCTCTGGCGACCCATTCCAAACCCGATTTGTCTTGCGTATAGTAGCAACGTTTAAAACGAGGCCGGGATGTAGAGTGAGTACAACGCTGTTTCGCTGGCCGGTTCGGGTCTACTACGAAGACACTGATGCCGGTGGCGTGGTTTATCACGCCAGCTATATCGCTTTTTATGAACGAGCACGTACCGAAATGTTGCGTCAGCACCATTTCAATCAGCAGACGCTGTTAGAACAGCAGGTCGCTTTTGTGGTGCGGCGTATGACGGTGGACTATCTGGCGGCGGCGCGTCTTGATGACCTTCTGGAGATCCAGAGTGAAGTGACATCAATGACCCGGGCTACCATGACGTTTACCCAGCGTATCGTGAATGCTGAAGGCAAAGTGCTCAATGAGGCAGAAGTCCTGATTGCCTGCATTAACCCACATCTGATGAAGCCGATTGCGCTTCCCAAGTCTATTGTCGCGGAGTTCAAGCAGTGACTGACATGAACATTCTTGATTTGTTCCTGAAGGCGAGCCTTCTGGTCAAACTTATCATGTTGATTTTGATCGGCTTTTCGATTGCCTCTTGGGCGATCATTATTCAGCGTACGCGTATCCTTAACGCGGCGGGGCGCGAAGCGGAGGCGTTTGAAGACAAATTCTGGTCCGGTATCGAACTCTCCCGTCTCTATCAGGAAAGCCAGGGTCGTCGTGACGAACTCGCTGGATCGGAGCAGATTTTCTACTCGGGTTTCAAAGAGTTTGCCCGTCTGCACCGGGCCAATAACCACGCACCGGAAGCGGTGATCGAGGGCGCGAGCCGGGCGATGCGTATCTCGATGAACCGTGAACTGGAGGCGCTGGAAAACCACATTCCTTTCCTCGGCACCGTCGGCTCCATCAGTCCATATATCGGTCTGTTCGGTACCGTCTGGGGGATTATGCACGCCTTTATCGCGCTGGGCGCGGTGAAGCAGGCGACCCTGCAGATGGTTGCACCGGGTATTGCGGAAGCGTTGATTGCCACGGCAATCGGCCTGTTTGCAGCGATCCCGGCGGTTATGGCGTACAACCGTCTGAACCAGCGCGTGAATAAACTGGAGCAGGGCTACGACAACTTCATGGAAGAGTTCACCGCCATTCTGCATCGCCAGGCTTTCTCCAGCGATAGCGCTAAGTAAATAGAGGTTAATGATGGCCAGAGTACGTGGTCGCAAACGCCGCGACCTGAAGTCGGAAATCAACATCGTTCCGCTACTGGACGTCCTGTTGGTGCTGTTGCTGATCTTCATGGCGACGGCACCCATTATTACCCAGAGTGTGGAAGTGGACCTGCCTGATGCGACCGATTCAAAAACCGTCGCCAGTGACGATAACCCGCCGGTGATTGTCGAAGTGGCGGGCGTGGGTCAGTACAGTCTGGTGGTGGATCACGATCGTATGGATCAGCTGCCTCCTGAGCAGGTGATCAGCGAAGCGCAGCGTCGACTGGAAGCCAATCCAAAGACCGTCTTTTTGATCGGAGGCGCGAAAGAAGTGCCTTACGACGAAATTATTAAAGCGCTCAACCTGCTGCACCAGGCGGGTGTTAAATCTGTCGGTTTGATGACGCAGCCGATTTAAAATCGAACCGTTTTTTGGGAACCGAGTGTGTCGAAGGCAACCGAGCAAAACGAGAAGTTAAAGCGCGCGATAATCATTTCGGTGATTCTGCACATTGTGCTGATCGCGCTGCTGATATGGAGCTCGTTTAATGAGCACATTGATGCCAGCAGTGCCGGCGGCGGCGGCAGCGATATAGATGCTGTGATGGTCGATCCCGGTGCGGTAGTGAGTCAATACAACCGTCAGCAGAACCAGCAGAGCGACAGCCAGCGCGCCGAGCAGCAGCGTAAAAAGCAGGCGCAACAGCAGGCTGAAGAGCTGCAACAAAAACAGGCGGCCGAACAACAGCGACTGAAAGCGCTGGAGAAAGAGCGTCTCGAAGCGCAGGAAACTGCTAAACAGCAGGCGAAGCAGCAAGCTGAGCAGCAGAAAGCGGCAGAAGAGGCCGCTAAGCAAGCGCAGGAGCAGCAAAAAACTGCCGAAGCTGCCGCCGCTAAAGCGAAAGCAGATGCCAAAGCCGAAGCCGATGCGCAGGCCAAAGCCGCCGCCGAACAGGCGAAGCAGGCGGCCGCTGAGGCGAAGAAACAGGCCGATCAGCAGGCCAAAGCTGCGGCGGCCGCGGCAGCAAAAGAGAAAGCCGTAGCCGAAGCCAAAGCGAAATCTGACGCCGAGGCGAAAGCCGCAGCAGAAGCCAAAGCCAAAGCCGCGGCCGATGCGAAAGCTAAAGCAGCTGAAGAAGCCAAAGAGAAAGCGGCAGAAGCAGCCAAAGCCAAAGCAGAAGCCGCCAAAGAGAAGGCTGAAGCCGCCGCCAAAGCCAAAGCAGAAGCGGCCAAAGAGAAAGCTGAAGCCGCTGCGAAAGCCAAAGCCGATGCGGCAGCCAAAGCGAAAGCCGACGCCGCCGCGAAAGCTAAAGCCGATGCAAAGGCCAAAGCCGCCGCTGATGCAGCCAATGACAGCGATGTTGATGACCTGTTAGGCGGACTGGCTTCCGGCAAAAATGCGCCGAAAAGCGGCACCTCGGGTGGCGCGGCAGGGCAGGGTAATCAGAAGAAAGCCGGTGCGTCCGGTGCGGAGATCAACTCCTATCTTGGTCAGATTACCAGTGCGATTCAAAGCCGATTCTATGATGCGGATCTGTATCGCGGAAAAAGTTGTGATTTACGGATTAAACTTGCGCCTGACGGATTGTTGATTGATGTTAAGTCAGAAGGCGGCGACCCCGCACTCTGTCAGGCAGCGATCGCCGCTGCCAAACAGGCACGTATTCCGAAGCCGCCTTCACAGGCTGTGTATGAAGTGTTTAAAAACGCACCAATGCGTTTCAGACCGCAATAATGCAGTAACTGACGGCAAGTTGATCTAAGGTTAGCTTGCCGTATTTAAGTCGTACTCGTGGTTTCCAGGAACAGTGCCAATTATCGTGGACTGAGGTTCAGATAAGGGAGATAAAATGAAGCAAGCTCTTCGCGTTACGTTAGGCTTTTTTATCCTGCTGTGGGCAGCCGTGCTGCATGCAGAAGTTCGAATTGAGATCACCCAGGGCGTGAATACTGCACGTCCGATTGGCGTGGTGCCGTTTAAATGGGCCGGTGCTGGCGCTGCGCCAGAAGATATCGGCGGCATCGTGGCGGCTGACCTGCGCAACAGCGGCAAATTCAACCCGCTGGATCGCTCACGTCTGCCACAGCAGCCAACCAGCGCGCAGGAAGTACAGCCTGCTGCCTGGAGCGCGCTCGGCATTGATGCCGTGGTGGTGGGTCAGGTGCAGTCCAACCCGGACGGCAGTTACCAGGTTTCTTACCAGTTAGTCGATACCGGCGCTGCGCCAGGCACAGTACTGGCACAGAACTCCTATAAGGTGACTAAACAGTGGCTGCGCTATGCTGCGCACACCGCCAGTGATGAAACCTTTGAGAAACTGACCGGCATTAAAGGGGCGTTCCGCACCCGCATCGCCTATGTGGTGCAGACCAACGGCGGTCAGTTCCCGTATGAACTGCGCGTCGCGGATTACGATGGCTACAACCAGTTTGTGGTTCACCGTTCACCGCAGCCGCTGATGTCACCGGCCTGGTCGCCAGACGGCAGCAAAGTGGCCTACGTCACCTTCGAAAGCGGCAAGTCAGCGCTGGTGGTACAGACGCTGTCTAACGGTGCTATCCGTCAGGTTGCTTCTTATCCACGTCACAACGGTGCTCCGGCCTTCTCGCCGGATGGTTCGAAGCTGGCTTTTGCCCTGTCTAAAACTGGCAGCCTTAACCTCTACGTGATGGATCTGGCGTCAGGTCAGACCCGTCAGGTCACCGATGGCCGCTATAACAGCACTGAACCGACCTGGTTCCCGGACAGCCAGACGCTGGCTTACACCTCGGATCAGGCCGGTGCGCCTCAGATTTATAAAGTAGGTATCAACGGCGGCGCGCCACAACGCATTACCTGGGAAGGCGGTCAGAACCAGGATGCGGACGTTGCCACCGATGGAAAATCAATGGTGATGATTAGCACCAGTGGCGGTGCGCAACACGTCGCCAAACAGGATCTGGAAACGGGAGCCGTTCAAACGTTAACGGACACGTTCCTGGATGAAACGCCGAGCCTGGCACCGAACGGCACAATGGTAATCTATAGCTCTACTCAGGGGATGGGTTCCGTGCTGCAGCTGGTTTCAACCGACGGCCGTTTCAAAGCGCGTCTTCCGGCAACTGATGGACAGGTAAAATTTCCTGCCTGGTCGCCGTATCTGTAATGTCTGACTTAACAGACATCACAAACAATAAACAATAATGGGATTTTTGAAATGCAACTGAACAAAGTGCTGAAGGGTTTGATGCTGGCTCTGCCGGTTCTGGCAGTAGCGGCTTGTAGCTCACACAAAAACAACAACAATGACCAGACTGGCATGGGTGCTGATGGCGCTTACGGTGCAAATTCTGGCATGAACGGCAACGGCGGCAACATGTCTTCTGACGAGCAGGCGCGTCTGCAGATGCAACAGCTGCAGCAGAACAACATCGTCTACTTCGGTCTGGACAAATATGACGTTCAGTCTGATTACGCTCAGATGCTGGATCAGCATGCTGCTTTCCTGCGTAGCAACCCATCTTACAAAGTGACTATCGAAGGTCACGCGGATGAGCGCGGTACGCCGGAATACAACATCGCCCTGGGCGAACGTCGCGCCAGCGCGGTTAAAATGTATCTGCAAGGCAAAGGTGTTTCGGCCGATCAGATGTCTATCGTTTCTTACGGTAAAGAGAAGCCAGCCGTTCTGGGTCATGACGAAGCAGCGTATTCTAAAAACCGTCGTGCCGTACTGGTCTACTAAGAGAATCTCATGGTTAGTAACTTCAGACATCACCTGTTGAGTCTGTCGTTACTGATTGGCGTAGCGGCCCCCTGGGCCGCTAATGCCCAAGCGTCAATCAGTAGCGTTGGCTCCGGCTCGGTCGAAGACCGTGTCACCACTCTTGAACGAATCTCTAATGCCCAGGCACAGCTGCTGCAACAACTGCAACAGCAGATGAGCGATAACCAACGTGATATCGACTCGCTGCGTGGGCAAATCCAGCAAAACTCGTATCAGCTGAATCAGGTGGTTGAGCGTCAGAAGCAGCTCTACCAGCAGATTGACAGCCTGAGCAGCAGCAACAGCGGCGGTCAGCAGGCGGCCAGCGGCGATGCTTCAGCCGATGCAGGCGCAGCAGCAGGCGCGGGTGCGGCGGCAGCGACGGGCAGCGCACCGGCCCAGACCGGCGATGCGAACAGCGACTACAATGCGGCTGTTGCGCTGATTCTGGAGAAGAAACAGTACGACCAGGCGATCAGTGCGCTTCAGGCATGGGTAAAACGTTACCCTGATTCGACCTATCAGCCGAACGCCAATTACTGGCTGGGACAGCTGAATTACAACAAAGGCAAAAAGGACGACGCGGCCTATTATTATGCCACGGTGGTGAAAAACTATCCGAAGTCGCCGAAAGCCGCAGAGGCGTTATTGAAAGTGGGCGTCATCATGCAGGAGAAAAACGACACGGCGAAAGCCAAAGCGGTTTACCAGCAGGTGATTAAACTTTATCCCAATACCGATTCTGCCAAACAGGCGCAAAAACGTCTGGCAAGTATGTAATCTGTACGGTTCAGACCGGATATCGTGTGATTTCTGGTCTTGCCGTATGAAAGGTAAGCAATTGAAGCTTTTAGCAGAAATAAGGGTTGCGCTACCTCAGTAAATCAGTAATATATGCCGCCGTTGCCGGGACACATTGCAAACGTGTCTGGCAAGCCTGAAGATGGGTCGTTAGCTCAGTTGGTAGAGCAGTTGACTTTTAATCAATTGGTCGCAGGTTCGAATCCTGCACGACCCACCATCTCCGGTCAGACGCGCGTTTTGTTTGCGTGCCCTTTCAGGATACCGCTTCAGCATTGCTTCACAACCTAAGATGGGTCGTTAGCTCAGTTGGTAGAGCAGTTGACTTTTAATCAATTGGTCGCAGGTTCGAATCCTGCACGACCCACCATCTTACTTCGGGCGCCTGGCGCAGTGAAGGGTTGTAAGCCCCCAGCGGGTCGTTAGCTCAGTTGGTAGAGCAGTTGACTTTTAATCAATTGGTCGCAGGTTCGAATCCTGCACGACCCACCAATTAAGAAGAAAGCACCTTTAAGGCGCTTTTTTCGTTTCTGTGGCACAGAGTTAAACCTGCCGGATGAGAACCTGCCGCAGGTTCGACTGAATCGCCGGGAGCGATTCAGGCTGATGCGCCAGCATCACCCGCAGGGCGTGGTCCCGGATGGGGCACGGCTTATCCTGCACGACCCACCAATTAAGAAGAAAGCGCCTTTAAGGCGCTTTTTTCGTTTCTGCGGCACAGAGTTAAACCTGCCGGATGAGAACCTGCCGCAGCATCAGCCGCAGGGCGGGCGTGCGTTGCCGGGCCAACGCTTCGCGTTTTTATCCGGACTGCCCGCGCCATCCTCTTCTGACCGTATTCCCTGCGCGTTGAACTAATTGGTTGCGAGCAGATTTATCCCCCATCCTGTCCGTCACGGTTTTTTCTGCGCTTTCGCCACCGACAGACTCTTCCAGATATGCATTACCGCGTAGCTGCGCCACGGCCGCCACGACTGCGAGCGCGCCTCCGCTTCGGCGGCCGTCAGGCCACCCAGATTATTGCGTACCGCAATGTCTTCTTTAGGAAAGGCATCCGGCCAGCGCAGGGCGCGCATCGCAATATAGTGAGCGGTCCACGGTCCGATGCCCGGTAAGCTCATCAGCCGCGCCATCATCGCCTCAGGCGACAGGGTGGCATTGAACCGTAGCTCACCCGCAGCACAGGCGCTGGCAAAGGCCTGAATCGCCCTGGCGCGGGCGCTGACTATCCCGAGGCGGGCAATCTCATCCAGTGAGGTCTGCGCGATCGTCGCCGGGCGGGCTGAGTAGCGTGACAGATCGGCGAACGGTGTCACGCAGGCTTCACCAAACGCCTGGGCAAAACGGCTGCTCAGCGTGGTCGCGGCTTTCACCGTAATCTGCTGACCGAGTATCGCCCGCACGCCCATCTCAAACCCGTTAAAGGCACCGGGTACCCGCAGGCCGGGATAATCAGCCAGACTCTGCGCCAGCAGCGGGTCCTGCTGCAGATGCGCCGCAATTCGCTGTGGCTGCGCATTGAGATCGAACAGATCGCGCAGCCGACGCAGCAGGGCCGGCAACACCGGCGTTAAGCTGCTGGTGAACTCAACCTGCAACGCCTGTTTTGCCGGCAGATGCGACACGCTGACCCAGCCGCGGTAGTCGCCCAGCGCCACGGTGCGCCGGTAGCAGCCATCTTCAACCGCCTCAATCTCTTTCATCAGGCGGAGCTGCAAAAAGCTGAGCATCGCCTGCCAGTCATAAGGGGGACGATAACTGAGCCGCAGCCGCATGGTATCGCCAGGCTGCAGCTGCGCCGCCGGCAGCGTCTCCTTACGCAAGGCACCGGGCGTCATGCGGTAACGGGCCTGGAATACATCATTAAAGCGCCGCAGACTGCCAAAGCCGCTGGCATAGGCCACGTCAATAATCGGCAGCCGGGTCTCGGTCAGCAGCTGCTTTGCCAGCAACATCCGACGCGTCTGCTTCAGCTCGAGCGGCGAGACGCCCAGCTCCTGCTGCACAATCCGCCGCAGCTGACGTGCGCTGATACCGAACTCTGCCGCAATCTCATCCAGCCCTTCATGCTGCTCCAGCACACCTTCCTCAATGCGCTGCACCAGCCGATCGGCGATGCGATGGGCATGATCAACCGGCGCATTTCCGGGTGCCAGCTCCGGGCGGCAGCGCAGGCAGGGCCGGAATCGGGCTTTTTCAGCGGCTTCGGCGCTGCCGAAGAACAGACAGTTTTTCTGCATCGGCGCTTTCACCGGGCAGATCGGGCGGCAATAGATACCGGTTGAGGTCACGCCGACGAAGAACACCCCATCAAAACGGGTATCACGTGAGGTCAGCGCCTGGTAGGCAATTTCGGGATCGAGCATGGCGTTTCTCCGGCAAATAATGCGCAGCCTACGCCGGAATGAACCTGCAGACTGGCTGTTTTCGGACAGCACAACAGTTTATCGCCATGACCGAAAACAGCCAGCGCGGCCGATAAAAAGTGCGATAATCGCTGCTGAATATGTGAGCGGAGAATCAGCATGTATTACTTCAAACCTATCGTCACCGTTGTCGGTGAACTCAAGCTGGTCGCCAGCGATCGCGGTCTGGTCGGTATTTTGTGGGAAAACGACGATCCGAAACGTACCCGGTTTTTGCCGCAAACCCGTCACGATGAACACCCGGTGTTACAGGAAACGGCCAGACAGTTGATGGAATATTTTGCCGGCGAACGGCGCTTTTTCGAATTGCCGCTCGACTTTGTCGGTACCGATTTTCAGAAAAAAGTCTGGCAGGCGCTGGTGACGATTCCGTTTGGCGAAACCCGCAGCTACAGCCAGATTGCTCGCGAGATCGGTCATCCGCTGGCGGTGCGTGCAGTTGGGGCTGCCAATGGCCGTAATCCGCTTTCGATTATCGCACCGTGCCATCGGGTAATCGGTGCCAACGGTAAACTGACCGGCTTCGCGGGAGGGCTGGAGATTAAAGCCTTTTTGCTGGCGCTGGAAGCACCTCAGGCCGCGCTGACGCTGGCAGAGGAAAAGCAGCCGGGCTGAAGCGCAATAGCGTGCGGTTGCAGACAAAAACTCCACGACACACCGACACATTTCCGCTATCGTGTTTAGCATATAAAACACGATGGCGGGAACAACGCCATATGTCGCCTTAACAGGCCATTTTCGTTAATTAGATAAAACGAGAGCTGTGTCATGAGTGTGATGTTCGATCCCGAGAGCGCCGTTTACCCTTTCCCGCCCAAGCCTGCCCGACTGACTGATGATGAAAAGGCGGCCTATCGTGAGAAAATCAAAGCGTTACTGAAAGCACGCAATGCCGTGATGGTGGCGCACTACTACACCGACCCGGAAATTCAGGCGCTGGCGGAAGAGACCGGCGGCTGTGTCTCCGACTCGCTGGAGATGGCGCGCTTCGGCAGTAACCATCCGGCGACGACCCTGCTGGTGGCAGGCGTACGCTTCATGGGAGAAACCGCCAAAATCCTCAGCCCGGAGAAAACCGTGCTGATGCCGACGCTGCAGGCCGAATGTTCCCTCGATCTGGGCTGCCCGATTGAGGAGTTCAACGCCTTCTGCGATGCCCATCCCGATCGTACCGTGGTGGTCTACGCCAATACTTCTGCGGCGGTGAAAGCGCGCGCCGACTGGGTGGTGACCTCCAGCATCGCGGTTGAACTGATTGAACATCTCGACAGCCTCGGCCAGAAAATCATCTGGGCACCGGATCGCCATCTTGGCCGCTACGTGACGCAAAAATCGGGCGCGGATGTGCTGTGCTGGCAGGGTGCCTGCATCGTACATGACGAGTTTAAAACCCAGGCGTTGCAGCGGATGAAAGCGCTCTATCCTGAGGCGGCGGTGCTGGTGCATCCCGAGTCGCCGCAGGCGATTGTCGATCTGGCCGACGCGGTGGGGTCTACCAGCCAGCTGATTCAGGCGGCGAAATCGCTGCCGCATCCGCAAATGATCGTCGCGACCGATCGCGGCATCTTTTATAAAATGCAGCAGGCGGTTCCGGAAAAAGAGCTGCTGGAAGCGCCGACCGCCGGAGAAGGAGCAACCTGTCGCAGCTGCGCACATTGCCCGTGGATGGCGATGAACGGCCTCAGGGCGATTGCAGAGGCGCTGGAGTCGGGTGGGGCAGATCATCAGGTTCAGGTTGCCGATGACCTGCGAGAGACCGCATTGCTGCCGCTTAATCGCATGCTATCCTTTGCAGCAGATCTTAAACTCAACGTGAAAGGAAACGCCTGAGGCGTTTCTTTGACAGGTGCCAGCCATGGATTTCTTCAGCACGCACAATATTCTGGTGCATATTCCGCTCGGTGCGGGCGGTTACGACCTCTCGTGGATTGAAGCGATTGGCACCCTGGCGGGTTTACTCTGTATCTGGCTCGCCAGCCTGGAAAAGATCGTCAATTATCCGTTTGGCCTGATTAACGTCACGCTGTTTGCGGTGATCTTCTTTCAAATCCAGCTCTATGCCAGCCTGCTGTTGCAGCTGTTCTTTTTCGTCGCCAATCTCTATGGCTGGTACGCCTGGAGTCGGCAGACGGATGACCATCAGGCGGCGCTGAAGATTCGCTGGCTGCCGTTACCCAAAGCACTGGCCTGGGCAGCCGGCTGCATCATCGCGATTGCGCTGATGACGCGCTATATCGATCCGGTGTTTGCGCTGCTGACGCGGGCGGCGGTAACGCTGATGAACGGTCTCGGACTGGCGGTGGCGATGCCAGCGCTGCAACCGGATGCGTTCCCGTTCTGGGATTCCTGCATGATGGTGCTGTCGATTGCGGCGATGATCCTGATGACGCGCAAATATGTCGAGAACTGGCTGCTGTGGGTCATCATCAACGTGATTAGCGTAATGATTTTTGCGCGTCAGGGTGTGTATGCGATGTCGCTGGAATATGTAATTCTGACGCTGATTGCGCTGAACGGTTCGCGGATGTGGATTCGCAGCGCGCGGCAACAGGGTTCCCGCGCGCTATCGTCTTAGTGAGCGTGATGCTCACCCGGCGCGTGACTGTGGTCATGATGGACGTGACTGGCCGCTGAGCCACTGTTCATGCCGAGTTCGCACTCGGCACCGGCACACGGCTGGTACTCCATCTGCACGGTGGCGTGCGCAATCTGATAGTGCTGCTGCAGATAATCATGAATACGGTGCAGCAGCGCGTCATGATCGTAAGGTGGGATCACCTGCACGTGCAGCGTCAGCAGCGGTTTCTCGCCGACCTGCCACAGATGTACATGATGCACGTTACGCACTTCGGCAATATTGAGCGTCAGATCGCGGATCAGTCGGGTGACATCCAGCGAACGCGGCGCACCTTCCAGTAACTCCTGCAGGCTTTCGCGCAACAACGCCCAGGCGCTGCGCAGCACCAGCAGCGATACCAGCAGCGACAGGATTGGGTCAATCGGCGTCCAGCCGGTCAGCATAATAATCACCGCCGCCACGATAGCACCCACCGATCCCAGCAGATCGCCCATCACATGCAGCGCCGCGGCGCGCACGTTCAGATTCTTCTCTCCGCTGCCGTGATGCAGCAACCAGAACGACAGGATATTGGCCAGCAGACCCGCGATCGCGATACCCAGCATAAGTCCGCCGGTCACCGGCTGCGGATCGGCAAAGCGACGCAGCGCCTCCCAGACGATCAACGCGGTAATCGCCAGCAGGGCCAGCGCATTGACAAACGCGGCCAGCGTGGTCAGGCGAAGCAGGCCAAAGGTATGGCGGGCATTGGGTTTGCGGCGAGCAAACTGCACTGCCAGCAGCGCCATCAGCAGCGCGGCGGCATCGGTCAGCATATGACCGGCATCGGCCAGCAGCGCCAGCGAGCCAGACAACCAGCCGCCAATCACTTCGGCGACCATAAACAGGGTGGTGACGCCAAACGCGGCCGCCAGACGGGTGCGATTACTATCCTGCCCGCTATGAGTGTGGATGTGTGCCATAAGAATCCAGTTTTTTCAGTAACCTGTTAGTCAATAATATCAGTAATCGCCACGTTTCAGACGTGTCCTGATGCTGTTTTGCCTGTTCCGCCAGCTGCTGGCTGAGCTGCGCGCCTTCCTCCAGTCCCACCAGTAACCAGCTGCCTTTCATCCGGTGAGCGGCTTCCGCTAATCCGTGCGGGTCCGACTGCTCGCGCGCCGTGGTGAGCCGCGCCAGATCCTGGCTCACCGTGTCGCGCAGCGTCTGGCTCAGGCGGCCGAGAAACTTGTCGTTGTGCTGCGCCAGCCGCAACAGATTGTCATCCAGCGCCGCCAGCGGATCGGCCTGCCACTCGGCCAGCAGCGCACTGAGGTCGGATAACTGCACCGGTTTGATCAGCACCCGCTCGCCCGCCGCCAGCGGCTGTGTCAGCAGCTGGGCGTCGGCTGAACAGAGCACCCGCATCGCCTGGCGGCCACGCTGGCGGTCACGACGGCGCAACAGCCGCAGCAGCAGCGTACCGTCAGGGCGCGGCATCATCTGATCGATAAATAACAGGTCATACGGCTGTTGCGCATCGGCCCGCAACAGATCGCGTCCCTGTTCGAAGATGTCAGCCTTGATAGCAAAGCGCGCCAGCTGCTGCTGCATCACCAGCAGATTGGTGGGATGATCATCCACAATCGCCACGCGCAGCTGAGGATAACCGGGCAGGGTGGACTCGCTGCTGTGGCTGACCGGTTCGCAGGGTTGCAGCGGCAGTGTGACGGTGACCTGAGTACCGTGGCCGGGCTGAGAGCTGAGCCGGATATCGCCTCCCATGCGCAGCACCATTTCACGGCAGATAAATAGCCCAAGACCGCTGCCCTGCACCGAAACCGATCGACCGGACGGCGCCTGATACCAGGGATCGAACAGCTTCTGCTGCTCATCGGCTGGAATACCGCTGCCGCTGTCGCTGACCGTCAGTTCCAGCTGCTGCCGGGCCGCCAGGGTCAGGCGGATCTCACCGTGGCGGGTAAACTTCAGCGCATTGGTCATCAGATTATTCACTACCTGCTGCAACCGATCAGCATCGATCAGGATCGCCTCAGGCAATGGCGTCAGTGCGTCAACCACCAGCCGCGGTCCGTCAGCGCGCATTAACGGATGGTAAAAATGCTGCTGCTGTTCGAGCCACTGCGGCAGAGCCAGCGGACGCGGTGACAGGGTGAAGCTGTTGCTCTCAATTCGCGCGTGATCCTGCAGGTCATTAAGCAGGGTCAGCAACGACTGCGCGCTGCTGTGCAGCAGCGTCAGATTCTGGCTACTGTGCTGCTGCTTTTCCAGTTCCAGCAGCCCGAGGATCGCCTGCATCGGGGTGCGCAGCTCATGGCTGACGGTCGCCAGAAACTGACTTTTCATCGCATTGGCGCGCTCCGCCTGCTCTCGCTGCTGGCGTTCACGGCGCTGCTGCCAGTAACGGCGGGCCAGTAACAGCAACAGCAAGGCGATCGCCGCCCCGGCAATCGCCAGCACCATCATCGGTAAGGAGCCCATCACCATCACGCTGCCCGGCTGCGGTGGCGTCGACCAGCTGTCCCGCATCTGGCTCTGGGTTTCTGCCGGGATCTGCTGCAGCGCCCGATCCAGCAGCGCGCGCAGCACTGGCTGGTCGGACGTGACGCCCAGCGCGATCGGCCAGGCGATATCGCTGGCGGCAAAGGCAAGATGGATACGGACGTCGTTGCGGCTGGCGATGCGCCAGCGGGCCGACAGCACATTATCGACCAGCGCATCGATTTGTCCTTTAGCCAGCGCATCGTACAGGCTGTTGCGATCGGTAAAGCGTTGCGGCTGCAGATCGTCAGGCAGCAGCCGCTGCGCCAGATCGTCCTGCAACACTCCGACGCGTTTACCGCGCAGATCGCGCCAGTGCGTCAGGGTGTCGGGCTGGATGCTGTAGATGCCCCACAGCGCGCGCCATACCGGCAGCGAGGTGCTCTGCATGGCATCACCGTTAAGCGGTTGCATCAGCTGCAGCATCGCCTGCTGCTGACCGAGCAGCGTGGCGGCCTGGCGGGGATTGCTGACCCACACCGGCTCAAATTGCAGCCCGGTACTCTGGGCAATCACTTTCAGCAGTTCCACCCCATAGCCGCGCGCCGTACCGGTGCTGTCGCGATAGCTCCACGGATAGTTATCCGGCTCGGCGGTGTAACGCACGCGCGGATGGGCAGCAATCCACGCCCGCTCATCCGGGCTGAGCATCAGGGTCTGGGTATCCTGATAGCGCGGCAGAATGCTGCTCCAGCGCGCCTGAAGAGTATTCATCAGTTCGGCAGGCAGCTGACGCAGGCTCTGATTAATCCAGCCAATCAGTTGCGGATCGCGGCTGACCGCACGCAGATTGACCTGTCCGGCTTCTATCCGCGAGGCGATCTGATAAATCTGACCCTGCTGCAGCTGGCTCAACAGAAAGCCGGCGCTGGTCTCGTCCGCCACCACATAATCGTTCTGCTGATTAAGCAGGGTGTAAAGGGCCTGCAAATCGCTGCTGTATCGCCGCCAGTGATGACGCGCCGCCAGCGCCGGCGGCAGCTGTGCCAGCGTTGTGTCACTGATCGCCAGTTGGGCATTCTGGCTGTTAAACATCACCGCACGCTGATTTTGCTGATTACGGTAGATGCGCAGCGGGCTGCTGAACCAGTTATCACTGCTGAGGATGCCGTCCGGCAAAGGGGCGGCCAGCATACCGAGGGCAAAATCGATCTGGCCGTCGTTCAGCGCCTGTAACAGATGCGCCTGATCGGCATACAGCGTCAGGCTGAACTGGGCACCGGTCAGCTGGCGCAGCGCCGAGAGATAATCGGCATTGATACCGTACAGATCGTTGCCGATGCGCATCGCCCACGGCGCGTTATTCTCTTCCAGCAGGCCGACGCGCAGCATCCGCCCCTGCATGGTTTCGGCGCGATTCACCGGCAGCATCATTGGCAGGTTAACGCTGCTGACCGGACGAACGTCTGCCCGTGCTCCGCCCCACAGCAGCAGCAAAATCAGCAACGCGTATCTCACTGCTGCGCCTTCCACAGGTCGGCCAGTTCCACCACCGAACGGGCACCGGTTTTTTCCAGAATATTCTTTTTATGGGTGCTGACGGTTTTGTTGCTGATGTGCAGTTGTTCGGCGATTTGCAGGTTCGATAAGCCGCTGGCCAGCAAGGCCAGCACCTGACGCTCTTTTTGCGTCAGCGGCAGCTCCGGGCCATCTTCAATGACGGGAAAGGCGGTATGGCCGCCCAGCACCGCCAGAATGGCGCTGAGTAACTGCTCCATCCGCTGACTTTTCACTACGTAACCTGCTGCACCCAGCGCCTGCGCGCGTCGCATGGTGTGCTGGGTTTGCTGGGCCGAGTAGATCAGCACCGGACAATCCGGCAGATGAATTTTCAGGCGACGCAGAATTTCCAGCCCGTCACCATCCGGCAGGCCAATATCCAGCACGATAATATCCAGCGGCAAGGACAGAAAGGGGCGCGCCGCTTTTTCGCTGCTGGCCGGGTAGAGCGTAATCGGAATCGGCGATTGGGTCAGTGCAGCCTCAAGGGCGACCTCGACCAGTGGATGATCATCAATCAGAAGCAATGCGGCCATGAACGTTTCCCTGTTAATTTCACCGGCTCAGCATAGCGGAAGAGAAGAGAGGAGGGGAGAAAAAGACAGGAGAGCAGGCGCTCTCCTGATCGGACGGAATTACTGCGACGTGCCGTCGGTTTTGGTATTAACGTCACCGCCACCTTCTTTAGTCTGCACTTTCTTATTAATGTTCGGGCATTTGCCGTCTTTACATTGACTATTCTGGTCAATTTCATTTGCAGACATATTACCGCTGCTGGTGTTACTGCCCGCGGCGGCCGGATTGGTGTTGGTGCCGGTATTATTAATATTGCTGTTATCCACTTTATTTGGCGGCAGGTTCTCTTTTGCACCGCCCGCCGCTGCGCCCGCATCGGCAGCCTGGTTAGCCGTACCGTTGTTGCCGCTCGCCGCCATTGCCGCGCCGCTGCTCAGTGTCATCGCTGCTGTTAAAAAGAGTAAGGCAAACTTTTTCATCATTATGCTCCCGTTAATTAATGAAGTTGCTGCTTCAAGCCCAGAGGTGCAGTTTGGATAAAAGAATCCCTGACGAAATAAAATTCGCCGGTTGGCTTAAACAGGGTGATTTAATCGGGTAAGCAGTCCATTCCTCAGTGCTTACCATTAAAAAGTCTAGACGCTTACCCGATTAATGCAAATATCACCCGCACATTTAACCCGCAGCGGGAATTTACACCCCTGACGCTTCGGGCTACATTGGTCGGGTTGTGCCCGGCGCGCGCTGGGCCAGAAATAATATGGAATCAGTATGAATTACCAGAACGATGATTTACGCATTAAAGAGATCAAAGAGCTGTTACCGCCGGTAGCACTGCTTGAAAAATTCCCGGCGACCGATCGCGCGGCAGAAACCGTTTCTCAGGCGCGTCAGGCGATTCATCAGATTTTACAGGGACAGGACGATCGTCTGCTGGTGGTGATCGGGCCGTGCTCGATTCATGACACCGAAGCAGCACAAGAGTACGCCGCTCGCCTGCTGACGCTGCGCAACGAACTGAAAGGCGAGCTGGAAATCGTGATGCGGGTCTATTTTGAAAAGCCGCGTACCACGGTGGGCTGGAAAGGGCTGATCAACGATCCCTACATGGACGGCAGCTTCCAGCTGAACGACGGACTGCGTCTGGCGCGTAAACTGCTGCTGGATATCAACGACAGCGGCTTACCGGCGGCGGGCGAGTTCCTAGATATGATCACCCCACAGTACGTGGCCGATCTGATGAGCTGGGGGGCGATTGGTGCCCGCACCACCGAGTCACAGGTTCACCGTGAGCTGGCGTCAGGCCTCTCTTGTCCGGTGGGCTTTAAAAATGGCACTGACGGCACCATCAAGGTGGCTATCGACGCCATCAACGCCGCCGGTTCACCGCACTGCTTCCTGTCGGTGACCAAATATGGCCATTCGGCGATTGTCGAAACCAGCGGTAATGCCGATTGCCACATCATTCTGCGCGGCGGCAAAGAGCCAAACTACAGTGCGCAGCACGTCAGCGAGGTCAAAACCGGTCTGGCGAAAGCCGGTCTGCCGCAGCAGGTGATGATCGACTTCAGCCACGCTAACAGCAGCAAGCAGTTCCAGAAGCAGATGCTGGTGGCGGACGATGTGGCGCAGCAGATGATCAACGGCGAGCGGGCAATTGTCGGCGTGATGATTGAGAGTCATCTGGTGGAAGGCAATCAGAGCCTCGAGAGCGGTGAGCCGCTGGTCTACGGCCAGAGCGTCACTGACGCCTGCATCGGCTGGGATGACACCGATAAAGTGTTACGCCAGTTAGCGGCAGCGGTAAAACAGCGTCGCGGCTGAAGGCAGCGCGCATAAAAAAGGCCAGACTCACGTCTGGCCTTTTTGCGTTTTAGCGCAGAATTATTTGGCTTTACCCTGGTTAGCGACGGCCGCGGCTTTCGCTGCGATCTCGTCGGCATCACCCAGGTAGTAACGTTTCAGCGGTTTGAAGTTTTCATCGAACTCATACACCAGCGGCACGCCGGTTGGGATGTTCAGTTCGAGGATCTCATCTTCGCTCAGGTTATCCAGATATTTTACCAGCGCACGCAGTGAGTTACCGTGGGCGGCGATAATCACTTTCTCACCGCTTTTGATGCGCGGCAGAATGGTGTCATTCCAGTAAGGGATCACGCGATCGATGGTCAGCGCCAGGCTCTCAGTGGTCGGCAGCTGCTCAGGGGTCAGTGACGCATAGCGTGGATCGTGGCCAGGGAAACGCTCATCAGAACGGTCCAGTTCTGGTGGAGTAACGGCAAAACCGCGACGCCACTGCTTAACCTGCTCATCACCATACTTAGCGGCGGTTTCTGCTTTATCCAGACCCTGCAGCGCACCGTAGTGACGCTCGTTCAGACGCCAGGTTTTTTCGACCGGCAGCCAGGCCTGATCCAGCTCATCCAGCACGTTCCACAGGGTGTGGATAGCACGCTTCAGTACTGAGGTGTAAGCAAAATCAAAAACAAAGCCTTCTTTCTTCAGCAGTTGACCCGCTGATTTGGCTTCGCCACGACCTTTTTCAGAAAGGTCAACATCATACCAACCGGTAAAGCGGTTTTCGTTGTTCCACTGGCTTTCGCCGTGTCGCACCAGAACCAGCTTAGTTACAGCCATAGCTTAACTCCTTAATACTGTGATGTTTCTGTGAGAATGGAAACCTGCTGCTGCCAGCCCGTTCAACGAGCCAATTGCGCCATACCATAACGGAAAAGCGGGCAGCGCGTAAGCCTGTCGGTAACGCACTGCGCGTTTTTCAGCCGGTGACTCAGCGCGGCGTGAAGCGATAACGCGTCACCGATTCCCAGCGATCTCCCGGCTGCAGCCAGCAATCGGCCTGCGGCCATTCAGCATGATTAGGCGAGTCCGGCAAAAACTCGCTCTCCAGCGCAATGCCCTGAAAAGCAGTATAGCTCTCCTGCTCACGAGCACGGGTGCCTGCCAGATAGTTAGCCGAATAGAACTGCAACGCCGGTGCCGAGGTGGTGACACTGAGCTGCAGTTTGCCATCTTCTGACCAGAGTTCTGCCGCGGGCTGACTGGCGTCCCCGGCGCTGTTCAGCAGGAACGCGTGGTCATAACCCTTCACCGCACGCTGATCGTCGTCGGCGAGGAAATCCTGCGCCACTGGTTTGGCCTGACGAAAATCGAAACTGGTGCCCGCCACCGCTTTCAGCGGCGCATTCGGAATACCCTCGCTGTCGACCGGCAGATAACTGTCGGCGTGCAGTTGTAAGCGATGCTGACGCGCGTCGCCATGATGCGCATCAAGGTTAAAGTAAGCATGGTTGGTCAGGTTGACCGGACAGGCCTGATCGCAGCGCGCTTCATACTGAATGCTCAGGCAGTTATCGTCATCCAGCTGATAGCGCAGATCGGCAATCAGGTTGCCCGGATAGCCCTGATCGCCATCGGGCGAATCCAGCCGATAGTGCACTTCGGTTTCCGACTGACTGACGATCTGCCAGCGGCGCTTATCAAAACCTTGCGGGCCACCGTGCAGCTGATGCGGGCCCTGATTAGCCGCCAGCTGCCGGTTAAGTTTATTCAGCTTCGCGCCGGCAATACGGTTGGCGTAGCGTCCGACCGTGGCACCCAGATAGGCATCCTGATGCAGGTAATCTGACGGCGTGGCGCAGCCGAGCAGCGCCTCACGCACCGTGCCATCCTGCATCGGAACACGGGCCGACAGCCAGGTTGCGCCCCAGTCCATAAATGTCACCAGCATGCCGTTCGCATTACGCAACACGGTGATGCGCCACGGCTGGCCGTCCGGCGCGTGAGAATTGACGTCGTTTAACATGGGCCGGCTCCCGCTGAGGCTTTACAGACGTAGAAGGTCTCTTTGATGCCGGTCTGCGCTTCATACTGCTCCGCCACCGCAGCTTTCACCTGATCGACCAGATCGAGCGGCATCAGCGCCACGATACAGCCGCCAAAGCCGCCGCCGGTCATGCGCACGCCGCCGCGCTCGCCGATTTGGGCTTTAACAATCTCCACCAGCGTATCGATCGGTGGAACGGTGATCTCAAAATCATCACGCATTGAGGCGTGAGATTCCGCCATCAGCTGGCCCATACGCGTCAGGTCACCGCGGGTCAGCGCTTCTGCTGCTTCCAGCGTGCGGGCATTTTCCGTCAGCACGTGACGAACGCGCTTCGCTACCTGCGGATCGAGTTGCGACTGCGCCGCCTCAAATTCAGCCAGTTCAACGTCACGCAGCGCAGGCTTGTTGAAGAAGCGCGCGCCGGTTTCACACTGCTGGCGGCGGGTGTTGTACTCGCTGCCGACCAGGGTACGGCGGAAGTTAGAGTTGATGATCACTACCGCAATGTCTTCCGGCATCGAGACCGGACGGGTACCCAGCGTGCGGCAATCGAGCAGCATGGCGTGATCTTTCTGACCGAGCGCCGAAATCAGCTGGTCCATGATGCCGCAGTTACAGCCGACGAACTGGTTCTCAGCTTCCTGACCGTTGACCGCAATTGCCGCGCCGTCCAGCGGCAGATGGTAGAGCTGCTGCACCACGGTGCCGACCGCCACTTCCAGCGAGGCAGAGGAACTCAGGCCTGCGCCCTGCGGCACATTGCCACTGATCACCATATCGATACCGCCGAAATCGGCGTGGCGCTGTTGCAGGTGTTTCACCACGCCGCGCACATAGTTGGCCCACATCGGCTGCTCAAGGCTGACGATCTCTTCATCCAGCGAGAAGCTGTCTTCGGCATTGTCGTAATCGACCGCGACTACCCGAATCTGACGATCGTCACGACGGGCGCAGGCGATTACGGTCTGATAGTCGATGGCGCACGGCAGCACAAAGCCATCGTTGTAGTCGGTATGTTCGCCAATCAGATTAACGCGACCCGGAGCCTGAATGGTGTGGGTAGGCGCATAGCCGAAGGTCTCAGAGAAGACCTGCTGCGTGATGGTTTTTAAGCTCATTATTGTGCCTCACGGAAGTGAACGTCGCTGACAGAACGCAGACGTTCCGCCGCCTGTTCCGCCGTTAAATCGCGTTGGGTTTCGGCCAGCATTTCATAGCCAACCATGAATTTACGCACCGTTGCTGAACGCAGCAGCGGCGGATAGAAGTGTGCATGCAACTGCCAGTGATCGTTGGCTTCACCGTTGAACGGCGCGCCGTGCCAGCCCATCGAGTAGGGGAAAGAGCACTGGAACAGATTGTCGTAGCGGCTGGTCAGCAGCTTGATCGCTTTCGCCAGATCGCTGCGCTGCGCCTGATTAAGATCGGTCAGGCGTTTAATATGCGCTTTGGGCAGCAGCAGGGTTTCGAACGGCCACGCCGCCCACCACGGCACCACGGCCAGCCAGTGATCGGTCTCGACCACGGTGCGACTGCCATCCTGCTGTTCACGCGCGAGATAATCGACCAGCATCGGCGAACCGTGTCGGTCAAAGTAAGCACGCTGATGGTCGTCTTCGCGCTGTGCTTCATTGGGCAGGAAGCTGTTGGCCCAAATCTGACCGTGCGGATGTGGGTTAGAACAGCCCATCGCCGCGCCTTTGTTTTCAAACACCTGCACCCACGGGTAGTGCTGACCCAGATCGGCCGTCTGCTGCTGCCAGGTGCGAACCACTTCTTCCAGCGCGCTCAGCGACATCTCCGGCAGGGTTTTACTGTGATCCGGTGAAAAGCAGATCACCCGACTGGTGCCGCGTGCGCTTTCACAGCGCATCAGCAGATCGTCGCTCTCTGGCGCGTCTGGCGTGTCGGTCATCAGCGCAGCAAAGTCATTGGTAAAGACATAAGTGCCGGTATAGTCAGGGTTTTTGTCGCCGGTAATGCGGGTATTGCCGGCACACAGGAAGCAGTCAGGGTCGTGCGCCGGTAAGGTATTAACCGCCGGCGTCTCCTGCGCGCCTTGCCATGGGCGTTTGGCACGATGAGGTGAAACTAAAATCCATTGATCAATCAGTGGATTGTAACGGCGATGCGGGTGATCGACCGGGTTAAATTTTTCCATGTTGAATCCTGGTAAGCGTCAAAAGCCAGAAAGGCATCGGTAAAAAGTAGCACATCAGCGCGCCCGAAAGCGTGATCAAGTCTGGATAAATGGTATCGTTTACACAAGCTGAATATTCTCATTTAGTGGCATTGTGTCGGTAGGGCTGGCAGAAAAGGGCGAAGGGAATGGTAGCGGTTACACCTGAAGGCAAAGCAGACGCCGGCTGACCGGCGTCTGGCGGGATTACCCGAGCTGTTGCTGCTGGTAGTGGTAACGGCCGTCGCTGGCAACAAAGCTCAGACGGTGCGTGATGCACTGCGGCGCATCCTCGGCGTGGTGCGAAACAAACAGCAGCTGAGTACGGCCTTCGCCGATCAGCACATCGACAAAGCGCCGCACCAGCTGGCGGTTGATCGGATCAAGTCCCTGCAGCGGCTCATCAAGAATCAGCAGCGTCGGGTGTTTCACCAGCGCGCGGGCAATTAACACCAGCCGCTGCTGTCCCCAGGAGAGGCTGTGGAAGGGGGCATCGGCCTGCGCAGGGGTCATGCCGAGCAGCGCCAGCCACTGCCGGGCCAGCGACTTCTGTCGGTCAGACGCTGGCTGATAGAGACCAATCGAATCGAAGAAGCCTGACAGGATCACCGTAAGCACATTGACGCTGACGCGATAGTCGAGATGCAGGCTGCTGCTGACATAGCCGATATGCTGCTTGATCTCCCAGATGGTTTCACCGCTGCCGCGCCGGCGGCCAAACAGCGTCAGATCGTTGCTGTAGCCTTGCGGATGGTCACCGGTCACCAGGCTGAGCAGGGTTGATTTGCCCGCCCCGTTCGGACCGATAATCTGCCAGTGCTCGCCGGCATTCACCTGCCAGCTAAGACCGTCGATCACCGGCCGATCGTGATAAGAGACGACGCCGTTGCGCAGTATCACGCGCGGCGCATCATCGGCCAGCGACGGCAGCTGGTCCGGCGCATCGGCTTCCGGCAGCGCCATGCCCAGCAGTTGTTCACTGTGCGCCAGCTGCGCCACCAGCGCTTCGGCTAAAATCGCCTGCCGTGGGCCAATATGGGTCAGGGTACACTCTGCCAGCACCCCGATTTGCTGAATATAGTCAGGGATATCATCAAACCGGTTGAGCACCAGCACCAGGGTAAATTCGGGCTGCTGCAGGCTGCGTAAGGTTTCGGTCAGGCTGGCGCGTGACACCACATCCAGCCCGTCAAACGGCTCATCCAGAATCAACAGATCCGGCTGCTGCATCAGCGCCTGACAGAGCAGAGTCTTGCGGCTTTCGCCGGTAGAGAGGTATTTAAAGCGGCGCGACAGCAGGTGATCGATGCCGAACTGGCTGGCCAGTTGCTCACAGCGTGCGGGCTGCTGCACCTCCGCCTGAATCACCTCTGCCACGGTCAGGCCGGTATCCTCTTCACCTTCGCTGAGCAGGTCAGTGTTGTTGCGCTGCCACTCATCGGCCACCAGCTTTTGCAACTGCTCAAGCGACAGCCGCGTCGGACGCTGAAAATCACTGCTGACCGAGCCGGCAAGCGGCGCAAGTTCGCCGGAGAGGGCGCGGGCCAGCGACGACTTGCCGCTACCGTTGGCACCGACAAAAGCCCAGCTTTCGCCACGCTGAAGCTCAACCTGATTCAGGGTCAGGACCCGGGTATCGCTAAGACGAAACGTGCCTTGCGAAATCTGCAATGAAGCCATGATCTGTTCCATTTTTTGCATCGTGTTACTGAGTTGTAACCACTGGACGCGATGAAGTCAAATCAGGCGGGGCAAATCACAATAAGGTCGCGACGATCGCCTGGTCAGCATTAAAACTGGCTATCACCGCGTCGCCCGGCTGCAGCGCCTGCTGGTGTATCGCGTCGTTGCTCAGGGTGGCGCACAGGGTTTCACCGCTGGGCAACTGCATTAACAGTTCGCTGAACGTCTCGCCGGGTTCTATCGCGCTGACGGTGGCGGCCAGCTGATTATCGTGGTCTGCGGCGTCACGGCGCACCTGAATCCATGGCGCTTTGATTAACACCAGCACCTCTTTGCCGGCGGCCAGCTGCAGCCGATCGGCGCTGCGCTGCGTCAGCGCGACCTTAAGCTGGGTCACCCCGTCAGCCAGTAGCACCTGCAGGTGTTGCAGTACCGGCTGCGAATCGTTACTGATCACCGTACCAAACAGCTGGTTGCGGGCGCTGGTCTGTAAAGAAAAGCGGGCGATGGCGGCCAGCAGGCTGTCGAGCGGCAGAGCGTCCTGCTGCAGCGCATCAAACGCTTTTTGCTGGATCTGCTCCATCAGGTGAAACAGCTGAATCAGTCGCTCGCCGTATCGCGTCAGGGTGGCACCGCCGCCGCCTTTGCCGCCGGTCGCGCGCGCCACCAGCGTCTCATCAGCCAGCTGGTTCATCTCATTGATCGCATCCCAGGCGCTTTTGTAACTGATGCCCGCCAGCTTTGCGCCCTGACTGATAGAGCCGGTTTGCTGTACCCGTTTCAGCAGTTCGATACGACGTGGATCGGCAAACAGTTTTTGCTGTAAACGAATATGGAGGGAAAGTTCGGCTTGCATGGCGACTCCGGCAAAGGGTTAAGGCGTATCTGCGCGATGATAGCGGCGTTTCGGGGCCAAAGTAAAAGCACGAAAAGGGCTGCGCAAATTTTTGCTGACCCGTTACAATCACTTTTTTGTTCACAGAGTGAGACGCTCCATGCTGGAATTACTTAAAAGCCTCGCCGTGGCTATCATTATGGTCCCTATCGTGATGGCAATCATGCTGGGTCTGATCTATGGCCTGGGTGAAGTCTTTAACGTCATCTCAAAATTTGGCCATCGCGAAAAATCGTCAGCCCGTTCGCATAACTAATCCCCCCGACCACGCTCGCTAATCAGGCGGGCGTGGTGCTTTCTGCCGCTGCGCAAACTTCTGCTCATCCTTCTGCTAAAACTGCCGATAATTTTCTGACACTGCCGGAAAGGGCGTTGTATCATTCGCTACACAACGAATAACCGGAGAACATCATGTCTTTAACACACTATCGCTGGGGAATAGCTGCGCTGGTCACAGCTTCCCTGGCAGGCCAGGCGGTGGCAGCGGATAAAATTACGGTCTTTGCGGCGGCGTCACTGACCAACGCTCTGCAGGAAATCGGCAGCCGTTATCAGCATGAAAAAGGGGTGACGGTAGTCGCTTCGTTCGCTTCTTCCTCGACGCTGGCACGGCAGATTGAGCAGGGCGCACCGGCCGACCTGTTTATCTCCGCCGATCAGCAGTGGATGGATGAGGCGGTGGCGAAAAAAAGCGTCATCGACCGCAGCCGTTATACCCTGCTGGGTAACGATTTGGTGCTGGTCGCGCCGCGCAGCGCATCGGCAAAGCGGGTCGAACTGAACCCGCAGACTGACTGGAAAACGCTGCTGCACGGTGAACGTCTGGCGGTTGGCGATCCGGATCACGTCCCGGCCGGCATTTACGCCAAAGAGGCGCTACAGAAGCTGGGCGCCTGGCAGACGGTTGAACCGTCGCTGGCTCCGGCAAATAATGTGCGGGCCGCGCTGGCGCTGGTGGAGCGCAACGAAACGCCGTATGGCATTGTTTACGGTTCAGATGCGGTCGCCAGTGAGCGGGTGCAGGTGGTGGGACGGTTCCCGGCCTCCAGCCACAAACCGGTGGAATATCCGATGGCGATCGTTAAAGATCGTGATAATGCCGCCGTTAACGCTTTTTATGATTACCTGAAAGGGCCGCAAGCGGCGGTCGTGTTTAAACATTACGGATTCACACCAACCAAATGATACTCAGCGATCCCGAATGGCAGGCGGTTCTGCTTAGCCTGAAAGTCTCTGGCATTGCCGTAGCTGGCAGTCTGCCTTTCGGCATCCTGATGGCCTGGATTCTGGTGCGCTGCCGCTTTCCTGGCAAAGCGCTGCTCGACAGCCTGATTCATCTGCCGCTGGTGCTGCCGCCGGTGGTGGTCGGCTATCTGCTGCTGATCGGCCTGGGACGGCGCGGCATCATCGGTGAAAAACTCTACGACTGGTTCGGCTTCAGCTTCGCTTTTAGCTGGCGCGGCGCGGCGCTGGCGTCGGCGGTGATCGCGTTTCCGCTGATGGTGCGAGCCATCCGGCTGGCGCTGGAGGCGGTTGATATCCGGCTGGAACAGGCCGCCCGCACTCTGGGGGCGGGTCGCTGGCGGGTATTCTTCACCATTACGCTGCCGCTGACTCTGCCGGGCGTGATCGTCGGTACCGTGCTGGCCTTCGCCCGCTCGCTGGGGGAGTTCGGTGCCACCATTACCTTTGTTTCTAATATTCCCGGCGAGACGCGCACCATTCCGCTGGCAATGTACAGCCTGATTGAAACGCCCGGTGCGGAAGGCGCAGCCGCCCGGCTGTGTGTGATTGCCATTGTGCTGGCGCTGGCGTCGCTGCTGGCGTCAGAATGGCTGGCCCGTCTCGGTCGTAAGCGAATGGGGGCCTGATGCTGTCACTCAATTTTGTCCAGCAACAGGGCGATCATCAGCTGGCGATCGACCTGCAGATACCGGCCAAAGGGATCACCGCTATTTTCGGCGTCTCCGGTGCCGGTAAAACCTCGCTGATCAACGCCATCAGTGGACTGACGCAGCCACAGCGTGGCCGGATTCAGTTGCACGATCGTCTGCTGTTTGACGCAGAGCAGCAGATTTCCCTGCCGCCGGAAAAGCGTCGGATTGGCTATGTCTTTCAGGATGCCCGGCTGTTCCCGCACTATCGGGTGCGCGGCAACCTGCAATATGGCATGGCGCCTGAGATGAAAACCCAGTTCGATACCCTGGTCTCCCTGCTGGGTCTTGAAGGATTGTTGTCGCGTTTTCCGCTGTCGCTGTCGGGCGGGGAAAAGCAGCGGGTGGCCATTGGCCGGGCATTACTGACCGCGCCGGATATGCTGTTGCTGGATGAGCCGCTGGCCTCGCTGGATTTACCGCGCAAACGCGAGCTGATGCCTTACCTGCAAAAGCTGGCGAAGCAGGTGGATATCCCGATGCTCTATGTTTCGCACAGCCTCGAGGAGATCCTGCATCTGGCGGATAACGTGCTGGTGCTGGATAGCGGTAAAGTCAAAGCGTTTGGTCCGCTGGAGCGGGTCTGGAGCAGCAGCGCGATGCGGCCATGGCTGCCGGTCAGTGAGCTGAGCAGCGTGCTGCGGGTACAGGTGCTGGAGCAGCATCCCGACTATCCAATGACCGCGCTGTCGCTGGGTGACCAGCACATCTGGGTCAGCCGGGTTAATCAGCCGCTTAAAACGCCACTGCGGATCCGTATTGCTTCGGCCGATGTCTCGCTGGCGCTGCAACCGCCGCACAACACCTCTATCCGCAATATCCTGCCTGCGCAGGTGGTGGAGCTGGTGGAGGTCGGGGATCAGGTGGAAGTGAAGCTACGCATCGGCATCAGTGAACTGTGGGCGCGCATTACGCCGTGGGCGCGTGATGAGCTGGGCATTCGACCGGACCAGTGGCTCTATGCCCAGATTAAAAGCGTCTCGGTCACGCCCTGATGACTAAAGGTCCTGATAATGCGTTATTTTTTAATGAAATTATTTAATGGGTCTCTTTTTTTCTGCCTTGTTTCGAATGTTTTATTGAGTAGGCTTCTGACACCTCTGAACAGAGAGCGTGGGTTCTTGCTTTCGTCACTGGTTGTCGTGAAGAGAAGAAGTGGAAAGCCGACATCAATAATCTGATGAGTATTGATATTCAATTCCCTGTCAGGAAGGGTGATATCTCCCGGAAGTTTAAGCAAAATTAAAATGTGAAGCCTGTTGGTGGCCCTGAACCGTTACCAGAGGGATTCTGCAACACTTTCTGTGGTTCAGGGCAACGCCCTATAAAATGGCTTTCACCGTGCTTCTGTTTGGCTGGCCTTGATGACATCACTATGCATCAATCAAAGAAGCGTTTGATTCGGGTGGCAGAGCAGCGTGGTCAATAGCGCTATATGTTCCAGAATCGGCTATAACTTCAATCCATGTTCTTTGCAGTATTTAACACTATATACTTCTGATAAAAGATTTTCGACTTCAGGTACGGTCAGTGCAAATACGGCATCACGGAAGAAATATCCAAAATGACGCACGACTAAAAATACTGGCTCTTGTGTTTTCAGATCATTCTCTTCACCGTATTCCAGAATATCGTTGTAACGTCCACCAATGACCTTTTGCTTTGTTTCCTGACGCTGAATAAAGGGTTGTTTAGACCACTCCAGAAATTCATAAAAGGGGGCGGTGTTTTCCGTGATTCGACTATCTGTATAGATAAAGGGAAGCGCAACATAGTCGTAGCCCAGATCAACGACAAATTGTACAAAGGAGAGGTCGTCCGGAACTTTCATGGGGTAAACTTTAGGTGCGTAGGGAGCAACGATTGAGCCATCCAGGAAAGAATAATAATGCACATCACTGGCATAGCGGGTTAAATGACCAACCTGTAACGATGTACAACCCGTGAGCATCAATGATAATAAAAGCAGAGCCTTGTTAAATATTTTTTTAAACATATCTCATACCTACAGATAAATAAGGGTTATCGGCAGGTGAAAGATAAGCTTTAGCGTTGTTTGATTGAAAATGGTGAGCGGCCTGATATCAAATAGCTTTATATCACTCTTATGGCAGCACTGTTTTTTTGATATCTTTTTCGTCATCAATGCTGGAGTCAGCTTTAATGATTGTTTATGTCATATTGGTTTATATCAATGCCAGGTTTTGAAAAGTTAAGAATGAATAATAAAGTGCAGCGCTCATTTTATAAAAGATTAAAAAAGGCTTTGATGTATACAGACCCTCCTCAGAGTCATGTTGCGTTATCTATTGTTTTATCCCTGCGTTAAAATTTGCTTTTTGCTTCTCAACGCATTAAATGAAACAGACCCTCTTCATCGGGTCAATGCCGGGCGCGCATTACGCCGTGGGCGCGTGATGAACTGGGCATTCGGCCGGATCAGTGGCTCTATGCCCAGATTAAAAGCGTCTCGGTCACGCCCTGATTACAGCACGTACTGATAGAGCGTCTCAGCAATGCCGGTTTCGAGGTTGGTGCCGATCACTTTTTTGGCGCGCGCTTTAATCGCCTCATCGGCATTGCCCATCGCCACACCCAGACCGGCGGTTTCCAGCATGCTGAGGTCGTTGTAGTTATCCCCGAATGCGATCACATCTGACATGCTCAGTCCCAGCGAGTCGACCCACTGCGCCAGCCGCTTGCCTTTGCTGTTGCCGCCTTTAGCGATATCGACCTGATCGTGCCACGACCATTCGCAGGCCAGGCCCAGTTCCGCCTCGACCCGGCTGGCAAACTGCTGCAACTCAGGAATGTTGGGATGCGACAGGGCGAATTTCCAGATGGCGCCCGCTTCGCGCGCTGCGTCGGCTAAATCAGGCACCTGTCTGAACAGCGGACGCTGGTGCGGTGGCAGCGATTCGGCCCAGTTGAGGGTGCGGGTAACATGGCCGGTCGGGGTCTGATACAGCATGGCATCATCGACATACAGCAGCCCATGAATCCCCTGCTGATCCAGCATCTCAATCACCTTCAGCGCCAGTTGGCTATCAAGCGGATCGGCCGCCAGCACCTTTTTGTTCTGATAATCATACAAATAGGTACCGTTACAGCAGATAGCTGGCGTATCGAGTTCTAACGCCTGATAAAAAGGATGGATGGCGCAGTGATGGCGTCCGGTCACGATAGCGACGTGAATGCCCGCCTGACGCGCCTTCTTCAGCGCCTCGACCGACTGCGGCAGAATGGTTTTTGCGGGTGTTAACAGCGTGCCGTCGAGATCGAGGGCAATGACACGGTAGCTCATTAATCCTTCCGTTGGGGTAGGTTAGCGAAGCCTCAAGTCTACACCTGACTGCCCTTGTGAGACAAAAAACCGGGCACAAATGATTCCAGCATGGCTAAAACGCGCTACAGTGACTCACAGATCATCATCAGGCAGCCAAAAAGGAGAATGCATGAAACAAGTTGTCTACACCGCCAGTCCCGAGAGCCAGCAGATCCATGTCTGGCAGATGAATGAAGAGGGTGCGCTGACGTTGCTTCAGGTGACCGATGTCGCTGGCCAGGTTCAGCCAATGGTGGTGAGTCCGAACCGCGATTTTCTCTATGTCGGCGTGCGCCCCAATTTTCGCGTGCTGGCGTTTCGCATCGCGGCTGATGGCACCCTGACCGAAGCCGGACAGGCGCCGCTGCCCGGCAGCCCGACCCATATCTCCACCGATCGCAGCGGTAAATTCCTGTTCTGCGGCTCCTACAATGACGCCTGCGTCAGCGTCAGCCCGATTGGTGAGGATGGCGTGCCACAGGCACCGCTGCAGGTGATCCACGGGCTGGAAGGGTGCCACTCAGCCAATATTGATAACCACAATCAGACGCTCTACGTGCCGGCCCTGAAGCAGGACCGCATTTGCCTGTTTGCGCTGGGCGATGATGGCCAGCTGACGCCGCGTCCGCAGGCGCAGGTCACCACCGTCGAAGGCGCCGGTCCGCGCCACATGCAGTTCCATCCGAACGGTCGTTACGCCTACTGTGTGAATGAACTCGACAGCACGGTCGACGTCTGGGCGTTAAATGAGGGCAACGTGGCAAGCGTGCAGACGCTGGATATGATGCCACCTGATTTCAGCGGTACCCGCTGGGCAGCAGATATTCATCTGACGCCGGATGGCCGTTTCCTCTACGCCTGTGACCGCACCAGCAGCACGCTGGCGGTGTTCAGCGTCAGCGAACAGGGTGACCAGCTGACTCTGCAAGGTTTCCAGCCGACCGAGACCCAGCCGCGCGGCTTTAATATCGATCACAGCGGGCAGTATCTGGTGGCGGCGGGGCAGAAGTCTCATCACATCGAGGTCTATCGCATTACGGAACCGCAAGGGCTGTTACAACCGCTGGGACGTTATGCGGTTGGACAGGGACCGATGTGGGTTGTTGTGCATCAGCTGCAGGCATAACGCAGTTTCGCACGCCTCCCCGGACGGGGAGGCGTGGCGGGATTACTGATAGTTCACGGTCAGTGACGCGCTCGCCAGCGCGTGAAAATGGACGTTAAAGCCAACCATTGCGCCACTCGCGCCCTCATCCACCTCAATCTTTTCCACATCCAGCGCATGCACGGTGAAAATGTAGCGATGGGTTTCGCCCTGCGGCGGTGCCGCGCCGCCATAGCCAGCCTGACCAAAATCAGTGCGGGTCTGTAGCGCTCCTGATGGCAGTTCGGCTTTGCCGGAACCCGCGCCCTGCGGCAGAGAGGTAGTGCTGGCCGGAATATTGGCAACCAGCCAGTGCCACCAGCCGGAGCCGGTTGGCGCGTCGGGATCGTAGCAGGTCACCACAAAACTTTTGGTGCCTTCCGGGGCCGCTTCCCAGGCCAGATGGGGAGAGATGTTCTCGCCCTGATAGCCCATGCCGTTGAAAACATGCTTCTCAGGCATCTTATCGCCGTCGTTAAAATCCTGACTATAAACGCGCATTGCCTCTCCTCACGTGTCGATGAATAGCCTGTCATCATAACCAAACGCGCAGGCAGTTCCAGCGCTTAGCCCGCTTCAGTCGGCAAAATGTGAAGAATGCTCAAGCGCTGCCCCAATCGCCTGCACCAGTTTGCTCAGCGCCTGCGGCGTGATGATGTACGGCGGCATCAGATAGATCAGCCGGCCAAACGGGCGGATCCACACGCCCTGCTCGACGAAGAACTGCTGCAGCGCCGCCATGTTGACCGCCTGATGGGTCTCGACCACGCCAATCGCGCCCAGCACCCGCACATCCGCTACCTGCGGCGCACTGCGCAGCGGCAACAGCTCCGCCCGCAACTGCTGTTCGATAGCGGCCACCTGACCTTGCCACTCGCCTTCAGCCAGCATCGTCAGACTTTCGACCGCCACCGCGCAGGCCAGCGGATTGCCCATAAAGGTCGGGCCGTGCATAAAACAGCCGGCCGGACTGCGGCTGATGGTGTCCGCCACCTCACGGGTGGTCAGGGTGGCCGCCAGCGTCAGGGTCCCGCCGGTCAGCGCTTTGCCAACGCACATAATATCGGGCGTGATAGCGGCATGTTCACAGGCAAACAGTTTGCCGGTGCGGCCAAAGCCGCTGGCGATCTCATCGGCAATCAGTAACAGGCCGTAGCGATCGCACGCTTCACGCACCCGCTGCAGATAGCGCGGATGGTAGAAACGCATCCCGCCTGCGCCCTGAACTATTGGCTCCAGAATCACCGCGGCCAGCTGCTGATGATGTTGCTCCAGCAGGCGGGCAAAATCGTCGAAGTCGCGCTCATCCCATCGGTCGTCAAAACCACAGGCCGGAGCCTCGGCAAAGTGATGTTCAGGCAGGTAACCGCGCCACAGGCTGTGCATCGAATTATCCGGATCGCACACCGACATCGCCGCAAACGTATCGCCGTGATAGCCGCGCTTCAGCGTCAGGAATTGCTGACGGACCTCTCCGCGCCCCAGCCAGTATTGCAGCGCCATCTTCATCGACACTTCCACTGCGACCGAGCCGGAATCGGCGAGGAATACGCACTCCAGCGCCGCGGGCGTCATGGTCAGTAGCTGACGGCAGAGCGCCACGGCAGCGGGATGGGTTATGCCGCCAAACATCACGTGGGACATCTGCGTCATCTGCTGGGTCAACGCCCGGTTCAGTCGCGGATGGTTATAGCCGTGGATCGCCGCCCACCACGAGGACATGCCGTCGACCAGCTCACGGCCATCGGCCAGTTGCAGCTGGAAACCGTGTGCGGCAACCACCGGGTAACAGGGCAGGGGGTCCTGCATTGAGGTGTAGGGATGCCAGATGTGCTGGCGATCAAAGCGGGCGTCTTCAGGCGTGAACATGGGCATCGTAAACCGGAGTTGTAAACCAAAATAAAAAAATATAGTTTACAAGTATAACCACGTTAATCGTCGGGATGACACCCTTTTTTTGGAGCACGCAATGGCACAACGCTGGACAGTCGCACAGGCACAGGCCCTGTTTGATCAACCTTTTCTTGAACTGATGTTTGAAGCGCAGCGGGTGCACCGTCAGCACTTCGATCCGCGCCAGGTGCAGGTCAGCACCCTGTTGTCGATCAAAACCGGTGCCTGCCCGGAAGACTGCAAATACTGCCCGCAGAGTGCGCGCTACAAAACCGGTCTGGAATCGGAACGTCTGATGGAGGTCGAAGAGGTACTGGCCTCGGCCCGGCAGGCCAAAGCGGCCGGATCGAGTCGTTTCTGCATGGGCGCCGCCTGGAAAAACCCGCATGACCGCGACATGCCTTACCTGGAAAAAATGGTTGAAGGGGTCAAGGCGATGGGGATGGAAACCTGTATGACGCTGGGTACGCTTAGCGACCAGCAGGCGCAGCGACTGGCTGGCGCGGGCCTCGATTTTTATAACCACAACCTCGATACCTCGCCGGAATTTTACGGCAGTATCATCACCACCCGCAGCTATCAGGAACGGCTTGATACGCTGGGCAAAGTGCGTGACGCCGGCATTAAAGTCTGCTCTGGCGGCATTGTCGGACTGGGGGAAACGGTCAACGATCGCGCCGGCCTGCTGGTGCAGTTAGCCAATCTGCCGACGCCGCCGGAAAGCGTGCCGATCAACATGCTGGTGAAGGTCAAAGGGACGCCGCTGGCGGATAACGATGACGTGGAGCCGTTCGATTTTATCCGCACCATCGCGGTGGCGCGCATCATGATGCCGACCTCGCACGTCCGGCTGTCGGCGGGCCGTGAGCAGATGAGCGAGCAGACCCAGGCGATGTGCTTTATGGCCGGTGCTAACTCGATTTTCTACGGCTGCAAACTGCTGACTACGCCGAACCCGGAAGAGGATAAAGATCGGGTGCTGTTCCGTAAGCTGGGCCTGAATCCGCAGCACAGCCATACCGACCACGGCGATCAGCAACAGCAGCAGCAGCTCAGCGAGCAGCTGATGCACGCTGACACTGAACAGTTCTATAACGCGGCGCTGTAATGAGCTGGCAGCAACGACTGCAGCAGGCGCTCGTGCAGCGGCGGGCGGCCGATGGCTGGCGGCAGCGACCGGTGATCGATCACCAGACCACCCGCACGTTGCAGAGTGGCGGACGGACCTATCGCCATTTTTCCAGCAACGACTACCTCGGTTTAACGCAGCATCCGGCGGTGATTGCCGGCTGGCAGCGCGGCGCAGAGCAGGCGGGAGCCGGGGCCGGTGCATCCGGTCACGTCACCGGTTATCACCGGCAGCATGCGGAGCTGGAAGCGCAGCTGGCTGACTGGCTCGGCTATGACCGGGCGCTGCTGTTTATCTCTGGTTTTGCGGCGAACCAGGCGGTGATCCATCTGCTGGCAGAGGCTGACGATCGCATCCTGGCGGATAAGTTAACCCACGCTTCGCTGCTGGATGCCGCCAGCCACAGTCCGGCGCAGCTGCGCCGTTTCACGCACAACAGTCCGGCGAGTCTGGCGGCGCGGCTGTCCTCGCCCTGCAGCGGTGAAACGCTGGTGGTAACCGAAGGCATTTTCAGCATGGATGGCGACAGTGCGCCGCTGGCGGCGATAGCGACCCAGACCCGGCAGGCCGGGGCCTGGCTGCTGGTAGACGATGCGCACGGTATCGGCGTGGTGGGCGAGCAGGGGCGCGGCAGTTGCTGGCAGCAGGGAATCAAGCCTGAGTTGCTGGTGGTCACCTTTGGCAAAGCCTTTGGCGTCAGCGGAGCCGCGCTGCTGTGCGACGCACAAACCGCCGACTATTTCCTGCAGTTCAGCCGTCATCTGATCTACTCGACCGCCATGCCCGCCGCCCAGGCGTCGGCGCTGCAGGCGTCCCTCGGCCAGGTCCGGCAGGGCGATGAGTTGCGTCAGCGGTTGCAGCAAAATATTCAGCGCTTCCGGCGCGGCGCGGCCACGCTGCCCTGGCAACTGATGGATTCCGCCAGCGCGATTCAGCCATTAATTGTTGGCGGCAATGCGGAAGCGATGGCGCTCTCAGCCCGGCTGGCGGACGCTGGCTGCTGGGTCAGTGCGATCCGGCCGCCAACCGTCCCGCCAGGCACCGCCCGGCTGCGTATTACCCTGACGGCGGCGCATCAGCCGGACGACATCGACATTCTGCTGGAGGCGCTGCATGACGCTGCAGGTTGATAAGCGCGCCGTGGCGCGGGCCTTTGGCCGGGCGGCCGGGCATTATGATGCACATGCTGCCCTGCAGCGGCTGAGCGGTGACGCGCTGCTGGCTCGCGCCCCCGCGCACAGTGGTCCGCAGCTGCTCGATGCCGGTTGCGGCACCGGCTGGTACAGCAAGCAATGGCGGGCGCGTGGTAAGCAGGTGACGGCACTGGATCTTTCACCGCAGATGCTGCAACAGGCGCGCGCCAATGATGCGGCGCAGCACTACCTGGCCGGGGATATCGATGCTCTGCCGCTGGCGGATGCCGGTTTTGATCTGGTATGGAGCAACCTAGCGGTGCAGTGGAGCGACGATCTGTCGCAGGCGCTGAGCCAGTTCAGACGGGTGCTGCGTCCCGACGGCACGCTGCTGTTCTCGACCCTGAGCGCCGGTTCATTGCAGGAAGTGCATCAGGCCTGGTCGTATCTTGACGAACATCCTCACGCCAACCGGTTTCTCAGCGAACAGCAGATCGCGTCAGCCTGCGCAGCCCACCGGCTGAGCTGTGAGTCAGCGCTGATTACCCTGCATTTTCCCGATGCGCTCAGCGCTATGCGTTCCCTGAAAGGGATTGGCGCCACCCATCTGCATCAGGGGCGTGACGGTCCGCTGCTGACCCGGCAACGGCTGGCACAGCTGGAAGCGCACTGGCCGCGCGATCGGCACGGTTTCCGCCTCAGTTATCATTTAATCTATGGAGTAAGTTCATCATGAAGCGCTGGTTTATCACCGGCACCGACACCGAAGTCGGTAAAACGGTCGCCAGTGGCGCGCTGTTACAGGCGGCCCGGGCCGCGGGTTATCGCTGCGCCGGCTACAAGCCTGTCGCCTCCGGCTGTGAGATGACAGCGCAGGGGCTACGCAACAGTGACGCGCTGGCGCTGCAGCGTTACAGCAGCGTGCCGTTAGACTATCAGCAGGTCAATCCGCTGGCGTTCCTCGAACCCACGTCGCCGCACATCGTCAGTGCCGAAGAGGGCAGGCCGATCACTTCGCTGACCATGTCATCGGGACTGGCGGCGCTGGAGCCGCTGGCTGACTGGATTCTGGTCGAAGGGGCGGGCGGCTGGTACACCCCGTTATCCGCCACGCACACCTACGCCGACTGGGTCAGCAGTGAACAGCTGCCGGTCATTTTAGTGGTTGGCGTCAAGCTGGGCTGCATCAATCACGCCATGCTGACCGCGGATGCGGTACGGGCGCGTGGGCTGCGACTGGCTGGCTGGATCGCCAACACCGTGGTGCCGCCCGGTAACCGTTATCAGGAATATCTCACCAGCCTGCAGCAGCGACTGCCCGCGCCCTGTCTCGGCACCATTCCGTATCTGACCGAAGCGGCGCAGCAGGACAGCTGCGGCCAGTATCTGACCTTACCGGACTAACAAACCTCAGGCCACCGTCAGCCATTTGTTGACGGTGTGGTCATCCAGCTGCGCCATTTTGCCCTGCGCCACGTTACGCCCGCGATGCAACAGCAGAAAATAGTCGGCCACGCGGCGTATCAGCGACAGTCGCTGCTCCAGCAGCAGGATGGTCAGGCCGTAGTCGAGATTCAGGCGGCGAATCAGATTACCCATCTCCTCCTCCAGCCACGGTGACATACCGTCGGTTGGCTCATCCAGAATCAGCAGCTTAGGCTGTAACACCAGCGCCCGCGCCAGGGCCAGCTGCTGTTGCTGATCGATGGGCAGATCGCCGCTGCGCTGCTGCCGTAACGAATAGAGCGCCGGGAAAAGGTCAAACACCATTTCGGGGATGGCGCGGTGGCGGTCAGCCTGATTTGCTCCGGCCAGCAGGGCGATCAGCAAATTATCTTCCACGCTCATCTGGGTAAAAATATGGCGGCCCTGCGGCACGTAGCCAATACCCATCTGCGACCGCTGCTCCGCCGGCTGTAGCAGCAGGTCGGCGGGCGGTGAGCCATCCTCTTTCCAGGAGATCGATCCGCTGTTAATCGGCAGCCTGCCCATGATGCAGTTCACCAGGGTGGTTTTCCCCATCCCGGGCCGGCCGAGAACGCCGGTGCAGGTGCCAGGCGACAGATCGAGATCGACATCCCACAGAATATGATTTTGACCGTAAAATTGATTTACCGAACGTAAACTCAGCATCTGACACTCTCCTTCCCGATCATTAGCCTGAATGCTTCCGCTCTGTGTCGTCTGGCAAACAAGTTATCAGCAATGGCACGCTCACCATTGCAGTACAGTGCGCGCGTTGCGCGTTGACGCCACGGATTCTTGCAATTCCCAGGCCAGATTCCGCAGCAACCATTTTTCAGCCAGCAGCGCGGGTCTGTGGCGCTAAAAGATGAGCAATGCTTATCAATTTCTGCCGGTGATAACATTACTGCACTTTTGCAGTGCCAGCGGGCGGCGTTTCTGGTGCAGACGTACAATGATGAGGCAGCGATTCTGATTAGGAATGGGCAACAGATGCGGCAAAGACGCGGGTTAAAGAAGGCAACCGGTAAAAAAAGCAGAACAATGGGTCAGCCACGGCAGCTAAAATTAGCGGAAAAAAAATTATTTTTAGCGAAACCGAGCGGCAGGGAAAAATTATACACAGCCGATGGCGGCGGGGCTGCCATCACTTATCCACCATTCCTGTGGATAACCTTGTGCATTAGGTAATGAAAACAGGTTGGAAGCGAGGAAATACGCGGCCTGGTTACATAATGTCGAGAATCTGGGCTTTTGGGCATAAACCAGTAAAATCAATTGGTTATTAAAAAACAAGCCTGCGAATTATCTGTCAGTTCATCGAACTGTAATTTTGTGACGGTCTATTGACAAATGTTAAATCCGATCTCCGCCTGGGGATAACCTTGCGCAACAACCTGCGCGATAAAGCAAGCGGCAATCGACGGCGAAAAAGTATCCCGACAGTGGCGATTACTCTGCCTTAATACTGTTTTTATATCCAGTATTATTTTCTGGCAAAATCACCATAGCAGAGTAAAATAGTGGCCTGCCCGCCGACTTCTTCAGCAGGAACTGCATTCATGAGTAAAGCCTTTAAATTGAATTCCGCTTTCAAACCTTCTGGCGATCAGCCAGAGGCGATTCGTCGTCTGGAGGAGGGGCTGGAAGATGGACTGGCCCACCAGACCTTATTAGGCGTAACCGGCTCGGGGAAAACCTTCACCGTCGCCAACGTGATTGCCGATCTCAACCGTCCAACCATGGTACTGGCGCCCAACAAAACGCTGGCGGCGCAGTTGTACGGTGAAATGAAGGAGTTCTTCCCGGATAACGCGGTTGAGTTTTTCGTCTCTTACTACGACTACTACCAGCCGGAAGCCTATGTGCCGAGTTCCGACACCTTTATCGAAAAGGACGCCTCGGTTAACGAACACATTGAGCAGATGCGTTTGTCGGCGACCAAAGCGCTGCTGGAGCGGCGTGACGTGATTGTGGTCGCCTCGGTCTCGGCGATCTACGGTCTGGGCGATCCCGATCTCTACCTGAAAATGATGCTGCACCTGACCCGCGGCATGATTATCGACCAGCGCAGCATTCTGCGCCGTCTGTCAGAGCTGCAGTACACCCGCAACGATCAGGCGTTCCAGCGCGGTACGTTCCGGGTGCGCGGCGAAGTGATCGACATCTTCCCAGCCGAATCGGACGATATCGCCCTGCGCGTTGAGCTGTTCGACGAAGAGGTAGAGCGCCTGTCGCTGTTTGACCCGCTCACCGGCCAGATCGATTCGGTAGTGCCGCGTTTCACCATCTACCCGAAAACGCACTACGTGACGCCGCGTGAGCGCATTCTGCAGGCGATGGAAGATATCAAGGTGGAACTGGCGGATCGCCGCAGGGTACTGCTGGAAAATAATAAGCTGCTGGAAGAGCAGCGTATTACCCAGCGTACTCAGTTCGATCTGGAGATGATGGGCGAGCTGGGCTACTGCTCCGGCATCGAAAACTATTCGCGCTATCTTTCCGGGCGCGGACCGGGTGAAGCGCCACCGACGCTGTTTGACTATCTGCCAGCCGATGGCTTGCTGGTGGTCGACGAATCGCACGTCACCATCCCGCAGATTGGCGGGATGTATAAAGGCGACCGGGCGCGTAAAGAGACGCTGGTAGAGTACGGTTTCCGTTTGCCGTCGGCACTGGATAACCGTCCGATGAAGTTTGAAGAGTTTGAGGCGCTGGCGCCCCAGACTATCTACGTGTCAGCCACGCCGGGTAAATATGAGCTGGAAAAATCGGGCAGCGAAGTGATCGACCAGGTGGTGCGTCCTACCGGTCTGCTCGACCCGATCCTCGAAGTGCGTCCGGTGGCGACCCAGGTCGACGATCTGCTGTCGGAAATCCGTCAGCGGGTGGCGATCAACGAACGTGTGCTGGTGACGGTGCTGACCAAGCGTATGGCGGAAGATCTGACCGAATATCTGGAAGAGCACGGTGAGAAGGTGCGTTACCTGCACTCCGATATTGATACCGTTGAACGCATGGAAATTATCCGCGATTTACGTCTGGGTGAGTTTGATGTGCTGGTGGGCATTAACTTACTGCGTGAGGGGCTGGATATGCCGGAAGTATCGCTGGTGGCCATTCTGGACGCGGATAAAGAGGGTTTCCTGCGTTCCGAACGCTCACTGATTCAGACCATCGGTCGTGCGGCGCGTAACATTAACGGCAAGGCAATTCTCTACGGCGATAAAATTACCCCGTCGATGGCGCGGGCGATTGAAGAGACTGAACGCCGCCGCGAGAAGCAGCAGCAGTACAATGAAGAGAACGGCATTGTGCCGCAGGGCCTGAATAAGAAAATTACCGATATTCTGGAACTGGGCAACAACGTGGTGAAAACCCGTGGCAAAGCCAAACCGGCACGTCGCGGCGCGGCCGAAGCTGAAGCGGATTACCTGGCGCTGTCGCCGCAGGCCCTGCAGAAAAAGATCCACGAGCTGGAAGGGCAGATGCAGCAGCATGCGCAGAACCTGGAGTTCGAACAGGCGGCCAGCGTGCGCGATCAGCTGCATGAGCTGCGCACGCTGTTTATTGCCACCTCGTAACTCAGCTAAAGCCCTGAATGGCGTGTTCCAGCGCGACCCGCAGCAGCTGGCGGTCGTGACGATATTTGATATCGGCGGCCTCCAGCGGCTCACGCACAATCAGCCGGTTATCGACCTGGCTGATGTCGGCGGAGGGACTGACCACAATCGCGTCAATCACCCGTTTGCCAATGTAGCGCTCCATCATTGCCAGTTTATCGGCGACCGTCAGGCTGGCTGCTGCCGGGCTGAGTTCGCGACCCAGATTGCCGATAAAGACCATGGTGGCGGGCGTCCGACGCAGCGCCTGCGCCATCTCCTCCATCAGCAGAATCGGCATCAGGCTGGTGTAAAAACTGCCTGGCCCGATCAGGATTAAATCCGCTTCGCCAATTGCATCCAGCGCTTCCCGCGTCGGCTGGACGTTGGGATGCAACATCATCTCCTGCGGCGGCTGCTTCATCTCATCAATTGCAGTTTCACCGTAGACCATATTGCCTTCCACATCGAGCGCCACCAGATCCACCGGTTGCTCCGACATCGGAATCAAAAAGGCATCGACCTTCAGCAGGTTACGAATGATGTTGATCGCTTCCAGCGGACGCACGCTCAGGTGATCGAGCGCTTTCAGCATCAGGTTGCCGAGGTTGTGTCCGGCCAGCTCCCCGTTACCGGCAAAGCGATACTCAAACATCGCTGAGGCCACGCTCGGTTCGGCGATCAGCTGGTTGAGACAGTTGCGCATATCGCCCCAGGCGATGCCGCCTTCTGAGCGGCGAATGCGGCCGGTTGAACCGCCGTTATCGGTGGTGGTTACAATGCCGGTAAGGCGTGAGCCGAGCGGCGACAGGGCAGACATCACGCGGCCTAAGCCATGTCCGCCACCCAGGGCCACCACGCGATCGAGATCGGCCAGTGTGCGATTCATACTTCTCCTTAACATCGTCTCGCGTGACGTCGCTCTAAACGCTAAACCCGCGCGGATGACTTGCGTCAAAATCTGAAGCGCATTTTAACGTATCCTGTCGCTAAAATGCGGTGAAAATTCGATATGTATCAGAATATATAGCGAAAACAGCGAATGGAAGAGTCGCGGAAATCGCGCTACCATCTTGATTAACCGCGCTGATCAACGGATCAGCGTACACTCTAGCCTGATTGCCTACGTCTGCGGATAGGGGAGTCAGGCCGTAGCCATTGAGCTACCAGGGTGCAGAAAGAAATGACTGCATCTCCCAATCTGGAAAGGTGTTCTGGTGTCACAATTTACTGATGCATACGCGCGTAAGTTCTATTACCTGCGCCTGTCGGTCACGGATGTGTGTAACTTCCGCTGTACCTACTGTCTGCCCGATGGCTACAAGCCGCACGGCATTCGCAACAAAAGCTTTCTCTCTCTGGATGAAATCCGTCGTGTCACGCGGGCTTTCGCCGCAGCGGGCACGGAAAAAGTGCGGCTGACCGGCGGTGAGCCATCGCTGCGCCGCGATTTTACCGACATCATCGCGGCGGTGCGTGAGAACCCCTCGGTGCGCCATATCGCCGTCACCACCAACGGTTACCGGCTGGCTCGCGACGTGAAGCAGTGGCGCGAGGCGGGATTAACCGCGCTCAACGTCAGCGTTGATAGCCTCGATGCCCGTCAGTTCCACGCCATTACCGGTCAGGATAAATTCCATCAGGTGATGGCGGGCATCGACGCTGCCTTTGACGCCGGATTTCAGCAGGTGAAAGTCAACAGCGTGCTGATGCGCGATCTCAATAGCCGTAATCTGGCGACCTTCCTCGACTGGATCCGTACCCGACCGATTCAGCTGCGCTTCATCGAACTGATGGAAACCGGTGACGGCGGAACGCTGTTTCGCCAGCAGCACGTCTCCGGCACGGTGATCCGTGACCAGCTGATTGCGCAGGGCTGGCAGCGGCGGGAGAGCGGCCGCAGCGACGGTCCGGCCCAGGTGTTTTACCATCCCGATTATGTCGGTGAGATCGGCCTGATAATGCCCTATGCCAAAGATTTTTGTGCCAGCTGCAACCGTCTGCGCGTCTCGGCGCAGGGCAATCTGCATCTCTGCCTGTTTGGCGACGGTGGCGTACCGCTGCGGGATCTGCTGGCCTCTGACGATCAGCAAGCGGAACTGCAGGCGCGCATTGCCAGTAGCCTCGGGCAGAAAAAGCAGACCCATTTTCTGCATCAGGGCAACACCGGTATCACGCAAAATCTTTCTTACATTGGCGGTTAATTTCAGGAGGCGTTATGGGCAAACCAGTCAGCGAATTTCAGGCGTTACAGATTGCGGTAATGACCGTGTCAGATCGCCGCGATGCCAGCGAGGATAGCTCCGGCGACTATCTGCGCGGTGCCGCCCTTGAGGCGGGGCACGAGGTGGTTGATCACGCCATCGTGCCGGATAATCTCTATCGCATTCGCGCCACCGTATCGCGCTGGATCGCCAGTGACGATGTGCAGGTCGTGATCATTAACGGCGGTACCGGATTTAACCTGAAAAACAGCACGCCGGAAGCCCTGCTGCCGCTGTTTGATCGCGAGATCGCCGGCTTTGGCGAACTGTTCCGGATGATCTCCTATGAGGAGATTGGCGGCTCGACCTTGCAGTCGCGCGCCATCGCCGGGATGGCGAACCAGACCTTAATTTTTGCGGTGCCGGGCTCCACCAATGCCTGCCGCAGCGCCTGGGAGCGGATTATTGCCGATCAGCTGGATGCGCGCACCCGTCCCTGCAACTTTGTCTCACATCTGAAGAAACGGTAAGTATGTCGCAACTCACACACATTAATGCTGCTGGCGAAGCGCATATGGTGGATGTCTCCGCCAAAGCGGAAACCGTACGCGAAGCGCGGGCGGAGGTGCTGGTGCTGATGCAGCCTGACACGCTGCAGATGATCATCGAGGGCAGTCACCACAAAGGCGATGTGTTCGCCACGGCGCGCATTGCCGGTATCCAGGCCGCCAAACGGACCTGGGAACTGATCCCACTCTGCCATCCGCTGATGCTGAGCAAAGTGGAAGTGAATCTGCTGGCCGAGCCGGAACACAATCGGGTACGCATCACCTCGCTGTGCCGTCTGACCGGCAAAACCGGCGTTGAGATGGAAGCGCTGACGGCGGCCTCGGTGGCGGCCCTGACCATCTACGACATGTGCAAAGCGGTACAGAAAGATATCGTCATCGACCAGTTGCGCTTAATCAGCAAAAGCGGCGGCAAAAGCGGTGATTTTCAGGCGGTGTCTGATGATTAAGGTGCTGTTTTTTGCCCAGGTACGTGAGCTGGTCGGCAGCGCCTCGCTGGAGATCGCTACCGCCTATCCGGATGTGGCTGCCCTGCGTGCTGCGCTGGCCGGGCAGGGCGATCGCTGGGCGTTAGCGCTCGAGTCCGGCAAGCTGCTGGCGGCGGTCAATCAGACGCTGGTGCCGATGAGTCATCCGCTACGCGACGGCGATGAAGTGGCCTTTTTCCCGCCAGTGACCGGAGGCTAAGATGGAGACGCAGATTCGTGTCGGCCCGGCGCCGTTTGATATGGCTGAAGCTTATCGCTGGCTGGCCGCCTGTGACGAAGATGGCGCAGTGGTGACTTTTACCGGCAAAGTGCGTAACCATAACCTCGGCGCGCACGTCGCGGCACTGACGCTGGAACACTATCCTGGCATGACCGAAAAAGCATTGCAGGAGATTGTTGATGCCGCCCGCCAGCGCTGGCCGCTGCAGCGCGTCACGGTGATCCACCGCACCGGCGAACTGTTTCCTGGTGATGAAATTGTGCTGGTGGGCGTCACCAGCGCACACCGCGGCAGCGCATTTTCTGCCGCGGAGTTCATTATGGATTACCTGAAAACCCGCGCGCCGTTCTGGAAGCGCGAAGCGACCGCCGACGGCGATCGCTGGGTCGATGCCCGCGACAGCGATCGCCAGGCGGCGCAGCGCTGGGATTAAGGCTGTTTTAACTGCTCGGCCGGGCCGAAATGGGTCTGGCCGTGGCTGTGTTCACCGCCGCCGTGGGTGCGCTGCAGCTGAATCACCTCGCCCTGTTGCCAGGCATTGGCCCCCGGTTCGGCCGGATGCGCCACAATATCCGCCCGCTGAGCACGAATTTTCTTACTGTCGACATCAAAGCGCCGGTCGCGATCGGCCAGCAGGCGTGAATCCATCTGCCCGTCAGCGGTAAAGCCCATCATCAGGGCCGGAATGCCGATTGGCAGGGTCTTGTCGCGATCGGTATGCCAGGTGTGCCAGGTCTTGCCGTAGGTATTAACGATGCGCTTCATCAGCGCGTGATCGGCGGCTTCCGGTAAGCCGGGCGCGATCAGCGTGCCTGATTTCACTTCGTACTGATGGCTGTGCCACAGCTTTTTCTCTTCCGGCGGCAGGGTTTTATACAGCCGCTCGCTGATAATGTACTCCACGCCCATCAGGCGCGCATCGCGGGTATTGCCGTCATAAATCACCGCCTGCATCACATCCTCATTCAGCACCGTCACATAGTGGTGCGCCTCCATCTGACCGTTCTGATCGCCGTTATAAAAATGGAAGCCGTCGAGATAGGTATTGATGGCGTCGATCGGAGGACGGGACTGCATCACCTCAGCGCCGGTTTCCAGCAGTTTGAGTGACGAAGAGGTAGGGGCACCCGGCGACTGTACTTTTGCAGGGGAGTTATTGGCACCGCATCCCGCTAACAGCAGGCTGAGCGCCGCGATCGGCCAGAGTTTTAACATCGTAAATTCCTTTAACGGTAAAAAAGGTAACCTTAGTTCAGAAAATCAGACCTGCCTGTAAAATGGCGGCAATGGTAGAGTAGAGCTTTGATTGATTCCGAGGACAGGTATGTCATTTACCCCAAGTCTGCAACGTCTGACGCTGGTCGCCGCGCTGGTGCTGGCAGGTTGTAGCAGCAAGAAAACGCCCGAGGCGCCGGTCCGGCAGCCCGCCGATGTCAAAGCGCAAATCCAGCGGCTGTTGCCGGCCCACGTCAGCAATAAAGCGGACTGGGCTGACGACATCTACACCTCTTTTCGCACCCAGCAGCTCGACCCGAGCACCAGCAACCTGTGTGCGGTGATTGCAGTGGCGGATCAGGAGACCAATTTCAGCGCCGAAGCCGCCGTGCCGGGCCTGCCCAAAATTGCCTGGGGCGAGATTAATCGCCGGGCAGCGAAGGTACACGTGCCGGCATTTGTGGTACGTACCGCGCTGATGATTAAATCATCGAACGGCGAGAGCTACGCCGCCCGTCTGGATAAGGTGCGCAGCGAGAAGGAACTGAGCGATATTTTTGATGACTTAATCGATATGGTGCCGATGGGACAGACGCTGTTTGGCAATCTTAATCCGATCCATACCGGCGGGCCGATGCAGGTCAGCATCGCCTTTGCGGAAGCCCATGCCAAAGGCTATCCGTGGCCGATTGATGGCTCAATCCGCCGCGAAGTCTTTACCCGTCACGGCGGGATCTACTTCGGAACCCTGCATCTGCTGGGCTATCCGGCTGATTACAGCCAGCCGCTTTACCGTTTTGCCGACTTCAACGCCGGCTGGTATGCCAGCCGCAATGCCGCATTCCAGGCCGCAGTGGCGCGGGCGACCGGCATGAAGCTGACGCTGGATGGCGATCTGATTCTTTACGGCAGCGAGAAGGCAGGCAGCACCGAGCTGGCGGTACGCACCCTGGCGAAGCAGATTGATATGAGCGACAGCGAGATCCGCCGCGATCTTGAGAAAGGGGAGAAGGCGGAGTTCAGCGACAGCACGCTGTGGCGGCAGGTATTCACCCTGGCCGATAAAATGGCGGGTCGCCGACTGCCGCGTGAAATGCTGCCGGGCATCAAGCTGGAAAGCCCGAAAATTACCCGCAATCTGACCACCGCCTGGTTCGCTCAGCGGGTCGATAGCCGCTATCAGCAGTGTCTGTCACGTCGTTAGCGGTGATGTTGTGGCGCAGTTGAGTCGGGCTGTGCCACACTTAGTCAGGCTCCGTGCGCGGAGCTCGTCCTAATCCGTTCAACAAGAGGTGCATCATGGACCGATATCCACAAAATGACTCAATTGTTCAACCTGCGTCACGTGGGCTGCAAGCCTATATGTCCCAGGTGTATGGCTGGATGACCTGCGGTCTGTTACTGACAGCGTTTGTCTCCTGGTTTGCCGCGCGGACTCCAGCGGTAATGGAGCTGGTGTTTGCTAACCGTATCACCTTCTTTGGGCTGATTATCGCGCAGCTGGCGCTGGTCTTCTTCCTCTCCGGCATGGTACATCGCCTGAGCGGCGCGGTCGCCACCGGGTTGTTTATGCTCTATTCGGCGCTGACTGGCGTCACCATGGCGAGTATTTTTCTGGTCTACACCTATTCGTCGATTGCCAGCACCTTCTTCGTCACCGCCGGTATGTTTGGTGCGATGAGTTTTTATGGCTACACCACCAAACGTGACCTGAGCCGCTTTGGCAGCCTGCTGTTTATGGCGCTGATCGGCATCGTGCTGGCGTCGCTGGTGAATTTCTGGCTGAAAAGTCCGGCGCTGATGTGGGCCATTACCTATATCGGCGTGGTGGTGTTTGTCGGCTTAACCGCTTATGACACCCAGAAGCTGAAGAATATTGGCGAGCAGATTGACGCGCGCGATACAGAGAACCTGCGTCGTTACTCGATTATGGGGGCATTAACCCTCTATCTGGACTTTATTAACCTGTTCCTGATGCTGCTGCGCATTTTCGGCAACCGTCGTTAAGGTTATCTCTGAAAGCAGGGAAAGGCGCTCAGGTTGCGCCTTTCCCTGTTTCATTTCACTGGGACTTCTGAAGCTTCTGCTCGTTTTTATGCCGCAGATGTTTGGCCCGACTCTCCAGTACCAGATAGAGCACCAGCGCCAGCAGCAGCGGTAAAATAAAGTAGAGCACGCGATAGGCCAGCAGGGCGGCAATAATGGCGCCGTGCGACGTATGCTGTCCGCTGAGCAGCGCCAGGAACACCGCTTCCAGTACCCCAATCCCGGCCGGAATATGAATAATCACCCCGGCGATACTGCTGATCAGCAACACCCCCAGCACCATCGGATAGCCGACGTCGCGTCCCAGCAACAGCCAGATAATCGTGCCCATCACCATCCAGTTGGCGCAGGAAACGGCAAACTGAAACAGCGCCATTCGCAGCGAAGGCAGCTGTAGCGTCTGACCTTTCACCGTCCAGCGGCGACGTTTTGAGAAGGCGCAGGCCCACAGGAAGACCGCCACCAGCACCAGCAACAGCACGCCAATCAGCCGCAGGGTGGTTTCACCAATAAACCAGCCGCTGGGGATCGACACCATGCCGGCGCTGAATACCACGCCAGCCAGCAGGATGTAACCCAGCCAGTTGGTGGCAATACTCAGCGAAAAGATGCGGGTTATGGTGCCGCTGTCGAGGCCCAGGCGTGAATAGAGCCGGTAACGCATCGCCACGCCGCCGACCCAGGTACTTAGCGTCAGGTTGAAGGCGTAACAGATAAATGAGACCAGCATTACCTGACGTTTCGCCAGCTTGTGGCCGCAGTAGGCGCGGCCAATCAAATCGTAACAGCCATAAACCAGGTAACTGATCACCACCAGGGCGGCGGCGGTCAGCACCACAAACCGGTTGTAGTTGACGATCACATCATAGACATCTTCCCAGTTCACCTTCCGCGCATAGACCACCAGCAGCACAATGACCGCAATGAAGAACAGCACGGTGAGGATTTTTTTCGCCAGTTGCCAGCGTGGATGCTTTTTCGCCATCAGGGTTTCGCTCCTTCGTTATCGGCTTCAACGCGATCTTGTGTCTCCATTTCCGGTTGAACTGGCGGATCGACCTGCGCCAGCAGCGGCGTGTGGGCAGGTAACCAGCCCGCGATGGCCGGGAAGTGACGCAGGAAGTGGAACACCACCACGCTCTTACTCAGTTGCCACCAGTTACGCGGCGGCAGGCGGTCGTCCTGTACCCGCTGGCAATCTCTGGCCAGCAACGCTTCAAGGTTGTCGCGTAAGGTCTGGTTAAACTGGCGGTCGTGGATAATCAGGTTAGCTTCGAGGTTAAGCGACAGGCTGAGCGGATCGAGATTACTGGAGCCGACGGTCGCCCAGTGATCGTCCTTCACCGCCACCTTGCCGTGCAGCGGACGACGGCAATATTCGTAGACCTCCACCCCGGCATCGACCAGATAGTTGTAGAGCAGTTCAGCCCCGACTTTAACAATCGGCATATCGGGTTCGCCCTGCACAATCAGCCTGACGCGCACCCCGCGCTGGGCCGCATTGCGCATTTCACGCAGCAACCGGTAGCCGGGGAAGAAGTAGGCGTTGGCGATAATCACATCCCGTTTGGCCTCGCGCAGCATCTCCAGATAGTGCATTTCGATGTCGTCACGGTGGTCGTCGTTATCGCGATAGACATAGAGCACCTGAGCGTCGCCCGGCGTGGCGTTGACCGCCGGGCGATGCGATCGCGATCCCCACCAGCGGCGGGTAGCCTGTTCGCTGCCGATCGCCTGTTGCAGATAGCGGGCAATATCACCGACCACCGGACCTTTGACCTGCACCGCGTAATCCTGCTTGGCTTCCGGACCATAGTCACTGTTGTGCTCAGCCGAGAAGTTGATCCCGCCAACGAAGGCGACCACCTCATCCACCACCACGGTTTTACGATGCAGGCGGCGGAAAACGTTGGTGCGCATTCCCATCACCAGCGGGCGCGGATCGTAATAGATAAAACGCACCCCGGCGCCGGTCAGGCTGTTGACGAACTTATCGGAGAGATCGGGCGAGCCGTAGCCGTCAACCATCACTTCTACCCGCACACCGCGCTGTGCTGCGGCCAGCAGTTCGCGATGCAGCGCGTTACCGACCTCATCTTCAAACAGAATGAACGTTTCCAGCAGCACGGTGCGTTCGGCGCGCTGAATCGCCCCGAAGACCCGCGGGAAAAACTCCTCGCCATTCTCCAGCAGGCGCAGCTTGTTACCTTCTTGCCAGTGAAAATTCATAGGTGAATCTCCACGGCTAGCGGCGCATGATCGGAGAGATGCGACCAGGGTTTACGCGGCAGCGTCCACGGATGACTGACCGTGGCGTTGCGGACATAGATGCGGTCGAGCCGCAGAATCGGAAAGCGCGCCGGGAAAGTGCGCGCCGGGCGTCCGGTTTTCATGCTAAATACCTCTTTCAGACCTGCACCCTGCTTTAAAATCTGGTTGGCGCGTCGCTGCCAGTCGTTGAAATCGCCGGCCACCACCACCGGCGCATCGGCCGGCAGCGAAGAGACCATATCGCACAGCATTTTCATCTGTGCATGGCGATGCGACTCTTTCAGTCCCAGATGCACGCAGATCACATGCAGGGTGCCATGGGGCTCGGGCAGGGCGATCTGACAATGCAGCATGCCGCGGTTTTCACTGCCCGCGACCGAAATATCCCGGTTTTCATATTCGCTGATCGGAAAGCGCGACAGCACGGCATTGCCGTGGTGGCCCTCCGGATAGACCGCGTTGCGTCCGTAGGCGTAATCGTTCCACATGGTGTCAGCGAGAAACTCATAGTGTGGTGAGTCAGGCCAGTTTTCATGGTGCAGAGGATGGATGGCGTGGGTGCCCATCACCTCCTGCAGAAATACCACATCCGCCGAAGTGGCGCGTACAGCGTCACGCAATTCCGGCAGGATGAAGCGGCGATTAAAAGGGGCGAAACCCTTGTGTGTATTGATCGTCAGGACTTTAATTGAAAATCCTTGCTGGTTTTGTGGCATACTCGCGACGCACTCCTTTTCATCATCAATAGAATCAAAGTGTAGTCTTTGTCACAAATGGGTGGTGAGGAAGGGCGATAATTAAGGCGTTATCCGAAAATTGTTTTACATTGAGGAAACCGTTTCCGGCTTGTGCCGGTAGCACTTGGGCGACCTGTTGGGTCTGCCAGGAGAATTGAATGAAATGGTCTAATCGTATTCAAATCATCACGGGTCAGACGTATGTGCACATTGCGATGCATTTACTGGTGATTGCTGCGCTGATCTGGGGCTGGAAACATAAAGCACTGGTCGATGTCTGCAGCACGCTGGTGGCCACGTATGCGCTGGTGTTTATCGCCATGCTGGTTACGCAACGCACTGCCCGTTTACGTACTCTCGGTGATTATCTTGAAGAAGCGACCACCACTTACTACTTTGGCGCGGCCATGATGACACTGTTTCTGGTGTCGCGGATATTCCACAACAACCTGCTGCTGGCCTCGCTTGGCGTAGTGATGTTGCTGGGTCCGGCGCTGGTGTCGCTGCTGGCGAAAGAGCCGCCGCGGCGCATTGAGAAAAAACGTAGCTAAGTTGAAGGCCACCGCAAGGTGGCCTTCCTGTTTATGACTCCGCATTCAGGCCGGTCCTGCTGTTTCTCATCGAGATAAGTTATGTCAGGAAATGTGAGCTATCTCGCACACTGCGGTTAAAGCTGTTACACTCGCCCGCTTACGCATCGTAGTTTGTGCCCTTTTCACGCGTTAGCCCCAGCTGGCGTCACTATCCCTCTGAAAACTACACCGTGAATCACGGCCAGAGCGGACCGGAGTAAAACACTTAATGTCTTTTGACTCTCTCGGCCTGAGTGCCGATATTTTGCGCGCTGTTGCCGAACAAGGCTACAGCGAACCTACACCTATCCAGCGCCAGGCGATTCCTGTGGTGCTGGCAGGCCGCGATCTGCTGGCGAGTGCCCAGACCGGCACCGGCAAAACGGCCGGCTTTACCTTACCGTTATTACAAAAACTCTCTGCCAACGCGGGCGCGGTGCGCGGTCGTCGTCCGGTACGGGCGTTGATCCTCACCCCGACCCGTGAACTGGCGGCGCAGGTGGGCGAGAACGTCAGTGAATACAGCAAGTATCTGCCGCTGCGTTCGCTGGTGGTGTTCGGCGGCGTCAGCATCAATCCGCAGATGCTTAAACTGCGTGGCGGCGTCGATATTCTGGTTGCGACCCCGGGTCGTCTGCTGGATCTGGCGCAACAGAACGCGGTTGACCTGTCTCAGGTCGAAGTGCTGGTGCTGGATGAAGCGGATCGCATGCTCGATATGGGCTTCATCCACGATATCCGTCGCGTGCTGGCGCGTCTGCCGGCCAAACGCCAGAACCTGCTGTTCTCCGCCACCTTCTCTGACGAGATCAAAGGGCTGGCCGAGAAACTGCTGACCAATCCGGAGCTGGTGGAAGTGGCACGTCGCAACACCGCTTCAGAGCAGGTGGCGCAACAGGTTCACTTCGTGGATAAGAAGCGTAAGCGGGAACTGCTGTCGCAGCTGATCGGCGAAGGTAACTGGCAGCAGGTGCTGGTCTTTACCCGTACCAAGCACGGCGCAAACCACCTTGCTGAGCAGCTGGGTAAAGATGGCATCACCGCCGCCGCTATCCACGGCAATAAAAGTCAGGGTGCCCGTACCCGTGCGCTGGCCGACTTTAAGTCCGGCGGCATTCGTGTGCTGGTTGCGACCGACATCGCAGCGCGTGGCCTTGATATTGAAGAGCTGCCGCACGTAGTGAACTACGAGCTGCCTAACGTCGCCGAAGATTATGTCCACCGTATCGGTCGTACCGGTCGGGCCGCGGCTACCGGTGTGGCGTTATCGCTGGTCTGCGTTGACGAACATAAACTGCTGCGTGACATCGAGCGTCTGCTGAAGCGTGAGATCCCACGCCTGGCGATTGCCGGTTACGAGCCCGATCCGAGCATTAAAGCTGAGCCGATCATCAACGGCCGTCAGCAGCAGTCGCGTGGCGGTGCCGGCGGCGGCGGTCGGGGTCGTGGTCAGGGTGGACAAGGTGCCGGTGCGCCACGCTCATCCGGCGAAAAGCGTCCTCAGGCGCGTCGTCAGAGCCAGCCTGCTCCACAGGGTGACCGGCCTGCTGCCCGTCCGCGTCGTCCGGCAGCGAAGCGTACCGGAAACGTCTGAGTATGAGGGTTTTACTGGCGCCGATGGAGGGCGTGCTTGATTCGCTGGTGCGCCAGCTGTTATCGGAAGTGAACGACTACGATCTCTGCATTACCGAGTTTTTGCGCGTGGTCGATCAACTGCTGCCGGTAAAATCCTTCTACCGTCTCTGCCCCGAGCTGCATCATGGCAGCCACACGCCATCCGGCACGCGGGTGCGTCTGCAGCTGCTGGGGCAGCATCCCGAATGGTTAGCAGAGAACGCCGCTCGTGCGGTGGAACTCGGCTCGTGGGGTGTCGACCTCAACTGCGGCTGTCCCTCAAAGCTGGTCAACGGCAGCGGCGGCGGGGCGACCCTGCTCAAAGATCCCGATCTGATTTATCGCGGTGCGAAAGCAATGCGTGCAGCGGTACCGGCAGCGTTACCGGTGACGGTCAAAGTGCGGCTTGGCTGGGATTCCAGCGCCCGCAGTCTGGAGATTGCCGACGCGGTTCAGCAGGCGGGAGCCAGCGAACTGGTGGTACACGGCCGGACCAAAGAAGATGGCTACCGTGCGGACGCCATCAACTGGCAGGCGATTGGTGATATTCGCCAGCGGCTGCGGATTCCGGTGATCGCCAACGGCGAGATTTTTGACTGGCAAAGCGCACAGGACTGTCTGCGTATTACCGGTTGTGATGCGGTGATGCTGGGCCGTGGTGCCCTGAACATCCCCAATCTCAGTCGGGTAGTAAAATATAATGAACCGCCGATGGCCTGGCCTGAGGTAGTGAAATTACTGCAAAAATATACCCGTCTCGAAAAGCAGGGTGATACCGGCTTGTATCACGTTGCGCGCATCAAACAGTGGCTCGGTTATCTGCGCAAAGCCTACGGCGAAGCCGAGGGTTTATTCAGTGAAATCCGCGCGTTAAAATCCTCAGATACGATTGCCCGCGCCATCGATTGTCACGCTGTTGTTCATGGTTTGTGATAAAAAATCAGGCGACCCGTTAGCAGCCTGACGGTATAGTGGGGAAAATTTCCTCTACCTTACAAGCCTGCTATGTCTGATGTCGCCGTATTGAGCAACAGCCAGCTCAATAAACGTATCCTCTCCGTCATTGTTTTCACCTTCTTCTGCTATCTCTCCGTTGGACTACCGCTGGCGGTACTGCCAGGCTTTGTCAAAAATCACCTCGGGTTCAGTTCGTTTGTCGCCGGGCTGATCATCAGCATTCAATATTTTGCCACCTTACTCAGTCGTCCGCAGTCGGGCCGGCTGGCCGATCGCCTCGGTCCAAAACGGGTGGTGATGCTGGGATTACTCTGCTGCGGCATGAGCGGCGTACTGACCATTATTGCTGCGCTGCTGAGCGAATGGCCGTGGCTGAGTCTGGCGCTGCTGGCGCTGGGGCGGCTGTTTCTCGGCGTCGGCGAAAGCTTCAGCAGCACCGGCTCAACCCTGTGGGGCATGAATATCGTTGGCCCGCTGCAGACCGCACGCGTCATCTCGTGGAACGGCGTCGCCACCTATCTGGCCATGGCGATTGGCGCGCCGCTTGGGGTGATGCTCAACAGCGGATTTGGCATGAGCGGCTTTGCCGGACTGATTGCGCTGATGGGGATAGGCGGCTACCTGATGGCCAGCCGCAAACCGGCGGTCACCGTCAGCGTTGGCGAACGAATTCCGTTTCACCGGGTCTTCTCCCGCGTCTGGCTGTATGGCCTGGCGCTCGGCTGTGGCACCATCGGTTTCGGCGTCATCGCCACCTTTATTACCCTCTATTTTGCCAGCCGTGACTGGCAGGGTGCGGCCTACGCGCTGTCGGTGTTTAGTCTCGGCTTTGTGCTGGTGCGCCTCGGCTTTGGCCGGTTTATCACCCAGTTTGGCGGGCTGCAGGTTTCGCTGTTCTCTTTTCTGCTGGAGTGTCTGGGGCTGCTCATCATCTGGCAGGCCGACAGTGCCTGGCTGGTCGGGGCGGGCGCCTTTCTCACCGGCTGCGGCTTCTCGCTGGTGTTTCCGGCGCTCGGCGTCGAGGCGGTCAAACGGGTCGAGCGTCAGGATCAGGGATCGGCACTGGGCACTTATTCCGCCTTTCTTGATTTGGGCCTCGGGCTGACCGGTCCGGTGGCCGGACTGTTCATTGGTCACTGGGGAATGCAGTCGGTTTATCTGGCGGCAGCGCTAATGGTGCTGGGTGCGCTGTTGATTACGCTGCGGCTTTACTGGCAAAACCGGCGGGCAGGCTAAGCGCCAGCCGGTGTCAGGCTGTCAGAGATGAATAAACAGCCAATAGAGCAGGGCGGAGAGCATAATTGACACCGGCAGCGTCAGCACCCAGGCGATAGCCAGATTACGCAGCGTCGATAGCTGCAAACCGGAACGGTTGGCCGCCATGGTACCGGCCACGCCCGACGACAGCACGTGGGTGGTGGAAACCGGCAGGCCAAAGGCATCTGCAGCGCCAATGGTCGCCATCGCCACCAGCTCGGCGCTGGCCCCCTGAGCATAGCTGAGGTGGGTTTTACCAATCCGTTCGCCCACCGTCACCACAATCCGTCGCCAGCCGACCATGGTACCCAGCCCCAGCGCAATCGCCACCACCACTTTTACCCACATCGGAATAAAGCGGGTGGCGCTGTCCAGCTCGGTTTTGACCGCTTTCAGGTTACGTTCGGTCTCCTCCGGCAGCTTCACTTCGGCACTTTGCAGGTGCTTGATCGACTCCGACGCCAGGTACATCTGGTTACGGGTGTTGGCTACCGACTGTGCCGGGATATTTTCCATCGATCCGTAGCGGCGGATCTGGTCACCAATCTCGCTGAGCGTCATCGCCAGCGCCGGTAACACGTTGGGATTGAACTGACTGCTGCCAACAAACCCGATCAGCACGTCGCGGGCGGCCGGCGGCTGAGGCGCGGCCGGCTGCAGTTGCAGCAGCTGATGTTCGGTGACTTCGGTTAATGCCGCGACGCGCGGGATCTGATCGGCGGGCAGCGATCGGTTGAGGGCGTAAGCGATCGGCATGGTGCCGACCAGGATCAACATAATCAGCCCCATTCCTTTCTGACCGTCGTTTGAACCGTGCGCAAAGGAGACGCCGGTACAGGTCAGGATCAGCAGGCCGCGGATCCAGACCGGCGGTGGCTGGTCGTTTTGCGGCGCGCTATAGAGCTGGCGATTGCGGATAAACAGCTTCATCGCCCACAGCAGCAGCCCGGCGCAGACAAACCCGACCACCGGCGACAGCAGCAGCGCATAGCCGACCTTCAGCGCCTGATCCCAGTCGACCCCGCTCAGGCCGCTGCGGCCGTGCAGCATCGCATTCGCTACGCCGACGCCGATAATAGAACCAATCAGGGTATGCGAAGAGGAGGAGGGCAGACCGAAATACCAGGTGCCAAGGTTCCAGATAATCGCCGAGAACAGCAGGGCGTAAACCATGGCAAAGCCGTTGCCGCTGCTGGCCTGCAGAATCAGCTCGACCGGCAGCAGGGAAATGATGCCAAAAGCGACCACGCCACTGGAGAGCAGCACGCCAAGGAAATTACAGATGCCGGACCAGATCACTGCGGTGCCTGGGGTCAGTGAATGGGTATAGATCACCGTGGCGACGGCGTTGGCGGTATCGTGAAAGCCGTTGACGAACTCAAAGCCCAGCGCGATCAGCAGCGCCAGTCCCAGCAAAAAGAACGGCAGATAGCTGGTCACCGGCATGTTGGTTTGTTCAACATCATTGACCAGATTCAGGCCAGCAAAGGCCAGCCCGGCCACCAGCAGAATGAAAAACAGCGGCTTGCTAAAGCGGCTGCTTTTGCCGTTGAAATCAGGGCGCCGGGTCGATGAGGAAGAAGAGAGACTGTTTTCGCTCATGGTGTACCTCGAGTTGCTGATGCCGGATGCTGATTTGCACCGGTACAACGCAGTGTGATACGCGCTTTGTATGACAGTAACATGACGGACTGGCGGGCGATCGGGCGCGGCGACAGGCTCAGCGGGCGGTGGGTAATCGGGAGGCGGGGAAGGAGAGCAACGAAAAAAACCGCTAACGCAGGCAATAAAAAAGCCAGCGACAGGCGCTGGCTTCGGTGAGCGTAACGGCGATTACGACGGGTTATCGGCCGTGGCTGGCGCAGGGGCAGCGGCGGGCTGCTGTGGCTGCGCGGCGTCGGTGTTAGCCCCTTGCGAAGTCACCGGCGTCATCGGCTGCTCCTGTGGCGCAGCCTGCGGGTTCTCTGGCACGTCAACCGGCGCGGTCTGGATGTTGTTCTCCACACCGTTCACTTTTACCGGCATACCGGTACGGCCCTGAATGGCACCGTTCACCTGGTCCTGATTGACACTGGCGTCTACCAGCACTTTGCTGACAGCCTGCGTCAGCGTAATCGGCACCAGTTCACGTGAGTTGAACTGCTCTTCGGTGGTCGACAGCGGGTTATGTACTTCAACATAACGCGATCCGTCTGGCTCAACGGTGGCTTTGACCGGCTGATCAACGAACTGTACGCGTGTCCCGACCGGCACATTCTGGTACAGCCATTTGATGTCCTCGGCACGCAGACGCACACAACCGTGGCTGACACGCAGACCAATACCGAAGTTGGCATTGGTACCGTGAATCGCGTACAGACGGCCGATATAGAGCGCATACAGCCCCATCGGGTTGTCCGGACCGGCCGGGAACACCGCAGGCAGATTCTCGCCGCGCGCCGCATATTCTGCGTGCATCGCTTTGGTTGGCGTCCAGGTCGGGCCATCTTTCTTACGTTCTACCGTTGTGGTCCAGTTGATCGGGGTATCTTTACCCAGTTCACCGATACCAATCGGCAACACCACCACGGTTTTGCTGCCTTTCGGGTAGTAATAGAGACGCATCTCAGCGCTGTTAATCACAATACCTTCGCGCGGTGCGTCAGGCAGGATCAGCTGCTGTGGGATGATCATTTTACTGCCAGCCTTTGGCAGATAAACGTCAACCCCCGGATTGGCTTCCAGCATGTTGCTGAGGCCCATCTGGTACTGCGCCGCAAAGGCTTCCAGCGGCAACTTGCTGTCCTCAGGAACAGTAATCTCGATATTTTCCCCGATCAATCGGCTGTTGGCCGGCGGTAACGGGTAAACCACAGCAAAGGCTGACTGGCTAAACGCCGCCAAAGCCAATGCGATTGAAGCGAACGCGCGAATGCTCATTTTCATATTTTACAAGTCTTTATCGCCATGTTTCAGGCTTGTCAATGTGTCGAACCCATGCTGGCCAATGTGACCTGCTGCGCATTATATGTTCATTAATCTGACGATGTGAATCAGGATTTTAACCTGCCTGAAATACTTTACGTAACTTACCGTGTTATATCGGCATTTTTCAGCCGCTTACCGCCGTAAAAAGCCGCACTCACGGCTGCCACAACGTCACCTCGCCACTGAGTTTACGGTTCAGGAAAAAGGCGGCACTGATTAACGCCAGATGGGTCAGCGCCTGCGGCGTATTGCCCAAAGCGTGTCCGCGGCTGTCGAACTCTTCGGCGTAGAGTCCAAGCGGACTGGCGTAGCTCAGCAGCTTTTCAAATTCGAAATGCGCCTCCTGAATCCGGCCAGCGCGCGCCAGGCATTCGACATACCAGAAGGAGCAGGCGCCAAACGAGCCTTCCGATCCTTGCAGACCGTCAGCCGGCGTTTCATCAATGTTGTAGCGCCGCACCATGCCGTCGCTGACCAGATTGGCTTTGATGGCATCCAGCGTGGCAATCCAGTCGGGATCGGTCGCGCCGACAAAACGCACCAGCGGCATCAGCAGCATCGACGCATCAAGATGATCGCCGTGACGGGTAGAGGAGAAGTGGCCGCGCTCGCTGTTCCAGAAGTTGGCCCAGATATCTTCGCGGATCTCGCGGCGCACCCGATCCCAGCGCTCATACGGCATCGGTAACGATCGCTTCATGCCGAGACGCAGCGCGCGGTCCATCGCCACCCAGCACATCAGCCGTGAGTGAAGAAAATGCTCCGGCTGGCCGCGCATCTCCCAGATACCGGCATCCGGCTGATTCCAGTTGTCGCACAGCCGGTCGATCATTTGGGTGACGTGCAGCCAGCCGCGTTGTGAAATAGCTTCGCCATATTTATTGGCGAGATAGACCGCATCCATCAGTTCGCCATAAATATCCAGCTGGGTCTGCTGCCACGCATCATTGCCGATCCGCACCGGGCGTGAATCGCCGTAGCCCGACAGATTGAGCAACTCCATTTCATGCAGTTCGGTGCCGCTGTCCAGCCGGTACATCACCTGCAGGCGCATCTCATCGTGATGGCTGTTTTCGACGCAGCGTCCGACCCATTGGGTAAAATGTTTGGCTTCATCGACGTAACCAAGACGCATCAGAGCGTACATGCTGAATGAGGCGTCGCGGATCCACGAGGCGCGATAATCCCAGTTGCGCTCGCCACCCAGCTCTTCCGGCAAGCCAAAAGTGGCGGCGGCGGCAATCGAACCGTGGCGATGCGAGGTCAGCAGCTTAAGCGCCAGGGCGGAACGCTGTACCATCTCGCGCCAGCGGCCCTGATAGGTGCTGCGGGCGCTCCAGCGACGCCAGTAATTCAGCGTCTGTTCGAAACAGTGTTCAGTGGAGAGCGCTTCAATGTGCGCATCGTTGACGCTGCCAAATTCAAATTCAGCATGCTCGCCGGCCTGCAGGATAAAACTGGCGGTGGCGCTGTTCTCTTCCAGCGTCATCACCACGGTGGCGGCCAGGCGCAGCGAGGGCTGGCCTTCGGCATGAAAATCGATACAGCCGCGCTGCACTTCGGCGCGGGTCTGCGCCCGGGCGTAGTCGTGACGGGGTGAGCAAAGCATGGTGAATCGCGCTTTACCACGCACCATTTTTACCCGCCGGATCAGCCGCGGCAGTTTGGCATCATCATCGCAAATCGGCATGTAATCGGTGATTTCGGCCACGCCCTCATCGCCCAGCCAGCGGGTCTGTAAAATGTTGGTATCGGGCAGGTAGAGCTGCTGACGGCGCACGTCCTGCCAGTCCGGGGCCAGAGAGAAAAGCCCGGCGTCATCACTGTCGAGCAGCGCGGAAAAGACCGAAGGGCTGTCGAGTTCAGGCCAGCAGAGATAATCGATAGTACCGTCATTGGCGACCAGCGCGCAGGTGCGCAAATCGCCAATCACGCCGTGGTCCTCAATCTTGCGTTTTACCTTACTCATCCTGGTCTCCCTGTTAGTGTCATTGCTAACTATAGTCGAGGCGGCAGCGTCGGCGGCGGCCTGGCACAGAGGGTTAATTCAGCGTAGCGATCGGATCAGCGTCTGATTAATCGAAGGGGCGCTGACGGCGGGCGAATTTTTCAGGACGGTTATACTGGTGATGACACTTTCCTAAAGGAGGCCGTTATGACCACATCCCAGAGCAAAGTCGCTATTATCACCGCATCAGACTCAGGCATTGGCAGCCGCTGCGCCGAAATGCTGGCAGAGCAGGGCTTCGATATTGGTATCACCTGGCGTTCAGACGAAGAGGGCGCGCAGCGCACCGCACAGCGGGTGCGGGAGATTGGCCGGCGTGCCGAAATTATTCAGCTCGATTTGGCTGACCCTGAACGGGGCGGTCAGTCACTGCAACAGCTGATCGATAAGTTTGGCCGGATCGATGTGCTGGTAAACAATGCCGGTGCCAATTTCAAAGCGGATTTCCTCGATGTCACCTATGAAGACTGGCGTAAAACCTTCGCAGTGGATGTCGATGGCGTGTTTGTCTGCGGCCAGATTGCTGCCCGCAAGATGGTTGAGCAGGGCGAAGGCGGACGCATTATCAATATCACTTCGGTGCATGAGCATACGCCGCTGCCCGGTTCGGTGGCCTATACGGCGGCAAAACATGCGGCCGGCGGCCTGACCAAATCGATGGCGCTGAGCCTGTTGCCGCACAACATTCTGGTCAATGCGGTGGCACCCGGCGCTATCGCCACGCCGATGAACAAGATGACCGATGAGGATGCGCACCAGGTGAAGATGCCGGAAATTCCGGCTGGCCGTCCCGGTGACACCCACGAAATTGCCAGCATGGTGGCCTGGCTCTGCTCCGAGTGGGCGACCTACACCACCGGCCAGTCGTTTATCATCGATGGCGGGTTCATGCTGGCGAATCCGCAGTTTAAAGGTTACTGATCGGCCCGACGGTTATGCCAGCGGCGGATCACCCAGCGCAGCACAAAGGCAAACACAATGGCACCGACCAGCCACAGCAGATGTTTAAGGTGCTGATCCAGTTTGTGCAGCCACGGAGCGATGATGCCGCCGGCAAAGTAGCCGAGGGTGACGAAAATCAGTGCCCAGATTGCCGCCCCAATCACGTTGAGAATGAAAAATTTCATCGGATTGAGGCGGCTGGCACCGATGATGATCGGGCCAATCAGGCGGAAGCCATACATAAAGCGCACCCCAATCACAAACAGGCTCGGCCGGCGCTTGATCAGCCGGTTAGCCTTGACCACCTTATCCTGATGTTTTTTAAGCCGCCGCAGAATGCGCGCACCGTAGCGGCGACCAATCCAGTAGAGCAACTGATCGCCGATGATGCCGCCGGCCATCGCGGCCACCACCACGCCAGCATAGTGCAGCAGTCCCTCATGTGCGGCGACACCGCCGAGCAGGGTAAAGGTTTCCCCTTCGGCGATACACCCAATCAGCAGCGCCAGATACCCGTACTGGGTAATTAATCCGTTGATATCCAAATGCAAAATGGCACTCCCTGTTTATGGCTGTTTGCTTAAGTCTATACGCGATTTGGCTTCGCTTCCGCCCGCCGACCGCCACTGCGCTTATTTTTGCTGTTTTTTTGCCCAGCCGCCACGAAAGTTGTACTGCCGTTTATACTTGAAGTGTCGCTGCCCTCAGAGACCCTCTTGCCGTTCCGGGCAGCCCTTTGCATCAGAGGAGTGACTGTATGAACCATGTCTGGGGACTTCTGGCGCATCCGAATCAGGAAATGCGCCATATCAAGCAAGAGAATGAGAGCGTCTCGCACCATTACACCCACCATGTCCTGCTGATGGCGGCCGTTCCGGTTATCTGCGCCTTTATCGGCACTACCCAGCTGGGCTGGAACCTGGGCGAGGGGCAGTTTGTGCAACTGAATCTGGCGACCGGGATCGGGCTGGGTATTCTGTTCTATCTGATTATTCTTGGTGGCGTCGCGGTGATGGGCCGGGTAATCCACTGGATGGCCCGTAATTATCCGCAACGGCCAGGCGTGCAGCGCTGTACCGTGTTTGCCGGTTACGTTGCGACGCCGCTGTTTCTTAGCGGGCTGGTGGCGCTCTATCCGCTGGTCTGGCTCTGCGTACTGGTGGGTGCCTTAGCGCTGGTGTATACCGGCTATCTGCTCTATATCGGCATTCCGCTGTTCCTCAATATTGACCGTGAAGAGAGCCTGCGTTTTTCCGGCTCAACGCTGGCAATTGGCGTGCTGGTATTTGAAGTGTTACTGGCGATGACCGTGATTCTGTGGGGTTACGGACCACGCCTGTTCTGATCTGCGGCTGCCGCCGGTCTGACGGCAGCCTGCTTTTTAACGCCCGGAAACAATCTCACCAGGAAATTTCTTAACCTTCAGCGTATGATGCTGCTGCCAGCCCGCGCTCTGACTGCCTTGACGCCGGCGGCCTGTGTCTGACACAGCGCACAATTTCAACCGGGTCTTTTTTCTGTGATGCCTGCAAAAATTCGTTTCACTCTGTTCTCGCTGGCGCTGCTCGTTTCCGGGCAGGGGATCGCACTCCCCGCGCAGGCGGCAACTTCACTGTCGCAAATGGCGCCGATTGCGCAACCGCAGATTGCCTCTGGCAGCGCGATGATTGTCGATCTCACCACCAATAAAGTGCTGTTCTCCAGCCATCCGGATCGCGTCAGGCCGATTGCCTCGATCACTAAGTTGATGACCGCGATGGTGGTACTGGACGCGCACCTGCCGATGAATGAAATGCTGACGGTCGATGTCAGCCAGACGCCGGAAATGCGTGGGGTGTTTTCTCGCGTCAAACTCAACAGCCAGATCAGCCGCCGCAATATGCTGTTACTGGCGCTGATGTCGTCGGAGAACCGCGCCGCTGCTAGCCTGGCGCATGCCTATCCGGGCGGTTATAACGCCTTTATCCAGGCGATGAACGCCAAAGCGCGCGCGCTGGGCATGAAACATACCCGTTACGTTGAGCCGACGGGCTTATCAACGCAAAACGTCTCGAATGCTGAAGATCTGATTAAATTGCTGAAGGCAACGCGGGAATATCCGCTGCTTGGCGCACTCAGCACCACCAAAGAAGAAACTGCGGTATTTACCCATCCGAGCTACGCGCTGCCGTTCCGTAATACCAACCATCTGGTTTACAAAAATGACTGGCGCATTCAGCTGACCAAAACCGGTTACACCGACGAGGCGGGACACTGCCTGGTGATGCGCACCATGATCAACAATCGCCCGGTGGCGCTGGTGGTGCTGGACGCCTTTGGTAAATATACCCACTTCGCCGATGCCAACCGCCTGCGCGACTGGATCGAAACCGGCAAGGCTGCACCCGTTCCTGCTGCCGCGCTGGCCTACAAAAAACAGAAATCAGGTCAGGTTGCCAGCAATGGTGCCAGCAGTGCCGGGGTTGAGTAGACCCGCGCCGGTGTAGCGCCTCAGGCGCTCCGGTGATGTTCTGGGCTGCACCAGAGGGCGACACGGCCGCAACCGCCGTGATCCGCCCGCCAGCCGCAACGGAGGCCCGTGGTTTCCGTTGCGGCCGGAACAGCCTGAATACGGAACAATAATTGCCCGCTATTCCTATAGTTTCATCGCTTGCAAAGCCCTACACTACGCGCGAATGGCGAGGGTAGATCGCCTGATTATGCTGCTGGAATCTCACTGATATGTTTAAGCTACGATCCCTTTTTGCGCTGTTAATGCTGGCTCTGGTGGCGTTTGCCCCGGCGTGGTCGCAGGCGGCGGATGATGCGGCGAGTGCCGCACAAGAACAAGATGCTCCACCAAAGCTCAACGCCGCGGTCGAACTGCCTAAGATGCAGAAGATCCTCGATAAAATCAAAAGCCAGATCTCGGGCGATACCGGCGAAAGCAAGCTGACACAGCTGAATGAAATGGCGCTGGAGCTGTCAGGTAACGCCGACACGCTGGGCCAGGCTCTGCTGCCCGATCGCCAGCAGCTTGATGCTCAACTGGCGGTGCTGGGACCGGCACCGAAGCCGGACAGCGGCATGAAAGAGACGCCGGAGGTAACGCGCAAGCGTAATGCGCTGGAAAATCAGAAGAGCAAGCTTGACGATCAGATCAAACAGGCAGAGGGCATCAAAAACGGTGCGCTGATGCTCTCATCGCAAATCGTTAACCTGCGTCGCGATCAGCTTAAGAGCCAGCTGGCGCTCAACTCGGGCAGCATCCTCGGACCGCGTTTCTGGGCACCGGTGCTTAGCAGCCAGGATCTGGACGGCGAGAAAATCAGCGAATTTCTGCAGGAGCTGCAGGATACTGCGGCGCTGTCGTGGGAGCCGGGCTGGCGTTTTGGCAGCGTGGCCTGGCTACTGGCAGCGCTGCTGGTGATGACGATTGGCCGCCGCTACAGCGAAGAGTTTCTTGCCTGGGTCAGCATTCATAAATTGCCGGAAGGGCGGTTGCGTCGCAGTTTCCTTGCGGCAGCGATTGCCATCACCACGCTGGTGGCGGTGGTCCTGACCTTCAACTTTATCGCGCTGGCATTTACCCGCCGTGATGACGTGTCAGATAACGTACAGGATTTTGTTGATCGTCTGGTTCAGCTTAGCGTGTTCTGCGGTTTAATTGCCGGACTGGGCCGCGCGTTTCTGTCTACCCGCCGGCCAAGCTGGCGCCTGCCGACTATCTCTAATGAAGTGGCGATGGCGCTGAAGCCTTTCCCACCGATCACTGCCGTACTGGTGTTTATCTTCCAGACGGTGGAGGCGTTTAACTACAGCGTCGGCACCAGCCTGAACACCACTATCTTCGCTAACGGCCTGACGGCGTTACTGATTGGCAGCACCGCGCTGGCGATCAGCATCCGCACCAACCGGGTTCGCCGCCGCATGACGCAGGCGGGCACGCCGCCGGAAGCGCGATCGACGCTGGTCGGGCTGATTCAGATGGGCCTGACCCTGACGGCGCTGGCGATTCTGCTGTCGCTGGTTATTGGCTACGTAACGCTGGCACGCTTCCTGAGTTATGAGGTGATCTGGTGCGGCCTGCTGTTTGGTTCGTTCTATTTCCTCAGCCATCTGCTGAGTGATGGCTGCGAAAGCCTGTTTTCGACCAGTAACTCCTCCGGACGACGCATCCAGAGCTCGCTGAACATCAACGAGCGCCATCTGCAACAAACCGCCACCCTGCTGACGGCCCTCGGTAAAACCGTGCTGGTGCTGTTTGTGGTGCTGGCGCTGCTGAACGGGACTTTCGCCTCTTCGACCCCGATTGAACTGCTGCAAAAAGCGATTGAGTTCTGGGGCGGTAAAGGGCTGGAGTCGCTGAATATTGTTCCGGCGCATATGGTCAATGCGCTGGTCTGCCTGGTGGTCGGCATCTATGTGCTGCGGTCGATTCGCCGCTGGCTGGACAATGATTTCCTGCCAAAAACCACCATGGATGTTGGCATGCGGGTGTCGCTGGTGACGTTGTTCAGCAACATTGGCTACGTGCTGATTATCCTGCTGACTCTGTCGATCATGGGGCTGCAGTGGAACAAACTGGCGTGGATTGTCAGTGCGCTGTCGGTCGGTATCGGTTTTGGTCTGCAGGAGATTGTGAAGAACTTTATCTCGGGGCTGATTCTGTTAACCGAGCGTCCGGTGAAAGTGGGCGATCTGGTGACCATCAGCGGTATTGAAGGCGATATCCGCCGGATTAACGTGCGCGCCACCGAGATCCAGCTAGGTGATAAATCCACCGTTATCGTGCCGAACTCGCAGTTCATCTCGCAGAACGTGCGTAACGCCACCATGGGTAATGCGCAGGGTGTGGTAACGATTACGCTCACCTTCCCGCTGGATATCGATCCTTCTAAAGTTCGCGATATCCTGCTGGAGGTCTATAACGAAAACGAACGCATTCTGGATACGCCAGAGCCGTCGGTGTCGTTTAAGGATCTGACCCAGCAGGGGATTGTGCTGAGCGTGACCGGCAACGTAGCCGGGCAGCGCCAGATCTCCGGGGCGAAGAGCGACCTGCTGTTTGATATTCTGACCCGCCTGCGTAAAGAGGGCATTATGCTCTCTACGCCGCAAACCATGATCATCGAGCGTCGCCCGCAGGCGGCAATAGCCTCCTCCGACGAGCAGCTGCTGTCATAAATATCAGGCCGACGCATGTCGGCCTTTTTTATCTCATGCCGAGCGGCCTTTCATCGCGGCGCACTGCTCCGGGTCTATACCGATCCGGCAGCAGGCTGACCGCTTCAACTACCACTGTGCCTTACAGCGTTTCAACCCGGCTGTGACGCTCGCCATCAGCACTCACCGAGCGGATCTGCACCGCACCGCTTACCGCCGGCGGTCGGATGGCATCATATCGCAGCCAGTGGCTGCCCTTATCGAGGCTGTACTCCAGCGTCACGCCCGGTAGCGCCACGTTCATCGTCAGCACGCCGTTGATAATTTTCGCACCAGGCTGCGGCAGGCGGTAGCCGATACCGGATTTATCCAGCTTCGCCAGCTCACGCTGTCCCAGCAGATTGGCGAAGCGTTGCCAGTCCTGCTGCAGTGCGTGCCGATCGACCAGACGGGTCTGGCCGCCGATAAATTCGCGTCCGGCCTGATAGTCCAGCTCCCAACTGGCGCGATGCCAGCTGCGTTCCGCCACGGCGAACAGGCGGGGATAAATCATATATTCCATCTGTGGGTCGGTGCGCACGGTTTCACTCCACAGCTGAGCCGAGATGCCATAGGCACCGCGCCACGGCTTATCCGATTTAGCCGTGAAATATTTACCGTCGCGATCGGTCGAGGTTTCGGCATTCTGCGGCAGGTTGTCCGGCGCGAAGGCAAATATTTTACGTTCATCGCTGAAGCGGGTGCCCCAGTAATAACCGCGCTCAAGTGGATTCACTTCGTACGGGAAATCCAGATAGAGGTAATCCGGGCTGGTGATCACCACATCGTAGCCTTTTTGCGCCCAGTCGCCGGCGCTGTCAAAACCGCCCCAGTAGAGGGTATCCCAGAAATTGACCGCCACCCGCGGCGTGGCGAAGGCGCGGGCGTTCTGCGCGTCCTTTAAACCATCCTGCCAGGCCTGCATGTTGCCAATACCGTGCCGGTTAACCGTCTTGCTTACCGCCAGCGCAAAATAGCTCGGCAGGTGGGTCAGGTCGGTGACTTTGCCACTTTTCACCAGCGCCTGACAGACCTGCGATTTCGCCCACGGCTGATCTTCCTGTTGCCAGTCACGCAGGCCAGTGCCGGGCTTAGGGTGCTGGCGATCGGAATAGCCGGCACCAAAACGGATATTTTTCGCCTCATCACCGCCGAACTGCCAGCGGGTTAACGGCTGTCCCGCCTGACGGTGCATCGCCTGCATCTCCCCGATCACTTTGTCGACAAAGCGCAGAGAGCTATCAATGCACGGGTTGAGGTAGCTGGTACGATCGTAGAACTGCACCGAGGTGGTATTGGAATCGTCGGTCGGATCGCGCAGGCGATATGCGCTGGCCTGTTCGGGTTGCCCGGCGCGCATCAGCCGCTGATAGCGCGCCTCCATGGCAATTACTGCCGCGCGGGCGTGGGCCGGCATATCGATCTCCGGCATCACGGTGATATGGCGGGCCGCGGCATGCTCCACAATCTCAATGTAGTCGGCGCGGCTGAAGTAACCGCTGCCGTTGTTGTCGCTAAACGGCCCGGAGCCGAGCTGCGGCAGCAGGCAGTGCTGCTCGCTGACATCATGGCAGCGCTGGCTGCCCACCCCGGTTAATTCCGGTAAGCCGGGGATTTCGATGCGCCAGCCCTCATCGTCGCTGAGATGAAAGTGGAAAACGTTCATCTTCCAGGCCGCCATCTGATCGAGCAACCGCAGCACCGCCTGCTTACTGTGGAAATTACGCGCCACATCAAGGAAGGCGGCGCGATAGGCAAAACGCGGCGTATCCCGCGCTTCCAGCGTGGCGATCTGCGCTGTGCCGTCGGCGGGTACCAGCGACAGAATCGACATCAGGCCATAAAAAGCGCCCGCGGCATCGTAGCCCACCACTCGGGCGCTGCGGCTGTTGATATTCAGCTGGTAGGCACCGGACTTCGCCAGTTTGCCACTGAAGTGGTCGGGTCGGATTTCGCTGGCGATCGCGTAGCCCGCTGCACTCTGTTTAACCCCCAGTCGTTCGAAGTGCTGGCTGACTACCTGGCGAGTGGCTGTGTTGAGCCCGTTAAGCGACAGCTTCACGCCGTCGCTGAGCGTGGCATCGTGCGGGTGAAGTTTGACCTCAAGCGGCGTCGGGCTGATCTGACCGCGCAACGCCGAGGCCGGCAGGGTGGCGATATCGCTATTTTTATCAAAACGACTGACCGGCTGCATCAGGATGTTCTGGTCGTCGGCGCTGCGTCGCCAGTTATCGCCGAAGGGCAGCACAAACTGACTCAGATCCTCACTGTCGGTGCTGGCAATAATTTTTGGCGTCGCTTCTCCGGCGGTCACATACCAGCGCGGCATCACATCGGTGATAAATAGCTGCCAGTACTCGTTAACGATTGGGATCGTCACCGATTCACCCGCGCCAATACCGGTGAACTTGTCGGTTGGCTCAAGGCGTGTCAGATCGCCAACAATGTGCGTCATCTTAAACTGGTCGTTATCTACCCGCAGCGTCTGGTGCACGTTGCTCATGGTGATTGCCCAGTTTTTGCTGGTCAGCGCCGGGCCATGATTGGTCAGGGTAATGGTGGCGCGGTTACAGGAAGACCAGTCGGCACCCAGTGCGGCGCAGTTTGTGCCATGCAGGGCAGCCAGATTATCGGTCACCTGATAAGTGACGCCGAACTGGCTGATTTGATTAACAATCTGCTGGTCGGACAGGCTGGCGTGACTGGCCAGAGCAACGCTCAGCAGGCTGAGCGCGAAAAAACGTGGGTTTACCATTTTCTTTATCCTTATGTCGGCAGAAGCGATAGCCGGGTCAGAGCCGCAAGGTCAGAACAGGGTGAAAGGCGCGATTACCATCAGCTTGATATCCTTCTCATCCTGAAAAATGTTGCCGTAGCCGCCGCTGTAACTGGGCAGATTGCTGTGATTGTCGTAGCGGGTGTAGTGCAGCTTAAACAGCGTATCTTTGGCGCGACCCTGCTGAATCTGGTAGATCAGATCGAGGTTCCAGGCTGATTCAGTCAGCCGCTGGCGCTGATCGAAGGCGGGTTGGCTGGAAGGCTTTGCATCCCAGCCCCAGACCCAGGAACCGCCCACTTTCCATCCCGCCAGCTGCCACGGCGTTAAATCGAGCAGGGCACCGGCAAAGATTGCTTTTTCACCGTTGGCGTTCCAGTCAGAGCGGGCATCCCACCAGATATCCAGGCGGCCATTGGAGCTGGCGTAGCCTGGGGTCATGCGCTGTAAGAAGAAGCCCTGATTGCCTTCTGCTTTGACCCAGCTGCCCTCGAGCCGCAAATCGACCGGGCCGACGGTATAGCCGAAGGTGATCGCCTGTAACCAGGCGAGGCCGTCATAAACATCACTGGCATTACTCGCGCCGCCATGTTGTTTATCCTGCGCGCCGTAAAATTGATAACTGGTTCGCAGATCGTTGCCAGTGAGTGGAATTGTCCACGACGCTTTAGCAAAATATTGATCGATATAGCCAGCTGACTGACCAAAAGCGCCTTCCAGCACCAGACTGTTTTTGAAATCATATTTAACGCCGAAAGCATGCAGGTAACGAATATCCGTTACGCCATCTGCCTGTCGGAAATGATATAAATCACGATACCAGGGGGCTTTATATTTATCGCTCCACAGATATGAAAACGATAATTCGCCCGCCTGGCCGAAATCATAAATTGCACCGGCTTCCGCGCCGCGATAGGTGCCGGGTAAAAAACTCCAGTGTGGCGCAACTAATGTCTGTCCGGCTGGCTGAATATAACCCGCCCGTAACCAGTAGTCCTGATATCGGGCTTTCAGCGCCGCTTTATACAGCGAGGCACCGCTGGTGTCGCCCTGCCACGCTTCATCCCAGCGATTACGTGCCCGGCTGAAGCCAATTTCATTCGGTGCGGCCGGGCCGCTGTGGGCCAGTTCGGCTGCACCGAACACGGCGAGATCGAGGCCCAGCCAGTCGGCGGCGTACCCTGACTGGAAGTCGAGATTAGCGTTAAGCGTAGTGTGGTGCAGGTTAGCCCGATATTCACCGTTGTGTTCACTGTTTGGGTCGATCTCTTTTCGATCACGCTGACGTTGCCAGTAAAAAAGATTACCGCCCAGTGAAGAATCGTCAATAAAACCAGCCGCCTTAACCGGGTGAAGCCATAAGGCGGATCCGGTACTGGCTAGAATAACCAATTGCATTAAAACTAACGCGTAATTAAATTTTCGCATTGCGATTCCTTGCTGAATAGAGCGCCAGGGTGCGGGATGTCATAAATAAGTGCTGGAGCCAATCTATTTTTCGCGACGCGAATTATCAATCGGGCGATCGATCTTTTGTGAGAGATTGTGCAGAAAGAAATAATACGAAAATAAAGCAATTGCGACTTAATACTGATAATTAATTTTTATCGCTGTGAATGTTTTTTTAGCTAATAAAGATTGTTAATAAAGGTGCGGTGCAGAGGCGAAATGTATTTAAGCCAAAACAGACCATTAAAAAAGCCTGCTCAGCGTGGCAGGCCTGGGTCGCAGATGTGCTAGCGGGTGACAGCTTAAGGCTGTCTGACCGCCCAGCCTTTCAGTTTACTGGTTTTGCCGATGCCCGGATTGAAGCTGTTGGTGGGATCGAGTTGCCGGTAAAACGCCGCCAGTTGGGGTTTGGCCTGATAGAGGTGTCCGACGTTGTGCTCAGCCGGATATTCCGCACCGCGCGCCTGTAAAATCTCCAGCATCTGCGCCTTCAGCGCATGCGCGTCGACCCCTTTCCGGACGATGTAATCCTGATGGAACACGTGACAGAAGAAGTGGCCGTAGTAGAGACGATGGCTGAGCGAGGCTTCTATCGCCTCAGGCAGGGTTTCGAACCAGTCCGGATCGTTGCGGCGTAATGCGATATCCAGCGCCAGAATATCTTCTACTTCATCCGCGTGCACCGCGTGATAACGAACTGCCGCGCCCGCCGCGGCAAAGCGATGCAGAAAGGCGTGAGCCCCTTCTTTGCCTTCACACTCAAAGTATTCGCCGCCGCCTTCGCGGAAGTAATCGCGTAAATAGTTGCGGGCTTCCGCAACGCCATCGCCCGACATCTTCAGCATCAGATAGTGTTCATACTTGTCGCGATACTGCTTCATGCGTTTCGGCAGATGGGCCGGGAACAATCGGCTCAGACGCTGCAGCAGCCGGTCGCTGAAGTGCGGTTTAATAAACGACAGTTTGCTCAGCCAGGCGTCAACGCGGCCTTTCAGGGTGAAAAACAGCGGCATCTTGTCGGTGCCCAGCTTGTCGATCATCAGGAAGGTGTCTTTGCCGTAGACCTCAGCGATGTCATAGATGTCGCGGTGCATATATTCGCCCGCCACCGGCAGGTTGCTGAAGTGCGCCAGCATGTGGCGACGGATATCGCTCAGCACGCTCGGATCGTTGGTACCGATATAAAATACCTGCTGCTGAGGCTCGGTGGCAAAGGTGTCGAGACGCACGGCGAACACCGCCAGCTTCCCGGCACAGCCCGATGCCTCAAACAGGCGGCGGGCATCAGCGTTATAGCGGGCTGGCGTATCGGCATCGACTTCACGCACCCGGCTGGCGTAATCGTGATCGGAGGCGTGGCGACCGTCATGATGGACATCGGTTTGCTGCCAGCGATCGTCATCCAGCCGGCCGAGGATCTCTTCCGGCGACTGGCCTAAATCGATGCCAAGGTGGTTAACCAGCCGCAGTTTTCCCTGCGCATCAATCTGCGCGTATAGCGCCATTTCGCTGTAGGCCGGGCCGCGTTTGATCAACGATCCGCCGGAGTTATTACAAATCCCGCCCAGCACCGAGGCGCCAATGCACGACGATCCAATGACCGAATGCGGCTCGCGTCCCAGCGGCTTAAGCACTTTCTCCAGCTGATAGAGCGTGCTGCCCGGGAACGCCAGCACTTGCTTACCGTCATCGATTAACTGCAGCTTATCCAGCCGCAGGGTGCTGATGATCACCAGCGGGCGATCGTAATCATCGCCGTGCGGGGTAGAGCCTTCCGTCAGGCCGGTATTGGCCGCCTGCATTAGAATAATGGCATCGGCATTCACCAGCGTCTGCAGCACCCGCCACAGCTCCAGCAGGGTGGCAGGGAACACCACCGCCAGCGCGTCGCCTTCGCCGGAGCGAAAGCCTTTACGATAGCGGGCGGTCTGTTCAGGTTCGGTGAGCAGGTGAGCGGGGCCGACCAGGCGGCGTAGGTCAGAAAGCAGGGCAGAGGTCTGTTTCATGGGCAATTCCCTTGTCTTATCAGTGCGTCATTACTGTAGCACGTCAACTCACTGCAACGCAGTGTGACACCGGCAGGCTACCTGCTATTCTCTTCTTGTGGCACACTGCCGCCTGTTTATTCGATATTGCGCAGTTACTTAAGAGAACCCACCCTGATGAAATGGATTTACTCTGTTAGTCTCGCTGTCTCCCTCGCGATGCAACCGGCATTGGCTGAGACAATGCCAGGTAACCACCCGATGACCGAACAGGCGCGGGATGCGTTCGTCAACGATCTGCTGACCAAAATGACGCTGGATGAGAAAATCGGCCAGCTGCGTTTAATCAGCGTCGGGCCTGATAATCCAAAAGAAGTCATCCGTGAGATGATCAAGAAAAGTCAGGTTGGCGCGATTTTCAATACCGTTACCCGTCAGGATATCCGCGCGATGCAGGATCAGGCGATGCAGCTCAGCCGGCTGAAAATTCCGCTGTTCTTCGCCTACGATGTGGTTCACGGGCAGCGCACTATTTTTCCGATCCCGCTCGGCCTGGCCGCCAGCTGGGATCTTGATGCGGTAAAAGAGGTGGGACGGGTTTCCGCCTATGAAGCCGCCGACGACGGCCTGAACATGACCTGGGCGCCGATGGTGGACGTCAGCCGGGAACCGCGCTGGGGCCGTGGCTCAGAAGGCTTTGGTGAAGATACCTACCTGACCGGCGAAATGGGCCGCAGCATGGTGCAGTCGATGCAGGGCAAAAGCGCGGCTGACCGCTATAACATCATGACCAGCGTTAAACACTTCGCGCTGTATGGCGCAGTGGAAGGCGGACGCGATTACAACACAGTCGACATGAGTCCGCAGCGGATGTTCCAGGATTATCTGCCGCCCTATAAAGCCTCGCTGGATGCGGGCAGCGGCGGCGTGATGGTGGCGCTGAATTCAATCAATGGAGTACCGGCCACGGCGGATAGCTGGCTGCTGAAAGATTTGCTGCGCGATAAGTGGAAATTCATAGGCATCACCATCAGCGATCACGGTGCCATTAAAGAACTGATTAAGCATGGTGTTGCCAGCGATCCACAGGATGCGGTGCGTATTGCGCTGAAGTCGGGCGTCGATATGAGCATGAGCGACGAATATTACAGCAAATATCTGCCCGATCTGGTGAAGAGCGGCGCGGTCAGCATGGCGGAGATCGACGATGCGGCGCGTCACGTCCTCAACGTCAAATATGACATGGGGCTGTTTAACGATCCGTACAGCCATCTGGGGCCGAAAGAGAGCGATCCGCAGGATACCAACGCCGAAAGTCGCCTGCATCGGGCCGAAGCGCGCGATGTCGCACGCAAAAGTATGGTGCTGCTGAAAAACCGGCTGGAGACCTTGCCGCTGAAGAAGTCGGGCACCATTGCCCTGATTGGCCCGCTGGCGGACAGTCAGCGCGATATCATGGGCAGCTGGTCGGCGGCCGGCGTAGCGAAGCAGTCCATTTCGCTGCTGCAGGGAATGCGCAATGCCACAGCCGGCAAAGCGACGCTGCTGTATGAAAAAGGTGCCAACATCACCGATAGCAAAGGCATTCAGGATTTCCTCAACCTGTATGAGCAGGCGGTGTCGGTCGATCCGCGTTCGCCGCAGCAGCTGATTGATGATGCGGTGGCCAAAGCGAAGCAGGCAGATGTGGTGGTTGCGGCGGTCGGTGAAGCGCAGGGCATGGCGCATGAAGCCTCCAGCCGCAGCGACCTGGTGATCCCGGCCAGTCAGCAGAAGCTGTTAGCCGCGTTGAAGGCTACCGGCAAACCGCTGGTGATTGTGCTGATGAATGGCCGTCCGCTGGCGCTGGTGAATGAAGACCGGATGGCCGATGCGATGCTGGAAACCTGGTTCAGCGGCACCGAAGGCGGCAATGCTATCGCTGACGTGCTGTTCGGAGATTACAATCCGTCGGGCAAGCTGCCGGTCTCCTTCCCGCGTTCAGTCGGTCAGATTCCGATCTACTACAACCATCTGCCGACCGGCCGTCCGTATAACCCGGAGAAGCCGAACAAATACACCTCGCACTATTACGATGCGGCTAACGGCCCACTCTATCCATTTGGCTATGGCCTGAGCTATACCACTTTCACCGTGTCGCCGGTAAAAATATCCTCACCGACCATGCCGCGTAACGGCAGCATTGAAGCCAGCGTCACGGTGACCAACAGCGGCAAGCGCGACGGTGCAACGGTGGTGCAGCTGTATCTGAACGATCCGGTTGCCTCCATCAGCCGGCCGGTTCAGGAGCTGCGCGGCTTTAAGCGCATCATGCTGAAAGCGGGCGAGTCGCAGACCGTGACCTTTAAGATTGATGTCGATGCGCTGAAGTTCTGGAACCAGCAGATGCAGCAGGTGGCAGAACCGGGTAAATTCAATGTGATGATCGGGCTGGATTCCGTTCGTACCCAGCACGCACAGTTCGACTATTTATAACCGTCCCTCTTTGCTTCCTGAGGGAGATGCGGCGCGCCAGACGTTACGGCGCGCCGCATTCTTTCTGTTATCAGAGCCATCATGATTAATCTGCGTGACCGCATCCAGCAACAGGTGTTTCGTCTTAACGGCCTGTCGCTGAATGAATTCGACATTTCTCAGCCGCCTGGCGATCCCGGTCTGTTTGGCCCGGACAGCATCATCTGGCAGGTACACGGTGATTTTACCTCAATGATGTGCGGCGGCATCAGTGCGCTGCTGCTACAGATGCTGCACCCGGCTGCGCTGGCTGGCGTCTGGGATCACTCTAACTTTCGTCAGGATATGATGGGTCGCCTGCGGCGCACCAGCCAGTTCATTGCGGTCACTACCTTTGGTAACACCCAGGATGCACATACGCTGATTGAGCGGGTGAAGCGTATTCACCTTAAAGTCAGCGGCGTCGACAGCGCTGGCAAACCTTATGCCGCCAGCGATCCACATCTGCTGACCTGGGTACACGTGGCGGAAACCAGCCGTTTTCTGGCTGCCCATCTGCGCTATAAAAATCCGCGCCTCAGTCGCGCCGATCAGGATCGCTATTATCAGGAAGCCGCGCTGATCGCCGAAGCGCTGGGAGCGGAACGGGTACCCAAAAGTGTCGTCGATGTTGCGGATTACCTGCAACAGATGCGTTCGGAGCTGCGTTTTGATCAGCGCACGGCGGAAGTGACGCGCCTGCTGATGAACGCGCCCGCCCCAAGCTGGCAGGCCAGACCGGTAATGAAAGTGATGCTGAAGTCAGGCTTTGGCCTGATGCCGGACTGGGCGCAGGCGATGTCGGGTCGTGAAATCGGCCGCTGGCAGCAGGCGGTGATCGATCAGCAGATCGCGGCGATTGCCGTCGGTTTACGCTGGTCGATTCAGCGCGGTGCCTGGTATCGGGCGATGGTCAGGATGGGCCGCCATCCGGTCTGATGACCGCCCGATTCGCGCCGGTGCGCTTTCATTTTCAGTCGGCTAAACGCAGCGTATCCGCCTCTGCGGCCGCCCCCCTCCCGCCCGAATCTGACTCCGCCATACTCGACTCGATGACGCACTTTGAGACTATTACCCTTGTCTCAGATGGCGGCAGTCACGATCCTGCTCTATTCTCGGGGAAAATGGATTCCTCCAGGCTTTGTCGAGGCACTATGACGTACAAATCCCTGATTGCTGAAGTCCACAATCAGCAACGCACCCTGACCGCGATTGTTGAGCAGGATGCGCGCACCGCCTATTTTTACATCTGGCCGACCGATCTGTTTCGCAGCCAGTACGCGGTGCGCGGCTGTTGGTTACGTAATCTGCTGCCGGCACCGGCACAGGAAGATCGTGAAGCGATGGAGCAGGGCATAGCGCCGCTGCTCAGCGCCGAATATTGCCGTAATCTGGAAGCCGAGCCGGAACTCGATCCGGCTGGCCTGCAGGTGCTGTGGGAGCCGAGTGATGATGGCGCGGCCTTGTGGTATTACGGCCAGTTGCTGGCGGTGATCCCAGGCTGGAGTCTTTATCAGGATAAGCAGGTCAGCTTCTCTGCCGGCTGCATCAAAAAAAACCGACTGACGGCGCCGCTCGGATCGGCTTCCACCAATGATTATTACGCCCGCGCCGAGCAGCAGCGTCAGTTCTGGCGTGAATGGCACGACGGCAGTGAGTGGGATAAGGTGCAGCAGGATTTAATGGCCTGTTATCAGGCCCGCTTTGGCGAGTCGGTGAAATATTACGCCATCGATCAGGGCAGCTGGCCACCGATGGCGATTTCCCAGCACTGGCACCAGGGCGTCTGGTACTTCCTGACGCTCGGCATGAGCATCCGGCCGATGCCGCAGGTCGATTATCTGTTTGATGAGCTGGCGCCGCAGTATCGCCGTATCGAACTGGGCATGGCGGTTGACGGTGAAGTAATGACTGAAGGCAATGCGGTGCAGATGGCCAGCGCGCTGGCGGAGTTTGTGCATCTGCCGTGGGCGCGCCTCACCTGGCTGGGGGAAGGGCACACTCTGGCGTCAGAAGTGGCACCGGTCGGCTTTGACAGCTTTTTACTGGCGGGTGAACTGGCCAGCGAGAGCGCGCAGTTCAAACTGCCGAAGCGCGACGGCGATCGACCCACGCTGCTGTGGACTACCCCGATTACCGAGGCGGAACGCCAGTTCGCCCAGGCTGATGAGCACGGCGGACAACAGCTGCGCGAGCGGCTGACGGCAGACGGCAATAACCATATCTTCCGGCCGCGTCAGCAGGTGGTGGATTCGCCGGAGTAGTGCCCGACCCGGTCGCTTCCGGCCGCCTGGCGACGACACGTCGCCAGGCGTAATACTAAATTCTCAGGCTAATCAGCCATTTTTCAAATCTGTGATCCTGCTCATCTCAAGTTCCGCTGGGCCGCGCCGTTAACCCGGATAAGGCAATCGCGCCACACCAGGTCCAGGGGAACAAAGATGTTAAAAACAACACAGTCCCGCTTCACTGCAACACTCATCGCTTTCTTCGTTGCACTCCTGTTGATCACCGTCTGGGTGATTAACCAGTTTGTCGCTCCACAGTTGATTGACAGCGAAAGCCGTCTGGTTCGCTATCAGGTTGATTCCCTGGCGTCCGGCATCGTTGAACAGATGAACCGGGTTCAGGCGCAGCAGCGCGCTATCACCGAGGCCGCGTCTGTGATGGATAGCGCCACCATCGACACCTTACTGCCGACGCTGGTGAACCAATATCAGGACAGTAACGTGTTTGGCGGCGGCATCTGGCCACTGCCGAATCGTCGCGATCCGGCAAAAGAGAAAAACAGCAGCTTCTTTGCCCGCAACGCCAGCAACGAACTGCAGGTCAACACCTACTGGAACTCCGATGCGGCTGACAAATACTGGGAGCAGTCCTGGTACAAAGATGGCATGGCAGCAGAGAAAGGGCAGTGCGCCTGGGCCAAAGCTTACCAGGATGCAGCCAGTCCGCAGCCGCGCACCAACTGCGCCATGGCGATCTATCGCGACGGGACCGTCTGGGGCGTTGCGACCATTGACGTCACGCTCGGCTTCTTTAACCAGCTGGCAAAACAGATGGGCGAGGCGATTCACGGTAACGTGCTGATCGTAGAAGCCGACGGCAAAGTGGTCGGTAACGGTGCGCTGGTGAACGCGGCACCGAAACTGGAAAACCTGGCCGACGTGCCGTTGCCGATGGCCGCGCCGCTGAAATCGCTGCTGAGTGGCATCGGTAATCAGCCGCTGGAGACCACCTTTGACAGCAACGACGGTGAGCAGACGCTGTTAGTGCAGGCGATCCCGGGCAGCCCGTGGTATCTCGCCAGTAGCCTGCCGACCAGCCTGCTGAAAGCGCAGTCTCACAATATGCTGACCCGTCTGGGCCTGGTGCAGATCCCGCTGGCGGTGATCCTGCTGCTGGTGCTGCTCGGTTTTGTGCGTGCCATGATGAAACGCCTCAGCGTGCTCAACAGCAATATCGAAGCCCTGTCGACCGGCGGTGCGGATCTGACTCAACGTCTGCCGGCCAGCAACAGCCCGGAATTTAACGCGGTGGCGCAAAGCTTCAACCAGTTTATCAGCTACCTGCAGGGGCTGATGCAGCAGGTCGGCGACAGCGCGCTGGCGATTACCGCTGCCTCGCGTGAGATTGCCAGCGGCAACGCCAACCTCTCGTCACGTACTGAAGATCAGGCCAGTTCGATTGTCGAAACTGCGGCCTCGATGGAGCAGCTGACCGGCACGGTGCGCCAGAATGCTGACAACGCCACGCACGCTAACCAGCTGGCCGGCGATGCGTCACAGGTGGCGGCGCGCGGGACGGAAGTGGTACGTCAGGTAGTGACCACCATGGGCGAGATCCATCACTCCTCGCGTAAAGTGGTCGATATCATCAGCGTGATCGACAGCATCGCCTTCCAGACCAATATCCTGGCGCTTAACGCCGCGGTGGAAGCGGCGCGGGCCGGTGAGCAAGGGCGCGGGTTTGCCGTGGTGGCGTCGGAAGTGCGTAACCTGGCACAGCGCTCGGCTAACTCAGCGCGTGAGATCAAAAAATTGATCGAAGAGTCGGTGTCGAACATTGATGCCGGTAGCGCGCTGGTGGAACAGGCGGGACAAACCATGGATGAGCTTATGCAGGGCGTCAGCAGCGTCACCACACTGATGAGCGAAATCATGTCGGCCAGCCGCGAACAGAGCATGGGGATTGAGCAGGTTAACGTCGCGATCACCCAGCTTGACGGCACCACTCAGCAGAACGCCGTGCTGGTGGAGCAGGTATCGGCTGCGGCACAGGCGATGGAAGTGCAAAGCACCCAGCTGGAACGGGTGGTGCAGAGCTTCAGATTGTAATCCCTCCTCAGGCCAGCCTTGCTGGCCTGATTTTCTTCCCGCCTCATCCGCCTATCCCAGACTGGCTGCTGTTAAAAATTCCGCGTTGTGACCGCCCAAACTGGCAATCTTGTGCCAGAATAGTTGGGAATAATCTCAAGGAAACGCCATGTCTGCTATTGAAGTTATCCTCGTTGACCACCTCGATCGTCCCACCGGCAAAATGGAAAAGCTGGAAGTGCATGAAAAAGGATTACTGCACCGCGCGGTGACGGTCTACGTCTTCAATTCCCGGCAGGAGCTGCTGTTACAGCGGCGCGCCAGCGATAAATATCACTGTGGTGGTTTGTGGAGTAACACCTGCTGCGGTCATCCTTATCCCCATGAATCAACCCAGGATGCCGCTGAACGGCGTCTGCGCGAAGAGATGGGAATGGAGGTCAGCCTGACGCCGATGTTTGAGCTGAGCTACAACCTGCCGCTGAGTAATGGCCTGACCGAACACGAATATGGTCACGTCTTCTTTGCGGTTTGTGATCGCCTGCCACAGCTTAATCCGCAGGAGGCTGACGCTTTTGATTACCGTTCACTGGCGACCATTGAACAACAGATGCGCCAGCAGCCGCAGCAGTTCACGCCGTGGTTTTTGCATACTTTTCCGCGCATTCCGGCCCATCTCGACGCGTTTCCGGCATAAAAAAACCGCACGCTAAGGTGCGGTTCGGGTCGTCGATAACGCGATGGCTCAGGCAGCATACCTCCTTCGCAAAATCGCTGTTTCAGGCAGGCTCAGCACGGGCCATGCACGGCTCGCGCTGCTTTGCTAGCGACGTACGCTCCCCTCGCTTTATCTTCCGCAGCCGTTATCGCTACATCCTGAGAAGCTATTCAGGATCAACGCGGCAGCTCAAAATCCTCGGCATCCACATCATAACCTGACGGTTCCCAGCGGATTGCCAGTAAGGCCAGCAGGCCCGCCAGCGGGGCCAGAAAAATGACCCAGAACACCCCGGTCCCCAGCGCCGCGACCAGCACCGGAAACAGGAACAGCGACAGGGTCGAACTGCCACGCATCAGCGTCTGGTTAAAGCCAACCCCCACGCCACGCAGCGAGGTCGGATAGCTGAGTGAGGCAAAAGTCATGGTATGCGAGCCGGGACCGAAGCCCTGACCAAACAGGAACAGCGCCAGCATACCAATCGCCAGGGCCGCTTCCTGACCGCCGTCCGGGCGTCCAATCAGCGCCAGCCCGAGCAGTGCCACGCACTGACAGGCATAACCGGCCACCGACATCTTCCATGCTCCGAGACGCGGCACCAGCCGTACCGCCAGAACGCCGCCGACAAACGCAAACAGCAGATTCAGCGCCAGCGACACCAGAATGGTGGTCAGCATCGACTGGGCAAAGAAGCTGGAGATAATCACCGGCAGGCCAAACGCCACGGCGTTATAGGCAAACGAGGAGGCGATGGAGGTGATGGTCGCCAGCACGGTGCGGCGTCGATAGACACCCTGCAACAGCGCGCCGTAGTTACGCCAGCTGGCTGGTCGCGCCGGTCGGGCGGGCGTCAGCGCCGCATCCGGTGCCACCTGGGCGTTGATATTCCATGCGCTGCGTAAGATTGAGGCGGCCGCCTGCAGATCGCCCTGATTAGCGGCCCACACCGGCGACTCGCTCATGTAACGACTGCGAATGGCGATGATGATGATGGCCGGTACCGCGCCAAAGCCAAGGATCAGCCGCCAGAGCCAGTCGGTATGGCTTTCCGGCAACACCGCGTAGAGCAGCAGCACCAGCAGATACGAGATGCTGATCGCTGCGTACCAGGTCGGGCACCACATCGCCACGCTGGCCGCTTTATTGCCTTTACCGCGCAGCTTCGAAAACTCTGCCAGGAAGGCCATCGCCACCGGCAGATCGATGCCGACGCCGAGCCCCATCACGAAACGCGCTCCGCCTAACACATATTCGTTTGGCGCAAACGCACAGGCGATTGCCGCCACCACGAAAAAAAACATATCGGCCATGAAAACCCGATAACGGCCAATTTTATCGGTCAGGTATCCGCCGATCAGCGCGCCGATGATCGCCCCGAAGGTGATGGTCGAGGCGATCATCCCGGTGCCGGTCGGGGTCAGATTAAATTCGCGCGCCACGTCTTTGATACCAAACGCCAGCGCGCCGAGATCGTAGGCGTCGAGAAATACCCCACCGAGCGCGATAGCGACCACAATGCGCGCGTTATTACGGGCGCTGTCGCCGCTGTTCACCAGGCGGGAGACATCCGCCGCGCTGCGGATCCACTGCGTTTCGCCGCTCGGCGCACTCCCTGTTGTGGCCACATGGGCTGAAGAGATCAGGTCGGTCATGATGTTGTGAGTCTTTTATTATAAAAACAGGCCATCGAGAATAGCCGTTTAGACGCCCAGACGTAAATTCAATTGAGTTATGAATAATAAGTTTTTAGTCTCAAATCGTTATTAATTTGCGATAAAGTCATCTACGAGCCGGCACAGCCAGGCTACGCTTTTAAGGCAGATAACCAAACCGCTCTGCGTCAGGCGACGGCATTCATTGCGGCGCTGCCGCTGCACCGGATCACCGGATCAGCGCTGGGCACCGCGATGCGCGAACCTGAATCACCGGGGTGACAAGAATCGATAACAACAGATCAAAACAACAGGTCATAACAACAGGCAATAACACGCGATAAGGAACAGGTCATGGTCAAAGTTCGGGGTTGGATTGGAATGAGCGCGTTGCTGCTCAGTCTGGGCATCGCACACGCTGCCGATCCGGTGCGGGTCGGTTCAAAAATTGATACTGAAGGTTCACTGCTGGGTAACGTGATTTTGCAGGTGCTGGAGAAGCATGGCGTCAAAACCGTCAATAAAATTCAGTTGGGTACCACTCAGGTGGTGCGCGGCGCTATCACCGCCGGGGAACTGGATATCTACCCGGAATATACCGGCAACGGCGCTTTTTTCTTTAATGACGAAAAAGACAGTGCCTGGAAAAATGCCCGTCAGGGCTACGAAAAAGTCAAAAAACTGGATGCCGACAAAAATCACCTGGTGTGGCTGACGCCTGCGCCAGCCAACAACACCTGGACCATTGCGGTGCGTAAAGATCTGGCAGAGAAAAATCAGCTGACCTCGCTGGCCGACCTCAGTGCCTGGCTGAAAAAGGGCGGCACTTTCAAGCTGGCGGCCTCGGCAGAATTTATCGAACGCAGTGATGCGCTGCCGGCCTTTGAAAAAGCCTACGGTTTCGATCTTAAGCAGGATCAGCTGCTGTCGCTGGCCGGCGGTGATACTGCCGTTACCATCAGCGCGGCGGCGCAGCAAACTTCAGGCGTTAATGCGGCGATGGCCTACGGCACCGACGGCCCGGTGGCGGCGCTGGGATTACAGACGCTGACCGATCCAAAAGGCGTGCAGCCAATCTACGCCCCGACGCCGGTGATCCGTGAATCGGTGCTGAAAGCCTATCCGCAGATTGGCGACTGGCTGAAACCGGTATTCAGCGCGCTGGACGAGAAAACGCTGCAGCAGCTGAACGCCAGAATTGCGGTGGACGGCCAGGACGCCAGCAGCGTGGCGAAAGAGTGGCTGCAACAGCAGAAGCTGCTGTAACTGATGCAGATATCGCGGGAAGCGATACGACGTCCCGGTCAGCAGCCGGTCGCACTGCTGCTGCTGGCACTGCTGAGCCTGGCGCTGGTGGCGCTGCCTGTTCTGACCTTCGCGCCGAACCGACTGGTGGCAGGCGCGCCGCTGATGGGCTGGCAGATCAGCCAGTCGGCAGTAGTGCTGCCGCCGCTGGCGGTATTATGGCTGCTGCTGTGGTGTCCGCCGTCGCGCGTCAGCCTCAGCCTGGCGCTGTTGTCGGCCGAACTGCTGCTGGCGGCGATGATCTGGCTGAGCGGCAATCAGGCGACGCTGCTTAGCCAGCACGGTAGCCGACTGGCTCGCACCAGCTTTGCCAGCGGCCTGTGGTGCAGCGGGGCGCTGCTGCTGTTGCTGATCACCGACACGGTGCGGCAACTGACCCGTCACCGGCTGGCACAGCTGCTGCTTAACCTGCAGGTGTGGCTGCTGCCGCTGTTGCTGCTGTTCAGCGGCCAGCTTAACGATCTCTCCCTGCTGAAAGAATATGCCAATCGCCAGGCGGTATTTGACGCCGCGCTGGTGCGCCATCTGACGTTGCTGGCCGGCACCGTGCTGCCAGCGCTGATCATCGCGCTGCCGCTGGGCATTCTGCTGTTCCGACAGCCACGCTGGCAGAGCGGGGTATTTGGCGTATTGAATGTGATTCAGACAGTGCCTTCGGTGGCGCTGTTTGGCCTGCTGATTGCGCCGCTGGCGGGCCTGGCACAGCGTTTTCCGTGGCTGGGTGCCTGGGGTATCAGTGGCATCGGCATGGCTCCGGCGCTGATTGCGCTGGTGCTTTACGCCTTACTGCCGCTGGTGCGCAGCGTGGTGGTCGGTCTGCAACAGGTGCCGCAGGAGGTGCGTGAAAGCGCGCGCGGCGTCGGGATGAGCGGCCGGCAACAGTTTTTCGCGGTTGATGTGCCGCTGGCCTTACCGGTATGGCTGGCGGGTCTGCGGGTGGTGGTGGTACAAACTCTGGGCATGGCAGTGGTCGCGGCGCTGATTGGTGCCGGCGGCTTTGGCGCGATTATTTTCCAGGGCCTGCTGAGCAGCGCGCTGGATCTGGTGCTGCTCGGAGTGATTCCGGTGATTGCGCTGGCGGTCACCGTAGATGCGCTGTTCCGCCTGCTGATCTCACTGCTGGAGAAAAAAGATGATTGAATTTAACGGCGTCTCGCGCGCTTTTAACGGCAAAGCGGCGGTCAGCGATCTCTCATTGACGGTGGCGGAAGGGGAGTTCTGCGTGCTGCTGGGCACCTCCGGTTCCGGTAAGTCGACCACCCTGAAGATGATTAACCGGCTGGTTGAGTTCGACAGCGGCGAGATCCGTTTCGCCGGCGAGTCGATTCGTCAGCTTGATGCCCGCGCGCTGCGGCGGCGGATGGGCTATGCCATTCAGTCGATCGGCCTGTTTCCTCACTGGACGGTAGAAAAAAATATCGCCACGGTGCCGGCGCTGCTCGGCTGGTCAAAACCGCAGGTCACGCAGCGGATAGAGGCGCTGCTGACGCTGCTCAACCTCGATGCGCAGCTGCTGAACCGTTATCCGCATCAGCTTTCCGGCGGACAGCAGCAGCGGGTTGGCGTGGCGCGTGCGCTGGCGGCCGATCCGGAGGTGTTGCTGATGGATGAACCGTTTGGCGCGCTCGACCCGGTGACCCGTGGCGCGCTGCAACAGGAGATGCTGCGTATTCACCGGCTGTCGGGACGCACCATTGTGCTGGTAACCCATGACATCGATGAGGCGCTGACGCTGGCCGACCGCATCGTGCTGATGGATAATGGCGGGATCGTCCAGCAGGGAAAACCGGTTGAGCTGCTGACCCAGCCGAAAAATGAGTTTGTACGTGATTTCTTTGGCCGCAGCGAAATGGGCGTGCGCCTGCTGTCGCTTGGACAGGTCGGCAACGCCGTGCGGCGCGGTGAATGGCTGGCGGGCGAACCGATTGCCGCCGGGCTGACGCTACGCGAAGCGCTGTCGCAGTTTATTACCCGGCGAACCGACAAACTGCCGGTGATTGATGAACAGCAGCAGCCGCTGGGCGTGCTCTATTTTCACGATTTGCTGACGCTGCGTGAGGAGACCGCATGCGCCGGCTGACCGATCCGCTGCTCTGGCTGGTGCTGCTGTATGGCGCGCTGCTGACGCTGATGCCCTACAGCGGGCCGCTGTTCCATCGCTGGTTTCCCGAGCTGGCGCGGCCGCTTTATCAGCAGGAGACCTTCTGGCAACTGACGCTGGCGCACCTGTTTCTGGTCGTCACCGCCAGCCTGCTGGCAATGGTTATCGGCGTCGGCAGCGGGGTGATAGTGACCCGGCGCGCCGGTCGGGCGTTCCGGCCGCTGATGGAAACGCTGGTGGCGGCCGGACAAACCATTCCGCCGGTGGCGGTATTAGCGATTGCGGTGCCGGTGATGGGATTTGGTGCCTGGCCTGCCGTGGTGGCGCTGCTGCTCTACGGTTTGCTGCCGATCTTGCAGGGCACGCTGGCCGGTCTCGACAGCGTACCCGCCAGCAGCCGGGAGATTGCCGAAGGGGTCGGGATGAGTGCATGGCAGCGTCTGTGGCAGATTGAGCTGGCGCTGGCCGCCCCGGTGATTATCGCCGGGATCCGCACCTCGGTGATCATCAACATTGGCACCGCCGCTATCGCCTCAACGGTCGGGGCAAAAAGCCTCGGTTCACCGGTGATCATCGGCTTAAGCGGGTTTAACACGGCGTATGTGATTCAGGGGGCGTTACTGGTGGCGCTGCTGGCGATTGTCAGCGATCGCCTGTTCGAGCGCCTGCAACGCTGGCTTAGCGTGAGTGAACGATGAGTGAATAACCGACCAGCATCAGACCGCTGGTACCGCCAGCCGCCATTATGAAAAACAGCGTAGCGAAGAATGTTTTTTTCCAGTTCATGGGAAAACCTGAGCGCGTGAATATGAGGCGGGAATGATAGCGCGCGCAAGGCAGCAGGCAAAGTGCCCAGCGTGCGTTTTTGTCATCAGGGTGTTTCGTGCAACCGCACGGCGTAACCCTGTTCCTGCCAGTGTGACAGTTGATCCTGCTGACGACGGGTCAGTTTTTTACCGGTAAATACAAACATATTCATGCCGGGAAACAGTTCCGGACGCGGCACGTCGAGCGGCTCAGCCAGCACATCGATGCGCCAGCCATGTTGCGACAGACGCCAGCCTTCCAGCCAGATACGGGTACGATCCTCAATGCCCCAGCCGATAATCAGCGCGTCTTTGCCCGCTTTTTTGCGGCTGCCGGTCAGGCAGAACGCCACATAATCAATCAGCAGGCCATCCAGCAGGCTGCACATGGTGCGGGCGGTATTCTGGTCGAGGCTGAGCTTCTGGCGCACCGGCATAAAGACGTGATCGATCAATGCGTCGATCGGATGTTCACGACCGATGGCCGCGATCTTGTTACGCAGCTTGGAGGGTCTGACGTGGCGTAACACGCTGATGAGTTCATCCTGCAGGGTGGTCCAGCCGTCGTGCGCATCAACATCACCGCCTTCCAGCAGCGCTTTGACTTTACCTACCGGCACGCCGCTTTCAATCCAGCGCATGATCTCTTCAATGCGCTGAACATCTTCTTCATCAAACTGACGATGCCCACCTTCGGTACGCTGCGGCTTCAGTAAGCCATAACGTCTTTGCCAGGCGCGCAAGGTCACTGGGTTTATGCCACAGCGCTCGGCGACGTCACCGATACTGTATAGGGTCATAAATTCCTCTTTAGACTGATCTGAGTGGAATTACCATAACGAAGCAAGCTAAGTTGTACAATACATTTTTTAGTGTACAACTTGACCGCTGCGCCTTTTCTCAGCTATATCTCATATAAGAGAAATTATTCCCAATTATGAGAGGATGCTATGCCGGACCTGAATACAGAACAGCGCCTGGCTGCGCGGCTGGCGGAATTACGCTTGCAACGCGGCTGGTCGCTGGATGAGCTTTCAATCGCAACGGGTATCAGCCGTGCGTCATTATCACGTATTGAGCGCAGCGAGACCAGCCCTACCGCCGCACTGCTTAATCGTCTGTGCGTGGCGTACGGATTAACCATGTCGCGCCTGCTGAGTGAGGTGGAGGAAGATGCAAAGCTGCTGATCCCGTATGACCAGCAGCCGGTATGGAGTGATGAGGCCAGTGGCTTTCACCGCCGAAATGTGTCACCGCCTGTTACTCATTTTAGATGCGAATTGGTGGAGGGCAAATTACGCCCCGGCGCGCGTATCGATTACGACGCGCCGCCGATTCACGGTATGGAACAGCATATCTGGCTGCGTGAAGGCGGCCTGACCGTCAGCATGGCAGCTCAACGCTGGAGCTTACGTCCCGGCGACTGTTTACGCTTTCATCTGACGGGAAAATCGGCCTTTGAAGCGCACCTGACCGAGGGCGCGCACTATTTACTGGTGGTGGCAAAACCATGATTAATTATCAGATGCTCAGTGCCAGCGAGGCACAGCAGGCGTTACCCGAACTGTGTGAGGTGTTGCAGGCCTGCGTAGCAGACGGGGCCAGCGTCGGATTTATTGATGCCGCCGACCACCAGGCGATTGACCGTTTCTGGCAGGATCGCATTTACAGCCTGGCGAGTGGCGATGCCGAATTGTGGGTGGCGCGTCAGCACGGCAGCGTGGTGGCGACGGTGATGATCAACAGCAGCTCAATGCCCAACGGCCGCCATCGGGCGGAGATCACTAAACTGCTGGTGCATCCGCAGGCGCGCCGCCAGGGCATTGCCCGCCAGCTGATGCTGCAGGCGGAACAGCAGGCGCGACTGCAGGGTAAAATGCTGCTGGTGCTGGACACGCGCAGCGGTGATGTCGCCAGCGATCTCTATCGCTCGCTCGACTGGCAGGTCGCCGGCTCTATTCCGTTCTACGCCGAATCCACCACCGGTGAGCTGGATGCCACGACCTATATGTTTAAACTGCTGGGCTAGCCGGTCCCGGCTGCCGCCAGCCCCGGGCGGCATCCGTGGCCGCTTGTGGAACCGCAGACGAAAAAATTGTCCTGAAAGCTGACGCCGCCAGCATACTGTGTAAAAATACAGGCAATTTTTACGGTGTGGTAACAAACAAAATGGCCCTGACAGCAGCAGTAAAAAGCCAGATAGCGCAGTGGTATAAAGCGCTGCAGCAGCAGGTGCCCGATTTTATCCCGCGCGCCGCCCAGCGGCAGATGATTGCTGAAGTGGCAAAATGCCTGGCGGGCGATGATGCGCGCCATCTGGCGGTCGAAGCGCCAACCGGCGTCGGCAAAACCCTCTCTTATCTGATCCCCGGCATCGCGACCAGCCGCGCCCAGGAAAAACGTCTGGTGATCAGCACCGCGAACGTGGCGTTGCAGGATCAAATCTTCACCAAAGATCTGCCGCTGCTGAAGAAAATCATCCCCGATCTCACCTTTACCGCCGCCTTTGGTCGCGGGCGCTACGTCTGTCCGCGCAACCTGGCGGCGCTGGCGGCTGATGACGATCAGCAGGGCGATCTGCTGCTCTATCTGGATGATGACGCCATCAGCAGCACCAAAGAGGAGCAGACGCAGTGCGGCCGGTTGCAGAAAGCGCTGGATCGCTATCAGTGGGACGGACTACGCGATCACAGCGAGGAAAACGTCAGCGATAGCCTGTGGCAGCGGCTCTCAACCGATAAAGCCAGCTGCCTCGGCGCCCACTGTCGCTGGTATCGTGAATGCCCGTTTTTCGTGGCGCGGCGTGAAATAGAGCAGGTCGATGTGGTGGTGGCCAACCATGCGCTGGTGATGGCGGCGATGGAGAATGAGTCGGTATTGCCGCCGGCTAAAAACCTGATGCTGGTGCTGGATGAAGGCCATCATCTGCCGGAAGTGGCGCGCGATGCGCTGGAGATGAGCGCTGATATCACCCCAGGCTGGAGCAGCCTGCAGCTGGATCTGTTTATCAAGCTGGTGGACAGCATCATGACCCAGATGCGGCCTAAATCCCCGCCGCCGCTGGCCAATCCGGAGCGGCTGAAAGCACACTGCGAGGAGCTGCGCGAGCTGCTGACCATTACCAGCCAGGCGCTCAATCCCCTGTTGCCACCGCACAATCAGCCGGGCGAATACCGCTTTGTGCTCGGGGCGTTACCGCAGGAGCTGCTGGACCTTTGCGCCCGGCTGTTCAAACTCAGCGACGCGCTGCGTGGCCTGAGCGAAGGCCTGATCAATGCCCTGAGCGAGCAGACCGGCAAAGTTGATGTGGTGCGCTTGCACCGCAATCTGCTGCAGCTGAACCGCCAGTTCGGCTGGTTTGAATCGGTCAGTAAGCTGTGGCGACTGGCGGCGATGGAAAAAGCTTCCGGCGCGCCGGTGTCGAAATGGATCACCCGCGAACTGCGCGAAGGTCAGGCGCACCTGCTGTTCCACTGCGCCGGGATTCGCGTCAGCGATCAGCTGGAAAAGATGCTGTGGCGTAAAATTCCGCATGTGGTGGTCACCTCCGCCACGCTGCGCTCGCTTAACAGTTTTAACCGCCTGCAGGAGATGTCCGGTCTCAACGAGAAAGCCGGTGACCGCTTTGTGGCGCTCGATTCCCCGTTCAACCATGTTGAGCAGGGCAAGCTGGTGATCCCGCAAATGCGCTATGAACCCCTGATGACCCACGAAGCGGAGCACATCGCCGAGATGGCGGGCTTCTTCCGGCAGCAGATGAAGCTGAAGCAGCACAAAGGGGTGCTGGTGCTGTTCGCCAGTAACCGGGCGATGCAGCAGTTTGTCGCCTGCCTGCCCGATTTACGACTGTCGATGCTGGTGCAGGGCGATCAGCCGCGCAGCCGACTGGTCGATCTGCATCGTCAGCGGGTGAGCAAAGGCGAAACCAGCATTCTGATTGGCCTGCAATCGTTCGCTGAAGGGCTGGATTTAAAAGGCGATCTGCTGAGTCAGGTGCATATTCATAAAATTGCTTTTCCGCCGGTAGACAGTCCGGTAATTTTGACCGAAGGCGAATGGCTGAAGAGCCTGAAGCGTTATCCGTTTGAGGTGCAGAGTTTACCCAGCGCCTCGTTTACCCTGATTCAACAGGTCGGACGCCTGATTCGCAGCCATCAGTGTTACGGTGAAATCGTGATATACGATCGCCGTCTGCTGAGCAAAGCGTACGGTAGCCGACTGCTGGCGGCGTTGCCGATCTTCCCGATTGAGCAACCCGATACCCCTGAGCCGGACGCCATACCGGCCGCCCCGGTGGCCACACGTACCGTGCGTAAACGACGTCCGACGCGGCGCTAAGCCGTCGCGCACTTAACCGGAAGCGAGTGATGGAACTGAATAAAATTATTAAAGAGATCGGCCGCGGAAAAAATCATGCCCGCGACATCGATTTCGACACCGCCGAAGCCCTCTACAGCGCGATGCTGGCTGGCCAGGTGCCGGATCTGGAACTGGGCGGCATCCTGATTGCGCTGCGTATCAAGGGCGAAGGCGAAGCTGAAATGCGCGGCTTCTATCAGGCGATGCAGGCGCAGATGATGAAGCTGAACGCCCCGGCCAACCGGCCGATGCCGATGGTAATCCCGAGCTATAACGGCGCGCGCCGCCAGGGCAACCTGACGCCGTTACTGGCGCTGTTGCTGAACCGGCTCGGTTTCCCGGTGCTGGTGCACGGCGTCAGCGACGATGCGACGCGCATCACCAGTGAAGCGGTATTTGACGCGCTGGGCGTGCAGCCGGTGACCACCGCTGAGCAGGCTCAGGCCCGGCTGGACGCGGGTGAGCTGGTGTTTATTACCGTCGATCACCTCTGCCCGCCGATGGCGAAACAGCTGTCGCTGCGCTGGCGGATGGGGGTGCGGAACAGTGCGCATACGCTGGCAAAACTGGCGACGCCGTTTGGCGAACGCGAGGCGTTGCGGCTGTCGAGCGTGTCGCATCCGGAATATGTGCCGCGGGTGGCGAAATTCTTCAGCGATATTGATGCGCCTGCGCTGCTGCTGAATGGCACCGAGGGCGAGGTCTATGCTAATCCGCAACGTTGTCCGGCGATCAGCGTGATCCACGGCGCGGGATCGGAGGCGGAAGTGTGGGTTGAGCGTCAGCCCGAGGTCCAGGTTGAGCTGCCGGCAGATAAATCAGCGGCGGTCACCGCAGCCTGGATTGAGCAGGTGATTAACCAGCAGCGACCGGTACCGCAGGCGCTGCGGCTGCAGCTGGCCTGCTGCCTGCGTGCCAGCGGTGAATGCGACTCGCTGGCGACCGCCGACCAGCGGCTGCGCGCCGCCGGTTACTGATTCAGGCGATCGGCAGTGCCTGTTCAACCAGGTTCTGCCAGAAGCGGATACCGATCGGCAGTAACGCATCATTAAAATCGTAGCGGGCATTGTGCAGCGGCGCCGAAGGCTCTTCACCGTCGGCGCCGAGCCAGAAGTAAGCTCCCGGACAGGCTTCCATCATGCAGGCAAAATCTTCTGATGCCATCGAAGGATTGACCTGCCAGTGAACATTCTCTTCTCCCAGCGTCGCCAGCGCCACCGCGCGAACCTGCTCTGCCGGCGCGGCATGGTTGGCCGTCACCGGATAACCGGGTAGCCAGCTGGTTTCGCCGCTCACCCCAAACGGTCGGGGAAGGGTCGCCACAAACTCATCGATCAGTGCCCGCACTTTATCGCGCACTGCCGGTTGCAGGCAGCGTACCGTGCCGCGCAACACAATCTGTTCCGGGATGACGTTGATCGCCTCACCGCCGTGGATCTGCGTCACGCTGACCACCGCAGACGAAAGCGGTGACAGACGGCGTGACGGAATGGTCTGTAGCGCCAGGATCAGCTCAGCCGCGACTACCATCGGATCGGCACCGCTTTCCGGCATCGCCGCGTGGCAACTCTTGCCGTGCAGGGTGATTTCAAACGAATCAAGCGAGGCCATCATCGCACCGGGATTAACCGCCAGCGACCCGAGCGGCAGGCCCGGCCAGTTATGCATGGCGTAAACCGCATCCATCGGGAATCGCTGGAACAATCCCTCTTCAACCATTTTGCGCGCACCGCCCAGATTCTCCTCGGCGGGCTGAAAAATAAAGTGCACCGTGCCGCTGAACTGGCGTGTCGCCGCCAGCTGGCGGGCAGCGGCCAGCAGAATGGCACTGTGACCATCGTGACCGCAGGCGTGCATCACGCCCGGCGTCGCGGATCGCCACTCGACCTCACCTTTTTCGGTGATCGGCAGCGCATCCATGTCGGCACGCAGCCCGATAACCGGACCGGGGCCATTCTCCAGCGTGCCAATCACTGCGGTACCTGCCAGACCACGAAACACCTGTAATCCGGTCAGCTCAAGTTCGCGGGCGATAAGATTACTGGTGTGATGCTCCTGGTAGCCTAATTCAGGCTGGCGATGGAGCTGGCGACGCCAGTGCAGGGCATCTTCAAGCAGGGCGGGGGAAAGGGTCATGCAGAAACGTGCTCCTGACAGAATGAGAAGATTTCACTTTAGTGGTCGGGACGCGCGGCGTCTATTGCCGTTAGGGCGAAATCTGGCTATAGGCTAAATCAAAATGGAATAACTAATAAGTAACGGTGGCCAACGAGGCGGGGCGAAGCGGGTAAAAGCGGGGCCAGCCTGGCGCTGACCCCGACGGTAGGTTACTTCTGCAGCATCGGCAGATTCAGGCCGTGTTGCTCTGCACAGGCCTGCGCCTGTTGATAACCAGCATCGGCGTGGCGCATTACGCCGGTCGCCGGATCGTTCCACAATACCCGACCCAGTCGCGCATCCGCCTCTTTGCTGCCGTCGCAGACAATCACCACCCCCGCGTGCTGTGAGAAGCCCATTCCCACGCCGCCGCCGTGATGCAGGCTGACCCAGGTCGCACCGCCAGCGGTGTTAAGCAGCGCATTGAGCAACGGCCAGTCTGACACCGCATCCGAGCCATCTTTCATCGCTTCTGTTTCACGGTTTGGTGAAGCGACCGAGCCGCAGTCGAGATGATCGCGGCCAATCACCACCGGCGCTTTCAGTTCGCCATTGCGCACCATTTCGTTGAAAGCCAGGCCAGCGAGATGACGTTCGCCGAGGCCGAGCCAGCAGATGCGGGCCGGCAATCCCTGGAAGGCGATGCGCTCCTGCGCCATGTCGAGCCAGCGATGCAGGGTTTTATGCTGCGGAAACAGCTGCTTTAATTTGGCGTCGGTTTTGTAGATATCTTCCGGATCGCCCGACAGCGCCACCCAGCGGAACGGTCCTTTGCCCTCACAGAACAGGGGACGGATGTAGGCCGGGACAAAGCCCGGGAAGTCGAATGCGTTGGCGACCCCTTCATCCAGCGCCACCTGACGGATGTTGTTGCCGTAGTCGACGGTCGGAATGCCCATATGACAGAAGTCGAGCATCGCCTGCACGTGAACTGCCATCGAGGCGCGCGCCGCTTTCTCTACCGCTTTAGGCTGTGACACCTTCTCCTGCTGCCAGCGCGCCAGATCCCAGCCAATCGGCAGATAGCCGTTGATCGGATCGTGGGCCGAGGTCTGATCGGTGACGATGTCCGGTTTCGGTCCGCCCGCTCTGGCACGTTTGACCAGCTCCGGCAGGATCTCGGCGGCATTGCCCAGCAGCCCGACCGAAATGGCTTTTTTCGCCGCGGTTGCCTCGTTAATCAGCGCCAGAGCCTCATCCAGCGAGGTGGCTTTATGATCGACGTAGCGGGTACGCAGACGAAAATCGATGCGCGACTCCTGGCACTCAATGGCCAGCACGCAGGCACCTGCCAGCACGCCAGCCAGCGGTTGTGCACCACCCATCCCGCCCAGACCGGCAGTCAGTATCCAGCGTCCGCTCAGATCGTTGTTGTAGTGCTGACGTCCCGCTTCGACGAAGGTTTCATAGGTGCCCTGGACGATGCCCTGCGCGCCAATGTAGATCCACGAACCGGCGGTCATCTGGCCGTACATCATCAGGCCCGCCTTATCCAGCTCATGGAAGTGATCCCAGGTGGCCCAGTGCGGCACCAGGTTGGAGTTTGCCAGCAGCACGCGGGGCGCGTCGGCGTGGGTACGGAACACCCCGACCGGCTTGCCGCTCTGGATCAGCAACGTCTCATCAGGCTGTAACGCCTTGAGCGAGCGCAGGATCTGCTCGAAGCATTCCCAGTTACGCGCCGCTTTGCCAATGCCGCCGTAAACCACCAGATCTTCCGGCCGCTCGGCAACGTCAGGATCGAGGTTGTTCTGGATCATCCGGTAAGCGGCTTCAATCAGCCAGTTGGCGCAGTGCAGGGTGGTGCCATGCGGAGCACGAATCTCGCGTGCCACGGCCTGAGACAGGGTTTCGCTCATTACAGATTCCTTATTCAGCAGAAGAGAGGGCGCGCAGGCTGGGCAGCAGCGCGGTCAGAGCCTGAGGCCAGTCAGCGCGACTTGCCCACTGACGCATCGCGTCGATATCGGGTGCCAGCAGGCGATCCTCTTCCAGGAAGGCCACCCGCTGGCGGATGAGGTCAATCGCCTGCTCGAGTGTTGGCGAGCTTTTCAGCGGTCGGTTAAATTCAATGCCCTGCGCCGCTGCCATCGCTTCGATGCCAACGACCGCTGCGCTGTTGAAACACATGCTGCCGAGGCGGCGGGCAGCGTAGGTCGCCATCGACACGTGATCTTCCTGATTGGCGGAGGTCGGCAGGCTGTCTACGCTACCGGGATGTGCCAGTGATTTGTTCTCGGAGGCCAGCGCCGCCGCAGTGACCTGGGCGATCATAAAGCCGGAGTTCACCCCGCCGTCACGCACCAGGAACGGTGGCAGACCGGATAAGCCGGTATCCAGCAGCAGTGCCAGGCGACGTTCAGATATCGCCCCGACTTCAGCAATCGCCAGCGCCAGGATATCTGCGGCAAAGGCCACCGGCTCAGCATGGAAGTTACCGCCGGAGATCACATCGCCGCTGTCGCTGAACACCAGCGGGTTATCGGAAGCGGCGTTGGCTTCAATCTGCAATATCCGCGCCGCGTGGCACAGATTATCGAGACAGGCGCCCATCACCTGCGGTACGCAGCGAATCGAGTAGGGGTCCTGCACCCGGCCGCAGTGGGCATGGGAGGTGAGGATTTCACTGCCTTCAATCAGGGCGCTGACCGCGGCGGCCACGGCAATCTGCCCCTGCTGACCGCGCGCCTGATGAATGCGGGCGTCGTACGGCTTCAGCGAGCCTTTGATCGCTTCCAGCGACAGCGCACCGGCCATCAGTCCGGCGGCAAACAGGTTTTCAGCTTCAAACAGGCCCCGCAGCGCCAGCGCGGTCGAGACCTGAGTGCCGTTGAGCAGCGCCAGCCCCTCTTTCGGGCCGAGCACAAACGGCGACAGCCCTACCGATGCCAGGCCTTCCGTCGCCGGGATCAGCGCGCCGTTGAGCCGCACCTGACCTTCACCCAACAGCATCAGCGACATATGGGCCAGCGGTGCCAGATCGCCGGAAGCGCCCACCGAGCCTTTTTCCGGGATGCAGGGCATAACGCCGGCGTTAAACAGCGCCAGCAGCGCCTCGACCAGTTCGATACGCACGCCGGAGTGGCCGCGCGCCAGGCTGATAATTTTGGTGGCGACCACCAGACGGGTCACGTTGTCCGGCAGCAGTTCGCCGAGGCCGACGCTGTGCGACAGCACCAGATTACGCTGCAGATCGGCCAGTCGGCCGGCCGGGATTTGCGTCTGCGCCAGTTTGCCGAAACCGGTGTTAATGCCGTACACCACCTTGCCGGAGGCGACAATCGCCTCGACGGTTTGCTGCGCGTCTGCAATGGCCTGGCGCGCCTGGTGATCAAGGCTAAGGGTGACGTTACCCTGATAGATAGCGCGTAATGTGGCGAGATCCACCTCGCCTGGCACCAGGTGTAATCGCTGCGACGATCCTGACATACTCTACTCCTGTCTATACAAGTGTGCTGGCGTGGCTAAGGGATGTTCATTGCCCTGATCCAGCGGGATAATGCGAGTGAAGCATAAGTGTCTATTCTTGTCTATACAAGTAGCAAGGGCCGTGCCAGACCGATCACAAAAATGCATCACCCGCCAGCCATGGGTTACCGGCAAACTGTGACGCAGCGCCTGCACCAGCCCGATGCGTCGCCTGCACTGATGAGGCGCAACCGGCGGTGACGGATGTATATACATTCACGCAGCGAGACAGTAAACTTGAGGCATTATCAGGATAAGGAACAGCAAATGGTCGAGCATACGGCACTGGCACAACTGGCTGCGGCCATGAGCGATGAACCCGCGCCGATTTATCAGCGTGTGAAGCAGGCAATTGTCAGCCAGATTCGGGAGGGACGTTGGAAGGCTAACCAGCGAGTGCCCTCAGAAAGTGAACTGGTGAATGAGCTGGGCGTCAGCCGGATGACGATTAACCGGGCGCTGCGTGAGCTGACCAGCGAAGGGTTTCTGGTGCGGATGCAGGGCGTCGGCACTTTTGTCGCCGAGATGAAAGGCTACACCGCGATGCTGGAGGTGCATAACATCGCCGACGAGATCGCCCAGCGCGGGCATCAGCATAGCTGCAAAATTCTCGCCATCGGCCAGAATAAAGCCGATCCTGAGCAGGCGGCGGTGCTGGGACTCTCCACCGGGCAGACGCTCTACCATTCGCTGATTGTGCATTATGAAAATGAGCTGCCGGTGCAGCTGGAGGATCGGCTGGTTAACCCGCTGGTCGCGCCCGATTATCTGACCCAGGATTACCACAGCCAGACGCCTTATACCTATCTGATGCGGGTCGCGCCGCTGACCGCGGGCGAGCACATTGTTGAAGCGGTGCTGCCCGACGCGCGCCAGCGTAAACATCTGGCGCTGGAGGAACATGAGCCTTGTCTGCTGATCCGCCGTCAGACCTGGAGCGACAACAAAATCGTTACCTATGCGCGCCTGCTCTATCCCGGCTCACGCTATAAACTGCTGGGCCGGTTTAAGGGACACGGCTAAGCCGGGTCAGCAGCAGCCGGGCATTCGCTCCGATTGGGCGCAGCCCGGTAAGCTGGTCTGCCCAGCCGATCCCGTGCTGCACTTCCAGCCGCTCGCCGTCCGCCAGTTGCCATTGGCCCGCCAGCACCCAGGCGACGCCATGCGGGCTGCTGATCGCATCGGTCACCACCTCAACCGTTGCCTGCCACTTCCCGCGTCGGATCATGATATTAAAATCCTCACTGATCCCTCCCTCCAGCCGGGCATCTAACGCCAGTTCACCGGCAAACGCCCAGGGCTGCAACGGCGTTAAGCGGTGCTGCACGCCGGGGCCGGTCAGTATGACCGCGTCACCGTGCAGCAGGGTGATGATGCGATCAATGCCGGGAAAGGAGGAGAACGGCCCATCCTGCGCCAGCGTCGCGATGCTGGCGCGCCATTCAAACGATGCCGCGCCGGGCGGATAACCGATCAGCTCGCGGGTCTCTCCGCCGCCGTTACGCCAGCGACTGACCGCTAAGTCAGCATAAGCAAATCGGGTAATCATCGCAGTGCCGCCATCGCCTGGCTGAACCGGGCCGCACAGGCAGCCTGCGCCGGATGATAGCCCTCTTTGATCACCGCATTGCCGGCGACGTAGACGTCACGGATCTGATCGCGCTGACCGGCGAACAGCCAGCGATTCAGCACCGAACGCTGATCGACACTGCCGAGCCACGCCTCGTCGCGCAGCACCAGCCAGTCGGCCCGCTGTCCCACTGCCAGCGAACCCTGCTGAATGCCGCACGCCTGAGCGCCGCCTGCCGCGGCCTGCTGCCATAGCAGATCGCCGACCGAAGGCTGGTCCGGCAGGGTGATGCGATTGCGGCGCTGGTCGCGCAGCCGTTGGGCATACTCCAGCCAGCGTAATTCTTCGTTAATACTCAGCGAAACGTGGCTGTCGGAGCCAATGCCCCAGCGTCCGCCCTGCGCGATATACTCCACCGCCGGAAAAATGCCGTCGCCCAGATTGGCCTCGGTGGTCGGACATAACCCGGCCACCGCACCACTGGCGGCGAGGCGCGACAGCTCATTCTGATCGAGATGGGTGGCGTGAATCAGGCACCAGCGGCTATCGACCGCAAAGCGATTCAGCAGCCACGACACCGGCCGCTCTCCGCTCCACGCCAGCGAGTCATTGACCTCTTTTTGCTGTTCCGCGACGTGAATATGCACCGGCAGAGTCGGGGCACTGGCCGCCAGCACCTGCTGCATCTGGCTTTCACTCACCGCGCGCAGCGAATGAAAACAGAGACCCGCATTCAGTAGCGGCCGGTTGCGTTGCAGCTGATGCAGGCGGGACTGCTGCTGCAGATAGCGATCGGTTTGCTGAATAAAGCGTTTCTGCCCGGTTGTCGGCGACTGTGCACCAAACCCGCTGTAGCTGTAGAGCACCGGCAGCAGAGTCTGCCCAATACCCGCCACTTCGGCCGCGCGGATCAGCTGTTGCAGCATCGCGTCGTCGGGGTAGGGCATGCCGTCAGGATCGTGATGCAGATAGTGAAATTCCGCCACCTGGCTGTAGCCGCCTTTCAACATCTCGATGTAGAGCAGGGCGGCAATATCGCCAACCTGTTCCGGCGTCAGGCGCTGCACCATCCGGTACATCAGATCGCGCCAGGTCCAGAAACTGTCCTGCGGATCGCCTGCGACTTCGGCCAGGCCTGCCATGGCGCGCTGAAAAGCGTGCGAATGCAGATTGGCGATCGCCGGGATCACCTCGCCATCCAGCCGGATCGCTTCTCCGGCATCGCTGTCGGGCGTAATAGCCTCGATAAAACCGGCCGGATTGACCGAGATACGAACCTGTTGTCGCCAGCCTTCAGCCAGCATTGCGCGCGGGGCAAAAAAAGTCGCCATGGTTGATCCTCAACGGATGTGGTTGTATATACATATACATACTTTAACGCACAGTGTAAACGGCGGAGGCAAGAGGCAGCGATGGCAGAGGATATGCAGGTAGAGAGTGTCTGGACCGGTGCCGATCTGGTGACCATGCGCGGCGGTAAGTACCATCTGATCCCGCAGGGCGCGCTGGTCGTCAGGGCGGGCAAGCTGGTATGGGTTGGGCCGCAGGCAGAGATGCCCGCGTTCCAGGCTGAACAGCATCACCGCCTGGCCGGCGGCATTATTACGCCGGGCCTGGTGGATTGTCATACTCATCTGGTGTTTGGCGGCGATCGCAGCCAGGAGTTCGAACAGCGCCTGAATGGCGTCAGCTATGCGGAAATTGCGGCTCAGGGCGGCGGCATTCTCTCTACCGTGCGCGCCACCCGAAGCGCCACCGAAGATCAGCTGGTGGCGTCGGCGCGCTGGCGGCTCGATCGTCTGCTGGCGGAAGGGGTCACCACCGTGGAGATCAAGTCCGGCTACGGGCTTGATGAAGAGAGTGAATTGCGCATGCTGCGCGCGATTCGCCGGCTCGGTGACAGCGTCGCCGCCGATGTGCTGGCGACCTGTCTGGCTGCCCATGCGTTTCCGCCGGAGTTCAGGCACGATCCCGGGGGCTGGATCGATATCATCTGTGATCGCCTGTTGCCGCAGGTCAAAACGCAGGGGCTGGCAGATGCGGTTGATGCGTTTTGCGAGCATCTGGCGTTTTCACCGCAGCAGGTGACGCGGGTGTTTGAACGGGCAAAAGCGCTGGGCCTGCCGGTGAAACTGCACGCCGAGCAGCTCTCTTCGCTGGGCGGAGCCACACTGGCGGCGAGCTTTGGTGCCCTGTCGGCCGATCATCTGGAATATGCTACCGAAGCAGATGCGCAGGCGATGGCGCAGCATGGCACGGTCGCGGTATTGCTGCCCGGCGCATTCTATCTGCTGCGTGAAACCCAGCGTCCACCGGTGGCGCTGTTTCGTCGCTACGGCGTACCGATGGCGCTGGCCAGTGACGCGAATCCGGGCACTTCGCCGGCACTGTCGTTGCGCCTGATGCTGAACATGGGCTGTACGCTGTTTGGCATGACGCCGGAAGAGGCGCTGGCCGGGGTCACGTTATACGGTGCCCAGGCGCTGGGATTAGCCAGCAGTCACGGCTCGCTTGAAGTGGGAAAAGTGGCGAACTTCGTCCACTGGCCGCTGGCACGTCCGGCGGAACTGGTTTACTGGCTGGGTGGCGAGCTGCCCTGTACCGTTATCTATCGTGGAGAACGTCAATGAAGGCTTTTCATTTTACTCAGGGCAAGCTGCCGCTACTGGTCAGCATCCCGCATGCCGGTACCCAGCTGACGCCGGAGGTTGAAGCCGGGCTGAGCGAGGCTGCACGCGGCCTGCCGGACACCGACTGGCACATTCCGCTGCTGTACGATTTCGTGCGGGATCTCGGGGCCAGCGTGCTGATTGGTCACTATTCCCGTTACGTGATCGATCTCAACCGGCCGCCGGATAACCAGCCGCTCTACACCACTGCCACCACCGGCCTGTTCCCGGAGACGCTGTTTGACGGGACGCCCACCTTTGCGCCAGGCAAAACGCCGGGTGCGGGCCAGCGTCAGGGCTATATCGACCAGATCTGGCATCCCTATCATCAGCAGATCCAGCAGGAACTGGCGCGCCTAAAAGCGCAGCACGGTTACGCGCTGCTGTTTGATGCGCACTCGATTGCCAGCTCTATCCCACGCCTGTTTGAGGGACGACTGCCCGATCTTAATATCGGGACCAACGACGGTGTCAGCTGCAGTCCCGCGCTGATCGGGGCGATTCAGTCGGTGTGCGCCGCACAAAGTGACTACAGCTGGGTGATCAATGGCCGCTTCAAGGGCGGCTATATCACCCGCGCCTACGGCCAGCCGCAGCAGCAGATTGAGGCGGTACAGCTGGAACTGGCGCAGCTCAACTACATGGATGAAACGCCGCCTTACGCCTGGCAGCAGGCACGTGCAACTCAGCTGCAAACACTTCTCAAAGCGCTGATTCAGCGCATGCTGGCTCAGACCAGCGCCTGATAGCCGACTGCACTGAGCGGGTGCAGTGGTGCGCTGATCCGGTGCAACGGCGGACACAGACTGACGTGTCGTCCGCCGTTGCACCCTTTCCCACCGTAAAACCAGAGCTGGCATAAGCTTTGCTAAGTTGTATGTACAAGTGCAACGGCTGACAATCGCGCGGAATAATTCCTGTCTGGCTCACAAAACGATAAAGACGGCAATGAACTGCGCCACGTTAACTTGTATATACATGACATATCATCCTGTGAAATTTTTGTTAAATCTTGCCAGGGCGATCACCAGGCCGCTACTTTTCAGGAGAACCGTATGACACACCGTCCGATCCTTCGTCATTTAACACTCGCGACCCTTGCTTCCAGCCTGTTGCTCTGTGGCGTTACTGCCCAGGCGAAAGAGTGGAAATCGATCACTATTGCTACCGAAGGCAGTTACGAACCCTGGAACCTCACGCTGCCAGGCGGCAAGCTGGGCGGGTTTGAACCGGAACTGATGGCTGACCTGTGCCAGCGTATGGCGATCCAGTGCAAGCTGGTGGTGCAGAACTGGGACGGGATGATCGCCGGCCTCAACGCCGGAAAATATGATGTGATCATGGACGCGATTGTCATTACCCCCGATCGCAAGAAGGTGGTGAACTTCACCGTGCCTTACGCCTCAACGCCCGCCACCTTTATCAGCGCTAAGGGCAGTTTGCTGCCTGCTGATACGCAGATCGTCAAGCTGCATGATGACCCGCAACAGATTGAAACCGCCATTGCCTCGTTGAAAGCAGCGCTGAAGGGGAAAAGCATCGGTATCGCCTCCGGCACGGTATACACGCCGTTCATCGATAAATATTTCAAAGATGTCGCGGATGTCCGCGAGTACACCAGCTCCGCCGATGCGATTCTCGATTTACAGGCGGGCCGTATCGATGCCGTGTTTGACGACGTGACGTTTGCACAGTCAATGCTGGCGCGTCCCGACAATAGCAACCTCAGCTTTAGCGGCCCGCAACTGGGCGGTCCGATCTGGGGCGAGGGGGAAGCGATGGGCGTGCGGATGGCGGATAACGATCTGAAAGCCAGACTCGACCAGGCGATCAAGGCGGCACTGGCCGACGGCACGGTAAAAAAACTGAGCGAGAAGTGGTTCAAAACTGACGTTACACCCTGAGTGAGGTAAATCATGATAAGCCTGCTGAGTTTTGGTGCCGACGGCTGGGGGCGCTTAATCCTGAGCGCTACGCTGACCACGGTGCTGCTCTCCTTTGCCGCACTGCTGGTCGGCGCGGTGGTCGGTTCCGGCGTGGCGGCGGCGAAGCTGTCGCCGCACCGGGCCATGCGCTGGATGGGAGAAGGCTATTCGGTGATCTTTCGCGGCATCCCGGAACTGCTGGTGATCTATCTGTTCTATTTCGGCGGTTCGGGATTGATCACCCAGGTCGGGCAGCTGTTCGGCGCTGACGGGTTTATCGAAGCGCCACCGTTTCTGATCGGCGCGCTGGCTATCGGGCTGATCTCCGGATCTTATCAGGCAGAAGTCTACCGTGCCGCCCGTCTGGCGCTGGCGAAAGGAGAGATTGAAGCTGCGGTTGCCATCGGCATGCCGCGCTGGCGTATTCGTCAGCGCATCCTGCTGCCACAGGTAGCGCGCTATGCGCTGCCGGGGCTGTCAAACGTCTGGCAGATGAGCCTGAAAGATTCGGCGCTGGTATCGGTGACCGGCATTGTGGAGCTGATGCGCGCCAGTCAGATCGCCGCCGGTTCCACCCGCGATTACTTCACCTTTTACCTGGTCGGCGGCGCCTGTTATCTGGCGCTGACGCTGCTGTCGAACCGCGCCTTCCTGCGGGCCGAATCCCGCCTTGGCCGTGCCTGGCAAAGCCGCACCGCTGCCCAGCATTAAGGAGCCTGATCATGATCGATTTTGCCTTTCTCAGTGACACCTTTCTTCGGCTGAGCGCCGCCTTGCCGGTGACGCTGGGGCTGTTTATCAGCGCCTTCCTGTGTGGCGGGGTGCTGGCGGTCGGTATTCTGGCGTTACGGATGAGCCGCTGGCGGCTGCTGAGCGCGTTTGCTCGCGGCTACATCCTGGTGTTTCGCGGCTCGCCGCTGATGATTCAGCTGTTTCTGATCTATTACGGACTCGGGCAGTTTGGCGTGATCCGCCACAGTTTCGTCTGGCCATTCCTGCGGGAACCTTTTAGCTGCGCGGTACTGGCGCTGTCGCTCTGTACCGCCGCTTACACCGCCGAGATTCTGCGTGGCGCATTGCTGGCGGTGCCGCCAGGTCAGGTGGAAGCGGGCATGGCCTGTGGCATGTCGCGCGGCCTGCTGCTGCGAAGGATTATCGCGCCGGTGATGCTGCGTTACGCACTGCCAGCCTACTCGACCGAGGCGATTCTGCTGGTCAAATCGACCGCGCTGGCCAGCCTGGTCACGGTGTGGGACGTCACCGGCGTGGCGCAGCAGATCATTCAGCGTACCTACCGCACCATGGAGGTGTTTCTCTGTGCCGCTGCGATCTACCTGATCCTCAATTTCATTATTGTTCAACTGTATGCCCTGCTGGAACGGCGTCTGACGCCGGTGCATAAACCGGCAAAAAAGCCGTTACCGGTCGCTAAGCCGATCCCCGGAGGAGAATAAAATGTCAACCCTGCCACCCATCACGCTGTCGGCCAGCGATATCCATAAATCCTTTGGCGCAATGGAGGTGCTGAAAGGCATCTCGCTGCAGGCGCATCAGGGGGACGTGATCTCGATTCTGGGTGCCAGCGGCTCGGGAAAAAGTACCCTGCTGCGCTGCATTAACCTGTTAGAGACGCCCGATGCCGGTGTGGTCAGCGTCGGCGGCGAAACCATTGAGATGAAACGTCATGCCCGCGGTCATCAGCTGGCGGCGAATCCGCGCCAGATTGAGCGGCTGCGCTCACGGCTCGGCATGGTGTTTCAGAGCTTTAATCTCTGGTCGCACCTGACGGTGCTGCAAAATGTGATTGAAGGGCCGCATTACGTGCTGAAGCGTGACAAAAAAGCCTGCATCGCTGAAGCCGAAAAGCTACTGGACCGCGTCGGCTTGCTGAACCGCAAGGATTTTTATCCGGCGCAGCTCTCCGGCGGGCAGCAGCAGCGAGTCGCCATTGCCCGCGCGCTGGCCATGGATCCGGAAGTGATGCTATTTGATGAACCGACCTCGGCGCTCGATCCGGAGCTGGTCGGGGAAGTCCTGAAAGTCATGCGCAGCCTGGCGGAGGAGGGACGCACCATGCTGGTGGTAACCCATGAGATGGGATTTGCACGCAACGTCTCTAACCGGGTGGTGTTTATGCATCAGGGCACCATCGATTGTCAGGGCACGCCGCAGGAAATGTTCGGCGAACAAGGCTCGGCGCGGTTTAAACAGTTTATTTCCAGTCATCATCAGGTGGAGCCGGTGCTATGAGTCAGACCCTTGTCTGGGGCGATACGCCGTTACAGTGGCGGGATGTGGTTAAGGTGGCGCGGCAGGGCACCACGCTAGCGCTGAGCGACAGTGCCTGGCAGCGCATTGCGCAGGGCCGGGAAATCGTCGGCAATATCGTGGCGGCAGGTCAGGTGGCCTACGGCATTAATACCGGCCTGGGGGCGCTGTGCAACATCACGTTGTCGGACGATGAACTGAGCCAGCTGTCGCGCAACACTTTACTCAGTCACGCCTGTGGTGTCGGGCCATCGCTTGGCAAACCGGAAGTCCGCGCCATTCTGTGCGCCGCGATCGCCAACTACAGCCATGGCAAATCGGGCGTGTCGGTGGTGCTGGTGGAGCGGCTGCTGGCGCTGCTCAATTTGCAGATTACGCCTCAGGTGCCGTCGCAGGGGTCGGTGGGCTATCTGACTCACATGGCACACATCAGCCTGGCGCTGATGGGTGTGGGTGAGGTGGAGTGGGAAGGGCATCTGATGCCGGCGCAGCAGGCGCTGGAACGCAATGGACTGGCCCCTTTCCGGCCAGGTGCAAAAGAGGGGCTGAGCCTGGTCAACGGCACGCCGTGCATGACCGGTCTGGCCTGTCTGGCGCTCGACGATGCAGAACGTCTGCTGGACTGGGCGGATATCACCGGGGCGATGAGTTTCGAGGCGTTACGCGGTCAGCTGGCGGCGTTTGATCCTGAGGTGCTGGCGCTGAAAGCCAGTCCCGGTATTCAGCGCAGCGGCGAACGTTTACGCCGATTGTTAATGGACAGTGCGGTTTTAAACGAGAGTCAGGGCATTCGTACCCAGGACGCGCTCAGTCTGCGCGCGATGCCGCAGGTCCACGGTGCCTGTCGCGATCAGTTCGATCACGCGCAGCGTCAGGTGGAGACTGAACTGAATGCCTGCACCGACAATCCGCTGGTGCTCGGCACACCGCAGGCGTGGCGGGTCATTTCGCAGGCCAATCCGCACGGTGAATCGGTGGCAATGGCCTGTGACGTACTGGCGATTGCGCTGGCGGAGCTGGGCAGTATTGCTGAGCGGCGGCTCGATCGGCTGGTGAATCCGCTGGTGAGTGGCCTGCCGCCGTTTCTGGTGGCACAGCCGGGCGTTAATTCGGGCATGATGATTGCGCAGTATGTCGCCGCATCACTCTGTGCTGAAAACCGGCAGCTGGCACAACCGGCGGTGCTGGACAACTACGTCACCTCCGGATTGCAGGAAGATCATCTGAGCCTTGGCACCGGCTCGGCATTGAAACTGCTGAAGCTGGTGAGTAATGTTGATCACATTATCGCTATCGAATATCTGCTGGCCGCGCAGGCGCTGGAATTTCACGGCGAGGCGCGATTGGCCAGTGGCACCTTACATGCCTGGCGACGACTGCGGCAGAGCGTGGCAAGCTGGCAGCAGGACCGCTGGCTGGCACCGGACATCGCCCGGGCGGTGAGCGAAATCAAAGCGCATCCGGTCGATGCGCTGTGATCATCAGCCGCGGCGCGCGTCCGGACGGACTAAATCAAAGCGCTGCGCTTCACTGATGCCATAGTAGGCGCTGGGCCCACCGGCGCGCAGAATCGGCTCGGCTTTGGCGGTCTGATAAATGCCCGCTTCCAGCAGGTTTTCACTGATGTGGATCGCCACCGCTTCGCCGAGCACCAGCCAGCTCTCAATCGGCTTTCCCTGCGCATCCTGTAACTGGATCAGCTGGGTCAGCCGGCATTCGAAGTTAACCGGGCTTTCGCCGACCAGGCTGGCTTTGACCTGCGATGCCGGTAACGGCGTCAGTCCGGCATAGGCAAACTCATCCTGATCGGCTGACAGCGACGCTGAGCTTTCATTCATCGCTTCAGCCAGTGGCCGGGTCGCCAGGTTCCAGACAAACTCTTTGGTATCCGCAATGTTCTGCACGCTGTCCTTCCAGCCGCTGCTGGCGAAACCGATGATCGGCGGATGGTAGTTGAAGCAGTTAAAAAAACTGTAGGGCGCCAGATTGCGCTGGCCGCTGGCGCTGATCGAACTGATCCAGCCAATCGGACGCGGGCCGATGATGGCGTTCAGGGGATCGTGCGGCAGACCGTGGCCGGCACGCGGTTGATAGGAATAGCGTTTATGCGTCATAACCTCTCCGGTGGGGATTTTATCCATCTTAGCCCGACAGCATCGTCTGGCGGCAGCCGAATCGGGTAAGCGGATTGTGCGGGTTTATTTTCCGTCGCTCACAGCGTATTGTACGCGCGCCTGAATAATTGAGAGAACGTATGAAAAAGTCAGCCAGCTCGTCGCCTTTCCACGCCCGCAATCGCCATCAGGGCGAATATGATTTTGCCGCGTTAACCGCTGCGCATCCGCCGCTGGCGGCCAAAGTGCGGCCTAACGGTTATGGCGTCGATTCAATCGACTTTGCGGACCCGGATGCGGTGATGTTGCTCAATCAGGCGCTGATTAAGCTGTTTTACGGCATCGACTGGCAGCTGGCGCCGGGATCGCTCTGTCCACCCGTGCCGGGACGGGCGGATTACCTGCACTACCTGGCCGATCTGCTGGCGCTGGATAACCACGGGGCGATTCCGACCGTCGACGTGCTGGATATTGGCTGTGGCGCAAACTGCATCTATCCCCTGATCGGCGCAGCAGAATATGGCTGGCGCTTCACCGGCACCGAAATTGATGAGGCGGCGATCAAAGCGGCTAACCGGATTGTCGCGGCTAATCCTGGCCTGGCACGCCAGATCCGCCTGCGTCGTCAGAAAAACAGCGATGCGGTGCTGGCCGGCGTGGTCAGCAAAAACGAATTTTTCCACGCGGTGATGTGTAATCCGCCGTTCCACGCCTCGGCAGAGGAAGCGGCGGCCGGATCGCAGCGTAAAGTGCGCAATCTCGGACTCGATAAAGCTGCGCCGCTTAACTTCGGCGGTCAGCATAACGAACTCTGGTGCGTTGGCGGCGAAAAGGCGTTTGTCGGTAAGATGATCGGCGAAAGCGTGGCGCTGGGCCGTCAGGTGGTGTGGTTCACCTCGCTGGTGTCGCGTAAAGAGAATCTGGCCACGCTGGAAAAGCAGTTGCGGGCGCTTGATGTTGCTGAGGTCCGGGTGGTGAATATGGCGCAGGGCCAGAAACAGAGCCGTTTCCTGGCGTGGAGTTTTATGCCTGCCGCGCAGCGCAGCAAAGTGTTAAGCCGTTAACCCGCAGGGCGGGCCGGATGGCCCGCGCTGAACTTATGGCGGTGACGGCAACGCCGGTAACGCGGCGGCCCCGGCAACATCACCGGCGGTTTGCATCACCTGCACCGTGTGATGCGGCGCTTTAATTCCGGCGGCGTCAAAGTGCTTCTTCACTTTATCATCCAGCGCAAAACGCACCGTCCACTGTTTGAGCGGCTGAGTGGTAAACGAGACGCGTACCGTAAACGCCTGGTTGGTCAGTCCCACCAGACCGGCAAAGCCCGGCTCACCAATCACCATGCCGCGAATGTCCGGATTCTCCAGTAATTCTTTCACTGCTGCCTGCAACGCCTGATTAGCGCGTTCGCTATCCTCATTGCGATCCACATCATAGTTAGCGACAAACGAACCGATGCCGCGCACAAAGTTGGCAAAAGTGGTAATCGATGACCACGGAATGATGTGATAAGCACCGGTATCCTGGCGCACGCCGACCGAGCGAATCGACATCCGCTCTACCGTGCCGGTAATCGCGCCGATGGTCACCAGATCGCCGGTATTCATGCCGTTTTCGAACTGGATAAAGATACCGGTAATAATATCTTTCACCAGCGTCTGTGAACCGAAAGAGACTGCCAGCCCCAGCGCACCGGCGCCAGCCAGCAGCGGCGCAATGTTCACCCCAATCTCAGAAAGCAGGATCATAATGGTGATGGTGCTGATCACCACCGCCAGCGCGTTGCGGAACAGGGTCAGCAGGGTGCGGGTACGGGCACTGGGCATCGGACGGCCATGTGAATCCGAAGCCAGCCGACTTTCAATCAGGCTGGCCAGCACGGTCCAGCCAACGGCCGACAGCAGCACAATCATTACGATGCGGATCAGCACATCCACCATTTTTTCCCCGGCCCCGACCGTCAGCCAGTGCCACAAATCAAACAGGTTCCAGGCGTTAAGCAGCAGCAGCAGGGTGGCGAACACCGTCAGCACGCGCGCCAGCTTGAGCAATGCTTTGACCCAGTCGTTGACGCGCTTTTGCAGTTCCGGGTAGTTACGCCGTAAATCGGGCGACAGGATGATGGTTTTGCTAATCCAGCGGGTCAGTATTCCGGAGACAAAGGCGGCGATACCGATGATCGCCAGGCTTCGTACCGTGGCGGACATCATAAATTTCAGGCTGTCGCCGGGATTAAAAATCGAGAACAGGAACAGCGCAATAAAATAGGCGCTGGCCAGCCAGTGCCAGATCACGGCGAAGGCGCGGATAAACAGCGCGAAGAACGCCATGCTGCGGTCGGCCAGCCCGATCAGCGCGTTATGGATGCTGCGCTTGTTGGTGAAGATCAGATACAGCGCCCAGCTGGTCATGATCGCCATGATGATGATGTTGACCAGTGCGGCAATCTGCACGTTGACCTGATTACTGACAATCGGTACCACCACCAGCAGGCCGTAGCCCATCACCCCGCTCAGCCAGCTCAGCCGGGTATTCCAGTACGCAGCGCGGCTGTCGGTAAGATGGAAAAAGCGCAGTGCCGGGAAGTGCGGACAGAAAATCAGGCGCAGCAGTGCTTTAAAAAACTCAATCAGGGCGAAGGCGTTGAGGAACAGCCCTTGCTGATAGGCGATGGTGCGGTTGTCGCTGTGAAAGTTGTCGCTGATGATCTGACCGACAAACAGCGCCAGCGCCAGCAGCAGCAGGTCGATAATAAATGCACCGCCGATGGCGGCGGGCAGCTGCAGCCAGTTACGGTGATCGCGGTTTTTATGCCGTCCCCAGACGCCCAGCCGGCGATAGATCGGATAGACCAGGCGGCGCAGCAGCCAGTAGAAGGCGAACATCGCCAGCGCCAGGCCCGCAAAATGGTTTAGCGCGTTGATAAAGGTGGTGGGATTAAAGGTCTTATGAGGCGCTTTGACAATATTGTCATGCAGCCGCACGAACTGCGAGGCGACCACGCCGCCGTACTCGCGGGTAACCTCGGTCAGCCCCTGCAACACCGTTTTATCTTCCTGCTCCGCAACGGGCGGCAGCAACTCCGGCGCAGCGCTGGCAGACGGCGAGGTCGAGACGTGACGCAACTGCTCAATCAGCGCCTGCCGTGACTGTTCATTCTCAAGGATATTGGCCAGTGCGGCGTATGCCGCTTTTTGCTGGTCGGGATCGGGCTGGCTGGATTGATCGCCTGACCCTTTGCTGGTTTGCTGCGCGGCAACTGCCGCCTGCGGTAAAGTGACCGCCGGAGCCTGTGGTGCCAGGCTAAATAACATCAGGAACAGCAGGATCCAGCGCCACACAACGGGGCGGGGTGGGCAGGCTGACGACATAGCTCTCTCCTTAGCTACGCGCGTGCTTCACAAGAGGGAAAGTATAGTCAGGCGATTGATATTAAAGTGGTTAATGAGGATTAATCTGCCGCGGCGACGGCGCGGGACAGGCAGGAAAAGCGGGCCGGCAGGGCGGCCCGCCCGTCATCAGGAGACGTGCTGCAGGAATTCGCGCAGACGATCGCTGGGCGGATTGCTGATCAGGCTGTCGGGATCGCCATCTTCCGCGATACGACCCTTGTCGATGAAGATCAGACGCGATGCTACCTTCTGCGCGAAGCCCACTTCGTGGGTCACGATCACCATCGTCATGCCTTCTTCTGCCAGATCCTGCATCACTTTCAGCACTTCATGACGCAGCTCCGGGTCCAGCGCCGAGGTAGGCTCATCGAACAGCATCATTTTGGGTTTCACCGCCAGCGCCCGGGCAATCGCTACCCGCTGCTGCTGACCGCCGGAAAGCTCAGACGGGAAGTGGTGCGCGCGCTCAGCCAGCCCCACTTTGCCCAGCAGCTCTTTCGCCAGCTGGCGGGCCGCCTCTTTGCTGGCGCCACGCACCCGGATCGGACCAAAAGCCACATTATCCAGCGCGCTCATCTGTGGAAACAGGTGAAACTGCTGGAAGACCATGCCCGCTTCCTGACGGATCAGGCGATCATCTACTTTCGGATCGTTGACCCGCAGACCGTCGACGATCAGCTCGCCGCTGGTGATCTCTTCCAGCTTGTTAATGCAGCGCAGCAGAGTCGATTTGCCCGAGCCGGACGGCCCGATAATCACCACCACTTCACCCCGGTTAATCTTCAGGTCAATATTATGCAGCACCTGGGTCTGGCCAAAATGCTTCGAAACATCTTTAAATTCAATCACAGGATTTTCACCCTTTTCTCAACACGGCGCAGCACAAAGCTCAACACCAGCGTAATCACCAGATAGATGATCGCGACGGCGCTCCAGATCTCCAGAGCGCGGAAGTTACCGGCGATAATCTCCTGACCCTGACGCGTCAGTTCAGCGACACCGATAACAATAAACAGCGAAGTATCTTTGATGCTGACAATCCACTGGTTACCCAGCGGTGGCAACATGCGGCGCAGCGCCAGCGGCATAATCACATAGCGCAGCGTTTCGCGGCTCGACAGACCGAGCGCCAGCCCCGCTTCGCGGAAGCCTTTGTTGATCGACAGCACCGCACCACGGGTAATTTCCGCAATGTAGGCGCCGGAGTTAATCATAATGGTCACCACCGCCGCGCTGAACGGATCGATACGCAGGTCAGGGAAGGCCATCGGCAGGGCGAAATAGATAAACATCACCTGCACCACAATCGGGGTGCCGCGGATAATTTCAATAAACACCAGCGCGATGTTGTTGGTGATCCAGCCGCCGTAAGCGCGGGCGAAACCGGCCACCAAGCCGATAATTAACCCGCCAACCAGGCCGATGATTGAGATGATTAAGGTCATCTTTGCGCCTTCAAGCAGCGCCGGCATGGCGGGCCAGATGACGCTCCAGTCAAACTCCATGGTGTGACTCCAGATATGTTGCGATGGAAAAAAGCAGGGAAAAAGTTTCCCTGCTGAAAAGTTAGTGCTGCTGCAAATTGTTATTTAGGTTCGGTACCGAACCATTTTTTATACAGCTGATTGTAGGTGCCGTTCTCTTTGATGGTTTTCAGCGCGCCGTTCACTTTTTCACGCAAATCGTCGCTGCCTTTCGGGAAGGCGATACCGTACTGCTGCGCTTCAATTGATTCGCCTACCGCTTTGAAGCGGCCTTTACCGGCGGTATTGATGAAGTAGAGAATGTTTGGCGTATCATGCAGTACCGCGTCAGCGCGATTGGTACCGAGTTCCATGTAGGCGTTGTCGATGTTCGGGAACTGACGCAGATCTTTGGTTTTGATGTTGGCTTTAGCGTAATCAACCGAGCCGGTGCCGCTCTTCACGGCGACCACTTTACCGCTGAGATCGCTGATGCCTTTGATGTCGTTCTCATTGTTACGCACCATCACCAGCAGACCGCTTTTGTAATAGCCATCAGAAAACTCGATAGCCTTTTTACGCTCTTCGGTAATGGTGATCCCTGCCAGCGCCAGATCGACGTTGCGGGTCTGCAGTGCCGGGATAATACCGCTGAAATCCATTGGCTTGAGGGTGTAATCGAGTTTCAGTTGCTTAGCAATCGCATCCCACAGGTCAACGTCGAAGCCGACATATTTGTCGCCCTGTTTGAACTCAAAGGGAACGAAGGCGGTGTCAGTAGCGACCACCAGTTTCTTTTCTGCTGCGGTGGAAGAGAGGGAGAAGGCCAGCGCCAGCGCGGCCACAGAAACTTTTAACAGTGACTTCATCATTTTTCCTTATTACTACCAGGCGGCAGGGCCTGTGTTTGCGGCTTGTCATATGAAAGAATTATGCCAACTTTGCAAAATACACCAAATCAGTGGGTTAAATAACCCAGCTGACACGATTTTGCAGGAATATCTGCCTCTGCACTATTTTGGTGATCCAAATTGGTGCAGATTGCTGTTTTGGTGCAACCGGTAGTGTGCCTCAGTTGTAAAGGCTGTGAAGCGAAGGAGGGAAGAACTGTTAACAGGGTCATAAAATTGCGGTAACACAGACGTAAAAAAGGCGGGTCTCCCCGCCAGTTTTGTCTCATTGATAAATCAATGGCTGTTATTCAATGTTGGCTTCGATAAACCACAGGAATTTATCCAGGTCACGTGAAGCGGCAGTAAAGATGTCAGCAGTATCTTCATCTTTAACTTCTGAAATCGCTTTGCGGGTGTCGTTGGCAACGACGCTATAACGATCGGCCAGCGCTTTCAGGTGGTCCTGCACGCTGTGGATGTTAAGCGGGTAGCTTTTCAGGGGTGTTTTATCATTAACTACCTGCGCGGTACCCAGCGCAACACCGCCCAGCTGTACAACACGCTCAGCAATGGTGTCCTGATGATCGGTAATTGTGGTACGGAAGCCGTCCAGCATTTCGTGAACACCAATAAAGTTAGCGCCACGCATGTTCCAGTGGGCCTGCTTGGTGATCAAAGACAGATCAATAAATTCGACAACCAGACGGTTCAACACTTCAATGGTGGCTTTTTTCTCATTATCTGCCACATCGTTGCGGGTATAAATCAGGTCGGAAGATTTAGTTTTAACCAATTTAGCGGTACTCATCGTTTCAGTCCTCTCTTTGATGGTTGTCCTAATCAAGTACCGGATAAGTATAGCAGCGGTTTTCAGCTTTGCATTAACGGCTGTGTCGATGGCTGAAATAGTGCGTATCTTCAGCACAGGCCGCGCCAGGCGGGAAAGGTTAATGCCATGTTAAAATACAATGGATGGTTAAACTGTTTATAAATCAGACTGTTAAATGTTAATGTAAATAACAGATAAACGACTGTTTCAAAATACGAAAGACAGTCGCTTGATTTAGTTAAGAATAATTCTCACGTTGAGTATGATTGTTATTTAAGCGGCTGATCAAAATCCTGTTTATCGTTTATTTGGTCCCGCTGCTGTTAATTCCCACTTCGCTTAACTGACTCTTTTTTGGCTTCATGGTGAGGGTGGAACCGGCTGAGGCAGTGATGATCGCCAGTAGCGCCAGGCACTGCAGCGGCGTCAGGGTTTCGCCGAGAAACAGTATGCCGGAAAAAGCCGCCATCGCTGGCTCCAGGCTCATCAGCGTGCCGAAGATGCGTGCCGGTAAGCGCGTTAACGCGATCATCTCAAGCGAATAGGGGATAGCGCTGGAAAGCAACGCTACCAGCAGCGCCACCGGCAGCACGCTCCAGTGCCAGATGCCGCTTTCGGCAAACGTCAGGCCGAGCGGAACAAAAATAATCGATGCGATCAGCGAGCCAATCGCCACGGTGGCAGGACCGTGCTCTGCACCGGCGCGCTGGCCAGCCAGAATATAGATTGCCCAGCAGGCGCCTGCACCCACCGCCAGCGCGGCACCCAGCGGGTCAATCGATGCCATGCCAGCACCGAACGGCAGCAGGAAGCCTAATCCCACCACCGCCAGCAGCACCCAGACAAAATCGAGCAGGCGGCGCGATCCGAATAGCGCCAGCGCCAGCGGACCGGTAAACTCCAGTGCAACCGCTACCCCGAGCGGCACGGTACGAATCGCCAGATAGAACATAAAATTCATCGCACCAAGCGCCAGTCCATACATCAACAGCGGCATCCGCTGTTCGCGGCTGAAGCGTAAGCGCCATGGTTTGAAGATCAGGCAGAGAATCAGGGTGCCGAAGCCGAGACGCAGGGCAGTGATGCCGGTCGCGCCGACGCTCGGGAACAGTGTTTTGGCCAGAGAGGCACCACCCTGCAGCGATAACATCGCAATCAGCAGCACGGCGATCGGTAACAAGACGGGCGTAAGGCTTTTTTGAGCTGAAGAGGCAGACATCCTGTATACATTTCCTGGTCATAAGCGCGATGAGTCAGTCAGTGTAAAGGAAATGGCGAGCAAAAAAATGACAGAGTGGCGTTTAAATTTGCGTTAACTGCGCAAATTCTGGCCAGATTCAGGACCAATTTGGTAAAGAAACGTCAGGTTTTTTTAGGATTTTACTTAAAGACCGAAAACATGAAAAAAAAATTATTGCAGGAAGATGACGGTTTTTATAAGAAAAATGAATGACATAGGTTGTTGCATTAACTTCCTGTTACACCAAACATTCTGTTAGACAACAAAATGCGGGCAGAGTTTCTCGCTATTTTTTGTTATATTTTCAGCGTTGTCAGGAGAGAAGTATTTTCACATTTGAGGTGGTTATGAAAAAAATTGCATGTCTTTCAGCATTAGCCTGTGTACTGGCAGTATCTGCAGGTTCAGCAATGGCACAGAGCACCGTAACTGGTGGCTATGCTCAGAGCGATTACCAGGGCGTGGCTAACAAAGCTAACGGCTTCAACCTGAAATACCGCTATGAAGACGGTTCTAACCCACTGGGTTGGATCGGCTCATTCACCTACACCGAAAAAGATCGTACCGAAGATGGCTTTTACAACAAAGGTCAATACTACGGCATCACTGGTGGTCCTGCTTACCGTCTGAACGACTGGGCAAGCATCTACGGTGTTGTGGGTATCGGCTATGGTAAATTCCAGCAGAACGACACCGCTTCACGTGACAAATCTGATAGCAGCGACGTAGGTTTCTCATACGGCGCTGGTATGCAGTTCAACCCAATCGAAAACGTTGCACTGGACGTGGGCTACGAGCAGAGCCGCATCCGTAACGTTGACGTTGGCACCTGGATTGCTGGCGTAGGTTACAGCTTCTAAGTTTAGCTTAGACGACCTGCCAAAAAACGGCCCTTTATGGGCCGTTTTTTATTGCGCGCTTGCCAGACGGCTTCTGCAGAAGCGGGACACTCCACCCGTTTAACGCGGGCTTATGCTGACCAGCGAGCACAATGCCGCAGGCCGAATTGCGCCTGATCTGACGTGGCGTGTCAGGTTCTCAGCCAGGGAAAGTGGTAGGGGAACGTTGTCTGAAGGCAGTGACCGCTGAGGTAAAGAGAATCTGAAGCGAACGTTATCTGAACTGCATAACAGCTGAGGAGAACATTACCTGAAGGGTAGGTTGCCTGAGAAGAATATTATCTGAGCGAAACAGAGAAGTGGCCCTCCAGTGATTCACTGAAAGGCGCTGTAAACGGGCAGGTGAAGAATTATCCGCGCCAGATCAGATTCTGACAGCGACGATCTTCGGGCTTTTTGCCGAGTAGTTTTTCAATCAACATCAGACGCAGTGTGAATGGGGAACGCGTCAGCAGGCACAGCCAGGATTTCATCTCCGTGGTTGTTCTCTTTTCAGCCTGGAAGCATTTGCTGCAATCTAAACAGCATTTCAGGGTGCTCATAGAATCACCTCCCAATCAGTATCGACGTAAAAGTAAGCAGAGTCCGGCGACGTAACCCATAAACAACAACAGTAACAGATAGGGATCGATCATGATCTTGATCACCGGCTGCTTACATTATCAACAAATATAGCATTGGCTATATCATTTAGCCAAGGCTAATGACGAAAAATTTGAGCTTCTTTGCACCTGGTTTACAATGAGCGCAGCTACATCCGTACGGCAGTGACAGTACGGACATAATAAAGAGGAAGCTGAATGAGTCGTCGTGCCAAAAGCGTGGTTTCTGCCCCGCAAGGACCACTGAAAGATATTGAAGAGCATGTCGAAGGTTTTCGGCAGGTGCGCGAAGCGCATCGTCGTGAATTAATTGATGACTACGTTGAGTTAATCTCTGATTTGATTGGTGAATTTGGCGAAGCCCGTCAGGTTGATATGGCGGCGCGATTGGGCGTTTCCCAGCCAACGGTGGCAAAAATGCTGAAACGTCTCGGCAGCGCCGGACTGGTTGAGCAGGTGCCTTATCGCGGCGTATTTCTCACCAGCGAGGGCGAGAAGCTGGCTGAGGAGAGCCGTGCCCGTCATCATATTGTTGAAACTTTCCTGCTGGCGCTGGGGATCAGCCCGGAAACTGCCCGCCGTGACTCAGAAGGTATTGAGCATCACGTCAGTGATGAAACCCTGGCCGTGTTCCAGAAGTTCTGTGAAACCCGTTAACTCTTAAGGCGCAATGCCATCATGCCGCAGCTGTTTCGATCTTTTTTGCATGACTCGATTTTGCATTTACTCGTCGTTATTGGTGTGGTTCTGGCATTTCTGGCTGACTTTCGCTGGCCGGATCTGCCTGGTGCGGTGGACTGGCACACCATTATTACCCTCACCGGCTTGCTGATCCTGACTAAAGGTCTGGAAACCAGCGGTTATTTTGATGTGCTGGGCGGACGGCTGATCGCCCGCTTTCGCCATGAACGCGCGCTGGCGCTGTTTATGGTGCTGGCGGCGGCGCTGCTTTCAACCTTTCTGACTAATGATGTGGCGCTGTTCATTCTGGTGCCGCTGACCCTGACGTTGCGTAAGTTCTCGCGCTTACCGATTTCACGGCTGATTATCTTTGAAGCGCTGGCGGTTAACGCCGGATCGCTGCTGACGCCGGTCGGCAATCCACAAAACATTTTGTTATGGAGTCACGGCTCGCTCAGCGTGGCCGGCTTTATTGTGCAGATGCTGCCGCTGGCGGTCTGGCTGTTGCTCAGCCTGGTGCTGTTAACCTGGTTTAGCTTTTCGAAGCGCACTATTGAGAAACACGATAATCCGCACCAGCCGCAGTGGCAGAAGCCGCTGTTTGTAGTCAGCGTGCTGCTCTATCTGCTGTTTATCGCCGGGCTGGAGTGGCAGGTGACCGGCTGGGTGCTGCTGTTGATCATCGCCAGCTTCCTGCTGATGGCGCGCCCGGTGTTACTGCGCATCGACTGGAGTCTGCTGGCGGTGTTTATCGCTATGTTCATCGACGTCTGGCTGCTAACGCGCCTGCCGGTAATGCAGGCGCACTTTGATGCAATTGCCCAGCTCGGTCAGGGACAGCTCTACCTGCTGGCGATTGGATTGTCACAGGTGATCAGCAACGTGCCGGCCACGATTCTGCTGCTGCAAAAAGTCCCGCCGTCTGAGGTGCTCGCCTGGGCGGTGAATATCGGCGGCTTCGGCCTGTTGCCCGGCTCGCTCGCTAACCTGATCGCCTTGCGAATGGCGCAGGATCGTGCGGTCTGGTGGCGTTTCCATCTCTTCTCCCTGCCATTACTCGGCTGGTCAATGGCCAGCGGCTGGCTGTTGCTGCAGTTGCTCAAATAAGTCCACTTCATCCTGCTGCCAATCCCAGGTAGCAGGATGTGCGCCTTTCCTCAGGTTAGGTAAAGTTATGCTGGATTTTGTCAGTTTTCGATCTAAGGTTAACGAGACCTTTTATGCCCGGGAATTAGGGCCTTAGCCAGTGATGGGAACTATGAGCGAGAACAACCAACGCGATCCACACCAGCAGGACGCAGAAAATGCGCCGGATAAGAACAGTCAGTCTGATGATAACCAGGATAACGATCAGCAGCCTGAACGCAAACGCCCCGGCAAGAAACCGTTGATAATTCTGGCAATTGTGGTAGTGGTGATGCTGATTGTCGGTTTCTGGTTCTGGTTCTCAACCCGTAACCAGGAGACCACCGATGACGCCTTTACCGAAGGCGATGCGGTGACCATCGCACCGAAGGCATCCGGTTATGTGGTTAAGCTGTTGGTTAAAGATAACCAGCGGGTGAAGAAGGGCGATCTGCTGGTCGAAATTGATCCCAGCGATAATCAGGCGCAGCGCGATCAGGCCAAAGCCCAACTCGGCCTGGCGGTCGCTCAGTTGCACCAGGCGCAGGCGCAACTGGCGCTGTCGCGGGTACAGTATCCGGCCCAGCGCGATCAGGCGTTAGCCGATCAGGCCAAAGCGGAAGCGAATCTGCTTAACGCGCAGGCGGATTACCGTCGCCAGCGCGGCGTCGATCCACGCGCCACCAGCCAGCGCAATATTGACACCGCGGCGGCACAGTTACGTTCTGCTCAGGCCCAGTTGCAGAGCGCGAAAGCGCAGGTGGAAGTAGCGTCGCAGGTGCAGTTACAGATTCGCCAGCAGGAAACCAACGTTGAAGCGCGTCAGCAACAGGTTGAACAGGCCAGAGCGCAGCTCAACACCGCCGATCTTAATCTCTCCTACACCCAGGTGCGCGCTCCGTACGACGGCTTTGTTACCAAGCGTAATGTGCAGCTCGGCACGCTGGTACAGGCAGGATCTTCGCTGTTCTCGCTGGTGTCGCCGGATATCTGGATTACCGCCAACTTCAAAGAGTCGCAGCTTGAGCGCATGAACCCAGGCGACAAAGTGGCGATCACCGTTGATGCCTGGCCGGATATGAAGCTGGAAGGGCACGTCGACAGTATTCAGATGGGCTCCGGTTCACGCTTCTCCACTTTCCCATCAGAAAATGCCACCGGTAACTACGTCAAAATCGTGCAGCGCGTACCGGTCAAGATCGTGATTGATAAAGGTCTGGACCCGAATCATCCGCTGCCGCTCGGCCTGTCGGTTGAACCGAAGGTGACGGTGGAATGAGTGCCCCGCAGAGCTGGAAACCGGCCAGCAATCCGTGGCTGGTAGCGGTCACGGTCACCCTGGCGGTGTTCATGGAGATCCTCGACACCACGATTGTTAACGTGGCGCTGCCGCATATCGCCGGTTCGCTCTCTTCCAGCTATGACGAGTCAACCTGGGTGCTGACCTCGTATCTGGTGGCAAACGGCATTGTGCTGCCGATCTCCGCCTTCTTCAGCCGACTGTTTGGCCGTAAGCAGTTTTTCCTGATCTGCATTGTGATGTTCACCATCTGCTCTTTCCTGTGTGGCATCGCCACTGAGCTGTGGCAAATTATTCTGTTCCGCGTCCTGCAGGGCTTTTTTGGTGGCGGCTTGCAGCCGGTGCAGCAGTCGGTGCTGCTGGACTATTTTAAGGCGGAAGATCGCGGCAAGGCGTTTGGTCTCTCCTCCATCGCCATCATCGTGGCACCGGTTATCGGGCCAACGCTGGGCGGCTGGATCACCGATAATTACAGCTGGCGCTGGGTGTTCTTTATAAACATTCCGGTCGGCGTGCTCACCGTACTGGCGATCTATCAGTTGCTGGAAGATCCGCCGTGGGAGCGCAAATGGGCCAAGGGCAAACTGAAGATCGATTACATCGGTATCAGCTTAATTACCCTCGGACTCGGCTGTCTGCAGGTGATGCTGGATCGCGGTGAAGACGAAGACTGGTTTGCCTCGCACTTTATTGTGCTGTTCGCCATTCTGGCAGTGATCGGTATTGTCGGGGCGGTCTACTGGCTGATGTATGCCCGCAAGCCGGTGGTCGATATTCTGGTGATGAAAGACCGAAACTTCTGGGTGGCCGGGCTGCTGATGGCCGGGATGGCAATGATCCTGTACGGCAGCTCCGTGGTTCTGCCGCAGCTGGCGCAGCAGGATCTGGGCTATACCGCCACCTGGTCCGGTCTGGTGCTGTCACCCGGGGCGGTGCTGATCGTGCTGACTATCCCGCTGGTGCTGAAACTGATGCCGATTGTGCAGACGCGCTACATCATTGCGTTTGGTTTCAGCTGTCTGGCGGTCGCGTTCCTCTACTCTTCGACCCTGACACCCGATGTTGATTTCACCACGCTGGTGTTGATGCGCAGCGCGCAGTCTATCGGGCTCGGTTTCCTGTTCGTGCCGCTCACCACTATCGCGTTCGTCACTATTCCGCAGCGGCTCAATGCTGACGCCTCGGCGCTGTTTACCATGTTCCGAAACGTCGCCGGTTCGATTGGTATTTCATTGTCGACCGCCGCCATCACCGAACGTGAGCAGGTGCGCTCGGCGCATATGGTGCATAACATGACGCCGCTCAACGAGCCGTTCAACATCACCGTTCAGCACTGGGCGCAGGCAATTCGCGACTTTACCTCAGCGGTAGGCGATCCCATCACCCTGGCAAGCGGTCAGCTCTATCAGGAGATGATCGCCCAGTCGCGCATTCTCGCTTACATCGACGTCTTCTCAGGCCTGAGTATTGTCGCCCTGATTTTGATTCCATTTTGTTGGCTGCTGTCGCCGATTAAGAGCGAAGGCAGTGCAGGAGCACACTGACATGAAGGTTATTTCTTCTCGCGGCCTGAAACCGTTGAGCCTGTTTACGCTGGCACTTTCGCTGGCCGGCTGCGCCGTCGGGCCAGATTACCAGGCACCGAAGCCGGCGGTGCCCGGCAGCTACAACAGCCTGGATTCGCAGGAAGCGTCTAAGCCGCAGAGTGCGGCGATCAACTCCCGCTGGTGGCGCAGCTTCAACGATCCGCAACTCGACAGCCTGATCGCCCGAGCAATTGAAGGCAACCTGACGCTGCAACAGGCGGTGCTGCGCATTGCCGGCGCGCGTGAGCAACTGAGCCAGGCGCAGGGCGGCCTGTTTCCCAGCCTCAACGGTTCGGCCAAAGTCAACCGCCAGCAGCTCGGGCTGGAAGGCTTGCTGAAAGCCAATGGCGCGACCGATCAGCTCGACAGCAATGTCGCCAGCCAGCTCAATGGGCTGACCCAGCCGGTCACGCTCTATCAGGGCAGTTTCGATGCCAGTTGGGAACTCGACCTGTGGGGCAAAGTGCGCCGTCAGGTTGAGTCCGCCAATGCCCAGCAGCAGGCGGCGATTGAGCAGCGCAACGATGCGCTGGTGTCGCTGGAAGCGGAAGTGGCGCGTGCCTGGCTGCAACTGCGTGGCGCGCAAAGTACTATCCAGACGCTGCAGCAGCAGATTGATGTGGCGCAGCAGACTACCGAACTGACCCAGAGCCAGCAGCGTAACGGACTGGCACCGTTGACCGATGTGGAAAATGCCCGCGCCCAGCTCAGTAGCCTGCAGGCGCAGCTGCCGCAGTATCAGTCGCAGGCACATCAGGCGATGAATGGCTTAGCGGTGCTGCTGGGCAAAACGCCAGGCTCGCTGGATGCTGAACTGAGTGCGCCGAAAGCACTCCCGCCGCTGCCGCAGTTTGTCCCGGTGGGGATCCCTTCTACGCTGGCGCGACGTCGTCCTGATATCCGTCAGGCGGAAGCGACGCTGCATGCACAGACGGCGGAGATTGGCGTTTCCGTCGCGCAGCTGTTCCCCAGCCTGTCACTGACCGGCCAGCTTGGCGTGCGAAACACCGACGTCAGCTATCTCGATAACTGGAGCAGTCACTTCTACAGCTACGGCCCGTCATTATCGATTCCAATTTTCCAGGGCGGACGGCTGGTGTCGAGCGTCAAACTGGCGCGGGCGCAGCAGGCCAGTGCTGCACTCGACTATCGTCAGACGGTACTGACCGCCTTACAGGACGTGGAGAATGCGCTGGTCAGCTACCGCGCCGATCAGCAGCGGGTCACCGCGCTGGACCAGACCACCGGTTCGTTGCAGCGCGCCTTCGATCTGGCCAGCGATAGCTACCGTCAGGGACTCTCAACCTTCCTTGAGGTGCTGGATGCACAGCGTCAGCTGGCGCAGGCTGAAGAGCAGGCTACTCAGGCGCGGATGCAGAGCGCGCTGGATTTAGTCGCGCTGTATAAAGCGCTGGGCGGCGGCTGGGAAACCTATCAAAACGTCGAACTGCCGCAGTATTCGGTATTTGGTCCGGCGACAGAGGTGAATTAACCTTCAGGCGGTGGCAGAGACCCGGCTGCCATCGCCGCAATTTTTTACACCGGCAACACCGACCCTGCCAGTCACTGTTCCTCCCCCACATTGCGCGTTTCTTGCTCTGATAACTCATTGAATCGTCACCGTTCACTGCATTTTTACCGGCCGCGCGTCAGCGGGAATAAACCAGGCTTAATATCAGGGTTATTATTCAGCTAAGGCCGGGCACCGCGCCGGCTATTATTTACCTGAACAGGATAAATAGCGTTAGCAACGCCCGGTTAGCCGCGCGGGGGTTTTCTGTTTTTATTCACAGCCAGGTTTATCGGCGTCGGGTATGCCATCTGCCGATGTGTCTGCTTAATAGGCCCGATACGTCGGTTAAATCGGTTAACCGGCCGCAGTCCGCCTGAGGTTTATCTGACGAACTGCGCCTGCACGGCGAAATTTTTAAACCATCCACAGGCATTAATAAAAATGCGCCAGCACGGTGAACCTTTTGCGCTATTACGGTGCGTCGCGGCGGGGGGCTTTTCGCGTTAATCTGTAAACTATTGTGACTGAGATCGAAATTTATCGCGCGTTTAATCTCGCCCTGGTATGCAGCGGACCCCAAATAAAAAACAGGGCGTCAGACTCTTTAAACCGGTGTTTTTTGCCCGTCACAGCGGGCGAAGGATGCCTGTAATCGATTCCAGTGACGGAAGTAAGACGCCGTTCAGTGTTAATTCAGCGTTAATAAAACGTCAGGAATTAGCCGCTCAAATTCAGCCAGCGTTTTTGAAATAACATCTAAGAATTATCTGGAGCGTAAAAATAATTTATTTTTTTATTTGAATTAGGTAATCTTGTCGCTACAGTTTTATTAACCCCCTTAAACAAGGACATTGTGATGAGTGACGCATTTAAAGTTCTGAACAATATTCGCACATTACGTGCCCAGGCCCGTGAACTGCCACTGAGCGATCTTGAAGAGATCCTCGAAAAATTAAACGTTGTGGTCACCGAGCGCCGTGAAGAAGCGGAAGCGGAAGAGACGCAGAATCGCGAAAAAGAAGAAAAACTGTCGAAATATCGTGAAATGCTGCTGGCTGACGGCATCGATCCTAATGAATTATTAGGTGCGCTGGAAACCGGTAAAAAACGCGCTAAGCGTGCACCGCGTCCGGCTAAATATTCTTATACCGACGAAAACGGCGAGAAAAAATCCTGGACTGGCCAGGGCCGTACCCCGGCAGCGATTAAAAAAGCGCTGGATGCCGGTAAAAGCCTGGACAGCTTCCTGATCGATTGATCAACACAATCCTTGTAAGTGGGAGCCGGGGGGCCTTAATGGCCCTCCGGCTTTTTTATTTCTGTCGCGATATCAATCATCCCACCCGCAATCCGCGGCTTAGACTGGCGTGCGCTGCGTCACATCTGGCATAATAGCTGCCGTTTTTCTATCCACTCTCTTCACAAAGGTCAATGCCGTGTTAGTTAGCAGCAATATCACCATGCAGTTTGGCAGTAAGCCACTGTTCGAGAACATCTCCGTTAAATTTGGCGGCGGTAATCGTTACGGTTTAATCGGTGCGAACGGCAGCGGAAAATCCACCTTCATGAAGATTCTGGGTGGCGATCTGGTGCCTTCAGGCGGCAACGTCTCTTACGATCCCAATGAGCGTATCGGTAAGTTACGTCAGGATCAGTTCGCCTTTGAACAATATAGCGTGCTGGACACCGTGATTATGGGTCACCATGAATTATGGGAAGTTAAGCAGGAACGCGATCGTATTTATTCTTTGCCGGAAATGAGCGAAGAGGAAGGCTATAAAGTTGCCGACCTCGAAGCAGTTTACGGTGAAATGGACGGCTACAGCGCCGAATCCCGTGCCGGTGAGTTATTACTCGGCGTCGGTATTCCGGTTGAGCAACATTATGGCCCGATGAGTGAAATTGCTCCAGGCTTTAAATTGCGCGTCCTGCTGGCGCAGGCGCTGTTCTCTAATCCTGATATTTTGTTACTGGACGAACCGACCAACAACCTGGATATCGATACTATCCGCTGGCTGGAGCAGGTGCTGAACGAACGTGACAGCACCATGATTATCATTTCGCATGACCGTCACTTCCTTAATATGGTCTGCACCCACATGGCTGATTTGGATTATGGCGAGCTGCGGGTCTATTCCGGCAATTATGACGAATATATGACCGCAGCGACCCAGGCGCGTGAACGTCTGTTAGCCGATAATGCCAAGAAAAAAGCGCAGATTGCCGATCTGCAATCTTTTGTCAGCCGCTTTAGCGCCAACGCCTCTAAATCCCGTCAGGCAACCTCGCGCGCAAAACAGATGGATAAAATTAAACTGGATGAGGTAAAAGCCTCCAGCCGTCAGAACCCGTTTATCCGTTTTGAACAGGACAAGAAATTGTTCCGTAATGCGCTGGAAGTGGAAGGCTTAACCAAAGGCTTTGATAACGGTCCGCTGTTTAAGAATTTAAACCTGCTGCTGGAAGTGGGCGAAAAACTGGCGGTAATCGGTGCCAACGGTATTGGTAAATCGACCCTGCTTAAAACGCTGGTCAGCCAACTGAACCCCGATAGCGGCAGCGTTAAATGGTCAGAAAATGCACGCATCGGTTATTACGCTCAGGATCACGCCGAAGATTTCGCCAATGACCTGACGGTATTTGACTGGATGAGTCAGTGGAAACAGGCTGGCGACGATGAGCAGAGCGTGCGCAGTATTCTTGGCCGCCTGTTATTCTCGCAGGATGATATTAAGAAACCGGCCAAAGTGCTGTCCGGTGGTGAAAAAGGTCGCATGCTGTTCGGTAAGCTGATGATGGAAAAACCGAACATCCTGATTATGGATGAACCGACTAACCACCTCGACATGGAGTCGATTGAGTCACTTAATATGGCGCTGGAGATGTACGAAGGGACGCTGATTTTCGTTTCACACGACCGTGAATTCGTCAGCTCGCTGGCGACCCGGGTGATGGAAATCAAATCGGATCGGGTGGTGGACTTCACCGGCAACTACGAAGATTACCTGCGTAGTCAGGGCATCGTCTGATACCGGACGGGGTAGCGCAGGCTACCCCGTTTTTTCATCGGTGCTGCGCGCCACACACTTCGCACTGCGCGTCCTGCGCCACCTTCATGCTCCGGAACTCTGCGCTTAACGCATCGTACATCAGCAACCGGCTGGTGGCGGGCGTGCCGTAGTCCGCCAACAGCTTAATCGCCTCCATGGCCTGCATCGCACCTATCACGCCAACCAGCGGCGCCATTACGCCTGCCTCGACACAGCTCAGGGTTTGTTCGCCAAACAGCCGGCTGATGCAGCGATAGCAGGGCGTACCTGGCTGCCAGTTAAACACGCTGATCTGGCCTTCCATCCGAATCGCCGCGCCGGATACCAGCGGCACCCGTTGCTGACGACACAGCCGGTTAAGCTGCTCACGTGCTGCCACATTATCGGTACAGTCCAGCACCACCTGCTGCTGAGCGATGAGCGCCAGCAGCGCCGTATCGTCCAGCTGGCCGTGGATTGGCTGCAGCTGGCAGTGGGGATTGATCGCGGCCAGGCTTTGAGCGGCGGATTCAACTTTGGCACGGCCTATATCCGTATCATGATGCAGGATCTGCCGCTGCAGATTAGAGTGTGACACGCTGTCGAAATCGAGCAGCGTTAGCCTGCCGACCCCGGCCGATGCCAGATAAGGCGCGGCGGCACAGCCCAGTCCACCCAAACCGACAATCAGCGCCTGACTGGCTTTCAGCCGTTCCTGGCCGTCAAAATCGAAGCCTCGCAGCACGATCTGCCGGTTGTAGCGCAGCATCTCTTCATCGGTTAGCTCAGGCAGCATTTACCCCTCCAGCAGCGCATTAAACGGCTCTACCTCAACCCATTCGCCCGGCTCAACGTTGCCGCGATCGCGTTCCAGCACGATAAAGCAGTTAGCCTGCGCAAATGAGCTGAAGACGTGTGAGCCCTGCATGCCAGTGGTCTGCACTTCCAGTTCGCCCTCAGCATTCTGTTGCAGCACCCCACGCTGAAAATCGAGCCGGCCCGGCGTTTTTTTCAGACGCGACGCGCTACGCACCTTCTGACGCGGTGGCAGCACCGCTTTCTTCTGCCCGGTTAAAGCGGCGAGCAGCGGTTGTACCAGTTGATAAAAAGTGACCGCAGCGGAAACCGGATTGCCCGGCAGCCCACAGAACCAGCTACTGGCGAGTCGACCAAAGGCAAACGGCTTACCAGGTTTGATCGCCAGCTTCCAGAAACTGATGGCGCCGAGCTGCTCCAGCATGCTTTTGGTGAAATCGGCTTCGCCGACCGACACGCCGCCGGTACTGATGACCACGTCAGCCTGACGATCGGCTTCCTCAAACGCTGCACGCAGCGCCGCAGGATCGTCCTTAATAATGCCGAGGTCGATCACTTCACAGCCCAGTTTGTGCAGCATCAGCGACACCGCGAAGCGGTTAGTATCGTAAATTTGTCCGGCCGCCAGCGGCTGACCAACCGGCTGCAACTCATCACCGGTAGAGAAGATCGCCACCCGCAGTTTGCGCACGATCTCAACCTGCGCAATACCGAGTGAAGCCAGCAGCGGCAGTTCAGCCGCGCCGAGCCGCACACCGGCTTCAAGCACCACGTGGCCGGGCTGGATGTCGTCACCGGTCAGGCGAATATTTTGTCCGGCGCGCACCGGCGCGGTAATCACAATCGCATCGCCACGGGTTTCGGTCTGCTCCTGCATCACCACCGCTTCACAGCCTGGCGGCAGCGGGGCGCCGGTCATGATCCGCACCACGCTGCCCAGCGGCCATTCGCCGCTGAACGGCGCGCCGGCAAACGCTTTACCGGCAACTGGCAGTGGCTCACCGCGGCTGACGTCCGCCAGCCGCACCGCGTACCCGTCCATCGCTGAATTATCAAACGGCGGTACCGCAATCGGTGAGGTGACGGCCACGGCAGTGATCCGCCCGGCCGCTTCGGTCAAAGGGACGCTCAGCGTGTCAGTGATCGGCGTCAGCTGCGCCAGCATTTTTTGTTGTGCCTCCTCAAGGGAGATCAATCCTGCAGTAAAGCTTTCCATGGTTATTCCAGTTGGGTTATCTCAGATGCTGCTTATTATGGTGGGATTTGTCCGCTGAGTCACATCGGTATCCGCGCTCTGCTCTCTGCCAGGCACGCGCCTGCCACTAAAGTGAAATATGGCCGGGTGAAAAGGTTATAACCATCGGAACAGTTTCTTCTTTACAACACTTAGCAGGCTTTCTATAGTCAAAAATTACCGAAAATGGATGAAAACCATTCTAAATCAGTGTATTTCGTGCTGATGCAACCACAGGGCAGAGCGTTATGGGCAAAGCAGTTATCGCCATTCATGGGGGAGCGGGCGCAATTACGCGCTCAGCGATGAGCGCCGAAAAGGAGCAGCACTATCGCCAGGCCCTGCTGGATATTGTGACGCACGGTCAGCAGATGCTGGCTGAGGGTGCCAGCGCACTCGACGCGGTAACAGAAGCGGTACGCCAGCTGGAAGAGTGTCCGCTGTTCAACGCCGGCAAAGGCGCGGTGTTTACCCATCAGGGCACCCATGAGCTGGACGCCTGCGTGATGGATGGCCGCACGCTGGATGTCGGGGCCGTGGCGGGCGTCAGTCGGGTACGCAATCCGGTGCTGGCGGCGCGCGCGGTACTGGAACAGAGTCCGCATGTGCTGTTTATCGGCGAAGGTGCTGAGCAGTTCGCCGAGGCGCAGGGCCTGCAGCCGGTGGCGGCAGATTACTTCTCGACGCCAGAACGCTGGGAGCAGTTGCAGCGCGCACTAAACAGCGACGAAACGGTGCTGGATCACGATGGCGCTGCCGGCGATGGCGATCCGCTCGACCCGGACCGCAAATTTGGCACGGTGGGTGCCGTGGCGCTCGATCTTAATGGCAATCTGGCTGCGGCGACCTCGACCGGCGGCATGACCAATAAACAGACCGGACGGGTCGGTGATTCCCCGCTGCCGGGCGCGGGCTGCTACGCCAGCAACGATAGCGTGGCGGTCTCCTGTACCGGCACCGGCGAAGTTTTTATCCGTACTCTGGCCGCCTACGACGTGGCGGCGCAGATGCGTTACGCCGGCCGCACGCTTCAGCAGGCCAGCGTCAATGTGATTCACGATAGCGTGCTGGAGCTGGGCGGCAGCGGCGGCCTGATTGCGGTCGATCGCGAAGGTAACGTGGCGCTGCCGTTCAATAGCGAAGGAATGTACCGGGCGGTGGCACGGGTCGGCGAGGCGGCCGATGTGGCCATCTACCGTGACAGTTAAGGAGCAGGCATGAGCGATCGGCAGGCGTTACCCTCACTGGCGCCCGACCAGGTGCTGGCGGTACGCGATCTCAGTGTGCATTTTCAGCATCAGGGCACGGTGACCGAGGCGGTACGCCATCTCTCCCTCGATCTGTTTCGCGGCGAAACCCTGGCGCTGGTGGGCGAGTCAGGCTCCGGTAAGTCTGTCACCTCGCTGGCGCTGATGCGGCTGATTGAGCAAAACGGCGCAACGGTTCGCGGTGAGGTACAGTTGCGCCGCCGCAACGGTGAGGTGCTGGATATCATGCGCGCCCCGGCCGGTCAGATGCGGCGGGTACGCGGCGCGGATATGGCGATGATTTTTCAGGAGCCGATGACCTCGCTCAATCCGGTGTTTACCGTTGGTGAACAGATCGCCGAATCGATTCGCTTGCATCAGGGCAAAAGCCACGCCCAGGCGCTGGCAGAAGCACGCCATATGCTGGACCTGGTGCGTATTCCGGATGCACAAAATGTTTTGTCCCGCTTTCCGCATCAGCTCTCCGGCGGGATGCGTCAGCGAGTGATGATCGCCATGGCGCTCTGCTGTAAACCGGCGTTACTGATTGCCGATGAGCCTACCACCGCGCTCGACGTCACCATTCAGGCCCAGATCCTGCAACTGATCCGCGTACTGCAAAAAGAGATGCAGATGGGCGTCATCTTTATCACCCACGATATGGGCGTGGTAGCGGAAATGGCGGATCGGGTGCAGGTGATGTATCGCGGCGAAGTGGTGGAAAATGCGCCGGCAGCCCAGCTGTTTAGCGCGCCCCGCCAGCCTTACACCCAGGCGTTACTGGCGGCGGTCCCTAAGCTCGGCTCGATGCACGGTCAGCCACTGCCCGCTAAGTTCCCGCTGCTGCACGGCGGGGAAGAGCAGCAGACGCCGCAGGATACCGTGCGCCGTGACCAGCCGCCGATTCTGCAGGTCCGCGATCTGGTGACGCGGTTTGATATTCGCGGTGGGCTGTTTAACCGGGTGAAAAGCCGGGTGCACGCAGTCGAAAAAGTCAGTTTCGATCTCTATGCCGGTGAGACGCTGGCGCTGGTCGGCGAGTCCGGTTGCGGTAAGTCGACCACCGGCCGTTCACTGCTCAGGCTGGTGGCCAGCCAGGGCGGGACGCTGACCTTCAACGGTCAACGCATCGATAACCTCAGCGGCGCGGCGCTGGCACATCTGCGGCGTGACATTCAGTTTATTTTTCAGGATCCCTACGCCTCGCTCGATCCGCGACTGACGGTAGGCTTCTCGATCATGGAGCCGCTGCTGGTGCACAAGGTGATGCCGCGTCGTGAAGCGGAACAGCGAGTGGCCTGGCTGCTGGAAAAGGTCGGGCTGCTGCCGGAGCACGCGCAGCGCTATCCGCACGAATTTTCAGGCGGCCAGCGGCAGCGCATCTGTATTGCCCGTGCGCTGGCACTTAATCCGAAGGTGGTGATTGCGGATGAGTCGGTCTCGGCACTCGATGTCTCGATCCAGGCGCAGATCATCAACCTGATGCTCGATTTACAGCGCGAATTTGGTATCGCGTTTCTGTTTATCTCGCATGATATGGCGGTGGTGGAACGCATCAGTCACCGCGTGGCGGTGATGTATCTCGGCCAGATTGTTGAGATGGGGCCGCGTCAGGCGGTATTTGAGCAGCCACAGCATCCTTATACCCGAAAACTAATGGCCGCCGTCCCGGTTGCCGATCCGGCGCACCATCGCCGGGAACGCGCGTTAATGGTTGATGAGATCCCCAGTCCAATCCATGCGTTAGGGGATGAACCTGAAGTGGCACCGTTGATGGAAGTGGCGCCGGGGCACTTTGTCGCCCGCCACGTTATCAGCGCGACCTGAATAGTGAAGATATCGCTTCGGCGACCCACCCGACAGGGATTACAGGAGAACAAGATGCAGATGACGATGCGTAAAGGGTTAGTGGCGGCTGGCGTATTAAGCAGCGCCCTCACATTGCCCGCCTGGGCGGCGCAGGATGCGGTGATTGCCGTCGCGTCCAACTTCACCACCCTCGATCCGTATGACGCCAACGACACGCTGTCGCAGGCGGTCGCCAAATCGTTTTATCAGGGGCTGTTTGGTTTTGATAAACAGATGAAGCTGACCAACGTGCTGGCGGAGAGCTATCAGGCCAGTCCGGATGGGTTGACCTACACCATCAAGCTCCGCCCGGGAATTAAGTTCCAGGACGGCAGCGACTTTAACGCCGAAGCGGTCAAGGTCAATCTCGACCGCGCCAGCAACCCGGATAACCACCTTAAACGCTATAACCTGTTTAAGCAGATCGCCACTACCGAAGTGATCGATCCGACCACGGTGAAAGTGACCCTGAAGCAGCCGTTCTCGGCCTTCATTAACATTCTGGCCCACCCGGCGGCGGCGATGATTTCACCGACCGCGCTGAAAAAATATGGCAAGGATATCGGTTTCCATCCGGTCGGGACCGGCCCGTTTGTGTTTGAAACCCGGAACCAGACCGACTTCGTCAAGGTGAAGAAGTGGGACGGCTACTGGAAGCCGGGCTATCCGAAGCTGGACAGCATTACCTGGCGACCGATCGTGGATAACAATACCCGTGCGGCGATGCTGCAAACCGGGGAAGCCAACTTTGCCTTCCCGATCCCTTATGAGCAGGCCAAACTGCTGGAGAAAAACAGCAAGCTCGAGGTGGTAACCACACCGTCGATTATGCAGCGTTACATCAGCCTCAACGTTACCCAGAAGCCGTTCGACAACCCGAAAGTACGTGAGGCGCTGGAGTATGCCATCAACCGCCAGGCGCTGGCGAAGGTGGCCTTTGCTGGTTATGCCACCCCGGCCACCGGTATCGTCCCGCCGGCCATCGACTTCGCTCAACACTATCCGGCCATCAGCTACGATCCGGCTAAAGCCAAAGCATTGCTAAAAGAGGCGGGCTACCCCAACGGCTTCGAAACCACCCTCTGGTCATCACACAATCACAGCACCGCGCAGAAAGTGTTGCAGTTCACGCAGCAGCAGCTGGCGCAGGTCGGCGTGAAGGTTAAGGTCACCGCGATGGATGCGGGACAGCGTGCGGCCGAAGTTGAAGGCAAAGGCCAGAAAGAGAGCGGCGTGCGGATGTTCTACACCGGCTGGTCCGCCTCAACCGGTGAAGCCGACTGGGCACTGACGCCGCTGTTTGCCACTGCCGCCTGGCCACCTGCGATCTTCAACACCGCGTTTTACAGCAATCCTAAGGTTGATAAGGATCTGGCGGATGCGCTGAAAACCACCGATCGCGCGCAGAAGGCCCAGCTGTATAAAGATGCCCAGGACACCATCTGGCAGGATCATCCGTGGATCCCGCTGGTGGTTGAGCAACTGGTGTCCGCCAACAGCAAAAACCTCAGCGGTTTTTATGTGATGCCCGATACCTCATTCAATTTTGATGAGGCCAGTCTGAAGTAACGGAGCCGGCCAGCCCACGCGGCTGGCCGCAGCTGCAGGATGTTGCATGCTTAACTATTTTCTTAAACGGCTGTTGGGGCTGATCCCCACCTTGCTGATTGTTGCGGTGCTGGTGTTTCTGTTTGTTCACCTGCTGCCGGGCGATCCGGCGCGTCTGATTGCCGGACAGGAGGCGGATGCCTCGGTGGTGGCGCTGGTACGTCAGGAGCTTGGACTTGATCTGCCGCTGCCGCAGCAGTTCTGGCACTTTATTCTCAATGCATTGCAGGGCGATTTCGGTCAGTCGATGGTATCAAAACGGCCGGTGGCGGATGAGATCGCCTCGCGCTTCATGCCGACCTTATGGCTGACCCTGACCAGCATGGTCTGGGCCGTGATTTTTGGTATGGCGATCGGCATTGTTTCCGCCGTCTGGCGCAATCGCTGGCCCGATCGCCTCGGCATGACGCTGGCGGTCTCCGGCATTTCGTTTCCGGCCTTTGCGCTTGGCATGTTGCTGATGCAGATTTTCTCGGTGGAGCTGGGCTGGTTGCCGACGGTCGGGGCAGAAAGCTGGCAACACTATATTCTGCCGTCGATTACTCTCGGTGCGGCGGTGGCGGCAGTGATGGCGCGTTTCACCCGCGCCTCGTTTGTCGAAGTGATGCAGGAAGATTATATGCGTACCGCGCGCGCGAAAGGGGTGCGCGAGTCGCTGGTGGTGGTGAAACACGGACTGCGTAACGCGATGATCCCGGTGGTGACCATGATGGGCCTGCAGTTCGGTTTCCTGCTGGGCGGATCGATCGTGGTTGAGGTGGTATTTAACTGGCCAGGCCTGGGACGACTGCTGGTCGATTCGGTGTCAATGCGCGACTATCCGGTGATTCAGGCGGAAGTGCTGCTGTTTTCACTGGAGTTTATTCTGATCAATCTGATGGTTGATATGTTGTATGCGGTGATCAATCCCGCCATTCGCTTTAAGGAATCGCGATGAAAAACTGGCGACGCGATGCGGCACTGAAAACCCTGCCGCTGATCAAGGAGAACCGGGTACGCACGCCGTGGCGCGAGTTCTGGCGGCGTTTCCGGCAGCAGCCGGTGGCGCTGCTGGCCGGACTGTTTGTGCTGCTGCTGATTGTGCTGGCGTTTATCGCCCCTTACGTGGCGCCGTTTGATGCTGAAAACTATTTCGATTACGACCGGCTGAATGACGGGCCTTCACTGCTGCACTGGTTTGGTGTCGATTCACTCGGCCGCGATATTTTCAGCCGGGTATTGGTGGGAACCCGCATTTCATTGATTGCCGGTTTCTTCTCGGTGGCTATCGGCGCGCTGATTGGTACGCTGTTTGGTCTGTTAGCAGGCTATTACGAAGGCTGGTGGGACCGCATTACCATGCGCGTTTGCGACGTGCTGTTTGCCTTTCCCGGTATTTTGCTGGCGATTGCGGTGGTGGCGATCATGGGCAGCGGAATGAGCAACGTGATTGTAGCGGTAGCGATTTTCAGCATTCCGGCGTTTGCCCGCCTGGTGCGCGGTAATACCCTGGTGCTGAAGCATCAGACCTACATTGAGTCAGCACGCAGTATTGGCGCCTCTGACTGGACCATTATCATGCGGCATATTCTGCCGGGTACCGTCTCACCGATTGTGGTCTATTTCACCATGCGCGTCGGCACCTCTATCATTACTGCCGCCAGCCTGTCGTTTCTCGGATTGGGCGCGCAGCCGCCGACGCCAGAATGGGGCGCCATGCTGAACGAGGCGCGTGCCGATATGGTGATTGCGCCGCACGTGGCGATTTTCCCCAGCCTGGCGATCTTCTTCACCGTTCTGGCATTTAATTTACTCGGAGACGGGCTGCGCGACGCGTTGGATCCTAAACTCAAGACATGAAACCTTTCGATTATGATCAGGACTTCAGCACCATCGACTTCCGCCAGCATCCCGAACGTTATCAGGTCGGACGTGGGGAGCAGGGGGTGCTGATGGTCGAGCCCTATAAGAGCGAAATCCTGCCGTACTGGCGTTTTCGTACCGTACCGATTGCCGAAGCGTCGGCGGAGAAAATCATGGCGCTGTTTGAGGCGTATCGTCAGCAGGATGATTTTGTCGGCATGGATATGGCGCGTAAGTTTATTCAGATGGGCTACACCCGCGCACGTCGCTACAGCAATCATCAGGGCGGACGAAAATATGATGCTGACGGTAAAGAATTACCGCGTGGCGTGAATGAAGAAAAGGCCGCGGCGGCGGCCATCTTTAAAGGCTACTGGGATCGGATCCGGGCCGATGAGGATTACCTGACACGCAAGAAAGCGCATCAGCAGCAGTATGGTTAAGCGCGAATTAGGCCCGATGCGGCAACGGACATCACTGCGCGCCGCCATTCAATGCCGGGATTAAACGCGGCTCGCCCAGAGATCGTACTCATCGGCATGCTCAACTTTGACCCGCAGCATGTCGCCCGGTTTAACGTTACGCTCGCCGTTAAGGTAGACCGCGCCATCAATTTCCGGCGCATCAGCCATACTGCGGCCAATCGCGCCTTCCTCGTCCACTTCATCAACCATCACCAGAATCTCACGTCCGACTTTCTCCTGCAGGCGTTCAGCTGAGATCTGCTGTTGCAGCTGCATAAAGCGATCGTAACGCTGCTGCTTCACCGCCTCGTCGACCGGATCGGGCAGCTGGTTGGCGGTCGCGCCTTCCACCGGGCTGTACTGGAAGCAGCCTACCCGATCGAGACGCGCCTCTTTGATAAAGTCGAGCAGCATCTGGAAATCTTCTTCGGTCTCGCCGGGAAAGCCGACAATGAAGGTGGAGCGCAGCGTCAGTTCCGGGCAGATTTCACGCCAGCGCTTAATCCGCTCCAGCGTGCGTTCCACCGCGCCAGGACGCTTCATCAGCTTCAGAATGCGCGGGCTGGCATGCTGCAACGGAATATCGAGATAGGGCAGGATTTTGCCGGCCGCCATCAACGGAATAACTTCGTCGACGTGCGGGTAGGGATAGACGTAGTGCAGACGCACCCACACGCCGAGCTTCGCCAGTTGCTCACACAGGCTGACCATGCTGGTTTTTACCGGCGAGCCGTTCCAGAAACCGGTGCGGTGTTTCACATCAACGCCATAGGCTGAGGTATCCTGCGAGATCACCAGCAGCTCTTTAACGCCCGCTTCGACCAGCCGTTTGGCCTCATCCAGTACCTCACCGACGGCGCGGCTGTCGAGATCGCCACGCATTGATGGGATGATGCAGAAGGTGCAGCGATGGTTGCAGCCTTCGGAAATTTTCAGATAAGCATAATGACGCGGCGTCAGTTTCACGCCCTGTTCCGGCACCAGGCTGAGGAACGGGTTGTGCTGAGGCTTTGGCACGTAGCGATGCACGTGCGACAGAACCTGCTCATAGCTGTGTGGACCGGTAATTTCCAGCACTTTCGGGTGCACTTCACGAATCTGATCAACCTTAGCGCCGAGACAACCAGTGACAATCACTTTGCCGTTTTCATTCAGCGCTTCGCCAATCGCCTCAAGCGACTCCTGAACCGCGCTGTCGATAAATCCGCAGGTGTTTACAATCACGATTTCAGCATCGTCATAGCGCGGCACCACATCATAGCCCTCGGTGCGCAGTTCGGTGAGGATGCGCTCGGAGTCAACGAGGTTTTTTGGGCAGCCGAGCGAGACGAATCCGACCCGTGGCGGCAAAGTTTTTATTGTAGTAGACATAGCTCTGTTTCCGGTTCAGCACAGCGATGGCGCGGGATTTTACCTGTGTTGCTGAAAAAATTGTAGCGTTATCTGTAAGGGTTTAGCGCCGTGTAAAGGTATGAAAAAACCGGTAAAATCGCGGCCGCTGACCGGGCCAGAAACACCGTCTGATTGGCGCTGTCATTTTCCAGTAACTGACCGTGCTATAAAAAGAAATTCCGCTTTTGCCATGCGCATCATCATCAAAGCGAAACGCTGACACAGCGGGTCAGACCGCACCCTTAGGAAATCGCTGGTTGATATTCACTTGTTTTCATTAATAATAAACGGGCAAATCAACACTGAAGGGGCTATGCCCTTCAGGTAACGACGTGGATAATGTGAGAGCTAAATAATGAAAGAGATCATCAATGGATTTCTGAATTTCCAGCAGAATGTGTTTCCTGAAAGGAAGGATCTTTTCAAAAGCCTGGCGTCAAATCAAAATCCCAAAGCGCTGTTTATCTCCTGTTCTGATAGCCGACTGGTACCGGAACTGGTGACGCAGCAGGAGCCAGGAGAGCTGTTCGTTATCCGCAACGCGGGCAACATCGTGCCTTCATTTGGTCCGGAGCCAGGCGGCGTTTCCGCTACCATCGAATATGCCGTGGTCGCGCTGGGCGTGTCCGACATTATCATCTGTGGGCACTCCAACTGTGGCGCGATGAATGCCATCGCATCCTGCGCCTGCATGGACACCATGCCAGCGGTCGAACACTGGCTGCGCTATGCCGATGCGGCGAAAGCGGTGGTAGAGCAGCGCGAATATGAATCGCCAGAGAAAAAGCTGAATGAGATGGTGAAAGAGAATGTCATCGCCCAGCTTAACAACATGAAAACCCATCCTTCCGTATCGGTGGCGCTGCGTAACGGTAAACTGCGTCTGCATGGCTGGGTTTACGATATTGAAACCGGCACCATCATGGCGCTGACCCACGGCGGTAAACAGTTTATTACCCTGTCTGAAAATCCGGACACCTGTTTCGAGTAAGCCGTTGCACCCGCTGCGCTGCAGCGGGTTATTCCGGCCCCGCGCACATAACCCATTAGAAGCACACTTATTTTTCAGCATTTCCCGTCAGGCTTATCTATGCTTGCTTAAACCTTTCCGACATAAGCGAGTTGATAATGCGTAAAACATCTGTTGCTGCTCTGCTGGCGGTCTCTGCCCTGCTGCTCAGCGGTTGCACTTCTCACGTCACAGAGAAGCAGCAATACTCTGGTTTCTTAAGCGATTACAGCCAGTTGCAGCCGACTGAGTCGGCCAGCGGTCAACCGACCCTGCGCTGGATATCGCCCGATTACAAAAGTAGTCAGTATAAAGATGTGCTCTATACCCCGCTGGTCTACTATCCGGCAGCCCATCCTACCGCACGTGTCAGCCAGCAAACGCTGGATCAGGTGCTGAGCTATACCGACATTCAGTTAAAAGGCGCGATCGCCACCCGTCGGCCGCTGACTAATCAGGCTACGCCGCACACCCTGAAAGTGCGGGCCGCCATCACGGCTGTATCTGCAGAGAATGAAGGCGTGCAATTCTACGAGGTGGTGCCGGTTGCGGCGGTGGTGGCGACCACCATGGCGGCGTCGGGACACCGTACCCAGAACAGCGAGCTGTTTCTGGAAATAGAAGCCAGTGACGCGGTGACCGGGAAACCGTTGATCCGGGTAGTGCGCAAAGCGTTTGGCAAAACGGTCAGCAACAGCAATACGCCGATCACTTTTGAAGACCTGAAGCCGGGTATCAATATCATGGTGCGTGACACGGTAAGCTTTAACGCGCCGTGACCCGGCGAGTTTAACGGCTGGTATTCGGCTTTTAAACGGCCGTCAGCGCGCCTGTTCCCCGTGTGAGCGGGGATCACCGTCATCATTTATGCTGCTGCCGATCACCGGCTTACCGAACTGACGTTGAAAAGGCCGTCCGACCCTGTTCCTCCCTCGGTCTGGCATTTGGTCCGGTCACCGCTGCGGTGGTGTTGGATCGGGTCTGTGGTACCCTGCACCGGTGATTGTCAGAGTCAGGAACGATGAAAAAAAAGAACAGCACGCCTACGCCTCACGATGCCACTTTCCGGCAGTTTCTCACCCAGCCGGATATTGCCCGTGACTTTATGGAACTGCACCTGCCCGCAGAACTGCGTGCTATCTGTGACCTCAGTACTCTGAAGCTGGAATCCGGCTCGTTCGTTGAAGACGATCTGCGCCAGTACTTTAGCGACGTTCTCTACAGCCTGAAGACGACTGCCGGCGACGGGTACATTCATGTGCTGATTGAACATCAATCCACTCCGGACAGGCATATGGCGTTCAGGCTCCTGCGTTACGCTGTGGCTGCTATGCAGCGGCATCTTGAGGCTGGTCATAAAACGCTGCCACTGGTGATACCGGTCCTGTTTTATACCGGCAAGCGCAGTCCGTATCCGTACTCAACGCGCTGGCTCGATGAATTCAGTGATCCGGTGCTGGCGGAAAGTCTCTACAACAGCGCCTTTCCCCTGGTCGATGTAACGGTCATTCCGGACGATGAGATTATGGAACACCGCAGCATGGCGGCGCTGACGCTGTTACAAAAGCATATTCATCAGCGAGACATCGCCAGCCTGACCGATCGTCTGGCCACGTTACTGATGGCGGATTATCTTTCTTCACCCCAGGTAACAGCGCTGATACACTATTTACTGCAGGCAGGCGAGTCAGCTGACTCCGAAGCCTTTGTTCGCGAACTGGCACAGCGTGTGCCGCAATACGGAGAGGCACTTATGACCATCGCACAGCAGCTGGAGCAGAAGGGCATCGAGAAAGGTATTGAAAAAGGTATTGAGAAAGGCATTCAGCTTGGTAAGCAGGAAGGCCGTACCGAAGGCGAGCGCGAAGCCACGCTGAAAATTGCCCGCACTATGCTGCAGAACGGCATTGACCGTAACACCGTCATGAAAATGACCGGCCTCTCAGCAGACGAGCTGGCCCAAATCCGACACTAAAACCTGCCGAACGGTTGGGTAAGGAAGGTCAGATTTATGATGAATTTATCAGCGGTAACAGCAAAAATTAAACGCGCCAGATGCGGACCGTTTTTCGCCGGTCAGAGCGTTAAGCTGATACCGGAAAACTAATAAAACCCGATCTCACCCGTCGGGTTTTTTTATACCTGTCATTTGCCGCCCGCTATCCTCAGTGCCAGCCGACTGGCTGGAAGGCGACGGGTAGTGAACCTGCTGGCCCCGCTGAGCACAGTCGTAACGTAATGGCTGGGTTATCAGGCTGAAAAAAAGTTATAGCTGTGATGTCGGGTAAACAGGGTGACGTTGCGGCGGATTCCTGCCTGACCCTGGCGAATAACATCCTCAGGCACTGTTCGCGGGCCTTAAGACAGTGATTGCCGGATGAACTCCTTATCATCTTGTCCACACACATACCGGCATAAGATGATGATTTACTGACCTGCGGTTAGTGGAAATCTCTCAGGCTCGCCCAGGGCTGTTCAGTGAGAGCAACCCGGTTTCAGCTACGGACCCATGATTCAGGGTTGATGCTGCTTGCCTCGTGAAGTGTTCCCTGTGTCTCCGAAGATGAAACGAAAACCGGGCTACGGCTGGCATTGCTGGTAGCCTGTTCCCCACATCTTCAGGGCGTCGCCCTGTTTAATCTTTTGTAAATCCTCAACATCACCGCAGAGTGGCTGACTACGCTTAAGGGCATCCCATCCCGTCAGGAGATCGCTATGGCTCGTTTCGCTCACGCGTTGTTGTTCAGTGGTTCGCTACTGTGTGCCACGCCGCTGCTGGCCGCAGAACCACAGGTACAGGTCCAGCTATTGCAGGATAAGTTACAACATCCATGGTCCGTGGCGTTTCTGCCCGACAACCAGACTCTGCTGATTACGGAACGCAGCGGTCAGTTGCGCAGCTGGACCCCGCAGGGTGGCTTGTCACAGCCGATTTCTGGCGTGCCGCCGGTCTGGGCACAGCGCCAGAGCGGCTTGCTGGACGTGGTACTGGCACCCGATTTCACCAGCAGCCGACGCGTCTGGCTGAGCTATACCGAAGCCAATAGCAGCGGGAAGGCCGGTGCGGTGGTGGGTGTCGGGACGCTGAGCGAGGATAACCGGCAACTGCGCGATTTCCGCGTGGTGATTCGCCAGACGCCTATGCTCTCCAGCGGCAATAATATCGGCACCCGCCTGGCATTCGATAAGCAGGGTTTTCTGTGGATCGCGTTTGGCGATAACTTTGCCAGCAGCACAGCGCAGCATCTCGATAAGCTGCAGGGCAAACTGCTGCGGCTGAATGCGGATGGCGGCGTGCCTGACGATAATCCGTTTGTGAAGCAGAGCGGGGCGCGCCCGGAGATCTGGGCTTATGGCCTGCGTAATCCGCAGGGCCTGGCGCTTAATCCGTGGACCGGAACGATGTGGGAAAGCGAGCATGGTCCGCGTGGCGGTGACGAGGTCAACATCATCGGTAAAGGTAAAAACTACGGCTGGCCGCTGGCGACCTACGGTATTGATTACAGTGGCGACAAAGTACCGGAATCGAAAGGGAGTCATGTAGCCGGAACCGAACAGCCGGTCTATTACTGGAAAGATTCGCCCGCCATCAGCGGCATGGCGTTTTATAACAGTGCCCGCTTCCCGCAGTGGAAAAATTCGCTGTTTATCGGCGCGCTGAAAGAGAAAAACCTGATCCGGCTGAGCGTAAACGGGGAGAAGGCCGTTGAAGAGCAGCGTCTGCTCGGCGATCAGAACGCACGTATTCGCGATGTGCGTCAGGGGCCGGATGGCTATCTCTATGTGCTGACCGATGAAGCCAACGGCAAATTGCTGAAAGTCGGGTTAGCGCAGGACGCCACTGCGTCCCGCGGCTAGCTTAGCGAGCCCAGTGGCAGACCTGCCATCCCCGGTTTAATGCCTCCTGGTGCAGCAGTTTGTCAGGATTAATCACATGCGCGTGATCGGCCTGTTCCAGTAACGGCAGGTCGTTCATCGAATCGCTGTAGGCCCAGGTGTGACCGAAGGCTTCACCCTGCTGTAGCGCTTTCCAGTCGCCCAGTCGCGTCACTTTGCCTTCCTTGTAGGTCATGGTGCCGTAGGTTTTACCGCTGTAGCGCTGATCGACGATCTCGACGCCTATCGCCAGCGCTCCGCAGGCACCCAGCTTTTCGGCAATCGGCAGTACCAGATGCTCGCCGCTGGCGGAGATAATCATCACCTTGTCGCCACGCGCCTGGTGCCACTCGATACGCTCACGTGCAGCAGGATAGACGCGCGGCATAATGTCGCGATGAATAAAGCGACGGACCCAGCCTTCAACGGTCAGGGTTGCCATGCCCGCCAGCGGGGCCAGGGTGGTATTCATGTACTCTTCAATCGATAGCGTGCCGGCATAATACTGCGCCATCAGGGCCTGTTCCTGGTCGATCAGCTCGCGGGGGGCGAAGCCCTGCGATACCAGCCAGCGTAACCACAGGCCAGTGCTGTCTTCACTAATAAGCGTCTCATCCAGATCAAATAGGGCTAAGTCCATGGTCGGTCTCCTCGGCTGACTGGCTTTCAGGTTAGCTGATAATTGTGACCGGCTTAACTGTTCTGCGAAAAATCGGAATTGCACGCATTTTTGGTGGCGACAGCACGGGGCGAAACTGGCACGCGCGCGTTGGGGATGCCAGGGTTACTCTACTAAACTCTAAAAAACTTTACGATTCGGCGGTTTTTTTCGCTGCCTCCAACGGTTAGCGTTCTGAGTGGAGGTTTTCTGCCTCCAGAATCCCGATTTAACAAGGACAATCCGGTCAAGCCCATGACAAACACTCGCGTTGCTTCTCGCCTGCGGCTACTCGCTGCCACCTCTTTACTTCTTATCGCCCCGATCGGCGCTTTTGCTGAACAGGCACCTGCCGCGCCTGGCATTGATGCCAAAGCCTGGATACTGATGGATTATGCCAGCGGCAAAGTGCTGGCCGAGTCGAACGCCGATCAGCGTCTCGATCCCGCCAGTCTGACCAAAATGATGACCAGCTACGTGGTGGGTCAGGCGATCAAAGCCGGCAAAATTAAGCCGGACGATCTGGTTACGGTAGGGCAGGATGCCTGGGCGACCGGCAACCCTAAGCTGCGCGGTTCGTCGCTGATGTTTTTAAAACCGGGTGACCGTATTCCGGTCCATGAGCTGAACAAGGGCATTGTGATCCAGTCCGGTAACGACGCCTGTATTGCGCTGGCGGATTACGTGGCGGGCAGCCAGGACTCGTTTATCGGCCTGATGAACAACTACGTTAAAGCGCTGGGGTTACAGAACACCCACTTTATGACGGTTCACGGGCTGGATGCTGAGGGACAGTACAGCACGGCGCGGGATATGGCGTTAATTGCCCAGGCGCTGATTCGCGACGTACCGGAAGAGTATGCGCTGAATAAAGAGAAAGAGTTCACCTTCAATAAAATCCGCCAGATGAACCGTAACCGTCTGCTGTGGAGCACCAATCTTAAGGTAGATGGCGTCAAAACCGGCCACACCTCCGGTGCCGGTAATAACCTGGTGGCCTCGGCAACCGAAGGCGATATGCGACTGATTTCGGTAGTGCTGGGTACTGCCAGCGATGCGATTCGCTTCCGCGAAAGCGAAAAATTGCTCACCTGGGGCTTCCGCTTCTATGAAACCGTGACGCCGATTAAGGCCGACGCGCCGTTTGCGCAGCAGCGGGTCTGGTTTGGCGATAAGAGTCAGGTCAACCTTGGCGTGTCGAAAGATGCCGCGCTGACCATCCCGAAAGGGCAGATGAAAAATCTGAAGGCGAGCTTTAAGCTCAATTCGCCGCAGCTCGAAGCGCCACTGAAGAAGAATCAGGTGGTGGGCACCATTGATTTCCAGCTGGATGGCAAAACCGTCGACCAGCGTCCGCTGGTGGTATTACAGGAGGTGCCGGAAGGAGGCTTCTTCAGCCGGATGGTGGATTTCGTAATGATGAAATTCAACGGCTGGTTCGGGAAGTGGTTCTCATAATTCTGATAAAAAGAAGGGACGCCGCGGCGTCCCTTCTTTTTAATCCTGAGTCCAGCCTTTACGAATCGGCAGGGCAAACAGCGATCGGTAGAGCGGATTAATCACCGCCAGCATCCGCTCGCCGTAGATCTGCCAGGCCAGATGGGAGGCCAGACAGCTCAGTAAGCCAACCAGGAAACCGCCCAGCATATCCATTGGCCAGTGGACGCCAAGGTAGATGCGCGACCAGGCGATGGCGATACCGGCCAGCATCAGAATCACCCCTGACCACAGGCGATGCCAGAAAATAAAGGCCAGCGCAAAGGTGAAGATAGTGGTGCCGTGATCGCTGGGGTAGGAATCATCCGCTGCGTGGTGCAGGAACTGATGGCCGAGTCCAATCGCGAACGGGCGAGGGTGCGGTAACAGCTGGCCGACACACCAGGAAATCGCCAGCGCATACAGTAAGGCCATGCCGGTTTTTAGCACCAGCACCCGCTGTGAAGAGACCTGGTCGCGTGGTCCCCACAGCCACAGCGCGACGATTAACAGCGGCACGATGGCAATCAGATCTTTGGCGATAAAGGTTGCCAGTTGCAGCAGCCAGGCGGGTGACGCAGGCGTGGCATTGATGGCGATAAACAATGAGCGGTTTAACTCTTCCATTATGGGGGACATTCCTCTGCAAACAGGCCGCCAGTCAACGGCTACGCTACCCGCACGGGCAGACACAGACTGACTACAGCGGCAAATCAAACGTCAGCGACAACGCGCTAACCAAAATATTCAGCACAAATTGCTAACAGCACCGGCGCACTATCCTGCTTTTTACCCTGGGTTTCGTCCATAGCAAGGCTCTTAATCTGCTTATGGGTTGCCTGACTGTTTAAGTTTGACAGCCGGACGGCCGCGCTTTAATCCGGAGTGGGGGCGTCATGGCGGAAAAAAGGGCATAAAAAAACCCGCCGGGAAAAAGACCAGCGGGCTCCACAATTTGGGGATTTCAAAGAAAAGCAGTGGCACTTATTCAGACTACCCCTTAACAAAAAAGTTCTGGACGTATACAAAAAAATTTTATAAGGGCAAAAGCGGCCAGATAATCACGATCAGCGTACCCGCCAGCGTCAACAGCACGTTAGCAATGGCGTAAGTTCCGGCGTAGCCCAGCGCCGGAATATTGCTGCGTGCGGTGTCACTGATAATCTCCATCGCTGGCGCGCAGGTGCGGGCACCCATGATGGCCCCGAACAGTAACGCGCGGTTCATTCGCAGTACGTAGGCACCAAACAGATAGCAGATAATCACCGGGATCAGGCTGACCAGTAGTCCACACAGCAGCATCAGCGCACCCTCACTGCTGACGCCGTGATTGATACCGCTGCCAGCGCTCAGCCCCACGCCGGCCATAAACACCATCAGCCCGAACTCTTTCACCATGGTGAGTGCGCCCTGAGGGATGTAGCCAAAGGTCGGATGGTTGGCGCGCAGGAAGCCGAGCATAATGCCGGCAAACAGCAGGCCGGCAGCGTTACCGAGGCCAAAACTAAAGTTGCTGAACTGAAAGGTAATCAGACCAATCATCAGGCCGACGATGAAGAAGGCGCAGAAGGCCAGCAGGTCGGTCATCTGGCTGTGAATAGCGATAAAGCCAATGCGATCCGCCACGCTTTTAACCCGTCGCGCTTCGCCGCTGACCTGCAATACATCGCCTTTATTCAGCATGATGCTGTCGTCAATCGGCATCTCAATCTGGCTGCGAATCACCCGGTTAAGGAAGCAGCCATGATCGGTGAGATTAAGTTTGCTGAGCCGTTTGTTCACTGCATTGTGGTTTTTCACCACAATCTCTTCGGTCACAATTCGCATATCCAGCAGATCGCGGTCAAACACCTCTTTGCCGTTACGGAAGCTGGGGTCGAGACGGGCGTGCGCATCGGGATAACCGACCAGTGAGATGTCGTCGCCGAGTTGCAGTACCGCATCGCCATCCGGGCTGGCGAGAATACCGTTACGGCGGATGCGCTCAATGTAGCAGCCGGTCTGGCGATAGATACCGAGTTCACGCAGGTTTTTGCCGCCGCTCCACGCCACCAGTTCCGGGCCGACGCGGTAAGCACGGATCACCGGTAAAAACACCTTGCGCTGGCTGTCAGCATCCAGCCCGCGCTCGCGAGCGATCTGCTGCGCGCAGGTGGGCAGATCCTGATGCTGCAGGCGCGGCAGGTAACGCGCGCCAAAGATCAGGCTGACCAGGCCAATCAGATAGGTCACGGCATAGCCGAGACTGAGCTGATCCTGCATCAATCCCAGCTGTTTGCTGTCGCTGATACTTTGCCGTAGCGTATCGCCGGCACCGACCAGCACCGGCGTTGAGGTCATTGAGCCCGCCAGCATGCCCGCCGTCAGGCCGATATCCCAGCCAAACAGCTTACCGAGCCCCAGTGCCATAATCAGCGCGCTGACCACCATCACGATAGCGAGCATGAAATAGTTTTTGCCGTCGCGAAAGAATATCGAGAAAAAGTTGGGACCGGCCTCGACGCCAACACAAAAAATAAACAGCATAAAGCCGAGACTTAATGCGTCGGTATTGATCGTAAAGTGCTGCTGGCCTAATAACAGGGAAACCACTAATACGCCGATCGAATTTCCCAGCTGAACCGAGCCAAGACGCAATTTCCCCAGGCAGAGCCCGAGCGCCAAAACGACAAATAATAACAAAACGTCATTTCCACTTAACAATTCTGCGACGTTAATATTCACTGTTTAACTTCTTGTTTACGTGTAACTTGTTGAAGAGAGGCTTGTTTTTCGCTATCTTGAGCAAGCCGTCGGGGGTGCGTTGTATCAGTGTTGCAAATGCGACCGGTGTAACGGCGGCTATTCTAATCAGAAAAATCTTCCTCAGCCATTGGCTAATTTCATTCGTTATCAAAACGAACTGTTTCTTTTTATTTCCACCTGAACGCAGCAGGGATACAGGCAAGTTTTATCCGGGTAATTTTTAGTCAGTGAGGTGTTATGCCGCAGCGTTCTTATCTCTGGACGATCCGCCTGTGTGGGGTGGTGCTTTATAGTCTGGTGTTTGTTTTTACCTGCCACTTCTGGCAAACCGGTCCTGGCCCGTTGCATGGTCAGCCTGAACTGCTGCTGTTTATGCTGCCTGGTATCGTGATGGCCTTGATGCAGGTGGAAAGTCCGTTAAAAAGTACCTTGCTGATGGCGCTGTGGGGCACCCTGGTGGCCGTGCTGCTGTTAAATAATACGCTGCTGGTCCATGCCAGCGGGCTGTTTGTGGTCGCCTGGAGCGTGAGCGCCATGTTCTGGGCTGGCTGCGGCGCGCTGTTGGTGCGCCTGATGCAGATAGTGATGGCCTCGCTGAACTAAAGCGGCCCCGGCCCGGCATAAAGGGCCGGGGCTGAGAAACAGTCAGACGCTGCCCAGCAAAAAGGCGAGACCGGTAACCGCGTCTCGCCTTTTTCATTACCCAGCCTGCAACCGCTAATTAAGCGACAAAGCCCAGGTTTTCTTTGGTCCATGCGGCGAATTCGGTGTAGCCGCCGACGTGTTTATCATCCAGGAAAATCTGCGGCACGGTGGTGACTGGCTTACCGGCGCTGGCTTCCAGATCGGCTTTAGTAATGCCTTCTGCCTGAATATCCACATACTGATAGCTAAAATCATCACGCTCAGCAGTGAGTTTATCCGCCAGCTCTTTAGCACGGACACAATATGGGCAGCCCGGACGACCAAAAATTACAGCAATCATGAAGAACTCCTTGCAGCGTGGTGCGTGATCTACATCACACAATAAAACTGAGAATGGCAATCATGATGCCCGCTCGTATCGCTTAAAGGAAGCAGGATTTGCCTGTTAGTCTGATGCCCGCCACCTATAGCGGCTGGAACCTTGTTATCAGCCGGGCGGCGTTTTTTCTGTCCGTGGCTCACCCTGAACGGTGGGCAATTTGCGGGTTGTTAACCATAATTGACGCTCAATAACCGGCTAAGGCAGGAGAGGACGATGCAGAATGTCGCCAGATTACCCCGCACCGTGTTGGTGCTGGAAGCGCTTGGCGGCCTGATGATTCTGGCCGCACTGCTGCTGGTGAACCGCTGGCTGCCCGCGCCCGGCACGCTGGACGTCAGGACGCTGGCGACCGGGCTGTTTATCGCGGGTATTGTTTTGATGCTGCCCGCCGCCTGGCTATTAATGTGGCGCACCGCAAAAGCGATCGCGCCGCAGTTGTTTAATCACACTGACAAAAAAAGTTAATGTTGCTGGAGACTTTATGACACCGACCATTGATTTACTGTGCAGCCACCGCTCTGTTCGCGCCTTCACCGACCAGCCCGTCAGCGAGGCGCAGCGTGAAGCGATTATTAATGCGGCGCAATCGGCGTCCACATCCAGTTTTTTACAGTGCTCTTCTATTATTCGTATCACTGACCGTGCGCTGCGCGACCAGTTGGTCACCCTGACCGGCGGTCAGTCGTGGGTGGCAGATGCACCCGAGTTCTGGGTGTTCTGCGCTGACTTTAATCGTCACCTGCAGATCTGTCCGGATGCCCAGCTGGGCCGCGCTGAACAGCTGCTGCTCGGCTGTGTCGATACCGCGCTGATGGCGCAGAATGCCATGGTGGCGGCCGAATCGCTGGATCTGGGTGGGGTGTTCATTGGCGGTATCCGTAACAACATCGCCGAGGTAACCACTCTGCTCGGCCTGCCAAAATTTGTGTTGCCGCTGTTTGGTTTTTGCCTGGGCCATCCTGAAACCCGTCCGGATGTGAAACCGCGCATGCCGCACGCAATGCTGGTGCATGAAAACCGCTACCAGCCGCTCGATCCGGCGGTACTGGCGGACTATGACAGCCGCACCGAGCTTTACTATCAGCACCGTGACAGCAACCAGCGCAGCGAAACCTGGAGCGAACTGATTCAGCGCCTGATTATCAAAGAAACGCGCCCGTTTATGCTGGATTATCTGCATCAGCAGGGCTGGGCAACGCGCTAAGCTAACGGCGGAGAACGGACGATGAAAATAGCCATTCTGTCGCGCGATGAAACGCTTTACTCCAGCCGGCGGCTGCGTGAGGCGGCCGAAGGCCGTGGCCATCAGGTGCAAATCATCGATCCGCTCTCCTGCTACATGAACATCAATCCCGCCTCGCCCGCCGTGCACTACTGCGGTGAACCGCTCGGCCACTTTGATGCGGTCATTCCGCGCATCGGCTCTCTGACCACCTTTTACGGTACGGCGGTGCTGCGTCAGTTTGAGATGAGCGGCAGTTACCCGCTGAATGAGTCGGCGGCGATCACCCGCGCACGTGACAAGCTGCGATCGCTGCAGCTGCTGGCGCGCGAGGGAATCGATATGCCGGTCACCGGCTTTGCTTCCTCGCCGGACGATACCGAGGATCTGATCGCCATGGTCGGCGGCGCGCCGCTGGTGGTCAAACTGGTGGAAGGCACCCAGGGCATCGGCGTAGTGCTGGCCGAAACGCGCCAGGCGGCGGAAAGCGTTATCGATGCGTTTCGCGGTCTGAATGCCCATATTCTGGTGCAGGAGTTCATCAAAGAGGCGGGCGGCCGTGATATTCGCTGTCTGGTGATTGGCAATCAGGTCGTGGCGGCGATTGAGCGGGTGGCAAAAGAGGGCGACTTTCGCTCCAATCTGCACCGTGGCGGCAAGGCGTATCCGGTCACTATCACTGAGCAGGAGCGGCAGATTGCCGTCAAAGCGGCGACCACGCTGGGGCTGGACGTCGCCGGGGTCGATATCCTGCGTGCCGCTCGGGGTCCGCTGGTGATGGAGGTCAATGCCTCGCCGGGTCTCGAAGGGATCGAAACCAGCAGCGGTCTGGACATTGCCGGGCTGATGATTGGCTGGATTGAGCAGCAGGCTATCCCCGGGCTCCGTCCTAAAACCGCGGGCTGACACGCGCTTTTCAGCGGTTTTCGTGGCATCGACGCGCATTTTTCCGTAAGCTAAGTCGCCTGTTTATCACCCCATGGGATTTTACGATGGATTCTCTTGTCGTTCCGGATATCGACCTGTTGCGTCGCTGGCTGGATCAGCAAAATATCACCTGGTTCGAATGCGATGCCTGTCAGGCACTACATCTGCCGCATATGCAAAACTTCGACGGGGTGTTTGACGCCAAAATCGATCTGGTCGACAACGTCATTCTGTTTTCGGCGCTGGCTGAAGTGAAGCCCACGGCGCTGATTCCTTTGGTAGGCGACCTGTCGCAAATTAATGCCAGTTCGCTGACGGTGAAAGCGTTCATCGACATTCAGGATGATAACCTGCCGAAGCTGATTGTCTGTCAGTCAATGACCATCACCGCAGGGTTAACCTTTGGTCAGTTCTCTCACTTTATGAAACAGAGTGAAGAGCAGATCTCAATGGTGATCCTTGAGGCGTTTGCTAACAATCTGCTGATGATTGGTGAAGAGGAAGAGCATGTGCCGGTGACCAGCGTGCACTCCGTGCTGCACTGATCAGACCCGATTGCCCGTTAAGCCGTCCCTGTGACGGCTTTTTTTATGTCCGTCGCACCGGATAGCTATAATTTTTTATTCTGCACTTTGCCCTTTAGTGCCAGATATTTGTCGTTCTTTATGCCAGTAAAGCCGAACCTCATAGCTTAAACATGCATAAAATATCGCTTTTAGGCGTTTTTTACGCTGAGGTCTGGTGCAGTCTGAGTCGGGGGGCTATTCTTGCGGGGCTGTGACAGCCGCGTAACTGCGCCACAGCTAATGGTTTTTGCTATTACACTTCCGCTGAATAATGATTCATTGTGTCACTGACCTTACACACAGAACGCAACGTATGGATCACTGGTTTGCAGCGTTGTGATGACCCGCTCAGGAGGATGGAAAACATGTTCAACCAACGTCAGAAATGGTTGTCAGGTGTGGTAGCTGGCGTGCTGATGGCCGCGTCTGCCAGCACCATGGCGGAAGATAAAACGCTGCACGTTTATAACTGGTCTGATTATATCTCGCCAGATACCGTGCCGAACTTTGAAAAGCAGTCCGGCATCAAAGTGGTCTACGACGTGTTTGACTCCAATGAAGTGCTGGAAGGCAAACTGATGGCTGGCAGCACCGGCTATGACGTGGTGGTGCCATCCTCCAGCTTCCTGGCGCGTCAGCTGCAATCCGGCGTGTTCCAGCCGCTGGATAAGAGCAAACTGCCTAACTATAAAAACCTCGATCCGGCGCTGATGGAAAAAGTGGCGCAGCACGATCCGGGCAACAAATACGCCATTCCTTACCTGTGGGGCACTACCGGTATCGGCTACAACATCGATAAAGTCAAAGCGGTACTCGGCGCAGATGCACCGGTTAACAGCTGGGATCTGGTGATGAAGCCAGAAAATCTGGAGAAGCTGAAAAGCTGTGGCGTCTCTTTCCTTGATGCGCCGGAAGAAATTTTCGCTACCGTGCTCAACTATCTGGGTAAAGATCCGAACAGTTCTGACGCCAAAGAGTATTCAGGCGCGGCCACCGATCTGCTGTTGAAACTGCGTCCGAACATTCGTTATTTCCATTCGTCGCAGTACATCAACGATCTGGCTAACGGCAATATTTGTGTGGCGATTGGCTGGTCAGGTGACATTCTGCAGGCGAAAAACCGGGCCGATGAAGCCAAAAATGGCGTGCATCTCGGTTACAGCGTGCCGAAAGAGGGCGCTCTGGCCTTCTTCGACATGATGGCAATTCCGAAAGACGCGAAGAATCTTGATGGTGCCTACGCCTGGCTGAACTACATCATGGATCCAAAAGTGATCGCGGATGTCTCGAACAAGATGAACTACGCCAACGGCAATAAAGCTTCGCTACCGCTGATCAATGCTGACGTCCGCAACAACCCAGGCATCTTCCCGACGCCAGAAGCGATGTCGAAATTGTTCGTGCTCAAAGTTCAGGATCCGAAACTGGATCGTGTGCGTACCCGTGCATGGACTAAAGTAAAAAGTGGTAAGTAATTCGTTCTGAACGGATTGACTGATTACTCATCAGCAACAGAGGCGCAGTGTCGGCCTCTGTTGTGCCATTTTTAGCGGCGGATTTTGCCGCGATGTTCCGCCTGGCTCCGGAGAGATACGTTAGTGAACGATGCCATTCCCCGTCCTCAAAATAAAACCGCAAAGGCGTTAACGCCGCTGCTGGAAATTCGCAATCTGACAAAATCGTTCGACGGACAGCATGCTGTCGATGATGTCAGTCTGACCATATACAAAGGCGAGATTTTTGCCCTGCTGGGCGCGTCGGGCTGTGGCAAATCCACGCTGTTGCGGATGCTGGCGGGTTTCGAGCCGCCGACCAGTGGCCAGATTGTGCTGGATGGCCAGGATCTGTCGCACGTCGCCCCTTATCAGCGGCCAATCAATATGATGTTCCAGTCTTACGCGCTGTTTCCGCACATGACGGTGGAGCAGAATATCGCCTTTGGTCTGAAGCAGGATAAGTTGCCGAAGGGCGAAATCACCAGTCGGGTGGCGGAAATGCTGGCGCTGGTGCATATGCAGGAGTTTGCCAGGCGTAAGCCGCATCAGCTCTCCGGCGGTCAGCGTCAGCGTGTGGCGCTGGCGCGTAGCCTGGCGAAACGGCCTAAGCTGCTGCTGCTGGATGAACCGATGGGCGCGCTGGACAAGAAGCTGCGCGATCGCATGCAGCTGGAGGTGGTTGATATCCTCGAGCGGGTGGGCGCAACCTGCGTCATGGTTACCCACGATCAGGAAGAGGCGATGACCATGGCGGGCCGCATTGCCATCATGAATCGCGGCAAGTTCGTGCAGATTGGCGAGCCGGAAGAGATCTACGAGCATCCGACCAGCCGCTACAGTGCCGAATTCATCGGCTCGGTGAACGTGTTTGAAGGGCTGCTGCGCGAACGTCAGGCGGATGGTCTGGTTATCGACAGCCCGGGGCTGATGCACCCGCTGAAGGTCGATTCCGATGTCTCGGTGGTGGATAACCTGCCGGTTCACGTCGCGCTGCGTCCCGAAAAAGTGATGCTGTGCGATGAGGTGCCAGCCGATGGCTGCAACTTTGCCGTCGGTGAAGTGGTGCATATCGCCTATCTCGGTGACCTGTCGATTTTCCATGTCCGTCTGCACAGCGGACAGATGATCAGCGCACAGTTGCAAAACGCGCATCGCTACCGCAAAGGGTTGCCGACCTGGGGCGATGAAGTCCGCCTCTGTTGGGAGAGCGACAGCTGCGTGGTGTTGACGGTTTAAGGAGGCGCCATGAGCCAGATTTTCCAACGCAGCAAAGCGCCGGCCCGGCTGGTCGGCACGCCGCTGCAACGCTGGGCCACGCGAATTAAAATGCAGCACGGCCGCAAACTGGTGATCGCTTTACCCTATGTCTGGCTGGTGCTGTTCTTCCTGCTGCCGTTCCTGACGGTGCTAAAGATCAGCTTCGCTGACATTGCGCGCGCCATTCCACCCTATACCGAACTGGTCAGCTGGGCGGACGATCAGTTCAGTATTGTGCTGAACTTTGCCAATTACCTGACGCTGACCGACGATCCTCTCTACGTCGACGCCTATCTGCAGTCGCTGAAAGTGGCGGCCATCTCGACGGTGATTTGCCTGCTGGTGGGCTATCCGCTGGCCTGGGCGGTGGCGCACAGCAAGCCGTCGATGCGCACTATCCTGCTGCTGCTGGTGATCCTGCCGTCGTGGACCTCCTTTCTGGTGCGGGTCTACGCCTGGATGGGGCTGCTGAACAATAACGGTATCCTCAACCGTTTTCTGCTGTGGCTGGGCGTGATTGATCATCCGCTGGTGATCCTTTACACCAATACCGCGGTCTATATCGGCATCGTTTACTGCTATCTGCCGTTTATGGTGCTGCCGATCTACACCGCGCTGACGCGTATCGACTACTCGCTGGTTGAAGCGTCGCTGGATCTGGGCGCGCGTCCGCTGAAAACCTTTTTCAGCGTGATCGTTCCACTTACCAAAGGCGGGATAATCGCCGGTTCGATGCTGGTGTTTATTCCGGCGGTCGGTGAGTACGTGATCCCGGAACTGCTCGGGGGTCCGGACAGCATTATGATTGGCCGTATTCTGTGGCAGGAGTTCTTTAATAACCGTGACTGGCCGGTCGCGTCGGCGCTGGCGGTCATTATCCTGCTGATCCTGATTCTGCCGATCATCTGGTTCCATAAGCATCAAAACCGTGAGATGGGGGAGAAGGCATGAACAATTTGCCGACCATTCGCTCGCCCTGGCGTACCGGGATTCTGGTCTGCTGTTTCCTGTTCCTCTATGCGCCGATGCTGCTGCTGGTGGTTTACTCCTTCAACAGCTCACAGTTGGTGACGGTATGGGACAGCTTCTCCTTCCACTGGTACCGGGTGCTGTTTCAGGATAGCGCGATGATTGACGCGGTGATGCTGAGTCTGAGTATCGCCGCGCTCTCCGCCACCATGGCGGTGGTGCTGGGAACCCTGGCGGCGGTGATTATCGTGCGCTTCGGCCGTTTCCGTGGCCATAACGGCTTTGCGTTTATGCTGACCGCACCGCTGGTGATGCCCGACGTGATCACCGGGCTGTCGCTGCTGCTGCTGTTTGTGGCGATGGGCAACGCCTTTGGCTGGCCGAGCGAGCGCGGCATGCTGACCATCTGGCTGGCGCACGTTACGTTCTGTACCGCCTATGTCGCCGTGGTGATCAACTCGCGCCTGCGCGAACTGGACCGCTCGATTGAAGAGGCCGCGATGGATCTGGGCGCAACGCCGCTCAAAGTGTTCTTCGTGATTACCGTGCCGATGATTGCTCCGGCTATCGTCACCGGCTGGCTGCTGGCGTTTACGCTGTCTCTCGACGATCTGGTGATTTCCAGCTTTGTAACCGGCCCTGGCGCGACCACCTTGCCGATGGCGATTTTTGCCACCGTGCGGCGTGGCGTCAATCCGGAAATCAACGCGCTCGCCTCACTGATCCTGTTCGTGGTCGGTTTAGTCGGTTTTATCGCCTGGCGGGTGATGGCACATGAAGAAAAACAACGTTTAAGCGATATTCAGAAAGCTAAACGTGGCTGAAATCCGTAACATTTGCCACTATAACAACGGGCTGGTTTTACCGGCCCGTTTTTTGATCAGGTGGAGTCACGGACTATGTCAGAAATCCTTAAAAGCAGCCGCACGTTGACGGAGGCACCGGTTCCGGTCACCGTGGCGGGCATTGCCATTATCGCGACGCGCTGCCTGAGCGTGCTGATGCTGGCAAATGAGCTTGGCTACAGCGAGCTCGCCAACTTTGTCCACCGCAGCGCCCAGGCCTGGGACTCAACCTTTATCTTTGTCGCCAGCCAGCTGATCTTCCTGTTCGAACTGCGCTGCGCCTTTACCCTGATGCGCGGCAGCAACCGGGGACGCTGGGGCTATGTCGCCACCCAGGTGATTGTGCTGGGTTATATGCTGATGGCCTCCATGGGCTGGATCTATCCGGAGATATTCAGCATTGATGGCGCGAATAATGTCCAGATCGTCCATCACACCCTGCTGCAAAAGCTGCCGGATCTGCTGGTGCTGCTGCTGCTGTTTCTGCCGCTCAGCAGTCGCGCATTTTTCAGCAAGCGATGATACAATCGCGCTCCGCCCGACCTCTCCACCGTGAATACAGGCTTTCCCATGCATTGCGCGCTCTATGACGCTAACCGTTGCCGCTCCTGCCAGTGGCTGGAAAAACCCTATACCCAACAGCTGACTGACAAACAGTCATGGCTGGAACAGCTGCTGGCCGATCGGCCGGTGGCGCAGTGGTTGCCACCGATCACCTCGCCGCAGCAGGCGTTTCGTAATAAAGCCAAGATGGTGGTCAGCGGTAGCGTGGAGCGTCCGGTGTTCGGCATGGTTCAGCGCAATGGCGAGGCGGTTGATCTGTGCGACTGCCCGCTCTATCCAGCCAGTTTTCAGCCGGTGTTTGCTGCGCTGCGGCCGTTTATCGCCCGCGCCGGGCTGACGCCGTACAACGTGGCGCGCAAACGGGGCGAGCTGAAATATCTGTTGCTGACCGGCAGTAGTCAGGGCGGCATGATGCTGCGTTTTGTGTTGCGTTCGACCACCAAGCTGGCGCAACTGCGCGCGGCACTGCCGGAGCTGCAACAGCAGTTGCCACAATTGACGGTGATCTCCGCCAATATTCAGCCGGTACATATGGCGATTCTGGAAGGGGAGCAGGAGATTGCGCTGACGCCAGCGCAGTCGCTGGCCGAAAATTTTAACGGCGTGCCGCTGTGGATCCGTCCGCAAAGTTTCTTCCAGACCAATCCACAGGTTGCCAGCACGCTTTACGCCACCGCCCGGCAATGGGTGCAGCAGCTGCCGGTCACCAGCATGTGGGATCTGTTCTGCGGCGTAGGGGGATTTGGCCTGCACTGCGCCACGCCAGAGATGACGCTGACCGGCATTGAAATCAGCGCCGAGGCGATTAAATGCGCCCAGCGTTCAGCGCAGATGATGGGACTGGAAAAAGTGCAGTTTGCTGCGCTGGACTCGACCGAATTTGCCACCGGCCGGGACGCGGTGCCACAGCTGGTGCTGGTTAACCCACCGCGACGCGGCATTGGCGCTGAACTGTGTGATTTTCTTAGTCAGATGGCACCCGATTATCTGCTCTATTCCAGCTGTAACCCACAGACGCTGGCAGAAGACGTAGCCCGGCTGAATGATTATCAGATTAGCAAGGTGCAGCTGTTTGATATGTTCCCGCACACCGCCCATTTTGAAGTGCTGGCGTTGTTAACCCGCCAGCCGCGCTAAGCGTAAGACGGGCTCAGACACTGAGCCCGCATCTGCATTTATTCAGGGAACCACTGCTGGTTAATCTGCTGCCAGCGGCCATTGGCTTTCAGTTCGGCGAGGGCATGATTAAAGCGATCGCGTAATTCGGTGTTGCCTTTGCGCACTGCAATGCCGAGGCCGGTGCCGAAGTAGTCTGCATCGGTAACGTGCTCGCCGACGGTTGCCAGATCGCTGTTGGTCTTCAGCCACTGATTCACCACGGCGCTGTCACCAAACACCCCATCCAGACGCCCATTCTTCATATCCAGAATCGCATTCTGATAGCTGTCATACGCCACCACCGTCACCTCAGGATGTTTTTCCTGCAGGTATTTCTGATGGGTGGTGCCGTTCTCGACACCAAGACGCTTGCCCTTCAGGGCGGCAAAATCACTGAACTGGCCTTTGCGGGCGATCACGATTGCGGAGTTGGCGTAGTAGGGCTGGGTAAAATCGACCTGCTTGCTGCGTTCGGCGGTGATGTCCATACCGGAAATAACCGCGTCATAGCGGCGGAACTTCAGCGAAGGGATCAGGCTGTCGAACGCATTGTTGGTGAAGGTGCAGTCGGCCTTCATCTGCTGGCAAAGCGCCTTCGCCAGATCGATGTCGAAACCGACCAGCTGATTTTCACGATTCAGCGATTCAAACGGCGGATAAGTCGCCGAGGCGGCGAAGCGAATTTTATCAGCGGCCTGGGCGCTGAGGGCCAGCGAAGCCAGCGTGGCGGCAACAATCCATTTTTTCATTATACGACTCCTGTAATCACAACCTGTTCACTACTCTGAGAGCTGCTTACCCTGCCAGATAATGAATTTTTATGCAATCGTTGTGATTGTCCAGGCGTATCAGGCGAGCGGGCTCGCCTGACCATCAGTTACGGTGTTCAAAGGCCAGTGCGCGTTTCTCGATCAGCCGCATCATCAGCGTCAGCACCCCGTTAACACACAGATAAACCAGCCCGGCGGCGGCATACACCGTGACATCATAGGTGCGACCGTAGAGCAGCTGACCGTGGCCCATCACTTCCATCAGGGTAATGGTATAGGCCAGCGAAGTGCCTTTAAACACCAGCACCACCTCATTGGAGTAAGAGGAGAGGGCGCGCTTAAATGCATAAGGCAGCAGAATACGCAGCGTATCTTTGCGGTTCATGCCGAGTGCAGCGCAGGATTGCCACTGACCGGACGGAATAGCCCGCACCGCGCCGTAAAAAAGTTGGGTCGTGTAAGCCGCGCTATTGAGCGACAGCGCCAGCATGGCGCACAGCCACGGTTGCGACAGCAGGTGCCACAGCCAGGGGATTTGCTGGATCGACGGAAACTGTCCCGGACCGTAATAGATCAGGAAGATCTGCACCAGCAGCGGCGTGCCGGTAAACAATGTGATAAAGCCTTTTACCAGCGGATTAAGCACCGGCGTTTTCAGCGACAGCACCACGGTGAACAGCAGCGCCAGCAGCAGCGCCAGCACCAGCGAGGCCGCGGTCAGCGTCAGGCTGGTGTGTAATCCTTTCAGTAATTCGGGCAGATACGCCAGCATCAGCTGTTCCCCCGTTCAAATCGGGTGGTGCGCAGCTCAATGCGGCGCAATACCGCCTGGCTGAACAAGGTGATCACTAAATAGATAGCCGCAGCCACCAGGAACCAGGTAAACGGCTCCTGAGTTCGTGTGGCGATACTTTTGGTTTGCAGCATCAGGTCGTTGACGCTGATCAGCGACACCAGTGCGGTATCTTTTAGCAGTACCAGCCACTGATTGCCGAGTCCTGGCAGGGCATGCCGCCACATCTGCGGCATAATCAGACGCAGAAATATCGCCGATTTTTTCATTCCCAGCGCCTGACCCGATTCCCACTGGCCGATCGGCACTGCTTTCAGCGCCCCGCGCAGGGTTTGTGAGGCGTAGGCGGCATACAGCATCGCCAGCGCAATCACGCCGCACAGGAACGGACTGACGTCGAAGTTTTCAATTTCTACCTGAATGGGTAACTGAAACAGGCCGAAATTGAGGGTGAAACCGTCGGAGAGGGTCAGCAGCAGCTGAGAGGCGCCAAAGTAGATAAACAGCACCACCAGAATTTCCGGCAGACCGCGGATCAGGGTGACCAGACCGGTGCCGATCCACGCCAGCGGTTTCCAGCGCAGCGACTCCCAGCCAGCGAAAATCATCGCCAGCACCAGGCCGGCGATAAGCGCACAAACGGCAAGGCCGACGGTCATGCCGGCGGCGCTTGCGAGTGGGATCATTTCATTCATCAGAAATTACTGCGGGAACCATTTGCTGTAGAGCGTCTTATAGGTGCCGTCGGCTTTGATTTTATCCAGCGCACCGTTGAATTTGGTTTGCAGATCGGTATTGCCGGTACGCACTGCAATGCCCAGACCGGTACCAAAGTAGGCTTTATCGGTGACTTTCTCGCCCACTGGCGCCAGCGTCGCGTTCTGCTTCAGCCACTCATTAACCACCGCCGTATCGCCGAATACCGCATCAATACGGCCATTTTTCAGATCCAGCACCGCATTCTGATAGCTGTCGTACGGCACGGTAGTGATTTCACTGTGCTTTTCGGTCAGGTATTTCTGGTGAGTGGTGCCGTTTTGTACGCCGACGCGCTTGCCTTTCAGCGCCTCAATGCTGGCCACTTTCCCTTTCTGCGCCACGAACAGCGCCGAGTTGTCGTAGTAAGGCTTGCTGAACAGCACCTGTTTTTCACGCTCAGGGGTGATATCCATGCCGGCCATCACCGCATCAAAGCGACGGAATTTCAGGCTGGGGATCAGGCTATCGAACGCCTGGTTGGTGAAAGTACAGGTCGCATCAATCTCTTTACACAATGCATTCGCCAGATCGACATCGAAGCCCTGAATCTTGTTGTCTGAATCGACGAACTCAAACGGAGGGTAAGAGGCTTCGGTCGCGAAACGAATGGTCTGCGCCGCGGTGGCGCTCAGGCTAAAACCAGCAAGCAGTGCAGCAAGTACGACTTTTTTCATTGTTAGCATCCTGACTTAGTGCGAAAGATAGTGAGCAAACGCCTCGGTTTGCGGCTGTGTAAAGCGGCTGGCATCACCCTGTTCCACAATGTGACCATTTTCCATGTAGACCACGCGGCTGGCGGTTTTACGCGCCACTTCCACTTCATGGGTAACGATCACCTGCGTAATCCGGGTCTGGGCCAGTTCGCGAATAATGGTGACAATCTGAGCGGTAATTTCCGGGTCGAGCGCAGCGGTCGGCTCATCAAACAGCAGCACCTGCGGCTCCATCATCAGGGCGCGGGCAATCGCCACCCGCTGCTGCTGACCGCCGGAGAGATGCAGCGGAAAACGGTCGCTGTAGGGCGTCAGACGCAGACGATCGAGCAGCTTGTCTGCCCGGGCACGCGCGTCACTCTTGCTCAGACCCAGCACCCGGCAGGGCGCTTCCATCAGGTTCTGCAGCACGGTCAGATGCGGCCAGAGATTATATTGCTGGAACACCATTCCGACGTTCTGGCGCAGTTCACGGATCGCGGCCTCAGCCGGCTTCTGGCTGAAATCGAAATGATTACCGGCGATCTGCAACTGACCTGAACGGGGTTGCTCCAGCAAATTCAGCACCCGCAGCAACGAACTCTTACCGGCACCGCTGGGACCCAGCAATACCAGTGTCTCGCCTTGCGGACACTCAAGATTAATGTCGAACAGCGCCTGATGAGCACCGTAGAAGCAGTTTATTGCGTTTAGTTGAATACTCATGCGCCAGATTTGAATAGCTATTAGTGTCGCGGATTTTAACGTCACCAGAATAGTTATGCAATTGAGGTGGGTTAAAATTTATGAAACAGCCGGGAAAACCGCTAAAGCTTAGCACAATATCGTGTGCTGTCCGGCGGGATGACCCGACGAATGCCGGGCTAGCGGAAACAAAAAAAGCGCGGGTATCAGTACCTCGCGCTTTTTATCACTCGCCGAACGGGTGATTATTTTTTCGATTTTTCAAGCATCTGACTCAGGCTGCCACCCTCGGCATGTGCCGGGTTCGCCATATAGCGAACATCATCGACTACCCAGCAACTGCCCTGGTGGATCATCAGCACTTCATCCTGCCACTGCTTGCCGTCGCGGCTCAGTTCAACCCGCAGCGGAATATTGCGCGCATCACGGTTAGGAATGGTAGAAGCATCGGCTACGCTGGCAGCGGTCGGACCCTGTGACAGGCTGGAGAAGAGATCGCCGTTGCGCCACTGTGCGCCGGCGTTACTGCCGCTGGCGGCCTGCAGTGAGTGATAGAGTGCATCGCTCAGGTAAGGGCGATATTTTGCCAGCGTGTTGCTGTCCGGCAGACCCTGGGTCGGCTGCTGAACGCGCAGATCATAGAACTGTTGGGCAACCTGGTCAGGGCCGCCTTCGATGCACGGCGCGCTACGCGGGCCATTATCCTTAATCACGGGCTCAACGGTGGTACAGGCGCTGAGCAGCAGGGCCGCGGGGATCATTAGCGCAAACGCGTTGTTTCTCATCTCGATTTCCTTATTGTTCTCTGGCAAGGTGCCCTTTTTAGCATAGAGTATAGCCGTGCTTTTTAGTCGAAAGAGCCTTAGTCCGGTTTTCAACAAGGAGAAGACGATGAAATTTTCAACTACCCCCACGCTGGAAGGCCACAGCATCACGGATTATTGCGGTGTGGTAACCGGCGAAGCGATTCTCGGTGCCAATATCTTCCGCGATTTTTTTGCCGGCATTCGCGATATCGTCGGCGGCCGATCCGGCGCCTATGAAAAAGAGCTGCGCAAAGCGCGTGAGATCGCCTTCAAAGAGCTGGAAGAGCAGGCCAAAGCGCTGGGTGCTAACGCGGTTGTCGGAATTGATATCGATTACGAAACGGTCGGCAAAGAGAGCAGTATGCTGATGGTCAGCGTCAGCGGGACGGCGGTAATCGTTCGTTGAAACGCCTGCTGTTGCTGGTCGCAGCGCTGATGCTGGTGGGCTGTCAGTCCGGGGTGGAATCCCGTCCCGGCTACTGGGCCGACCTGCGGCATCCCGCCCAGGGTGCGCGACCACGGGTTAAAGTGATTGTGATTCACTATACCGCCGAAGATTTTTCCTCTTCGCTGGCAACCCTGACCGATCAACAGGTCAGCGCCCATTATCTGATCCCGCGGCAGCCGCCACAGCGCGCCGGTAAGGGCGTCATCTGGCAACTGGTGCCGGAGCAGCAGCTCGCCTGGCACGCCGGACCGAGCTTCTGGCGTGGAGCCAGCCGGATTAACGACACCTCAATTGGCATCGAACTGGTGAATCGCGGTTATCGCCGTACTCTGACCGGTCGCGAGTGGCAGCCGTTTACCACGGCGCAAATCACTGCGCTGGAGGCGCTGCTGCGTGATATCAGCCAGCGCTACGCGATTGCGCCGGAAAACATTGTTGGTCACAGCGATATTGCCCCGCAGCGTAAACAGGACCCCGGACCGCTGTTTCCTTGGCAGCAACTGGCGCAGCGGGGATTGGGTGCCTGGCCTGATGCCAGGCGGGTAGCGTTTTACTTAGCCGGTGAGGATCCGCACGCGGCGGTACCGGCTGAAGTAATCGTCGATCGCTTACAGCGTTACGGCTATCCGGTGAATAGGGCGATGAGCGCGCGCGAGCAGCAGACGGTGATCGCAGCGTTTCAGATGCATTTCCGGCCGGCAGACTATCGCGGCAACGCAGATGCCGAAACTGCCGCGATAGCGGCCGCGCTGCTGGAAAAGTATGGCGCGGCGCAGTAAGCGGGAAAAATTACTGCTGCAGAAAGGCTTTCCAGTGGGCCACCACCTGCTCAAGCGCGGCGCGATCGGCATCCAGATGGGTCACCAGTCGGGTGCGGGGACCGGCGCTGATCAGCACGTCGCGCGCTTTCATCCACGCCGCTAACGGTTCAACCTGGTTGGCCGGTAGCTGGACAAACAGCATATTGGTTTGCTGATCAATCACTTCCACGCCAAGCTCATGCAGTTGCTGCCCCAGCCAGGCGGCATTATCGTGATCCTGCTGCAGGCGTGTCACGTTATGCTGCAGGGCATAAAGCCCGGCCGCTGCCAGAATTCCGGCCTGACGCATACCGCCGCCGGTCATTTTACGCCAGCGGCGCGCCCGCTCAATCAGCGTCGCATCACCACACAGCAGGGAACCGACCGGCGTACCCAGACCTTTTGACAGGCAGATGGTCAGGCTGTCGCAGTAGCGGGCGATCGCCGCCAGCGTAGTCTGCTGGGCGACGACCGCATTGAAGATGCGTGCGCCATCAATATGCAGTGCCAGCTGCCGCTCCCGGGTAAAAGCCCAGGCCTGTTCCAGATAACTTATCGGCAATACTTTGCCGTGATGGGTGTTCTCCAGGCTCAGCAGGCGGGTGCGGGCGAAGTGAATATCATCAGGCTTGATGGCGGCGGCCACGTCGCTGAGCGGCAGCGTACCATCGTCAGCGGCCAGAATCGGCTGCGGCTGGATACTGCCCAGCACCGCCGCGCCGCCCGCTTCATATTTGTAGTTATGCGCCTGCTGACCGACGATATACTCATCACCACGCTCACAGTGGCTCAGCAACGCCACCAGGTTGGCCTGGGTACCGGTCGGGAAGAACAGCGCAGCCGCTTTACCGCTCAGGCGCGCCGCTTCTGCCTCAAGGGCGTTAACGGTAGGATCATCACGGTAGACATCATCACCGGTTTCGGCGGACATCATGGCGCTTAACATGGCGGCACTGGGCCGGGTCACGGTATCACTGCGTAAATCGATCACCTGAAGCTCCTGAACGTGGCGGAAAAAAAGGCGGGCATCGCGCCCGCCTGGGTGAAGCTGTTGTTTTACCGCAGCCAGTTGGTTTTCGCCAGTTCTACCACTTCGTCGCCGCGTCCATTCAGAATGGCGCGCAGCATGTACAGGCTGAAGCCTTTGGCCTGCTCCATTTTAATTTGCGGCGGCATCGCCAGTTCTTCTTTGGCAGTGATGACATCGACCAGAACCGGACCGTCATGGGCGAACGCCTGCTCCAGCGCGCCGTTCAGCTCTGATGCTTTTTCTACCCGGATGCCTTTAATACCGCACGCTTCGGCGATGGCCGCAAAGTCGGGGTTGTCCAGCTCGGTGCCGTCGGTGAGGTAGCCGCCAGCTTTCATCTCCATCGCCACGAAACCCAGCACGCTGTTGTTGAAGATCACCAGCTTGACCGGCATTTTCAGCTGCGCCAGCGAGATAAAATCGCCCATCAGCATGCTGAATCCACCATCCCCACACAGTGCCACCACCTGGCGATTGCGGTCAATTGACTGGGCACCCAGCGCCTGCGGCATCGCGTTGGCCATTGAGCCGTGGTTAAACGAGCCGAGCAGCCGGCGCTTGCCGTTCATCTTCAGATAACGCGCCGCCCAGACCGTCGGCGTACCGACGTCGCAGGTGAAGATGGCGTCTTCACTGGCGTAGTGACTGATCTGCTGCGCCAGATATTGCGGATGAATCGGCTGTTTATCGTTGGGCTGGGCCAGCTCGTCAAGACTTTTACGCGCATCGACATAGTGTTCCAGCGCGCTGTCGAGATGACTGCGGTCGATTTTGCTGGTCAGCTGCGGCAGCAGTGCCTGCAGTGTGGTTTTCACGTCGCCGACATAAGCTTCATCAACGTGACAGTGCGAACCGAGGCTGCCGGGATTGATATCGATCTGAATAATGCGGGCCTTTTCCGGATAGAAGGCGCGGTAGGGAAACTGGGTGCCAAGTAGCACCAGCGTTTCGGCATTCATCATGGCGTGGAAGCCGGAAGAGAAGCCGATCAGCCCGGTCATGCCGACATCATAAGGATTGTCATATTCGATGTGCTCTTTACCGCGCAGCGCATGGACAATCGGCGCTTTCAGCGTCTCCGCCAGCCTGACCACTTCCTGATGCGCACCGGCGCAGCCGCTGCCGCACAGCAGGGTAATATTGCTGGCCTGATTCAGGGTCTCAGCCAGTTGGGCCAGTTCAGCGGCCTGTGGCAGAACCTGCGGCAGCTGCGGCGGATACCACGCAGCGTTAGCGTTTTCGGGGGCTAGCTTAAGTGCAACATCGCCCGGCAGGACGACCACCGAAACGCCGCGATTGAGGATCGCTTTGCGCATGGCGATACCCAGCACCTGCGGCAGCTGCTCAGGATTGGATACCAGTTCGCAGTAGTGGCTGCATTCGCGGAACAGCTCCTGCGGATGGGTTTCCTGAAAATAGCCGCTGCCGATCTCGCTCGACGGAATATGCGCCGCAATCGCCAGCACCGGCACGCGGTTGCGATGACAGTCGAACAATCCGTTGATCAGGTGTAAATTGCCTGGCCCACAGGAGCCGGCGCAGACCGCCAGCTCACCGCTGATATGCGCTTCCGCGCCTGCCGCAAACGCCGCCACTTCTTCGTGGCGCGTCGGCATCCATTCAATGGTGCCCATGCGGTTCAGACTGTCACTCAGGCCATTTAATGAGTCCCCGGTAACGCCCCAGATGCGTTTGACGCCGGCGTTTTCAAGCGTTTTAGCGACCAGCGCCGCCACGGTTTGTTTCATCTTATTCTCCTTTGTGGGTGCGCCAGACCGATGGCGCGACCAAAACCGCAAAAAAGAAGCGTAGACGACGTAACAGAAAAGCAGCCGTGAAAAAATGCGCTGGAGGCTGCCCGCGCCGGTCAGGCCGAGAACAGGGCGATCAGAATCGGAGCCAGCAGGCTCATGACAAAGCCGTGCACAATGGCGGCGGGCACGATCTCATTGCCACCGGCCCGCTGCAGCACCGGCAGGGTAAAGTCCATTGAGGTGGCACCACATAAGCCTAAGGCGCTGCAGCGATGGCGGGCGATGAGCGCCGGGATCAGCATAATCGCCACCAGCTCGCGCAGCAGATCGTTGAAGAAAGCGGCGCTGCCGATCACCGGGCCAAACGCTTCGGTGAGCAGAATACCTGAGAGCGAGTACCAGCCGAATCCGCTCGCTAACGCCAGACCGGTTTTTAGCGGCAGGCCCAGCGCCAGCGCTGCGATCATTCCGCCGACCAGCGCGCTGACCAGTACCACGCTGGCCACCAACATTCCCCGTCGGTTGAGAATGATCTGACGCAGCGTCATCCCGCTGCCACGAAGCTGAATGCCAACCAGAAACAGCAGGAAAATCAGCGCATATTCACTGGCGGTTGCGGCATAATGCAGTAACGGCCATTGGGTCAGGCCGAGCACAAACCCGATCACCACTACGCCGCACAGCTTGAGTGAATCCAGCGCCATGTGCAGCCGTGAAGGTAATTTTTCCTGTTTATGGCTGTGCTGCCAGGGCACGCGCTTCTCCAGCCAGCGCAGCGCCAGCAGGTTACATAACAGGATGCACAGCGCGGTCACCAGCGCGGTGTGAAACACGGTAACCAGATTGCTGCTGAGGTTATCAAGAAACGCCAGGCTGATGCCCATGAAGAACAGGATCACGTAGACCATCCAGCCCAGCAGGCGATTGACCTGACGCAGCACGGTGGTTTGACGGAACGGTAACAGCCAGCCCGTAATCAGCGGCAGCAGGATAATCAGAAGTCCGGAGTACATAAAAAATAAGGCCATCCATGCAGTAAGTGGCGACACGCTAACGAAAAAGCGCGGTAGAGTAAACCCTCGGCCGCGCGTGACCTGACCAGTCGGTGTCCGGCAACCCTGCTTCGTTTAGCAAGAGGATGGAACCCTATGATTCTGGAACATATCGACATTCGCGGTTTTCGCGGCATCAACCAGCTTTCCCTGCCTTTAACCCAGACCAACCTGCTGATTGGTGAGAATGCCTGGGGTAAATCCAGCCTGCTTGATGCGCTGAGTTTACTGCTGTCACCGCATCACGATGAGTATGTTTTTACCCCGGCTGACTTTCATTTTACGCCGGGCGATGTCACGGATTCGATGCGTCGTCTCTCGGTGGTGTTTCACTTTCGCGATGATGGCAGCGCTGATGATGCGCTGCTGGCACCGTTCTTGCAGCGTGACGCACAGGGCGCGCGCTGGCTCTATTACAGCGTGCGTGCCACCTGGCGTCAGCAGGGGGTCAGTGCCAGTCGGCGCTTTGTCGACCGCCAGCTTCAGCCGCTGACACAGGAGAACTGCGCGGCGGCCATTGCACGCCTGCTGCAACGGCATCCGGTATTGCGACTGCGCGATGCGCGTTTCAGTAAACGATCCCGGCATGAGCTGCCGCCGGACGATCCGATCCTGCATCCTCAGCTGATGGCTGGAATGGAAGATCTGGCACGCGATCTTGAACGGCACCCGCAGCAACTGAGTGATGAAGTCTTGCGGCAGGGATTGAAAACCCTGCAGCAACTGATGGAGCATTACTTTCTGGTACAGCAGCCAGCCGCCGCGGTTGCCCGGCGGGTCGATCCGCAACAGCGTCACGGCGATCGGGGATGGCAGGCGCTGGATCAGCTTAATCAGCTGATCGCTGGCAATGATTCGCGCAGCCGGCAACTGATTCTGCTGCAGATGTTTACGCTGCTGATTCAGGCGCGGGGCGATCTGCCGCTGGCGCCTGACGCCCGTCCATTGTTACTGATTGAAGATCCGGAAACCCGCCTGCATCCAATCATGCTGTCGGTGGCGTGGAATATGCTGTCGCTGCTGCCGCTGCAAAAAATTGCCACCACCAACTCGGCGGAGCTGTTGTCGCAGGTGCCGGTTGAGAATGTCTGCCGACTGGTGCGTGAACCGTCACGGGTCGCGGCGTGGCGCATCGGCCCGGAAGGCCTGAGCGCGGAGGAGAGTCGCCGCATTGGCTTTCATATTCGCGTCAACCGACCGGTGGCGCTGTTTGCCCGTTGCTGGCTATTAGTTGAGGGTGAAACCGAAGTCTGGATCATCAATGAGCTGGCGCAGCAGTGCGGCTACAGTTTTGCCGCCGAAGGGGTAAAAGTGATTGAGTTTGCCCAGTCTGGCCTCAAACCACTGCTGAAATTTGCCCGCCGGATGGGCATCGCCTGGCATGTTCTGACGGACGGAGATGAGGCGGGCAACAAATATGCCACCGCCGCCCGCAGCCAGCTGCAGCCGCACGATAGCGAGCAGCAGCATCTGACACAACTGCCGGCGCTGGATATCGAAAACTTCCTCTTCCAGCAGGGCTTTCGCGATGTTTATCTGCAGATGGCGCACCTGCCGTTAAACGTGAGGATGAGTGCCAGGCGTATTATTACCAGGGCGATTCACCAGAGCTCGAAGCCTGAGCTGGCGATCGCAGTGGCTACCTCAGCGGCGGAACGCGGTCAGGATGCCATTCCGCTGTTAATGCGCGAGATGTTCGCCCGGGTCATCGGGCTGGCGCAGGGTAAGGCGGATTAAACGCGGGCCACAAGAAAAATGCCAGCGTCGGTGGCTGGCATTTTTAGGGGAGTGTTCAGTAGGGGGAAGCAGATGTCAGGCAACGGCCTGCACTTCTGCTACCGGCACGATCAGACTGGCGTGATTGCCTTTCGGACCTTCGTGGACATCAAACTGAACTTGCTGGCCAGCTTTCAGCGTTCTGTAACCATCCATCTGAATCGTTGAGTAGTGGGCAAAGATGTCTTCGCCACCGCCAACTGGACAGATAAAGCCAAAGCCTTTGGCGTTATTGAACCATTTAACTGTACCCGTCTCCATGCTTTTACTTCCCTCGCAAGACATTTTATAAGTAGGTGAGGTCATTGAAGCTGTGAGTCGAGTTTGATTAAAACTCAATCAGCTTGTGCAAGTAGAATGTAGAGAAATGGCCGCTGGCGTCAAGCAAACCCCCGGGCTCGGTGGGGAAAAAATCATCAAAATTTGAGGCAGTTAACGCTATTGCGAATTTTGTGATACAGGTCGCGGGTGGGAATTTCTGAATAAATTTTCATCAGCGGCCAGTGGCTTGACAGGCATGTTAAACTCTCAACATGTAGCCGCTTAAATGCGATGGGCGAAATCTCAACGGAACACTATGGCAAACACAAACGACTGGCTTAACTTTGAACATCTGGCCGAAGACAAAGTACGCGAAGGGTTAAAGCCGCCTTCAATGTATAAAGTCATTCTGAATAATGACGATTATACACCTATGGAATTTGTTATTGACGTTGTACAAAAGTTCTTTTCTTATGATGTTGAACGTGCAACGCAACTGATGTTGAAAGTTCACTACCACGGCAAGGCGATCTGTGGTGTATTTACCGCAGAAGTCGCCGAGACTAAAGCGGCCCAGGTGAACAATTATGCGCGGGAAAACCATCATCCGTTGCTGTGTACGCTGGAAAAAGCCTGATCCCGTCTCCATATAGGAAACAGGTCAGAGCGATAATTGGGGGAGGTGCCTAATGCTCAATCAAGAACTGGAACTCAGTTTAAATATGGCTTTCGCCAGAGCGCGTGAGCACCGTCATGAGTTTATGACCGTCGAGCATCTGTTACTGGCATTGCTCAGTAACCCGTCGGCCAGAGAGGCATTGGAAGCCTGTACGGTGGACATTGTGGCTCTGCGGCAGGAACTCGAAGCCTTCATCGAACAAACCACACCCGTTTTACCTGCCAGTGAGGAGGAGCGCGATACACAACCGACGCTCAGCTTCCAGCGCGTATTACAGCGTGCGGTTTTCCATGTCCAGTCATCCGGTCGCAGCGAAGTTTCCGGTGCGAACGTGCTGGTCGCTATCTTCAGCGAGCAGGAGTCGCAGGCCGCTTATCTGTTGCGTAAACATGAAGTCAGCCGCCTTGATGTGGTGAACTTTATTTCACACGGTACGCGTAAAGATGAGCCTGGCCAGGCGCCTGGCGCAGAAAATCCGGTTAACGAAGAGCAAGCAGGCGGGGAGGATCGTATGGAAAACTTCACCACCAATCTCAATCAGCTTGCTCGCGTCGGTGGCATCGATCCACTGATCGGTCGCGATAAAGAGCTGGAGCGTACTATCCAGGTACTGTGCCGTCGCCGTAAAAATAACCCACTGCTGGTGGGGGAATCGGGCGTCGGGAAAACCGCCATAGCGGAAGGGCTTGCCTGGCGTATCGAGCAGGGCGACGTGCCGGAAGTGATGAAAGACTGCACCATCTACTCGCTGGATATTGGTTCGCTGTTAGCCGGCACCAAATACCGCGGTGACTTTGAGAAACGTTTCAAAGCGCTGCTGAAGCAACTCGAGCAGGATGAGAGCAGCATTCTGTTTATCGATGAAATCCATACCATCATCGGTGCAGGTGCCGCCTCGGGCGGCCAGGTTGATGCCGCTAACCTGATTAAACCGCTGCTTTCGAGCGGGAAAATCCGGGTAATGGGTTCCACCACCTATCAGGAGTTCAGCAACATCTTCGAAAAAGACCGTGCCCTGGCGCGTCGCTTCCAGAAGATCGATATCACGGAGCCCTCTGTTGATGAAACCGTGCAGATCCTGAATGGCCTGAAAACCAAGTACGAAGCGCACCACGATGTGCGTTACACCGCGAAAGCGGTACGTGCGGCGGTGGAGCTGGCGGTGAAATACATCAACGACCGTCATCTGCCAGATAAGGCAATTGACGTGATCGATGAGGCCGGTGCGCGTGCGCGCCTGATGCCAGCCAGTAAGCGCAAGAAAACCGTTAACGTGGCTGACATTGAAACCGTGGTCGCACGCATTGCCCGTATTCCGGAGCAAAGCGTCTCGGCAACCGATCGCGATACGCTGAAAAATCTCGGCGACCGCCTGAAAATGCTGGTGTTTGGACAGGACAATGCCATTGAGGCACTGACGGAAGCGATCAAAATGAGCCGGGCAGGATTGGGTCAGGATCGTAAACCCGTCGGCTCGTTCCTGTTCGCCGGACCGACCGGTGTCGGTAAAACCGAAGTCACGGTACAACTGGCGAAAGCGCTGGGCATTGAACTGCTGCGCTTTGATATGTCCGAGTACATGGAGCGTCACACCGTCAGTCGTCTGATTGGTGCGCCTCCGGGTTATGTTGGCTTTGATCAGGGCGGCCTGCTGACGGATGCGGTGATCAAACATCCTCATGCGGTGGTACTGCTGGATGAGATTGAGAAAGCGCACCCTGACGTGTTCAACCTGCTGCTGCAGGTGATGGATAACGGTATGCTGACCGATAACAACGGTCGCAAAGCGGACTTCCGTAACGTGGTGCTGGTGATGACCACCAACGCCGGGGTACGTGAAACCGAACGTAAATCTATCGGCCTGATTCATCAGGACAACAGCACCGATGCGATGGAAGAGATCAAGAAGATCTTTACGCCAGAGTTCCGCAACCGTCTGGACAACATCATTTGGTTCAGTCACCTGTCACCAGAGGTGATTCATCAGGTGGTCGACAAGTTTATTGTCGAGTTGCAGGCGCAGCTGGATGCGAAAGGGGTATCGCTGGAAGTCAGTGATGAAGCACGTGACTGGCTGGCTGAGAAGGGCTATGACAAAGCGATGGGGGCCCGTCCGATGGCACGCACCGTACAGGAAAGCCTGAAAAAACCGTTAGCCAATGAACTGCTGTTTGGTTCGCTGGTGGATGGCGGCTCAGTCTCGGTGGCGCTGGATCGTGAAAAAGGTCAGCTGACCTATCACTTCCTCAGCGCAGAGAAACGCAAAACAGAAGGCACCGTGCACTGATTGACGGCAGCCAGATATGAAAAAGGCCGGATTCTCATCCGGCCTTTTTTTTCGCTGCATTTCTGGTGCCGCGAGACTATCGCAGCTTAGCGACTACGGAAGACAATGCGGCCTTTGCTCAGGTCGTACGGGGTCAACTCGACTGTGACTTTGTCGCCCGTCAGAATGCGGATGTAGTTTTTGCGCATTTTACCGGAGATATGAGCGGTAACCACGTGTCCGTTCTCAAGTTCTACGCGGAACATGGTGTTAGGTAACGTATCCAGTACGGTACCTTGCATTTCAATATTGTCTTCTTTGGCCATCGAATCCTCTGGGTGTACTACCTTTCAGTTGAACCGGCAAGATAATGCCCAATTCAACGATTTATGTAAAGAACCGTCGGCGATTTTGCCAACGCTTTGCCGTGCTTCGCGTCATAACGCGAGCATTACGGAAAAATTCGGGTGTTTATGTGACGTCTGCGGGGGATTAGCGGGCTAAGAATCTGTATCAACCGGTTACACGCGCACGATTGAAACAGTTCCGAGAGTGCGTTGAGATTCCCAGCCTGGCAATTCCGGCTTGTAAAAACTAAGCGCGGACGACATACCAAACTCGACTATTATATCACTTATACGCCTTTATGTGTGCAAAACATCTGCGCGCGGCTAAAAAAGGGTTTGTGTTCGCCAGCATCCGTCGCTGACCGGTTGCCACGCAAGGCTTTGTACATATTGCAGATAGTCAGCACGCGGGATTTCCAGCGCGCCCAGTGAAGCCGTATGCGGGTTAAGTACCTGACAATCCACCAGTCGGCCCTGATGTTTGATGAAATGCTGACAGAAAACCAAAAGTGCGGTTTTTGACGCGTTCTCCTGACGACTGAACATCGATTCACCGCAAAAGATTTGGCCCAGCGCCAGGCCATACATTCCGCCTACCAGCTTGTGCTCATCCCAGACCTCAATCGAATGCGCATGACCGGATTCATACAGCCTCAGCCACGCACGTTTGACCTCAAAGGTAATCCAGGTTCCTTCTTCACGACCCGTGGCGCAGCCGTCAATCACCTCAGCAAAAGCCTCGTTCATTGTCACGCGATAAGGCGAGCGCTGATGAAAACGCTTCATACTGCGGCTAAGGTGAAAATGTTCCGGCAACAGTACCGCGCGTGGATCGGGTGACCACCAGAGAATCGGATCGCCGGGTGAAAACCAGGGGAAAATGCCGTGCTGATAAGCGTTAAGTAAGCGTGCAGGGGAAAGATCGCCGCCCATCGCCAGCAAGCCATTCGGCTCGCGCAGGGCCATCTCCGGTGGCGGAAATTGCAGAGATTCCCGTGACAGTTGTACCAGTCTCATTGCGTTGTTCTACTCATCAGCATGTCGCTAGACTATAGCGCAATCCGCTGCCGGAAACGCCAGTAGCGGCCCGCTTTTGAGATTAATTCGGCATGGCTGCCTTGCTCGACAATCACACCGTTATCCATCACACAAATGCGGTCCATTTGCTCCAGTCCGCTCAGGCGATGAGTCACCATCATCACCGTTTTGCCGATGGTAAGCCGCTGTAGCAGGCTGAGAATGTGCTGCTCAGTGGTGGCATCCAGCCCTTCGGTGGGTTCATCCAGCAGCCAGAGATCGCCATCATGCAGCGCCGCCCGGGCAATCGCCAGGCGTCGTAGTTCACCACCCGACAGTGGGCGACCACCTTCGCCCAGCCAGGCGTTTAAACCCTCCGGCGTCTCCAGCAGGCGCTGCAGGCCGGTATCGATCAGTACCTGACGTAATGTTTCATCGCTGGCGGCAGGGCAGGCCAGCAGCAGGTTATCACGCAGGCTCTGACTGAACAGATGAACCCGCTGAGTCACCACGCTGATACGCTGGCGCAGTTCCGATTCCGGCCAGGCGGCGATCGGCAGATCGTTCAGGCTGATTGTGCCAGGCTGGCACTCCCAGGCACGGGTCAGCAGCGCCAGTAAGGTCGACTTCCCACAGCCGGTAGGACCGAGCAGCGCAATGCGTTCACCCGGGTTAACCTGCAGCGAGAGCTGATTGAGTACCTTATCCGGACGATCGGGATAGCTGAAATCGAGCCGATCAATCTCTACCGCCAGGCTGCCGGTCCGGGCGCGACCCTGCGTCGGGAAGGTGATGGCCGGGACCTGATCGATAATGTCATTAACCCGCTGCGCCGAGGTGATCACCTGTGACATCGGCAGAAAAGCCGTGGCAACCGGCGCCAGCGCTTCAAATGCCGCCAGCGCACAAAAAACCACCAGTGCGATCAGCGAGCCGGGTAACTGCTGTTCGCTGATGCTGCCCGCACTCAGCCACAGTAGCGAGGTCACCGTCAGGCCGCTGATCAGCAACAGCAGACTCTGCGCGGCAGCCTGTAAACGTAGCTGCTGGCGCTGCGCCTGAAGCCAGTGCTGTTCCTGCTCATCGAGCTGTTTACGCCACGCCTGTGAAGCGCCATACAGGGTAAGTTCTGCCTGACCGGCCAGCCAGTGCATCAGCTGGGTGCGCCAGCGGGCCCGGCCATCGGCAATGGCTACTCCGGCTGGCGAGCCAAGACGATAAAACAGCGCCGGCAGGATAATCAGGGTGCCCAGCATGATAGCGCCCAGCGTCAGTCCGAGCTGAAGATCGATAAAACTCAGGCCGAGGGTGACCACCATCGTCACCACCAACGCGCCTGCCAGCGGAGAAATGACCCGCAGATAGAGATGATCGAGCGTATCGACGTCTGCAACAAAACGGTTGAGCAGATCGGCCTGGCGAAAACGCGATAGTTGGCCCGGTGAAAGCGCAATCAGGCGGCTGAAGGTATGCACTCGCAGATGCTGCAATACGCGGAAGGTCGCATCGTGGCTGACCAGCCGTTCAGCATAGCGGGCAGCGGTGCGGATGATGGCTGCGCCGCGAACGCCAGCAGCAGGCAGCATATAGTTGAAACTGTAAAGTCCGGCCACGCCGGCCACTGAGGAGGCGGCAAGGAACCAACCGGAAAGCGTCAGCAAGCCGATGCTGGCCAGTAAAGTGAGAATCGCCAGCATTACTCCCAGCGCCAGGCGAAAAGGGTGACGCAGCCAGAGGCGCAGGAACGGACGTAAAGCGGACATCAGCCAATCTCCTGTTGACGGTGTTTCAGCATCTGATTGAACGGCCCCGCTTGTTGCGACAGCGTCTGCCAGTCACCCTGTTGCACCAGTTTGCCGGCCTCCATCACCCACAGCGTCTGCCCGTCGCTTAATGCATCAAGCTGATGGGTAATCATCAGCGTGGTCTGTTGGCTGGCCGCCTGATTCAGCGCCTGCATCACATGACGTTCGCTGAGCGCATCCAGACTGGCTGCCGGTTCATCCAGCAATAATAAATGCGAGGGTTTATAAAGCGCGCGCGCAACCGCAACGCGCTGTGCCTGGCCGACCGACAGCTGGTTACCGCCATCGCCGGGCTGTGTCTCAATCCCCTGCGGCAGCCGTGGCAGGAATTCGTTAACGCCACTGGTTTCGAGCACCGCAGCAAAGCGTGCGGCGTCCCAGCTGGCGTTCATCACAATATTGTCGCGCAGCGTGGCGGCCGGTAACTGAGGATTCTGCCCAACCCAACTGAGCTGCTGATGCCAGTCAGTACGGCGAATGTCACGGATTTCAACCCCGTTTGCCTTCAGCGAGCCCTGATAGGGCAGAAAACCCAGCAGGGCGTTCATCAGGGCCGTTTTGCCGGCACCGCTTTGACCGACCAGCGCGACGCGTTCGCCTGGCGCCAGAGTAAAGTTAAGCGGGCCACACAGCGGCTGACCATCGGGTGCACAGATCAACAGATCGACTGCGGCGAGATCGAGCGGGCCAGTGGCAGTAAACGGCGTGTCACCCTGCGACGGGCCGCTGGTTGGGCTGCCCTGCATGAACTGTTCGAGCGCATCGGCACCGCCGACGGCCTGCGCTTTTGCATGATAAAACGCTCCTAAATCGCGCAGTGGCTGGAAGAATTCAGGCGCGAGAATCAATACCAGGAAACCAGCAAACAGGGTGACGCCCTGACTGTAATCCCCGAAGTGCAGTTCGCCGAGATAAGAAAAACCAAAATAAACCGCCACGACGGCAATCGCTAACGAGGCGAAGAATTCCAGCACCGCCGAAGAGAGAAACGCCAGACGGAGCACTTCCATGGTGCGCTGACGGAAGTCAGTAGTGGCCACCGCTACCGCCTGTTGCTCAGCCGCGCCACGGTGAAACAGCCGCAGCGTTTCGCGGCCGCGTAAACGATCAAGGAAATTACCGCTCAGGCGCGCCAGTACCAGAAAGTTGCGACGGTTTGCTTCGGCTGCGCCCATCCCGACTAACGCCATAAACAGCGGAATCAGCGGCGCGGTCGCGAACAGAATCAGACCCGCTGTCCAGTTAAGCGGAAAGATCGCCAGCAGGATGCAGCAGGGGATCAGCACGGCCAGCGTCATTTGCGGCAGGTAGCGAGCATAATAGTCCTGCATCTCTTCGATTTGCTCGAGCAGCAGGGTGGCCCAGCTGCCGGCGGGCTTGCCCTGAATCCATGCCGGACCGAGCGCTGATAAACGATCCAGCACCTGCTTACGTAATGCCTGACGAATAGCCTGACCGGCACGGTAGCCGACCCGCTCGCGGGCATAATTGATCGCAGCGCGCAGCACGAAGCAGAGCAATAGCAGCAGCATCTTGCCAGCCAGTGCTGCACGTGGTTGCTGTTCAATAATCAGTGCCTGAAGCAGCGAAGCCAGCAGTGCGGCCTGAACAATGATTAACAGTGCGCTAACCACGCCCAGCAGCGTGCTCAGTCGCAACCAGCGACCGGCGAAATGACGTTGCTGACGTAGCCAGCGGGTGAGGTGCTGCTGCCGGGTTTTGTCCATGCGAGACCATGCGTTGAGCCGATGAGCGATGAAAATAATGGGGCATTTTCATCCCGTCCAGGCGCAAGAATCTAGCATGCGGGCAATAAAAAAGGCGACTGAAAAACAGTCGCCCGGAACATTTGAGATCAGAGGGTTAACAACTTACTTATCGTTTTTAACCAGCCCGTCAAGAAAACGTTCAGCATCTAACGCAGCCATACAGCCGGTGCCGGCCGAAGTAATGGCCTGGCGATAGATGTGGTCCATGACATCACCCGCGGCGAACACCCCAGGAATGCTGGTCTGGGTCGCATTACCGTGCAGGCCAGACTGGACTTTGATGTAGCCATTTTCCAGCTCAAGCTGACCGTCAAAGATGGCCGTATTCGGGCTGTGGCCGATCGCTACAAACAGACCGGCGACGTCCAGCGTTTCGGTCTCTTCACTGTGCAGGGTTGAGCGTAAAGTCAGGCCGGTAACACCCATCTGATCGCCCACCACTTCTTCCAGCGTACGATGGGTGTGCAGCACGATATTGCCGTTGCGGACTTTTTCCATCAGGCGATCAATCAGGATCTTCTCTGCACGGAAACTGTCACGACGATGGATCAGATGCACTTCCGCCGCGATGTTAGCGAGGTAAAGCGCCTCTTCAACCGCGGTGTTACCGCCGCCGATCACCGCCACTTTTTGATTGCGATAGAAGAAGCCGTCGCAGGTGGCACAGGCGGAAACACCTTTGCCTTTAAACGCCTCTTCCGACGGCAGGCCCAGGTAACGGGCAGATGCGCCGGTCGCGATGATCAGTGCATCGGCAGTGTACTCGCCGCTGTCACCGGTCAGGCGGAACGGACGGTTCTGCAGATCGACCGTGTGGATATGGTCGAAAATGATCTCAGTATTGAATTTTTCGGCGTGCTCATGCATGCGTTCCATCAGCGATGGACCTGTCAGATCGTGCGGGTCGCCCGGCCAGTTTTCCACCTCGGTGGTGGTGGTCAGCTGTCCGCCTTTTTCCAGACCGGTGATCAATACCGGATTCAGGTTGGCGCGTGCAGCATAAACGGCTGCGGTATAACCCGCTGGACCGGAGCCCAGAATGAGTAACTTACTGTGTTTGGCCGTACTCATGCGTTCCTCAGTTTCATTCGGCTGACATAGCCTGCGATTGTAGGGAATATCCGGCGGCAAAGACAAGGCTTAGGCAATTTTGTTAACGATAGCTGCAAACGGCGTAGACGATGAGTCGGCTTTTCGCCTGCCGGCTGCGCCAAAAGGGGGCAAAAATCGGTTTTTGCTGGTGCAGCAGTTCAAAAATACTCATTTAAAAACAGATACCCAGCGGTCTGTCTGGCATCTTGTACTGAATTTGGACATTTTACTTTGACAATCGCCTGCGCTTTTGCGAAAACATTATCAGAAGCGAATAACATTAATCGGAACAAAACAGGGTTTCCTCTCCTGTTTTGCACACAACTCCGAATAAATGCAGCCTGATATTGGTAATGACGCATGATGTGGACAGACAACATGCGTCATACGGATGAGTGTGAAAGCGCACAGGCTCGGTTAGTTCACTTCAGAAATGCCCCGAACAATGAGCGTTTTCAGGGCGTGGCAGGTAAAGGGAAGGAATTAAGAGAGACAATAATAATGGTAGACAATAAGAAACGCCCCGGGAAAGACCTCGACAGAATTGACAGGAATATTCTGAATGAACTTCAGAAAGATGGTCGCATTTCAAACGTGGAACTTTCCAAACGCGTAGGATTATCGCCTACGCCATGTCTTGAGCGTGTGCGTCGTCTCGAACGCCAGGGTTTCATCCTTGGCTATACCGCGCAGTTAAACCCACATTATCTTGATGCTTCACTGCTGGTGTTTGTTGAGATTACTCTGAATCGTGGCGCGCCCGATGTGTTTGAGCAATTTAACGCCGCTGTACAAAAACTTGAGGAAACTCAAGAGTGTCACCTCGTTTCTGGCGATTTCGACTACCTGCTGAAAACGCGCGTACCTGATATGTCCGCTTACCGTAAACTGCTGGGTGAAACCCTGCTGCGCCTGCCGGGCGTAAACGACACGCGGACTTACGTGGTGATGGAAGAGGTTAAACAGAGCAATCGGCTGGTGATCAAAACTCGCTAATGCGGGGCAGGTGCAAAACCTGTGAGATTTCGGTACACTCCTGTGAATTCATACAGGACCAGCGTCGGGCCAGCCCGACGCTGTTGCTTCTTACTTTACAGGCACCTGGAGAGTTCTCTTGAGCCAGGAATACACAGAAGATAAAGACGTTTCGTTACAATCGCTGAGCAGTGGACGTCGTCTGCTGGAAGCGTTGCTCATCCTGGTGGCGCTTTTTGCCATCTACCTGATGGTTTCTCTGGTCAGTTTTAACCCTTCCGACCCGAGCTGGTCGCAAACGGCCTGGCATGAACCTATTCACAATATTGGCGGCAGCGTTGGCGCCTGGCTGGCTGACACCTTACTTTTCATCTTTGGTGTGATGGCGTACGCCATTCCTCCGGTGATCCTCGGCCTGTGCTGGATTGCGTTTCGTCAACGTGATAACCAGGACTATTTTGACTATTTCGCTGTTGGCTTACGTCTGATCGGCGTGCTGGCGCTGGTGGTTACCACCTGCGGCATGGCGGCGCTGAATGCGGACGACATCTGGTACTTCGCCTCAGGCGGCGTTATCGGCAGTCTGGTGAGTAATGCGATTGCCCCCTGGTTTAGTCCGGCTGGCGGCACGCTGACCTTACTCTGCGTCTGGGCGGCGGGCATTACGCTCTATACCGGCTGGTCGTGGCTGACTATCGCCGAAAAAATCGGTGGCGTGGTGATGGGTGTGCTGACGTTTGCCAGCAACCGTTCCCGTCACGATGAGCCCTGGCAGGAAGAAGAGGATGAGCCGGAAGCGCGTGAGCAAGTTGACGCGCCGCTGCTGCGTGCCGCTAACCCTGACGATGAGGACGATGTGCTGCTTTCTGCACCGCGCAGTGCGGCTGCCGGGGTGGAGCTTTCTCAGCAGGATCCGCTGCTGGCGAAAGCCGCTGCCGCAACCAGTGCAGCCGTAGCGGCCACCACGCAAGCGGCAGAAGGGGCGATCGCCCCAGCGTCTGCGCCAGCGACATCCGCAGCCTCGGTGCCGCCATCCGCTGCACCGCATACGCCGGCAACTTCAGCGCCTGTCTCGCAGCCAGCAGCAGCCCCGGCCTTTACGGCACCGCCTACCGCGGCACCGGCAGCCAGCCACGCCACTGAGTCAGCGTTTGCCGCAGCCAGTACGCCTGCGCATAACGCGCCAGCGGAGAATCCGCCGTTATACCGTTTTGAGATGCCGGATGAAGCGTCTGCTTCGCCGTCGTTCAGCGCCTATGACGATGATGAGCCTAAGATGGGTAACTGGCGTGATACGCCATCAATGCCTGCCGCACCGACCGCAGCCGTAGCAGCGGCTGCCTCGACTGCCCAGGCGGCGACGCGCACCGCACCGGTATTCGATCTGGCGCCTGAAACCAACCTCAATCCGCAGGTTAAGCAGGGCATTGGTCCGGCACTGCCGCGTCCTAATCCGGTAAAACTGCCAACCCGACGTGAGCTGGCCTCGTATGGCATTAAATTGCCTTCTCAGCGCATGGCGGAAGAGAAGGCGAAAACCGAAGAGAATGTTTCGGCTGCACCTGTCGAAGCGGAAGCGGAAGAGGCGATGCAGCAGGCTGAACTGCGTCAGGCATTCCAGTCTGAACAGCAGCAGCGTTATGGCACCGGCTGGCAGCAGGATGACGAAGATGAGCAGGAAGCGCAGCAGCAGGCCGCGCTGGCTCGCCAGTTCGCCGAACAGCAACAGCAGCGTTATGAGCCGGAAGTGAAAAAAGAGGCCCCGCTATTTAATCTGGATACGGCGTCCGCTTTTGACTTCTCACCGATGAAAGATCTGGTCGACGAGGGTCCGGTCGAGCCGCTGTTTACGATAGCCGCCACGCCGGAACCGGAAGCCCCTGCGGCCTCGCATGAGCCATGGCAACAGACGCGTGAAGTTTCAACACCTCAGGCTGCCGCACAGGTGCCGGCACCGACCGCTTTTGCGCCAGCTGCGCCTGAGCAGTCTGCCTATACCGCATCGTCTGCGACGCCGTCGCCGTACTCTGCCTCACCGGCAGCCGAACAGACGCCAACGCCAGCCGCGCCACAGCAGTCTGCCTATACGGCACCTGCCGCAACGCAGCAGCACACCGCTTCACCTGCGGCACCACAGGCAGCCGCGTATACTTCGCCTGCTGCCGCGCCGGTTGAAGAGGTTAAGCCGACGCTGCATGAAAGCCTGATCCATCCGTTCCTGATGCGTCATGAACAGCCGCTGGAAAAACCGTCTACTCCTCTGCCTTCGCTGGATCTGCTGACCGCACCGCCAGAAGAGGAAGAGCCGGTCGATATGTTCTCTCTGGAACAGACAGCCCGGCTGGTTGAGTCGCGCTTAGGCGATTACCGGGTGAAAGCCGAAGTGGTTGGCATCTCACCTGGTCCGGTGATTACCCGCTTCGAACTGGACTTAGCGCCGGGCGTTAAAGCTGCGCGTATCTCCAACCTGTCGCGGGACCTGGCCCGTTCACTCTCCACTGTTGCGGTACGCGTAGTGGAAGTGATCCCGGGTAAACCTTATGTCGGTCTGGAATTACCGAATAAGCATCGTCAGACGGTTTATCTACGTGAAGTGCTGGACTGTCCTAAGTTCCGTGACAATCCTTCACCGCTGGCAGTGGTGCTGGGTAAAGACATTGCGGGCCAGCCGGTGGTGGCCGATCTGGCGAAAATGCCACACCTGCTGGTCGCCGGTACCACCGGTTCCGGTAAGTCAGTTGGCGTTAACGCCATGATCATCAGCATGCTGTATAAAGCCACGCCGGAAGAAGTCCGCTTCATCATGATCGACCCGAAAATGCTGGAGCTGTCAGTCTATGAAGGGATCCCGCATCTGCTGACCGAAGTGGTTACGGACATGAAAGACGCCGCCAATGCGCTGCGCTGGAGTGTCGGTGAAATGGAACGTCGTTATAAGCTGATGTCGGCGCTGGGCGTGCGTAACCTGGCGGGTTACAACGAAAAAGTGGAGCAGGCCGAAGCGATGGGCCGTCCTATTCCCGATCCGTTCTGGAAGCCGGGCGACAGCATGGATATGACGCCGCCAGTGCTGGAAAAACTGCCTTATATCGTGGTGATGGTCGATGAGTTTGCTGACCTGATGATGGCGGTCGGCAAAAAAGTTGAAGAGCTGATTGCCCGACTGGCGCAGAAAGCCCGTGCCGCCGGTATCCACCTGGTGCTGGCGACGCAGCGTCCTTCGGTAGATGTGATTACCGGTCTGATCAAAGCCAACATCCCGACGCGTATTGCCTTTACCGTGTCGAGCAAAATTGACTCCCGTACTATCCTCGACCAGGGCGGCGCGGAATCGTTGCTCGGTATGGGTGACATGCTTTACATGCCGCCGAACTCTTCAATGCCAGTCCGTGTTCACGGCGCGTTTGTCCGGGATCAGGAAGTGCATGCTGTGGTTCAGGACTGGAAGGCGCGCGGTCGCCCACAATACATTGAAAGCATTACCGCAGGTGAAGAGAGCGAAGGCGGTGGCGGCATCGACAGTGATGAAGAGCTTGATCCGCTGTTTGACCAGGCGGTGGGCTTTGTGGTCGACAAACGACGCGCCTCTATCTCCGGTGTTCAGCGTCAGTTCCGCATCGGCTATAACCGTGCCGCACGTATCATTGAACAGATGGAAGCGCAGGGCATCGTCTCTGCACCGGGACACAATGGTAACCGTGAAGTGCTGTCGCCACCGCCGCACGATATGTGACGTCTGACGATACGTTTTGCAACATTAATCAATGAGCCAGTCCTGACTGGCTCATTGTTTTTACGCGGTTTAACCCCATATCTGAGAGAGCTTTCGGTTTATTCTCCTGTTCTGATGGCGGAATGGCGACCAGGCTTAACGCAGCTATTCATGGGAACGTTTAAATAAGGAATTGAAGCAGATGAAATTACGCGTAATTGCTCTTGGCCTGCTGGCCACCTTTTCTTCAGCCAGCGTACTGGCTGATGCTTCCAGTGATCTGCAACAGCGCCTGAATAAGGTCAGCAGCTTCCACGCCAGCTTTACCCAAAAAGTGACCGACAGTAGCGGTGCCAACGTGCAGGATGGTGAAGGCGAGCTGTGGGTAAAACGTCCCAGCCTGTTTAACTGGCACATGACCGCTCCGGATGAAAGCATCATCATTTCCGATGGCAAATCGCTGTGGTTCTACAATCCTTTTGTTGAACAGGCGACCGTCAGCCTGTTGCAGAATGCGACCAGCAACACCCCGTTTATGTTGATTGCCCGCAATCAGTCTAATGACTGGAAGCAGTACAACATTAAACAGCAAGGGGACAACTTCGAACTGACGCCAAAAAACAGTGACGGCAACCTGAAACAGTTCACCATTCAGGTGACGCCAGGCGGAACCATTAACCGCTTCAGCGCCATTGAACAGGATGGTCAGCGCAGCGATTATCAGCTGAAAAGCCAGCAGAATGGCGCGATCAGCCCGGATAAATTTACGTTCACTCCGCCAAAAGGCGTAACGGTGGACGATCAACGTCAGTGAGGTCACAGTGAGTAACCTGTCCCTGGATTTTTCCACTGAAAATTTCAAACCTCTGGCCGCGCGTATGCGGCCAGAAACGTTGAAACAGTACATTGGTCAGCAGCATCTGCTGGGTGTCGGAAAGCCATTGCCGCGCGCCATTGAAGCAGGCCATCTGCACTCAATGATTCTGTGGGGGCCACCCGGGACCGGCAAGACCACGCTGGCTGAAATTATCGCGCACTATGGCAACGCCGATGTGGAGCGTATTTCTGCGGTAACCTCCGGCGTTAAAGAGATTCGTGAAGCCATTGAGCGCGCCCGTCAGAGCAAACAGGTCGGGCGACGTACCATTCTGTTCGTCGATGAAGTTCATCGCTTCAACAAAAGCCAGCAGGATGCGTTTTTACCGCACATCGAAGATGGCACCATCACCTTTATCGGTGCCACGACTGAGAACCCCTCGTTTGAGCTGAACTCGGCGTTGCTGTCGCGAGCCAGAGTCTATCTGCTGAAATCGCTGACCCACGACGATATCGAACAGGTGCTGGATCAGGCGATGCAGGATAAAGTGCGTGGCTACGGCGACAGCGACATTGTGCTGCCAGAGAATACCCGCCGGATGATCGCTGAACTGGTCAATGGCGATGCCCGACGGGCGCTGAATACGCTGGAGATGATGGCCGACATGGCCGAAACCAACGCGTCGGGCCAGCGTGAACTGACACCGCAACTGCTGAATGAAGTCTCAGGCGAACGATCGGCACGTTTCGATAACAAAGGCGACCGCTTTTACGATCTGATCTCGGCGCTGCATAAATCGGTACGCGGCTCTGCGCCGGATGCTGCGCTTTACTGGTACGCACGCATTATCACCGCGGGCGGCGACCCGTTGTACGTGGCACGGCGTCTGCTGGCGATTGCTTCTGAAGATGTCGGCAATGCCGATCCGCGCGGCATGCAGGTGGCGATTGCGGCCTGGGACTGTTTTACCCGCGTTGGCCCGGCGGAAGGGGAGCGTGCCATTGCCCAGGCAATCGTCTATCTGGCCTGCGCACCGAAAAGCAACGCAGTCTATACCGCCTTTAAAGCGGCAATGCGCGATGCACGTGACCACCCTGATTATGACGTGCCGGAACATCTGCGTAATGCCCCGACCAAGCTGATGAAAGAGATGGGCTTAGGCAAAGAGTACCGTTATGCCCATGACGAGGCGAACGCCTACGCGGCTGGCGAAGTCTACTTTCCGCCTGAAATGGCGCAGGCGCGTTATTATGTCCCTACTCAGCGCGGGCTCGAAGGTAAGATTGGCGAAAAGCTAAGCTGGCTGGCTGAGCAGGATCAAAATAGCCCGACAAAACGCTACCGCTGAAACAGACGTTACGGTAATGTGGTCAAGGTTTTCAACGCATTCCGCTGGAATGCGTCCCTTCTTTCAATCAACTTTTAAATACACAGGATAAGCATGCTCGATCCCAATCTGCTGCGTAACGAGCCAGACGCAGTCGCAGAAAAACTGGCACGCCGGGGATTTAAACTGGATGTGGAAACGCTGCGTACGCTTGAAGAGCGTCGTAAAGTCTTGCAGGTCGAAACAGAAAACCTGCAGGCGGAGCGCAATGCCCGATCCAAATCCATCGGCCAGGCCAAAGCCCGTGGGGAAGACATCGAGCCACTGCGTCAGGAAGTGAATGCGCTGGGCGAACGCCTGGATGCCGCTAAAGCAGAACTGGATGAACTGCAGAATCAAATTCGTGACTTCGCGCTGGCGCTGCCAAATATTCCGGCAGATGAAGTGCCACTGGGTAAAGATGACAGCGAAAACCAGGAAGTCAGCCGCTGGGGCGAACCGCGCCAGTTCGACTTCGAGGTAAAAGATCACGTTGAGCTGGGTGAAGCGGCGAAAGGGCTTGATTTTGCGGCCGCCGTGAAGCTGACCGGTTCACGCTTTGTGGTGATGCAGGGCCAGATCGCGCGTCTGCATCGTGCCCTGAGTCAGTTCATGATCGACCTGCACACTGAGCAGCACGGTTATCTCGAAACCTACGTGCCTTACCTGGTCAACCATGAAACGCTGTACGGTACCGGTCAGTTGCCGAAGTTCGGTGAAGATCTGTTCCATACCCGTCCGCTGGAAGAGGAATCAGACAGCAGCCACTATGCGCTGATCCCAACGGCGGAAGTCCCGTTGACCAACCTGGCGCGTGACGAGATTCTTGAAGAGGAGAGCCTGCCGGTTAAGCTGACTGCGCATACTCCGTGCTTCCGTTCTGAAGCCGGTTCTTATGGCCGTGACACTCGCGGCCTGATCCGTATGCATCAGTTCGATAAAGTCGAGATGGTGCAGATCGTAACGCCGGAACAGTCAATGGATGCGCTGGAAGAGCTGGTCGGCCACGCCGAGAAAGTTCTGCAGCTGCTGGACCTGCCTTATCGTAAGGTTTTACTCTGTACCGGCGATATGGGCTTTGGCTCGACTAAAACCTACGATCTGGAAGTCTGGTTACCGGCTCAAAATACCTATCGTGAGATCTCCTCATGCTCCAACATGGGCGATTTCCAGGCGCGCCGTATGCAAGCGCGCTGCCGCAGCAAGCAGGATAAGAAACCGCGTCTGGTTCATACCCTGAATGGTTCAGGTCTGGCAGTGGGTCGTACGCTGGTGGCGGTGCTGGAAAACTATCAGCAGCAGGATGGCCGCATCGTGGTGCCTGAGGTTTTACGTCCTTACATGAACGGCGTTGAGATTATCGGCTAAGCCCGCACTGAATAGCAGACCCGGCTTCGGCCGGGTTTTTTTATGTCTGTTATCTCTGCGCAGGGTTAGTTCGTCTTAGGAACTTATCACAAATAAACGTTATCGATATCAGAGCAGCTGAACGGCTTAAAAATCCTGTTTTTCATAGAGATAGCATTTGTGGTTCTGCCGCTTAGTCTGTTTGTAACCCACTGATGATTAGTAAATTAAATTGTGATACAGCAAAATGTGCTGCAACAAATTTGTCCCCATTGACTTTAAAAAAGCCAATGGCAAACTGCGCGCAATTTCCTTCATTCGCTTTGGTTCCTGCCCCCTATGTCAACCTGGTCACGTCCCGTGATATTGCTGCTTTGCGGCCTGCTGTTAATGACCGTCTCAATCGCCGTACTTAATACGCTGGTTCCGCTGTGGCTGACCCATGACTTACTGACCACATGGCAAGTGGGTATCGTCAGTTCATCCTATTACACCGGCAATCTTGCTGGCACAGTGCTGGCTGGCTGGTTAATCAGACAGTACGGATTCAACCGCAGCTACTATCTCGCCACCGGCCTGTTTGCCGTGGCGACGATCTGCCTGGCGATGATGGAAGGCTTCTGGGCGTGGAGTTCGCTGCGATTTATCGCTGGCGTCGGCTGTGCGCTGATGTGGGTGGTAGTGGAGAGCGCGTTGCTGTGCAGCGGCACGGTGCGCAATCGCGGCCAGCTACTGGCTGCCTATATGATTGTCTACTATCTCGGCACCGTGGCCGGACAACTGCTGGTCAGTAAGCTGTCGACAGAATTGTTAAGTGTGATCCCGTGGGTAACCAGCCTGGTGTTTTGTGCGGTATTGCCGCTGGTCTTCACCCGTGTTTCCGCCAGCAGTGAACCGGCTGAAGCGGCCCCAGGACGCATCTGGCCAATGCTGCGTCGTCGCAGTTCGCGCTTGGGCATCAACGGCTGCATCATCTCAGGCATCGTTCTGGGTTCGCTTTACGGCCTGATGCCGCTCTACCTGTCGCATCAGGGTATGAGCGATGCCAACGTCGGTTACTGGATGGCATTGCTGGTGAGCGCAGGTATCGTCGGTCAGTGGCCGATTGGCCGGCTGGCTGACCGCTTTGGCCGCATGCTGGTATTACGGGTCCAGGTGTTTGTAGTGATTCTGGGCGCGATGGCCATGTTGACTAACGCCGCGATGGCGCCGGCACTGTTCGTGCTGGGGCTGGCGGGTTTTACACTCTATCCGGTGGCGATGTCATGGGCCTGTGAAACGGTAGCGCACCATGAACTGGTGGCGATGAATCAGGCGCTGTTGATGAGCTACACCGTTGGCAGTCTGGTGGGGCCGGGAATGACCTCAATGCTGATGCAAAATTACTCTGACCGGCTGCTGTTTGTGATGATTGCAGCAGTGGCACTGATCTATCTGGTGATGCTGCTGCGTAAAGCGAATCATCATGCCACGCCGGTGGCGCATGCCTGAGGGCAGGGTATGAAAAAGGGAGCCACGGGCTCCCTTTTTATTGTTATCTGGCTAATCAGTACATCACTTCGTGGCCATAGCTGGCGAGAATATTTTTAACTCGCTCCATCGTCTCTTTGGTTGGCGGTTTGACTCCATCCAGCTTGTATTCTTCACCCATCGCAATCCATTTATGCTTGCCCAGTTCGTGGTAGGGCAACAGCTCAATCTTTTCAACGTTTTCCATATCGCGGGTGAATTCACCCAGCCGGTGCACGCTATCGTCGTCGTCAGAATAGCCAGGCACGACCACAAATCGAATCCAGGTCCGTTTACCTTTTTTCTGTAGATAGCGGGCAAATTCCAGCGTGCGGTGATTCGATACGCCAACCAGAATCTGGTGAATTTCATCATTCATCTGTTTGAGATCGAGCATTACTAAATCGGTCACCTCAAGCAACTCATCGATAACCGGATCGTAGCGGCGGACAAAGCCGTTGGTATCAAGACAGGTGTGAATGCCTTCAGCTTTACAGGCGCGGAACCAGTCGCGCACGAATTCAGCCTGAAGAATTGCCTCACCGCCCGACGCCGTGACGCCGCCGCCTGAGGCGTTCATAAAATGACGATAAGAGAGTACATCCGCCATCAACGCCTCGACGCTGATCTCTTTCCCGCCGTGGGTGTCCCAGGTGTCACGGTTGTGACAGTAGAGACAGCGCATCAGGCAGCCCTGGAAGAAGGTAATGAAACGGATACCGGGACCATCGACGGTTCCGCAGGATTCGAATGAGTGGATACGACCGTTGACTGACATTGCGATGTTTTCTCCAGTGAGTCTGCCGGGACAGACGGCGCAATCTCTGTTGCGCTCAGGGCAGGAAATCGATTCTGATCGTGACCGTAGATGAGATCACCATCAGAACAGACTTTTGAATAAAAGGCTCCCTGCGGAGCCTTTTATATTCAGTACAGCGCGGTGTTTACAGTGACTGCGTAAACGTACGGGTAATCACGTCCTGCTGCTGTTCTTTAGTCAGGGAGTTGAAGCGTACAGCGTAACCGGAAACACGGATGGTCAGCTGTGGATACTTCTCTGGATGCTCCATGGCGTCCAGCAGCATTTCACGGTTCATCACGTTGACGTTAAGATGCTGACCGCCTTCGATGCTGGCTTCATGATGGAAATAACCATCCATCAGACCGGCAAGGTTGGCTTTACGCACGTTATCATCTTTACCCAGCGCGTTTGGTACAATCGAGAAGGTATAAGAGATACCATCTTTGGCGTAGGCAAACGGCAGTTTAGCGACGGAGGTTAGTGACGCTACCGCACCTTTCTGATCGCGGCCGTGCATTGGGTTCGCACCTGGACCGAATGGCGCGCCAGCACGACGTCCATCTGGGGTGTTACCGGTTTTCTTACCGTAAACCACGTTAGAAGTAATGGTCAGGACAGACTGTGTCGGTACGGCATGGCGGTAAGTGTTGAGCTGCTGAATTTTCTTCATAAAGCGCTCAACCAGATCGCAGGCCAGGTCATCGACGCGCGGGTCGTTGTTACCAAACTGCGGATATTCGCCTTCAATATCAAAGTCGATTGCCAGGCCATCTTCATCACGTACTGGTTTCACTTTGGCATATTTAATGGCTGACAGTGAATCCGCTGCCACTGACAGACCGGCAATACCACAGGCCATAGTGCGATAAACATCACGGTCATGCAGCGCCATCAGTGCGGCTTCGTAGCTGTACTTATCATGCATGTAATGGATGATGTTCAGCGACGTCACATACTGTTTAGCCAGCCAGTCCATGAAGTGGTCCATACGCGCCATAACGGTGTCGAAATCCAGCACGTCATCGGTAATTTTGTCTTCTTTCGGTCCAACCTGCATTTTCATTTTTTCATCAACGCCGCCGTTGATTGCGTACAGCAGGGTTTTCGCCAGGTTGGCACGCGCACCGAAGAACTGCATTTGTTTGCCGACGATCATCGGGCTGACGCAGCAGGCGATGGCGTAGTCATCATTATCGAAGTCAGGACGCATCAGGTCATCATTTTCATACTGCAATGATGAGGTATCGATGGAGACTTTAGCTGCATATTTTTTGAAATTAATAGGCAGTTTTTCAGACCACAGAATGGTCATGTTCGGCTCTGGTGAAGGACCCATGGTGTAAAGGGTATTCAGGAAGCGGAAGGTGCTTTTCGATACCAGTGTACGGCCATCAACGCCCATACCGGCCAGTGATTCGGTTGCCCAGATTGGATCACCAGAGAACAGTTCGTCATATTCCGGCGTGCGCAGGAAACGGACCATACGCAGTTTCATTACCAGATGGTCAATCAGCTCCTGTGCCTGTTCTTCGGTTAGTTTACCGGCTTTCAGGTCACGTTCGATGTAGATATCCAGGAAGGTAGAGACACGACCAAACGACATCGCGGCGCCGTTCTGCGATTTAACTGCGGCCAGATAGCCGTAGTAAGTCCACTGTACCGCTTCCATAGCGTTGGTTGCCGGACCTGAGATGTCATGGCCATATTTGGCTGCCATCTCTTTAATCTGGCCCAAAGCACGATGCTGATCAGAAATCTCTTCACGCAGACGGATAGTGGCTTCAAGATTAACGCCATTTTCCAGGTCGCTCTGTAAAGAGGCGAACTGTGCGAATTTGTCCGCCATCAGATAGTCGATACCGTATAAAGCGACACGACGGTAGTCACCAATGATGCGGCCACGGCCGTAAGCATCAGGCAGACCGGTCAGGATACCTGATTTACGGCAGCGCAGAATATCCGGGGTATAAACGTCGAAGACACCCTGGTTATGCGTTTTACGGTATTCAGTGAAGATTTTTTTCAGCGATGGGTCGAGTTCGCGGCCATAAACTTTGCATGAGCCTTCGACCATTTTGATGCCGCCATAAGGAATGATGGCGCGTTTTAATGGGGCTTCGGTCTGCAGACCAACGATTTTTTCCAGCGGCTTAATGATGTAGCCCGCGTCATGCGAGGTAATGGTTGACGCCAGGTCAGTATCGAAATCTACCGGTGCGTGGGTGCGGTTCTCAATTTTAATGCCTTCAAGTACGCTTTCCCATAATTTGGTGGTCGCTTCGGTCGGACCCGCCAGGAAAGACTCATCACCTTCATACGGAGTGTAGTTTTTCTGGATGAAGTCGCGCACATTGACGCTATTCTGCCATTCACCTTCAGCAAATCCTTCCCAGGCTGAAGCCAGTTTTGCATTAAGTTCGGTCATAATATACCTGCCTTATATGAGGAGACTTTACGGTCGGGCGCAGTGAACATATTGCGCCGTCAAAAATGCGTTTAATGTGACTGGTCACCGTTACGGAGATAGATGATCCAGTAGGTCAACCCGACCAGTACACCGCCGCCGATAATATTGCCGAGGGTGACGGGAATCAGGTTGTCAAAAATAAAGTTGCTGACTGTGAGCGACTGGAACTGTGCAGCGGTAGCGCCGGTAGCCTGCCAGAACTCAGGGCTTGCGAAGTCGCGAATCACAATGGCAAAAGGGATGAGAAACATATTGGCAATGCTGTGCTCAAAGCCACTGGCGACAAACATCCCCACAGGAAAGATCATCACTACCAGCTTATCGGTGAGAGTCCGGCCTGAATAACTCATCCAGACGGCCAGGCAGACCAGCAAATTCGCCAGGATACCCAGACACATCGCTTCAATAAACGTGTGATGCATTTTGTGGTCAGCGGTTTGCAGGACGTTTAGTCCCCAGGCACCATTCGCCACCATGTACTCGCCGGCAAACCACATCAGTCCGACGAAGAAGAGCGCGCCTGCCAGGTTACCGAGATAGACGTTTATCCAGTTGCGGGCCAGTTGAGGCCAGCTGATGCGTCCGCTGGCTTTGGCCACCACAATCAAAACGGTAGAGGTAAAGAGGTCGGCACCACACACCACTACCAGCATTAAACCCAGAGAGAAACAGATGCCACCGATCAGTTTGGCGATGCCATATGGCATTGCAGCGGTACCGGTGGTTGCTGTGATATAAAAAACAAAGGCAATGGAGATAAATACGCCGGCGTTTATCGCCAGAAAGAAGGTGGTAAAAGGATGTTTAGTTGCTTTGTATATACCTGCATCTTCAGCAACTTTCGCCATCTCGGCCGGTAGTAACAGATTAAAAGGGTTGTCAGCTTTCACACTAACTTACTCCATAAGTTGTCTGAAAAAATACTAACAAAGGAGTATAGGTCAGTAATTGATTTGGATCATGTTTGCCGGAGCGACAGACGATATGAGCCAGCTTAAAGGGAATTATTTTAAATAAGCGTTTGAATAATAAAAAATAAATAAATTTTAAAAATACAAATTTATTTTAATATGAAAGGGCTGCGCTGCTTCAACGCGCGGCGCATGTTATTCATTGTGGATTGATATGTTAAATATTATGAAGTGTTCTGGCAGAAAATAATTTTAATGCAGCTAATGTTTCATGAAAAAATAACGCCCTGCTGTCAGGCCAGCCTGATAGCAGGGCGTTGGCGTCATTTACCGTTCATTCGCGGGTAATTACGCACTTTGCCAGTAACGACGTTTGGCCGCTTGCAGTTTTTCATAGGCCGCAAGCAGTGACTGATGAGCCGGGAATGCTTTCAGTTCCTCATCAACAGCCTGAAGCCCGTAGAACGGACCCTCACCACTGATGGCTGCTGAAGCGGCTTCCATCGCCTCTGGGCCATACATACGTACAAATGCATGATGATATTGCAGGGGATCACGCTCATCTTCCATTGCCAGTAACAGCAAGGTTTGCAGGCAACGATAGTAGTTAGCACGTTCAGGGGTAAAGATTGAGCTGTTGAACTCCATTGTCCATTCGGTCCAGATCAGCGCCTGCTCAAGATCGCCGCCCGCCATCGCCAGCATCGCTTTTAATTCGCCAATGCGCAGCGTGTACCAGCCGTTGTCTTTACCGGTTGCCAGGCCCAGCAGTTCGCGCACGCGGGTGAAGTCATCAAAGCCTTCATCATCAAGCTGACCAATCAGATCCAGATACTCTTCAGGATTCCAGTTGCTGTCAGGCAGGGCCAGTAAGGTTTCACGCATACCTGCGCCCATGCTGTTATTCGCCAGCAGCAGATCTTCCGCCGGATAGATGTCCGACATGCCAGGCACGATAATGCGGCAGGCGTACACGCCCAGATGCTCGTAATCAGCAATATAAACTTCCTGATCTTCAGCGGCGAAGATCGCCATCAGCGTGGCAAATTCCTGCTCAGTGGTGCCGGCAAACGACCAGTCGACAAACGGATAGTCCGCGGTCTCTTTGAACAGATCCCAGGAGATCAGACCGCTCGAGTCAATAAAGTGCGTTTCGAGATTGGCGTGTTCCGCCACTTCCTCATCATCAAAGGTCGGCGGCGTGAACACGTCCAGATCTTTGAGGCTGCGGCCCTGTAATAATTCGGTAACAGTACGCTCAAGCGCCACACCAAAATCAGGATGAGCACCGAACGAGGCGAAACAGGTGCCATTTGCCGGATTGAACAGCACGACGCAGATGACCGGATATTTGCCGCCCAGCGAGGCATCATAAGCAAAGATTGGGAACCCTTCTGCTTCCAGCCGCGCAATCGCTTCAACCACATCGGGATAACGCTGCATGACGGCATCCGGGATCGCCGGCAGGCTAATCGCTTCGGCAATGATGCGGTTTTTAATGTAGCGCTCAAATACTTCTGACAGCCCCTGAACCCGCGCTTCATTGGCAGTGTTACCGGCTGACATACCATTAGAAACGTAGAGGTTGCCGATAATGTTCATCGGAATATAGACGGTTTGCTGATCTGACTGACGGGTGAAAGGCAGCGCGCAGATGCCGCGTTCGACATTGCCGGACTGCAGATCAATCAACTCTGCTGCCGTCAGCGCATTATCCGGGTCATAAAAAGCCCGTAGGCGCGGATCAAGAATGCCCTCTGGCAGTGATTCATCAGCTGGCAGTGCAAACCATTTTTCATTGGGATAGTGAACGAAGTCGCCGTTAGCGATACTTTTCCCTAACCAGAAATCGGCGAAGAAATAGTTGGTTGAGAGGCGTTCAAAATATTCACCCAGCGCGGAGGCCAGTGCCGCTTTTTTGCTGGCGCCTTTGCCGTTAGTGAAGCAGAGCGGGCAATCGCGGTCACGAATATGCACAGACCAGACATGGGGAACAGGATTCAGCCACGATGCTTCTTCAATATTAAAGCCAAGGTCCTGAAGTTTATTCTGGAAACGGGTAATGGAGTCTTCCAGCGCGGCATCTTTGCCCGGGATAAATGTTTGCGTCATAGTGCCGCTCTCTCAGTTGTCATAGGGTGCGTAAAGCGCGCAATGATACGGATTTTGCTGACGATCCGCTATCAAGGCGGGATAATTTTACCGGCTTAGTTTTCACCTTCTCGCCAGTCAGGCCAAACGGTAAACCGCCAGGCTGGACGAAGCCTCACAAAATTTCGTGCTGGTTTGCATTGGTAACATAACCTCCGGCGCGACAGATTCAGAAAATGTGACCGCTACCCGATTTATGATTGCAGCCGCCAGGATGCAGTGATAAAACCGGTAAGTTATTCATAACCGTTCGATATGACAGTGGTGAGGGGAAATGACGCAAGTTTATAATTTTAGCTCCGGCCCAGCGATGCTGCCGGTTGAAGTGCTCCGTCGTGCAGAACAAGAGCTGACAAACTGGCGTGGCCTGGGAACCTCCGTAATGGAGATCAGTCACCGCAGCAAAGAGTTTATTCAGGTTGCTGAAGAGGCGGAGCAGGACTTCCGTGATCTGCTAAAAATACCGGCTAATTACAAAGTATTATTCTGTCACGGTGGGGCACGTGCGCAGTTTGCTGCCGTGCCTGGCAACCTGCTCGGCACCGCTTCCAGTGCAGACTATGCCGACGGCGGATACTGGGCGCACAGCGCCATCAAAGAAGCGCAAAAATATTGCTCCCCGCGCACCCTGGATGTCAAAACCACACGCGACGGTAAACGCGCGATTCTGCCGATGCGGGAATGGGACGTCAGTGATGCATCCGCCTACCTGCATTTCTGCCCGAATGAAACTATCGACGGTATTGCGATCGACGAGCAGCCTGACTTTGGCAGCAAAACGGTGGTCGCAGATTTCTCCTCTACCATTCTGTCCCGCCCGATTGATGTCAGCCGCTATGGCGTGATCTATGCCGGTGCGCAGAAAAACGTCGGGCCTGCAGGCTTAACGCTGGTGATTGTGCGCGAAGATCTGTTAGGTCAGGCGCAGGCGTCAGTGCCGTCAATCCTCGATTATAAAGTGTTGGCCGACAACGATTCGATGTTTAACACCCCGCCAACGTTCGCCTGGTACCTTTCGGGGCTGGTATTCAAATGGCTGAAAGAGAAGGGCGGTGTGGCAGAAATCGACCGGATCAATCAGGCCAAAGCTGACCTGCTGTACGGCGTGATTGATCACAGCGGCTTCTACCGCAACGATGTGGCGACTGACAACCGTTCACGCATGAATATCCCTTTCCAGCTGGCCGACGCGTCGCTGGATGCATTGTTCCTTGAAGAGTCTTTCAAGGCGGGACTGCATGCGCTGAAAGGACATCGGGTAGTCGGGGGCATGCGTGCTTCTATCTATAATGCCATGCCGCTGGAAGGCGTTAAGGCGCTGACCGACTTTATGGTTGATTTTGAACGCCGTCACGGCTGATTAATGACATATCAGCATTGATGCTGATGCCAGACCTCGTCAGATGGCGAGGTCTTCGTATTTTTTGAGGATTTCGTTTCACATGCAGGACTCCCTGACTCTCCAACCCATCGCCCGCGTTAATGGCACGGTAAATCTGCCCGGTTCTAAGAGCGTATCAAACCGTGCATTACTGCTGGCTGCCCTCGCTAAAGGTACTACCCGTCTGACTAACTTACTCGACAGCGATGATGTTAAGCACATGCTCAATGCGCTTAGCGCACTGGGTGTAAGCTATACGCTCTCCAGCGATCGCCGGGTATGTGAAGTTACGGGGAATGCCGGCCCTCTGCAATCATCACAGCCTTTGTCGCTTTTCCTGGGCAATGCCGGCACCGCGATGCGTCCACTGGCCGCAGCGCTCTGCCTGGGACAGCAGGATATCGAACTGACCGGCGAGCCGCGGATGAAAGAACGTCCAATCGGCCATCTGGTTGATGCATTACGTCAGGGCGGCGCCAGCATCGAGTATCTGGAGAATCAGGATTATCCGCCGCTGCGCTTACGCGGCGGATTTACCGGCGGAGACGTCAGCGTGGATGGCAGCGTCTCCAGCCAGTTCCTGACGGCATTATTGATGACTGCGCCGCTGGCTGAGCAGGATACCCGCATCACCATCAAAGGTGAGTTGGTTTCCAAACCCTACATCGACATTACGCTACACCTGATGCGTTGCTTTGGTGTTGAGGTTGAAAACCAGAACTATCAGCACTTTCTGATTAAAGGACAGCAGCAGTATCAGTCGCCAGGCGATTATCTGGTAGAAGGCGATGCCTCTTCCGCATCTTATTTCCTCGCTGCGGCTGCGATTAAAGGTGGCACGGTGCGGGTCACCGGTATTGGCCGCCAGAGCGTGCAGGGCGATATCCGTTTTGCGGACGTACTGGAAAAAATGGGCGCGAAGATTGAGTGGGGCGATGACTATATTGCCTGCACTGCCGGCACGTTACGCGCCATTGATATGGACATGAACCATATCCCGGATGCGGCGATGACCATTGCCACCACGGCACTGTTTGCCGAAGGCACGACCCAGTTGCGTAACATTTATAACTGGCGGGTGAAAGAGACCGATCGGCTGAGTGCTATGGCTACCGAGCTGCGTAAAGTGGGTGCGGAAGTGGAAGAGGGCCACGATTATATTCGTATTACGCCGCCGGCTACCCTTATTCATGCGGATATTGGCACCTATAACGATCACCGCATGGCGATGTGTTTTTCATTAGTCGCGCTCTCCGATACGCCGGTCACCATTCTCGATCCGGGCTGTACGGCAAAAACCTTCCCTGACTATTTCGACCAGCTGGCTAAGATCAGCCAGCCAGCCTGATAGCCTCTCTCCGGTGCGAAATCGCACCGGAAATCCTCATATTATCTGGCCGTATCGCGGCAGAAATCCTCTGATTTACCTGGAATTATTAACACCGTCAGTGCGAAAGGGTAACCAAGGTGGGTTGGGCAGCGTATAATGCTAGTCATTACCGATGGCCGACAGGCCGAAGAGCGCGCAGCAACAGGAGGGAATAATGACAGTAACTGCCCCGGTCATAACTATCGATGGGCCAAGTGGTGCGGGAAAAGGGACCCTGTGCAAAGCGATGGCGGAAGCGTTGCAGTGGCATCTGCTGGATTCCGGTGCGATTTACCGCGTACTGGCATTGGCGGCGTTGCATCATCAGGTCGATATCGAATCTGAAGAAGCGCTGGTGCCGATTGCGGCACATCTGGATGTGCGCTTTGTGTCACAAAAGGGCGAAATGCAGGTCATCCTCGAAGGGGAAGATGTCACCGGTGAAATTCGGACTCAGGAGGTCAGCAACACCGCCTCCCGCGTGGCGGCTTTCCCGCGTGTCCGTGAAGCATTGCTGCGTCGTCAGCGCGGTTTTCGCGAAGCGCCAGGCTTAATTGCCGACGGTCGCGATATGGGCACGGTGGTTTTCCCGGATGCGCCGGTCAAAATTTTTCTTGATGCCAGCGCGGAAGAGCGCGCCCAGCGCCGTATGCTACAGTTGCAGGATAATGGCTTTAATGTTAACTTTGATCGCCTTTTAGCCGAGATAAAAGAACGTGATGACCGCGATCGCAATCGCGCAATTGCGCCTTTAGTACCCGCTGACGATGCCCTGATGCTGGATTCTACAAAAATGTCCATCGATCAAGTCATTGAAAAAGCGCTACACTATGCCCGTGAAAAGCTGGGCATTACGGCTTAACTGAATTTTATCACCCTGTACCACGGACCCGGTGCTGGGCATGTGAAACAACCCCATCCGACATGAAGTCAGATGGACGTTAAATTGAAGAATCCTGAAGATTATCAATATGACTGAATCTTTTGCTCAACTATTTGAAGAATCCTTAAAAACAATCGAAACCCGCCCGGGTTCTATCGTTCGTGGCATCGTCGTTTCTATCGACAAAGATGTCGTTCTGGTTGATGCGGGCCTGAAATCTGAATCTGCAATTCCTGCAGAGCAGTTCAAGAACGCAGCCGGCGAACTGGAAATCCAGGTTGGCGACGAAGTTGATGTTGCTCTGGATGCAGTGGAAGACGGCTTCGGTGAAACCCTGCTGTCCCGTGAGAAAGCTAAGCGCCATGAAGCCTGGATCACGCTGGAGAAAGCTTACGAAGACGCTGAAACTGTTACCGGTGTTATCAACGGCAAAGTTAAAGGTGGCTTCACAGTTGAGCTGAACGGTATCCGTGCGTTCCTGCCAGGTTCACTGGTCGATGTTCGTCCGGTGCGCGATACGCTGCACCTGGAAGGCAAAGAGCTTGAATTCAAAGTGATCAAGCTGGATCAGAAACGCAACAACGTCGTGGTTTCACGTCGTGCGGTTATCGAATCCGAAAACAGCGCAGAGCGCGATCAGCTGCTGGAAAACCTGCAGGAAGGCATGGAAGTCAAAGGTATCGTTAAGAACCTCACTGACTACGGTGCATTCGTGGATCTGGGTGGAGTTGACGGCCTGCTGCACATCACTGACATGGCCTGGAAACGCGTTAAGCATCCAAGCGAAATCGTCAATGTGGGCGACGAAATCACTGTTAAAGTGCTGAAGTTCGACCGCGAGCGTACCCGCGTATCCCTCGGCCTGAAACAGCTGGGCGAAGATCCATGGGTGGCTATCGCTAAGCGCTATCCGGAAGGCACTCGCCTGACCGGTCGTGTAACCAACCTGACTGATTACGGCTGCTTCGTGGAAATCGAAGAAGGCGTTGAAGGTCTGGTACACGTGTCTGAAATGGACTGGACCAACAAAAACATCCATCCGTCTAAAGTTGTTAACGTAGGCGACGTGGTTGAAGTTATGGTTCTGGACATTGACGAAGAGCGTCGTCGTATCTCCCTGGGTCTGAAGCAGTGTAAATCTAACCCATGGCAGCAGTTCGCTGAGACGCACAACAAAGGCGATCGTGTTGAAGGTAAAATCAAGTCAATCACTGACTTCGGTATCTTCATCGGCCTGGACGGCGGCATCGACGGTCTGGTTCACCTGTCTGACATCTCCTGGAACGCGACTGGCGAAGAAGCCGTTCGTGAGTACAAAAAAGGCGACGAAATCGCTGCCGTTGTACTGCAGGTCGATGCAGAGCGTGAGCGTATCTCTCTGGGCGTTAAGCAACTGGCAGAAGATCCGTTCAACAACTACATCACGCTGAACAAGAAAGGCGCTATCGTTAACGGCAAAGTAACTGCTGTTGATGCTAAAGGTGCTACAGTTGAATTAGCAGACGGCGTTGAGGGTTACCTGCGCGCTTCTGAAGCTTCACTGGACCGCATTGAAGATGCCACTCTGGTTCTGAGCGTTGGCGACGACGTTGAAGCTAAATTCACCGGCGTTGATCGTAAAAACCGTGTTGTTAGCCTGTCTGTCCGTGCGAAAGACCAGGCTGATGAGAAAGAAGCCATCAATACTGTTAACACCAAACAGGAAGAAGGTAACTTCTCTAACGCCATGGCTGAAGCGTTCAAAGCGGCTAAAGGCGAGTAATCGACCTGAAGCACCGGGTGGGCAACCACCCGGTTTCGGTAAAAGCTGTCATACATTCCCAGAGGGATAAACCGGAGGTTACATGACCAAGTCAGAACTGATCGAAAGACTGGCGGGACAGCATACTCATATACCGGCGAAAGTCGTTGAGGATGCAGTAAAAGAGATGCTTGAGCACATGGCCACTACGCTGGCACAGGGCGAACGCATCGAAATCCGGGGATTCGGCAGCTTTTCTTTGCACTATCGCGCTCCGCGTACTGGTCGTAACCCTAAAACGGGTGACAAAGTGGATCTGGAAGGTAAATACGTTCCCCACTTCAAGCCAGGCAAAGAACTGCGCGATCGCGCAAATATCTACGGCTAAGCCGATACCGAACCAGACAAACGACATCTCCGGATGTCGTTTTTTTTTGGCTGCTATTTTTCAGTGCTGACACCTGGAGCTGACATCCGGATTAGTGCAACCCACTCTGCAAGCCCTGCGGATTAATGCGATGCCGCTCGCTACTGCCTGATTACCTGCTTTCACCTCTTCGCCAACCGTTCAGAATAAACACATTCATCAGGATGGATGTGATTATGCTGACATGGATAGTTTTAGCCCGGCTGGCAGTTGTTGCTACGTTGCCTTTACTGTTTATCGCCCGACTTCCCTCTGGCGGTATCATTCTCGGCTTGCTATTAACCGGGATCGTTTTACTGCACAGTCGCCCGCAGAGCCTGCGCATAACCGGGATCGCCCTGATATTTCTGGCATGGGCAACTAATGATGCACGATTAATGGTCAGAGATATTGAACACCATGCCGAGCGGCCAGCGACTTACAGCATCCGTATTAGCGAACTGAGAAAGGAGAGAAAGCAAATCAGGGTTCGTCTGCTGAAAGAGGGCGAAAAGATGCTGTTTCCGCCGCGTTTTGCCTGGCTTTACTTTGATGCCGATCCTGAGCAGTACTGTCCCGGCCAGCGCTGGACCATGAAGCTGCGTTTACGCGCGGTTCATGCCCGACTGAATGAGGGGGGTTTTGATGCGCAGCGTTTTGCGCTGGCGAATAATACACCGCTTCAGGGACGCATTATTCATCAGGTAGCTGACAATCGGGCGTGTAACTGGCGCTGGCGATTTATCCTATGGCACCGCAGGCAGACCACCGCCTTACCGTCGCAGGCTACGTTAGAGGCCCTGGCTTTCGGCATCCGGGATGACCTGAGCCGTGAAACACGACAGCTGTTACGGGATACTGGTACCGCCCACCTGATGGCGATATCAGGCATGCACATTGCGCTGGCGGCCGGTTGCGGCTGGCTACTGGCGCGCGGGATGCAGTACAGGTTGCCGGCACGCTACATCAGCTATGGCTTCCCGCTGATGATAAGCTGGCTGTTCGCTGCGCTCTATAGCTGGCTGTCAGGCGCGCATCCTCCTGCCGAGCGTGCTTTGCTGGCGCTTACGCTCTGGGCGCTCACCCGTTTTGCCAGTGTGCAGCTGAATAGCTGGCAGGTATGGACATATTGCGTGGCGCTGCTGTTGATTCTCGATCCGCTAACCGTGCTGTCGGAAAGCTTCTGGCTCTCAACGCTGGCCGTCGCCATGCTGTTAATCTGGTTTCACTGGTTCCCGCTTCCGTGGCGATTTCATCATCAACGGCGCTGGTTGCCCGTGCAGTTGCTGCATCTTCAACTGGGAATGCTGATCCTGATGGCACCGCTGCAGGTGGCGATTTTTAACGGACTGAGCCTGACTGCGCTGGTGGCCAATGTGGTGGCCATTCCCGTAGTGTCGTTTATCACCGTGCCACTGATTCTTATCGCAATGCTGCTGCCTGTACCGGCGTTATCGCTGCTATTCTGGCAGGCTGCCGACCTGTCGTTACGGGCGTTACTACAGAGTCTGGCAGCATTGCCACCCGGCTGGTGGCCACTGCACGGCACTGCATTTTTCGCGGTGCTGGTATGGGGTGGGTTGATCGTATGGCGGACCCAGCTGTTCTTTTCTCTGCCTGTGAGCAGCAGCGCAATCGCGCTAGCGATGGTATTGAGTCGCCAGCCGCCGCAGGGGCAGGGATGGCGCATTGATATGCTGGATGTTGGCCACGGTTTAAGTATGGTGATCAGCCAGGGCGATGAGGCGGTACTGTATGATACCGGTCCGCGCTGGCAGACCGACAATGCTGGCAGCCGGGTGATTATTCCGTGGCTGGAGCGAAAACAGCTGCGGTTGCAACAGGTGATTCTCAGCCATAAACATCTCGACCATACTGGCGGCCTGGAATCGATAACAGCACGCTGGCCGGCGGTGAAAGTGCGCAGCGCGCTGGCAAACAACGCCCACTTACCCTGCGTACGCGGTACACAATGGCGCTGGCAGCAACTCCACTTTGAAGTACTCTGGCCACTGTCGATACCAACGGTGGGCGACAACAACGATTCCTGTGTGATCATCGTTGATGACGGCCAGGTCAGAGTCATGTTAACCGGCGATATTGAGGCGCTGGCGGAACGTCAACTGGTTGCGCTGGAGAAACAACGTCTCAGGGTCGATATTCTGCAGGTGCCGCACCATGGCAGCCGCACCTCCTCAACCCGGCTGCTGTTGCGCAGTACGGCGGGAAAGACCGCTATAGCCTCGCTGGCACGCTACAATGCATGGCGGATGCCCGCCAAAAGCGTACTGGAGAATTATCAGCGGGCCGGCTTTAACTGGTTCGATACCGGGCAATCGGGTCAGATAAGCATCACTATTCAACAGGGTAAAATTGCGGTTTCTGGTCTGCGCGATCAATTAATGCCCCGTTGGTATCATCAGTGGTTTGGCGTCAAACGCGAATCCAGGTAGAATGGCCGGCTATTTCCAACAGCGTGAATAAATAATGCATCTAGATAAAGATCTCTCTACGTGGCAGACATTCCGCCGACTCTGGCCGATGATCGCGCCTAACAAGGCGGGATTAATTGTGGCCTCCATTGCCCTGATTATTAACGCTGCGGGCGACGCCTTAATGCTCTCCCTGTTGAAACCGTTACTGGATGATGGGTTTGGTAAAGCCGATAAATCGGTGATGCTGTGGATGCCGTTGGTGGTTATTGGCCTGATGCTGATCCGCGGCGTGACCAGTTATATCTCCAGTTACTGCATCTCCTGGGTTTCTGGCAACGTGGTCATGAATATCCGCCGTCGGCTATTCAGCCATATGATGGGCATGCCGGTATCATTCTTTGACCAGCAGTCAACCGGTACCCTGCTGTCACGCATCACCTATGATTCCGAACAGGTAGCTTCTTCCTCTTCTGGTGCGCTGGTGACGGTAGTGCGTGAAGGTGCGTCGATTATTGGCCTGTTCATCATGATGTTCTACTACAGCTGGCAGCTGTCGTTGATTCTGATTGTTCTGGCACCGATCGTTTCTTTTGCTATCCGCACCGTCTCTAAGCGTTTCCGTAATATCAGTAAAACCATGCAAAATACCATGGGGCAGGTTACCACCAGCGCTGAGCAGATGCTGAAGGGCCATAAAGAAGTGCTGATTTTTGGCGGTCAGGAGATTGAATCTGAGCGCTTTGCCCGGGTCAGTAATCGCATGCGTCAGCAGGGAATGAAGCTGGTTTCAGCCTCATCAATTTCCGATCCGGTGATTCAGCTGATCGCATCTCTGGCACTGGCTTTCGTGCTTTACGCCGCCAGCTTCCCCAGCGTAATGGATACCCTGACGGCCGGTACTATCACCGTGGTGTTCTCATCGATGATCGCGCTGATGCGTCCATTGAAATCACTGACTAACGTCAATGCTCAATTCCAGCGCGGTATGGCCGCCTGTCAGACGCTGTTCTCTATTCTGGACAGCAAGCAGGAAGTGGATAACGGCAGCCGTGAAATTACCCGTGCGAAGGGCGATATTGAGTTCCGCAACGTCACCTTTACCTATCCGGGGCGTGATGTGCCGGCGCTGCGCAATATCAATCTCTCTCTGCCGGCAGGCAAAACGGTTGCTCTGGTGGGTCGCTCCGGTTCCGGTAAGTCGACCATGGCCAGCTTGCTGACTCGCTTTTACGACATTCAGCAGGGAGAAATCCTGCTGGACGGTTACGATCTGCGCGAGTACACCTTACGTTCGCTGCGTAATCAGGTGGCGCTGGTGTCGCAGAATGTTCATCTGTTCAATGACACCATTGCCAATAACATCGCCTATGCCCGCAGCGAGCAGTACAGCCGCGCGGAGATCGAAAAGGCCGCAACCATGGCGCATGCCATGGACTTCATCAATAAGATGGATCAAGGGCTGGATACGGTGATCGGCGAAAACGGTGTGCTGCTGTCAGGCGGCCAGCGTCAGCGTATTGCGATTGCGCGTGCCCTGTTACGTGATTGTCCTATTTTGATCCTGGATGAAGCAACATCGGCACTGGATACGGAATCCGAGCGGGCCATTCAGTCAGCGCTGGACGAACTGCAGAAGAACCGTACTTCACTGGTGATTGCCCACCGACTCTCTACCATCGAAAAAGCGGATGAAATCGTGGTGATCGAAGATGGTCAGATTGTTGAGCGCGGAACGCATCAGGTGCTGTTAGCAGAGCGCGGAGCCTATGCACAGCTGCACAAGATGCAATTCGGCCAATGATTGAGCGTATCTGGAGTGGTCGTTCACCCTTATGGCTGCTGTTATGGCCACTGAGCCTGCTGTATGGGGCGATCACCACTCTGATTCGATTCAGTTATCAGCGCGGCTGGCGTAAAAGCTGGCGCGCACCGCTGCCGGTGGTGGTGGTGGGCAATCTGACGGCTGGCGGCAATGGCAAAACGCCGGTAGTCATCTGGCTGGTCGAAGCATTGCAACAGCGCGGTCTGCGTGCGGGCGTGGTGTCGCGTGGCTACGGCGGTAAAGCCGAGCAGTATCCGCTGCTGGTCACCGGGCAGACCTCCACCGAACAGGCTGGAGATGAGCCGGTACTGATCGCCCAGCGCACCGGTGCGCCGGTGGCCGTAGCGCCAAAGCGGCGTCTGGCGATTGAAGCGCTGCTGAAACAGGGGCCGTTAGATGTGATCATCACCGATGATGGCCTGCAGCACTATGCGCTCCAGCGCGACCGCGAAATTGTGGTGGTGGATGGGGTACGTCGTTTTGGCAATGGCTGGTGGTTACCGGCCGGGCCGATGCGGGAACGTGCCAGTCGGCTGAGTCAGGTGGATGCGATTGTGGTTAACGGTGGCGAAGCGCAGCACGGTGAGATAGCCATGCAACTTCAGCCAGGGCTGGCGACGCATTTGCTGAGCGGCGAAACCCGGCCGGTTGATCAGCTTGATCCAGTTATCGCCATGGCCGGTATCGGGCATCCGCCGCGCTTCTTTACCACACTGAAACAGCTGGGTATCACCCCGGTGGCAGAAGTCGCCTTTGCCGACCATCATGCATACAGTCAGGATGAGCTGGCGCGTCTGACATCAGACGGACAGCCGTTGCTGATGACCGAAAAAGATGCGGTGAAATGCCGCCAATTTGCCCAGCCCAACTGGTGGTATCTGCCGGTTGATGCCCGTCTGCAGGGCACGGCAGTCACCCCATTGCTGGACGATATCGAACAGCTGTGCCGCAGCGGTCAGGCGCGCAACTAGTCACCAGACCGGATAAGGAAGAGAATGAACCCTCTGCATTCACTTTCATTACAGCAAACACGTCACCTTCATCTCGCCGCGCAGGGCCTGCTGCGTCCACCGCGCCAGCGCGCCCGCTATCAGGATCTGATTGACTGCATCTCCCGTATGTCGCTGCTGCAAATCGATACTATTAATGTTGTGGCCCGTAGCCCCTATCTGGTGCTGTTCAGTCGCCTCGGTGACTATCCTCCGGTGTGGCTGGAACAGGCGCTGGCGCAGGGCGAGGTGTTTGAATACTGGGCACACGAGGCCTGTTTTATTCCGCGAGCCGACTACAGATTGCTGCGTCATCGTATGCTGTCGCCGGAACGGCTGGGCTGGAAGTACAATGCGCAATGGGTCGCTGACCACCAGCAGGAAATCGCTGAATTACTGCAGCAAATCCGCGAAAACGGCCCGGTACGCGCAGCGGACTTTGCGCATGCCGCGAATCATAAGCCGGGATGGTGGGCGTGGAAACCGCACAAGCGGCATCTGGAAAATCTGTTCAGTGCCGGTGAGCTGATGGTCGCTGAACGCCGCAATTTTCAACGGGTATACGATCTGCGCAGCCGGGTGATGCCCGACTGGCAGGATGCTCTGCACAGCATCAGTGAAGCTGAGGCTACCCGTCTGATGTTACTTAACAGCGCCCGCAGTCTCGGCATTTTTCGCGGCAGCTGGCTGGCAGACTATTACCGCCTGAAACGGGTGCCGCTCAGCACCTTTCTGGCAGAAGCGCAGGAAGCGGGCGATCTGATTGCGGTGACGGCCGACGGGCTGGGCGACATGTGGCTGCATCGCGATTTGCTGCCGATGCTTGAGAACCCGCTGCAGGCGACACACAGTGCGCTTTTATCACCGTTTGACCCGGTGGTCTGGGACCGCAAGCGTGCGCTGGAACTGTTCAGCTTTGATTACCGCATCGAGTGTTATACGCCGGCGGCTAAGCGCAAATTTGGTTATTTTGTCCTGCCGATGCTGCATCGTGGTGAGATAAAAGGCCGGCTGGATGCCCGTATGTTGCGTCAGTCAAAGCAGCTGGAGATTAAAAATATCTGGCTTGAGCCGCAGACGCGGGTCACGTTGCGATTTGTGCAGGATATCCGGCGGGCGATTGAGCGCTTTGCGGCATGGCAGGGGGCGGAAACCGTCTCGCTGCTGCAGGCACCGGCCTCGCTGCGACAGCACTGGCCGGCCCAGTGGTCGCTGAATCGCGAAGCGGGTAGCCCGTGATGTGCTGATACGTTTTACGCCCTCCCGCCCGGGCTGGGCTATGGTATGCTTTACCCCTTATGCATTCGGTCCCTGATGGAGGACATATGGATCATCGTTTACTCGAAATCGTTGCCTGCCCGGTGTGCAATGGCAAACTCTACTATAACAATGCGCAGCAGGAGCTGATCTGCAAACCGGACGGCCTGGCGTTTCCGGTGCGTGACGGCATTCCGGTGTTACTGGAAAATGAAGCCCGTACGCTCTCTGTTGAAGAGATTCATCCATGAGTTTTACCGCCATCATTCCTGCGCGTTATGCGTCAACCCGCTTAGCGGGTAAGCCGCTGGTCGATATCCACGGCAAGCCAATGGTGGTACATGTGATGGAGCGCGCCCGTGAGTCGGGCGCCAGTCGGGTGATCGTCGCGACCGATCATCCGGCGGTGGCGCAGGCGGTTGAAGCTGCAGGCGGTGAAGTCTGCATGACGCGTGCCGATCATCAGTCCGGCACCGAGCGTCTGGCGGAAGTGATCGAAAAATATCAGTTCGCTGATGATGAGATCATCGTCAATGTGCAGGGTGACGAGCCGATGATTCCGGCGGAGATCGTGCGGCAGGTAGCGAACAATCTGGCCGGTTCTGCGGCAGGAATGGCGACGCTGGCGGTGCCAGTCACCGATGCAGAGGAAGCTTTTAATCCGAATGCGGTGAAAGTGGTGATGGACGTTAACGGCTACGCGCTCTATTTTTCACGGGCGACAATCCCGTGGGATCGTGAACGTTATGCCCGCTCACGCGAGCAGATTGGTGACACTTTGCTGCGTCATATTGGCATCTATGCCTACCGTGCCGGCTTTATTCGCCGCTACGTTGCCTGGGCGCCATGCCCGCTGGAACAGATCGAGCTGCTCGAGCAGTTGCGGGTGTTGTGGTACGGCGAAAAGATTCATGTTGCCGTGGCGCAAACCATCCCCAGCGTCGGAGTGGATACGCCAGAAGATCTGCAGCGCGTTCGCGCCGCCATGCAGGCCTGATCAAACGGGGAGACGCTCCCCGTTACTGCGCAATTTTATTGATCCGCCACTAAACTTCTTATCTGTAGTCCCTTCAGGATAGTGTGAAATTCATCTGAGGAGGATGCCGCATGGAACAGCTTAAATCCGAACTGGCGCTGGTGCTCGGTGAGAACATCAGTCGTCTCGAAGTAATCAGCGAACATCCACCCACCCGACTTTATGCGCTGTACGATAGTGAAGGTCAGCCGATGCCGGTGATGGCGAAGTATTTCCGTCATCAGGGCCGTGCTGCGCTGGAAGCAAAAAAACTGGCGCTGCTGGGCCATGCCGGATTGATTGCGGTGCCAGCCGTATTTGGTCTGGTGATGAGCCAGCAACCGCCGGTGCATGAAATGCTGCTGCTGGCGCGGCTCAATGGCGTGCCGGCCGAAGCGCCAGCGCGTGATGCTCAGCGCTGGCAACAGTTTTGCGAACAGGTAGTGGAAGGGCTACTTGCCTGGCACCGGCTCGACAGCCACGGTCTGGTGGGCACGGTAGACAGTACCCAGGAAAACCACTGGCCCGCCTGGTATGCGCAACGGGTAGAGGTGCTCTGGTCGACCTTAAGTTATCTGCGACCGCCTGCCTTTACGCTGGACGATCGTCAGATTTTGTTCCGCAGCCGGGCGCGGTTAGCGCATCTGTTTCGCGACTTTAACGATCCCTGCGTGCTGGTTCACGGTAACGTCAGGCTGCAAAGTATGCTGAAAAATCCCCGCAGCGATCAGCTGCTGGCGATGACGCAGCCGGGTACGATTCTCTGGGCACCGCGTGAATACGATCTGATTCAGCTGGATGAGTCACCCGCTGAGACCGCACTGCTGCACGCCTATCTGCAACGCGCGCCAGTTGCTGAAGGCTTTGTCTGGCGGCGCTGGCTCTATCAGTTATGGGATTGTATCGATCGGCTGGTGCAGACCGGCGAATTTGACCGGCCACGTTTCGACCACGCGCGCGCACAGCTACTCCCCTGGCTCGGATGACCGCGTATCCTCTCCCTTCAGCCGCTGCAGTACCGTACCCAGCGTTTCATAAACTGCCCGCTCGCTGTGACTCAGCCAGATTGATGATGGAATGGCGCGCTCCCAGCCATTGAGCGGCGAGGTTATCGCTAACTGGTTGGCCGGCGCGGCAATCGGGTTCAGTCCCACTGCATGGAAAAAGCGCATCGCCCGCGGCAGATGATTGGCTGAGCTGATCAGCAGGAACGGGCGTTGACCCACTTCGCTCTTTACCGCCTGAGCTTCATCAGCAGTATCCCGCGGCTGATCGAGAATCTGAATATGATCCGCTGGTACGCCCAGACTTTCAGCCACCTGCGCGGCCACCGAGGCACTGCTGCGCGGGTTAGTGCCGCCTGCGGCACCGGTAAAAATCAACGTGGCATGTGGATAGCGACGCCACTGACGTACTCCTTCCGCCACGCGCGGCAGGCTGTTATTGAGCAGGTTCGAACTGGGCGCCCAGTCAGGATTAAAGGTATAGCCGCCACCGAGTACCACGATGTAATCGACCGGCTGTGTGCCGTTCCAGGTCGGATAGCGGCTATCAAGTGGCAACAGCAGGCGGTCAGCCAGCGGCTGCAGGCTCAGCAGTAGCAAAAACAGCCAGCTGGCGGAGATTAAAATTTTGCCGCTTTTCTGCCAGTCGGTGAACCAAAGCAATAAAATACCGAGCGCCATCAGCAAAAGCAGAAACGGCAGGGGTAACAACAGCCCGCCGATCACTTTTTTCAGGGTAAAAAACATCTAAAAAGACTCCTGTTGTCCGAAAAAACAGCAGCCGGAAGGGAAGATGGGGATGAAAGGTTCATTCTTCTGGTGCCTGTGACAAAATAGCACAAGTCTCACCGCAGCATACCGGAGCGCATGCCATGCAGGATCGTAACTTTGACGATCTCGCGGATAAATTTTCGCAAAATATATACGGCACCACCAAAGGGCGAGTGCGCCAGGCGATCCTGTGGGATGAGCTGGAAACCATTCTGCCCGGACTGTCACCGCATCCGCTGTCGGTTCTCGATGCGGGCGGCGGGGTTGGCCAGGTCTCCAGCGGGCTGGCCGCGCGCGGTCACCAGGTTTTGCTGTGTGATCTCTCCGGTGAGATGTTGCGCCGGGCCGAGGAAAATGCCGCAGCGCAGGGTGTGAGCCACAACATGCAATTCAAACAAATTAGCGCACAGCAGGTGGGCGAACATTTGGATAAGCCGGTGGATCTGGTATTGTTTCACGCTGTGCTTGAATGGGTCGCGGAACCGGAAAAAGTGCTGAAGGCGTTGTTTGATCTGTTGCGTCCGGGCGGCGTGATGTCGCTGATGTTTTATAACCTGCACGGCCTGACGCTTCGCACCTTAACGCTCGGCAACTTCGGTTATCTGCGGACCAATCTGACCAAACGTAAAAAGCGTACGCTGTCGCCTGACTATCCGCGCGATCCCGATCAGGTCTACCGCTGGCTGGAAGCGTGCGGTTTCGTCATTGAGCAACGCGCCGGGATCCGGGTGTTCAGTGATTATATGAAGCCGCCGAAAGGCGAGCCTAAAAGCGACGAAGAAATTATTGAGATGGAGCGGCGTTACTGCTGTCAGGAACCCTTTTTGAGCTTAGGGCGCTATATCCATGTAACTGCGCGCAAACCCGGGCAGAAGGACGAATTATGAGTGAATTTTCCCAGACGGTACCTGAACTGGTATCCTGGGCGCGCAAGAATGACTTCTCTCTTGCGCTGCCAGTAGAACGTCTGGCCTTTTTGCTGGCTATCGCCACCCTCAACGGTGAGCGGATGGATGGCGAAATGAGTGAAGGCGATCTGATTGATGCTTTCCGTCACGTCAGTAAGGCTTTCGAACAAACCCATGAAACCGTGTTGGTTCGCGCCAACAACGCCATCAACGACATGGTGCGACAGCGCCTGCTTAACCGCTTTACCAGCGAACTGACCGAAGGCAATGCCATCTATCGTCTGACCCCGCTGGCGATCGGCATTACCGATTACTACATCCGTCAGCGTGAGTTTTCGACCTTACGCCTGTCGATGCAGCTCTCCATCGTAGCCAATGAGCTTAAGCGGGCAGCCGATGCTGCGCAGGAAAACGGGGATGAGTTTCACTGGCATCGCAATGTCTTCGCGCCGCTGAAATACTCGGTGGCTGAGATATTTGACAGCATCGACATGACCCAGCGTCTGATGGATGAACAGCAGCAGGCGGTGAAAAACGATATCGCTGAACTGCTGAATAAAGACTGGCGCGCGGCGATCTCCAGCTGTGAAATGCTGCTGTCGGAAACCTCCGGTACGCTGCGTGAACTGCAGGATACGCTGGAAGCGGCAGGCGACAAGCTGCAGGAGAACCTGCTGCGGATTCAGGATGCGACGCTGAACAGCCCGGATCTGGGCTTCGTCGATAAGCTGGTGTTTGACCTGCAAAGCAAACTTGACCGCATTACCAGTTGGGGCCAGCAGGCGATCGACCTGTGGATCGGCTACGACCGCCACGTACACAAATTTATTCGTACCGCCATCGACATGGACAAAAACCGCGTCTTTGCCCAGCGTCTGCGGGTTTCGGTGCAGAACTACTTCGATGCGCCGTGGGCGCTGACCTATGCCAACGCCGATCGCCTGTATGACATGCGCGATGAAGAGCTGACGCTGCGTAATGACGAAGTGATGGGCGAACTGCCGGCCGAGATGGAGTACGAAGAGTTCAACGAAATTCGCGAACAGCTGGCAGCGATGATTGAAGAGGCGCTGCAGATCTACAAAACGCAACAAAAACCGCTCAACCTCGCGTCAGTGATGCGTGACTACCTGGCTCAGTACCCCCGCGCCCGTCATTTTGACCTGGCGCGGATTGTGGTCGACCAGGCGGTACGCCTTGGCGTAGCGGAAGCTGATTTAGCCGGTTTGCCTGTGGAATGGCAAGCCATCAATGATTACGGAGCCAAGGTGCAGGCACATGTCATCGACAAATATTGAACAAGTGATGCCGGTTAAGCTGGCACAGGCACTGGCAAATCCGATCTTTCCCGCGCTCGACAGCCAGTTGCGCGCCGGACGACATATCGGTATTGAAGAGCTGGACAATCACGCTTTTCTGATGGATTACCAGGCATTTCTCGAAGAGTTTTACAGCCGCTACAACGTTGAATTGATTCGTGCGCCGGAAGGTTTTTTCTATCTTCGTCCGCGTTCAACCACGCTGATCCCGCGCTCGGTGCTGTCTGAGTTAGACATGATGGTCGGAAAAATTCTCTGCTATCTCTACCTCAGCCCGGAACGGCTGGCGAATGAAGGCATCTTCACCCAGCAGGAGCTGTATGACGAACTGCTGTCGCTGGCCGATGAGAGCAAGTTGCTGAAGCTGGTTAACCAGCGTTCAACCGGCTCGGATCTCGATCGCACCAAACTGCAGGAAAAAGTCCGCGCGTCGCTGAGCCGTCTGCGCCGCCTCGGTATGGTGTGGTTTTTCGGTAACGACAGCAGCAAATTCCGTATCACCGAATCGGTGTTCCGCTTTGGCGCTGATGTGCGTAGCGGTGATGATGCCCGCGAAGCGCAACTGCGGCTGATCCGTGATGGCGAGGCGATGCTGCTGGAGAACGCCACGGCTGCGGTTGACGCCGATGAAGGCGAGGAACAGGAAAGCGATGCGAGTGAGAACGCAGAGGAACAACAGGCATGATTGAGCGCGGAAAATTTCGGTCGCTTACGCTGATCAACTGGAACGGCTTCTTTGCCCGCACGTTTGATCTCGATGAATTAGTCACCACCCTGTCAGGCGGTAACGGTGCGGGGAAATCCACCACCATGGCCGCGTTTGTTACCGCGCTGATCCCCGATTTGACGCTGTTGCACTTCCGGAACACCACCGAAGCGGGAGCGACCTCAGGTTCACGCGATAAGGGCCTGCACGGTAAACTGCGCGCCGGCGTCTGCTACTCGATGCTCGACGTGGTGAACTCCCGCCATCAGCGGGTGGTGGTGGGCGTCCGTCTGCAGCAAATCGCGGGTCGGGATAAAAAGGTCGACATCAAGCCGTTCAGTATTCATGGCCTGCCGACCGACACCAACCCGACGGATATGCTGACGGAGATCCTTAACAGCCGTCAGGCGCGCGTACTGCCGCTTAACGAAGTTAAAGAACGCGTTGAGGCGCAGGAAGGCGTTCAGTTCCGCGCCTACAGCTCGATTACCGATTATCACGCCATGCTGTTTGATCTGGGTGTGGTGCCGCGTCGTCTGCGTTCTGCCAGCGATCGCAGTAAGTTTTACCGCCTGATTGAAGCCTCGCTTTACGGCGGTATCTCCAGCGCGATTACCCGCTCACTGCGTGATTACCTGCTGCCGGAAAACAGCGGCGTGCGTAAAGCCTTCCAGGACATGGAAGCGGCGCTGCGCGAGAACCGCATGACGCTGGAAGCGATTCGCGTTACTCAGTCGGACCGCGACCTGTTTAAGCATCTGATTTCGGAAGCAACCAGCTACGTCTCTGCCGACTATATGCGTCACGCCAACGAGCGCCGGGTGCACCTCGACAGTGCATTACAGCTGCGTAATGAGCTGTTCAGCAGCCGCAGCCAGCTCGCCTCTGAACAGTATCGTCACGTCGAAATGGCGCGCGAACTGGCCGAGCACAGCGGGGCGGAAAACGACCTCGAAGTGGATTATCAGGCGGCCAGCGATCACCTTAATCTGGTGCAGACCGCGATGCGCCAGCAGGAAAAGATTGAGCGCTACGACGCCGATATCGAAGACCTGACGCTGCGGCTGGAAGAGCAGAGCGAAGTGGTGGCGGAAGCCCGCGAGATTCAGGAAGAGAATGAAGCGCGGGCCGAAGCGGCCGAACTGGAAGTGGATGAGCTGAAAAGCCAGCTGGCCGACTTCCAGCAGGCGCTTGACGTTCAGCAAACCCGCGCCATCCAGTATCAGCAGGCGCTGCAGGCACTGGAACGCGCCCGTTCACTCTGTCAGTTGCCTGATTTAACCATCGACAACGCCGCAGAATGGCAGGCCAGCTTCCAGGCCAAAGAGGAGGAGGCGACCGAGCGGTTACTGAACCTCGAGCAAAAGCTGAGCGTGGCCGAGGCGGCGCACAGCCAGTTTGAACAGGCGCTGGCGCTGGTGACCAGCATTGCCGGTGATGTTACCCGTCAGGATGCGTGGCAGACCGGCCGGGCATTGCTGCGCGACGCCAGCAATCAGCGGCATCACGCTGAGCAGCTCTCTTCGCTGCGTCTGCGGCTCAACGAGCTGGAACAGCGTCTGCGCGAGCAGCATGAGGCTGAGCGCTTGCTGGCGGAGTTCTGTAAGCGCCAGGGACAGCACTATGAAGCCGATGCGCTGGAAGGTTTGCAGCGCGAACTTGAAGCACAGATTGAGCAGCTGAACAGCAGCGTCGCGGACGCGGGTGAGCAGCGCATGATGATGCGCCAGGAGCTGGAACAGCTGCGCGAACGGATTGCCACGCTAACGGCCCGGGCACCGCACTGGCTGGCGGCGCAGGAAATCCTGACGCAGCTTAGTGAGCAGACCGGCCAGGCGCTGACCAGCAGTCAGGACGTGACCGAATATATGCAGCAGCTGCTGGAGCGGGAACGTGAAACCACCGTTGAACGTGACGAAGTGGCGGCGCGTAAACGCGATATCGAGCAGCAGATTGAACGTCTCAGCCAGCCTGGCGGTGCCGAAGATGCGCGCCTGAACCAACTGGCCGAACGCTTCGGCGGCGTCTTGCTGTCCGAAATTTATGATGATGTCACGCTGGATGACGCGCCTTACTTCTCGGCGTTGTACGGTCCGTCGCGTCACGCGATTGTGGTACCCGATCTGTCGCTGGTGCGCGAGCAGCTCGACGGACTGGAAGAGTGCCCGGAAGATCTCTACCTGATCGAGGGCGATCCGCAATCTTTCGATGACAGCGTATTCAGCGTCGATGAGCTGCAGAATGCGGTGGTGGTAAAAGTCGCGGAGCGTCAGTGGCGCTATTCGCGTTTCCCGAAAATACCGCTGTTTGGTCGTGCCGCACGTGAGAATCAGCTTGAACTGCTGCACAGCGAACGCGATCGTCTGGCTGAGCGCTATGCCACGTTGTCATTCGACGTACAGAAAACCCAGCGTCTGCATCAGTCCTTCAGCCGGTTTATCGGTAGTCATCTCGCGGTGGCGTTTGATGCCGATCCGGAAGCCCAGATTCGTCAGTTGGGCGCGCGCCGCGGCGAGCTGGAGCGGGCGCTTAATCAGCACGAGAGCAATAATCAGCAGCAGCGTCAGCAATATGAACTGGCGAAAGAGGGCGTAGCGCAGCTCAACCGGCTGCTGCCGCGCGTCAATCTGCTGCTGGATGAGACGCTGGCCGATCGCTGCGAAGAGATCCGCGAGCAGGTTGAGGAAGCGCAGGATGCAGCACGCTTCCTGCATCAGCATGGCGCGAAACTGGCGAAACTCGAACCGATTATCGCCGTACTGCAGAGCGATCCGGAACAGCATGAACAGCTGCAGGCCGATTATCAGCAGGCGCAGCAACAGCAGCGCAACGCCCGCCAGCAGGCTTTTGCCCTGACGGAAGTGGTGCAGCGTCGTGCGCACTTTGGCTATGACGATTCGTCGAGCATGCTTAACGGCAACAACGATCTCAGCGACAAACTGCGTCAGCGGCTGGAGCAGGCGGAGGCGGAGCGGAGTCGCAGCCGTGAACGTCTGCGCGAGCATCAGGCGCAGCTGACACAATACGCCCAGGTGCTGGCCTCGCTGAAAAGTGCCTACGACGCCAAACGCGACATGCTGAAAGAGTTGCATCAGGAGATGCAGGATATCGGCGTTCACGCTGATGCCAACGCCGAAGCACGGGCGCGGGTGCGTCGTGATGAACTCTATACGGCGCTGAGCCATAACCGTGCGCGGCGTAATCAGCTGGAGAAACAGCTGACCTTCTGTGAAGCGGAAATGGAAAACCTGCAGAAGCGACTGCGCCAGCTGGAACGTAACTATCATCAGGTGCGCGAACAGGTGGTCAGCGCCAAGGCGGGCTGGTGTACGGTGCTGCGGCTGGTGAAAGAGAATGGTGTCGAACGTCGCCTGCATCGTCGTGAACTGGCTTACCTGAGCGGCGACGAGCTGCGTTCTATGTCGGATAAGGCATTGGGTGCGCTGCGTCTGGCGGTAGCCGACAACGAACATCTGCGTGACGTGCTGCGTCTGTCGGAAGATCCGAAACGTCCGGAACGGAAGATTCAGTTCTTTATTGCGGTTTACCAGCATCTGCGCGAGCGTATTCGTCAGGATATTATTCGCACCGACGATCCGGTCGAAGCGATTGAGCAGATGGAAATTGAGCTGAATCGCCTGACGGAAGAGCTGACCGCGCGTGAGCAGACGCTGGCTATCAGTTCGCGCAGTGCCGCTAACATTATCCGCAAAACCATTCAGCGTGAGCAGAACCGTATCCGCCAGCTGAACCAGGGCCTGCAAACCGTGAGCTTTGGTCAGGTGCGCAGCGTGCGACTCAACGTCAACGTGCGGGAGACGCATGCGATGCTGCTGGATACGCTGTCGGAAGAGCATGAGCAGCACCAGGATCTGTTTAACAGCAATCGTCTGACCTTCTCAGAGGCGCTGGCGAAGCTTTATCAGCGCCTCAATCCGCACATCGATATGGGACAGCGCACGCCGCAGACCATTGGTGAGGAGCTGCTGGACTACCGCAATTATCTTGAGATGGAAGTCGAAGTTAACCGTGGATCAGACGGCTGGCTGCGTGCAGAAAGTGGCGCACTGTCAACCGGTGAAGCGATCGGTACCGGGATGTCGATTCTGGTGATGGTGGTACAGAGCTGGGAAGAGGAGTCGCGCCGCCTGCGCGGTAAAGACATTTCCCCCTGCCGGTTACTGTTCCTTGATGAAGCGGCGCGTCTCGATGCGCGCTCCATCGCCACGCTGTTTGAGCTGTGTGAACGACTGGAAATGCAGCTGGTGATCGCCGCGCCGGAAAATATCAGTCCGGAGAAAGGCACCACTTACAAGCTGGTGCGTAAGGTGTTTAACAACACTGAGCATGTGCATGTAGTTGGCCTGCGCGGTTTCGCTGCCGATCCCTCACCGACCCGACGTCAGGATGAGAGCGATTCTCTGCCCGATTTAGCCGGTGAAAAATCGCAGGCTGAAACGTAGTCAAAAACAGAACCATTGGTTAATCTGGTAACGGCATTTGTCGCGTGAGGCAAATGCCGTTTTTGTTTGTATACTCAACATTATGAGTAAGCAGCCCGGTCGCAGTAGTTTCAGGGAACGCTGCGCAGTTGAACAGATAAGGGGGCAGGGATGTTGCTGGCAAATACGTTTAAACATCATCGTGTTGTTTCATTGTTAGCGCTGGCGCTAACCGTGGTTCCATTTACACTGCCACAGGCCGCTGTGATTGCCGCTATGCCGGGGATCACGCAGGGGGCGACGTCAGTCACCGACAGTCAGCAACGTATCCGGCAGGCCTTCTCCAGCGCCGATCAGCCATTCTATCTGCCTTCACTGGCCACGCTGTATGCGTCACGTCACATGCAACCGATCTGGCAGGACCGCCAGGCGGTGCAAAAATTTCAGCAGCAGCTGGCGGAAGCCGCGCTTTCTGGCGTGCAGCCACAGTTTACCCGCTGGGTTGAACGTCTGACCGATCCGGCGATTTCCGGCTTTGCCCGTGACGTCACGCTGTCTGATGCGATGCTCGGCTATCTGCAGTTTGTCTCCAGCGTGCCTACCCAGGGTGAAACCTGGCTCTACAGCAACGTGCCGTATAAGCTGGCCCAGCCGTCGGTGTCAGTGGTGAATCAGTGGCAGAACGCCGTCAATGCTGGTTCAGACAGCGCATTTATTACCTCACTGGAACCTCAGCACCCGCAATATCGCCCGATGCACGCTGCGCTCAAAACATTGCTCAGCGACAAACGCCCATGGCCGCAGCTGAAGGGGAGCGAAACCCTGCGTCCGGGACAGGTGAGTGATGATGTGCCAGCGTTACGTGAAATCCTGCAGCGTAGCGGGATGCTGACCGCTCAGACCACTGCGCCGGCACCGGATGAGGACGCGGTTCCGGTTTCAACAGTACCGGTCAGCCACAGCGATCAGCCGGTGGTGGTCAGTCCGTCGGCTACGCCGGTCACCGATCTGCCTGTTTCATCGCCGCAGTCGCCGGGTAACGTGCAGAGCCTGACGCTGGATGCGAATAGTAGCGCGAATGTTTACGACAATACGCTGGTGGCAGCGGTGAAGCGTTTTCAGCAGTGGCAGGGGCTGGACGGTGACGGCGCTATCGGCGCCAGAACGCGTCAGTGGCTTAACGTGTCACCGCAGATGCGCGCCTCACTGCTGGCGCTGAATATCCAGCGACTGCGCCTGCTGCCGGATGATATGCACAACGGCATCATGGTGAACATCGCCAACTACTCACTGATTTATTACAACAACGGCAACAAGATTTTGTCATCACGGGTGATTGTCGGGCGTCCCGACCGTAAAACGCCGCTGATGCGCAGCGCACTCAACAACGTGGTGCTGAATCCACCGTGGAACGTGCCGACCACGCTGGTGCGCAAAGATATTATTCCGAAGGTCAAACAGGATCCTGGCTACCTCTACAAACATGGCTATACCCTGCTGTCAGGCTGGAGTGAGGATGCCGAGGTGATTGACCCCAGCATGATTGACTGGAGCATGGTGTCCGCTTCCTCGTTCCCGTATCGCCTGCGTCAGGCCCCAGGTCAGATGAACGCGCTGGGACGCTACAAATTCAACATGCCGAGTTCGGATGCTATCTATCTGCATGACACGCCGAATCATAACCTGTTCCAGCGCGATATCCGTGCGCTTAGCTCAGGCTGTGTGCGGGTGAACAAGGCCTCTGAACTGGCCGGACTGTTGCTACAGGATGCAGGCTGGAATGATTCCCGTATCTCCAGCACGCTGAAAGAGGGCGATACCCGCTATGTGCCGATTCGCCATCGTATTCCGGTCAACCTCTATTATCTTACCGCCTGGGTCGCTGACGACGGCAAACCACAGTTCCGAACAGATATTTACAATTATGATGACACGGCACGTTCAGGCAGCCAGGCGTTAAAGCGGGCTGAGCAATTGCTGCTCTAGTGATTGATTTTCAATCGTTAGCCGTCTGCCGCCGTAAGCAAAATTCTTCATCAAAAGGCGATCCCGCCCGGGATCGCCGCACAAAGCCACCCGGGATGGGTTGACGCCTCTGTGAGAGAAAGTTATGGTTCGGCCTGTGCGCTTTTTGCACATTTCTATGGCTTCACTCTCAGGTAATACGGTTAATGTCTACTATTGATTCTTTTCGTCGCAAGCTACTGCTTTGCGGAAGTGCTGCCGCCGGACTGGCATTATTGCCAGCTTCTGCAAGGGCTTCACTTTCAACTTCTCGCCCGCGGGTATTAACACTTAACAACCTTCACACGGGTGAAACCCTTAAAACTGAATTTTTTAATGGTAAGAGTTACGACAGGGATGAGTTATCACGTTTAAATCATTTTTTCCGTGACTATCGCGCCAATAAAGTGAAAAGCATCGACCCCCATCTGTTCGACCAGATTTTCCGTCTGCAGGCGCTGCTGGAAACCCGTAAGCCAGTACAATTGGTTTCCGGTTATCGCTCACTGGCTACTAATAATATGTTGCGTGAAAGCGGGCCTGGCGTGGCGAAACACAGCTACCACACCAAAGGTCAGGCGATGGATTTTCACATTGAAGGCGTGACCTTAGCCAATGTACGCAAAGCGGCGTTATCTCTGCGCGCGGGTGGTGTAGGATATTATCCTCGCAGCAACTTTGTGCACATTGATACCGGGCCGATCAGGCACTGGTAACGACGCCGGCAACGCTGCGTGAGCCGGTCATGGAGCGTTATGAATTACCATATTATTCCTGTTACAGCCTTTGCTCAGAACTGCTCGGTTATCTGGTGCAATACCACCGGGGAGTCGGCGCTGGTCGATCCGGGCGGTGATGCCGAACGTATCAAACAAACGCTGGAACAACACAAACTGAAACCCGCGCAGATTCTGCTCACCCATGGACATCTCGATCATGTCGGGGCAGCGGTCGAACTCGCGGCGTTTTATCAGGTGCCCATCGTCGGACCGCAGAAACGCGATGCCTTCTGGCTGGAAGCGCTTCCGACGCAGAGCCGAATGTTCGGGCTGGAAGAGTGTGCGCCTTTCACGCCGGATCGCTGGCTGGAAGAGGGTGACAGCGTACAGGTAGGGTTAGTCTCGCTGGAAGTATTGCACTGTCCGGGCCATTCGCCCGGTCATGTGGTGTTCTTTGATCGTCTGGGACGCTTACTGATCTCAGGTGATGTGATTTTCAACGGCGGTGTTGGTCGCACTGATTTCCCGCAGGGCGATCATCAGCAGCTAATTGATGCCATCCGGACAAAATTACTGCCGCTGGGCGATGATGTGACTTTCGTGCCGGGACACGGTCCGATTTCAACGCTGGGGCGTGAACGGATCAGCAATCCTTTTCTGCAATAAAAAATGGGCCGGCTGGCCCATTTTTTCATCACGATTACAGCACCGCGACAATCGCCTCACACAGCGCCGACATATTGTCTGGCGTCATGCCCGCAACGTTTACCCGTCCTGAATTAACCGCATAGACCGCAAACTCTTCGCGCAGACGAATTACCTGATCTTTAGTCAGGCCGCTAAATGAGAACATCCCGTTCTGCCGGATGATGAAGCTGAAGTCACGCTGCGCACCTTTCTCTGCCAGGGTATTGACGAACAGCTGGCGCATACGCTGGATACGCTGGCGCATGTCTGACAGCTCCTGCTCCCAGATGGTACGCAGTGCATCATTACCGAGGATGGTGGCAACCACGGCCGCACCGTGAGCTGGCGGATTGGAATAGTTGGCGCGGATAGTGTATTTCACCTGACTGAAGGCAGTATCGGCCACGTTGGCATCAGCGGCCACCAGCGTAATCGCCCCGACGCGCTCGTTATACAAACCAAAGTTCTTAGAATAAGAGCTGGCGACAATCAGTTCCTGATGCGACGCGGCAAAAATACGCAGTCCTTCAGCATCTTCCTCAAGGCCACGGGCGAAGCCCTGATAGGCAAAGTCAAACAACGGTAACCAGCCGCCAGCCTGCGACAGCTGCGCCAGTTGCTGCCACTGTTCGGCCGTTGGATCGATACCGGTTGGATTATGGCAGCAGCCGTGGAACAGCACCACGTCGCCCGCCTGTACCTGTTTCAGCGACGCCAGCAGGCCTTCAAAATCGAGCGTGTGATTTTCCGCATCGTAATACTGATATTCACACACCTCAAGACCGGCAGCATTGAACACATTTTTGTGGTTCGGCCAGCTGGGATTGCTGACCCATACCCGTTTCACGCTGGTCTGAGTGGCAAGGAAATCCGCCGCAACGCGCAGCGCACCAGTACCGCCCGGGGTTTGTGCTGTCCGCGCACGACCGGCGGTAATCAGCGTGCTCTGGTTGCCAAACAACAGCGCCTGGGTACAGCGTGCAAAATCAGCCAGACCATCAATGCTGAGATAGTTTTTGGTGGTTTCGTTTTCCAGCAGGTACTGTTCGGCTTTCTTAACGCTGGTCAGCACCGGGGTCTTGCCGGTTTCGTCTTTATAGACGCCGATACCCAGGTTAATTTTGTTAGGGCGGTCGTCAGCGCGAAACAGATCGGCCAGCCCAAGAATGGGATCGGCGGGTGCAGCAGAGATCGATTCAAACATGAGTCAGGTCCAGTAGCGGGAACGTTAGCAAAATGAGCTCTCAGGTTAGCGTCAGGCCAGGCAAAAGCCAACCGTTTGCGAGACTTATTGATACATTTTGCGCGCCTGCTTCCGCTCTGACCGCAATCAGTGGAGCACCAATGAGGAAAGGAGCGGAAGAAAGAGGTTATCACCGGATAACAGACATAAAAAAACGGGGCCGATGGCCCCGTCTTTAAACATCTTCTGACAGCGAGATTAGAACTGGTAAACCAGGCCAACCGCTACAGTATCATCAGTGTTCAGACCCAGACGGTTGTCGTCATCCAGCTGGTTGATCTGATAGTCCACATAGGTAGACATGTTTTTGTTGAAGTAGTAGGTTGCGCCGATATCAATGTATTTGATCAGGTCAGCATCGCCCACGCCTTCGATATCTTTGCCTTTAGACTGAACGTAGGCGATAGATGGACGCAGACCGAAGTCGAACTGATACTGTGCAACCAGTTCAATGTTCTGTGCTTTGTTGGCGAAAGCAGTGGTATCGGTGCCCGCACCAGTTGTCAGCGTGAACGGCGTTGAGTTACGGGTTTCACCGTAGTAAGCCGCCAGGTAGACATTGTTTGCATCATACTTCAGACCGGTTGCCCAGTTTTCAGCGCGTTTACCCTGACCTACAACAGTACCGTTAGCTGCAACGCCAGCGGCCTGTGCATCGGTACGGTCGCTGCTGCTATAGGCACCCACAACACCTACACCGATTGGTGAGACGTAAGAAGTTGACAGACCCCAGCCGTCGCCGTTCGAACGACGAATTTCATCACGCTCGTTTTTGCCCTGATACTGAACGGCGAAATCCCAGCCATCTACCAGACCAAAGAAGTTAGTGTTGCGGTAGGTCAGCAGGCCGGTGCTACGACCGTTCATGAAGTTATCTGAGTAGCCTGAGTCGCCACCGAACTCTGGCAGCATATCGGTCCAGCCGATTGCATCGTAAACCACACCGTAGTTACGGCCGTAGTCGATTGAGCCAGCATCACCGAATTTCAGACCGGCAAAGCCCAGACGGGTTCTGTTACCGTCTTGCGCATCATCGCCTTCAGAATTGTTAGCCTGAACGTTGTATTCCCACTGGCCGTAACCGGTCAGCTGGTCGTTAATCTGAGTTTCACCCTTGAAGCCGAAGCGAACGTAAGTATTGTCGCCATCGTTGCCGTCGTTATCAGAGAAGTAGTGCAGGCCAACGGCTTTACCGTACAGGTCCAGTTTGTTGCCGTCTTTATTATAAATTTCGGCTGCGTTTGCTGCGCCTGCGGCTAACAGAGCAGGGATAACCACTGCAAGAATATTGCGCTTCATCATTATTCATTACCCTCGTTGGAGTTATTTGTACACCTGCCACTGCCGTCAAGAAACCTTTACGGGAACCTTGAAAGAAGTTTGGTGTCTTCCTGTGTCTGCACGCATCTTTCCATCCCCCCAGCCTTAATTCTACCTCGAAAATGCTACGAAACTCGTAATCTGGTTTCAAAAGGAAAATATGTATTACAAAATGTAAAAAACACGGAACTTTGTGAGAGAACTCAAAATTTACAAAAATAAAAAAAGGCCGGCAGTGCCGACCTCTTTATATATATGAATTTCTTATAATTAATGCAGAAAGTTAGAAGCTCGCATTACGTGGAGTACGTGGGAAGGGGATAACGTCCCTTACATTTTGTACGCCGGTGACATAGGCGATTAAACGTTCGAAACCTAATCCAAAGCCAGAATGTGGCACGGTACCGTAGCGACGCAGGTCACGATACCACCAGTAATCTTCTTTATTCAGACCCATTTCCTGTAGGCGTGCATCAAGAACATCCAGACGCTCTTCACGCTGCGAACCACCGATAATTTCACCGATGCCCGGTGCCAGTACGTCCATCGCCGCCACGGTTTTACCGTCGTCGTTCAGACGCATATAAAACGCTTTAATGTCTTTCGGGTAGTTTTTCACCACCACCGGCGCTTTAAAATGCTTCTCGGCCAGATAACGTTCATGCTCAGAGGAGAGATCGATACCCCATGACACCGGATTCTCAAAGCTCTGACCGCAGTTGATCAGAATCTCAACCGCGTCGGTGTAGTCGACCTGGGCGAAGTCGGTAGTGATGAAACGCTGCAGGCGCTCAACCGCTTCTTTATCAACGCGCTCAGCAAAGAACGCCATATCATCAGCACGCTCTTCCAGCACCGCGTTGAACACATACTTCAGCATCGCCTCCGCCAGCGCAGCTGCATCATCCAGCGACGCGAAGGCGATTTCCGGCTCCAGCATCCAGAACTCCGCCAGATGGCGGCTGGTGTTAGAGTTTTCTGCGCGGAAGGTCGGGCCAAAGGTATAAATCTTTGACAGGGCGCTGGCATAGGTTTCGCCGTTCAGCTGACCAGAAACGGTCAGGAACGCTTCCTTGCCAAAGAAATCTTCGCTGAAATCGACTTTGCCCTGATCGTTGCGCGGCAGGTTTTCAAGATCCAGCGTTGAGACGCGGAACATCTCACCGGCACCTTCAGTATCCGAGGCGGTAATCAGCGGGGTGGAGACCCAGAAATAACCATTTTCATGGAAAAAGCGATGCAGCGCCTGCGCCAGAGTATGACGAACGCGGGCGACGGCACCGATCAGATTGGTACGTGGACGCAGGTGAGCCACTTCACGCAGATACTCAATGCTGTGACGTTTCGCCGCCATCGGGTAGCTGTCAGGATCTTCCACCCAGCCAACAACCTCAAGACGGGTTGCCTGAATCTCAAAAGCCTGGCCCTGACCGGGCGAGGCCACCACGGTGCCGGTGACAATCACGGAACAGCCGGTGGTCAGACGCAATACTTCATCCTGATAATTATTCAGAGAATTATTGACGACTGCCTGAACGGGATTAAAGCAGGAGCCGTCATATACGGCGATGAAGGAAAGACCGGCTTTTGAATCTCTTCGGGTACGCACCCAACCACGTACGGTGACTTCACTGTCAACCGCGACGCGACCGTGCAGTACGTCCGCTACAGGCACAACGCTCATAAATATCTCTCTATATAGAAGAAGTGAGTAAAAAGGTCCCCGAACCGGGGGTTTTGCTATGTTACTTGTGAGTCTTCAGGAAACAAGCAAAATCCGGCGGAATGGACGATTTATTACAGCAGAAGCGGGGCGCATCAACGCCCCGATAAGAAGTGGCTTAACTCGCTTTTTTCACCAGCGGCAGATCAAAGGCTTTACGCAGAGCCCGGACAAAGGCTTTATCCTGGCAAATGGTTTTGCCCGGACTGTCGGACAGTTTCGCCACCGGTTTGCCGTTGCACTGCACCAGCTTAATCACAATATTCAGTGGCGTGACGCCCGGGATATCACAGGTCAGGCGGGTACCAATGCCGAAAATGACCCGGGTACGCTGACCGAAGTGGCGATAGAGCGCCAGCGCTTTGTCGAGGTTGAGATTGTCGGAAAAGACCAGCGTTTTGCTTTGCGGGTCGATACCCAGCTTCTGATAGTGGGCGAGGGCTTTCTCGCCCCATTCGACCGGATCGCCGGAGTCGTGGCGCAGCCCCTGATAGCGTCGGGCAAACACCGGACCGAAATCACGCAGGAAGGCATCCATAGCGATACAGTCGGTCAGGGCGATGCCGAGCTGATCATCATATTCATCCAGCCACGCCTGCAGCGCGGCGCGCTGGCTGTTGGCCAGTACCGGGCTGATCTGCTGGAACGCCTGGAACCACTCGTGCGCCTGCGTACCGACCGGCGTCAGCGTCAGGCGCCGCGCCAGATCGTAGTTGCTGGTGCCGATCAGCCACGGGAAATCCTGTTTCAGCGTCGCCACTATCGCCTGCTGTACATCCTGCGAGTAGCGACGGCGGGTGCCGAAATCCATCAGGTGGAAGCGTGACATATCCAGATCGGCCACCTGGTGAGTAAAGTCGGCAAGTTTCTGCTGCAGATGATCGACCGCCTGCTGAGTGGTGACCTCAGGGGTGCGGTGACGATGCACCACTTCACTGATCAGCGCCAGCAGCGGCACCTCCCACAAAATCACTTCGCGCCACGGTCCCTGAATACGCAGTTCAAGTTTGCCATGGTGATTACGTACCTCAACCTGATCGGGGTTGTAGCGAAAATCGCGCAGCCAGTTGAGGTAATCCTGCTGAAAGAAGGGCAGGCGGGATAACCAGTGATATTCGTCATCGGTCAGCGCCAGCGTTTGCATTGCGCGAATCTCGTCACGAATCTCATCAGCGTAGAGGCCCAGTAGTTCGTCGCCGCGGCAGCGAAACTCCGCCGCCACCGTGACATCATGATAGCGGTGGAAGACGGCTTGCTGCATGTGGAGCTTATAAGCGTCCGTATCGAGCAGCGAGGTCAGTATCGGGGAAGCATGTCCTGTCATGGCGCGTTTCAGCATCCTGTTCGGTGGCGCAGAGCCCGGTGTTGTACACAGTCTTAAAGACGCGGAAGTATAATTCAGTCATTAACGCCAATCACAGCATATTTCACTGTAGTGGGTCGAGGCCAATCTGTGCCATTGTTAACAAATTGTAGCCATTTCACGCATTACGTGCATTGTGCGTGGCAAGCTTGTAGTAACAAGCTTAGACTTTGCCAGGTAAACTTATAACAACGCGAGACGGAATATGACGCAACAGCCCCAAATTAAATATCGCCACGATTACCGTGCGCCGGATTACACCATTACTGACATTGATTTAACCTTTGAACTGGATGCGTCGACCACCCGCGTAACGGCTATCAGTCAGGTTAAACGTCTCGGTGACAGCCAGGCTGATTTGCGTCTGGATGGCGAAGATTTAACGCTGATCGCGCTTGAGGTGGATGGACAACCCTGGACGGATTATCGCCAGCAGAACGGTGCGCTGGTGCTCAGCCAGCTGCCAGAAAGTTTCACGCTGAAAATCATCAACGATATTCATCCGGATCAGAACACGGCGCTGGAAGGGTTATACAAATCAGGCGAGGCGCTATGCACTCAATGTGAGGCTGAAGGCTTCCGTCATATTACCTGGTATCTGGATCGCCCGGATGTGCTGGCGCGTTTCACCACCACCATTTTTGCCGACGGCGAACGCTATCCTTACCTGCTGTCAAACGGTAACCGCGTCGACAGTGGACGTGATGAGCAGGGCCGTAGCTGGGTCAAATGGCAGGACCCGTTCCCGAAACCTTGCTACCTGTTTGCGCTGGTGGCGGGAGACTTCGACGTGCTGCGCGACAGTTTCACCACCCGTTCCGGCCGTGATGTGGCGCTGGAGATTTTTGTCGATCGTGGCAATCTCGACCGCGCCGACTGGGCGATGACCTCGCTGAAAAACAGCATGAAGTGGGATGAGGAGCGTTTCGGTCTCGAATACGACCTCGACATCTTTATGATCGTGGCGGTCGACTTCTTCAACATGGGCGCGATGGAAAACAAAGGCCTGAACGTTTTTAACGCCAAATATGTGCTGGCGAAAGCGGAAACCGCCACAGATAAAGATTATCTCGGTATTGAAGCGGTGATCGGCCACGAATATTTTCATAACTGGACCGGCAACCGTGTCACCTGTCGCGACTGGTTCCAGCTCAGCCTGAAAGAGGGGCTGACGGTATTCCGCGATCAGGAGTTCAGTTCTGACCTCGGTTCACGTGCCGTTAATCGCATCGACAACGTGCGTATCGTGCGTGGCGCGCAGTTTGCTGAAGATGCCAGTCCGATGGCTCACCCGATCCGCCCGGATCAGGTGATTGAAATGAATAACTTCTACACCCTTACCGTGTATGAAAAAGGATCGGAAGTGATCCGGATGCTGCACACCCTGTTGGGCGAGGCTAATTTCCAGAAGGGAATGCAGCTCTATTTTGATCGTCACGACGGCAGTGCGGCCACCTGCGATGACTTCGTGCAGGCAATGGAAGATGCCTCCAACGTGGATCTGTCACAGTTCCGCCGCTGGTACAGCCAGTCCGGTACGCCAGTGTTGACGGTACGCGATGATTACAACCCGGAGCTGGAGCAATACACGCTGCACGTCACGCAGCACACGCCAGCGACCGCCGATCAGAAAGAGAAGCTGCCGCTGCATATCCCGCTCGATATCGAGCTGTATGATAACGAAGGGCAGGTGATTCCGCTGCAGCACAACGGCCACCCGGTGCATCACGTGCTGAACGTCACCGAGGAGTTCCAGTCCTTCATTTTCGATAATGTCTACTTCCAGCCGGTGCCGTCGCTGCTGCGTGAATTCTCTGCGCCGGTGAAGCTCGATTACAAATGGAGCGATGCGCAGCTCACCTTCCTGATGCGTCATGCGCGTAACGATTTTTCACGCTGGGATGCAGCACAGAGCCTGCTGGCAACCTATATCCGTCTCAACGTGGCGCGCTATCAGCAGGGGCAGCATCTGTCACTGCCGCTGCATGTGGCAGACGCGTTCCGCGCAGTACTGCTCGATGCCGACTGCGATCCGGCGCTGACCGCGCTGATTCTGACGTTGCCGACTGAAAATGAGATCGCCGAACTGTTCGATGTCATCGATCCACAGGCGATTGCGCTGGTACGTGACGCACTGCAGCGCACCCTGGCGCGCGAGCTGGCTGACGAGTTCTTTGCGATCTATAACGCCAATCAGCAGAGTGAATACCGGGTTGAGCATGACGCGATTGGTCAGCGCAGCCTGAAAAATATCTGCCTGACCTATCTGGCCTTTGGCGATGCGCAACTGGCGGACAAGCTGGTGCAGGTGCAGTATCACCAGGCGACCAACATGACCGATTCGCTGGCGGCACTCTCCGCAGCGGTAGCGGCGCAGCTGCCGTGCCGCGATGCGCTGCTGGCGGCCTACGATGAGCGCTGGCATCAGGATGGTCTGGTGATGGACAAGTGGTTTGTGCTGCAGGCCACCAGTCCGGCGGCCAATGTGCTGCGTAATGTGCGTCAGTTACTTAACCACCGCTCCTTCAGCATGAGCAACCCTAACCGGGTACGCTCGCTGGTGGGTGCCTTTGCCTCCGCTAACCCGGCTGCGTTCCATGCCAAAGATGGCAGCGGCTATAAATTCCTGGTGGAGATGCTGATCGATCTGAACACCCGTAACCCGCAGGTTGCGGCGCGGATGGTCGAGCCATTGATTCGACTGAAACGCTATGACGACGATCGTCAGGCGATGATGCGCGAGGCACTGGAACAGCTGAAAGGGCTGGAGAAGTTGTCGGGCGATCTCTACGAGAAGATCACCCGGGCGCTGAACGCCTGATAGCAGAACGGCGGAGTGCCAGTCGGGCTCCGCCGTTTTTTTTAACGCTGTCGCGCGACACGGACCGGTTGCGAGGGTGCGGTGCGTCGCATTACCCGATCCAGCACTTCCGCCTCTAATTCTGCCAGCCGCGGCGATCCGCGCCTTCTGGGACGCGGTAAATCAACCAGCAGATCCAGACCAATCTCGCCTTCTTCAATCAATAGCACCCGATCGGCCATCGCCACCGCTTCACTCACATCATGGGTGACCAGCAGTACCGTGAAATGATGCTGCTGCCACAGCGATTCAATCAGTTCCTGCATTTCGATGCGGGTCAGGGCATCCAGCGCACCCAGTGGCTCATCCAGCAGCAGCAAACCCGGCCGATGAATCAGCGCTCTGGCCAGCGCTACCCGCTGTTTCTGTCCGCCTGAGAGAGTAGCCGGCCACTCACTGGCCCGATCGGCAAGCCCGACCGCCGCCAGCGCCTCCTGTGCCGCACTGCGCCAGGCGTTGCCTTTTAGCCCGAGGCCGACATTATCAATCACCTTTTTCCACGGCAGCAGCCGCGCGTCCTGAAACATCAGGCGGGTATCGTCACGTGCCGACTGTAACGGCGCATTGCCCGCCAGTAGCTGGCCGCTGGAAGTCTGCTCCAGCCCGGCCAGCAGGCGCAGCAGGGTACTTTTGCCGCAGCCGCTGCGGCCAACCACCGCCACGAACTGACCTGACGGAATATGCAGGTCGATGTTCTTCAGAATGGTACGGTTGCCATACTGCTTGCTGACGTTGTTAACGCCAACCGGGGTGCCCGCATTGAGGCGCGCCGGGGAAAGGGTCTGACTCATGCGTTCTCCTCCTTCAGTTGATAAGCCGGATGCCAGCGCAGCCAGACGCGTTCCAGCAACAACGCGGCGACATCAGCCAGTTTACCGAGCAGGGCATACAGAATGATGGCGACCACCACCACATCGGTCTGCAAAAATTCACGCGCATTCATCGCCAGATAGCCGATGCCCGAATTTGCCGAAATGGTTTCTGCCACGATCAACGTCAGCCACATCAGGCCGAGCGCGAAACGAACGCCTACCATGATGTTCGGTAGCGCACCGGGCAGGATCACCTGAATAAACAGGCTCCAGCCGGTGAGGCCATAGCTGCGGGCCATCTCCACCAGTCCGCGATCGATGTTACGAATGCCGTGGTAGGTATTCAGGTAGATCGGAAACAGCGTGCCGAGCGCCACCAGGAAGATTTTGGCCGACTCATCAATACCGAACCACAGAATGACCAGCGGGATCAGCGCCAGATGGGGAACGTTACGTAACATCTGAACCGAGGTATCCAGCAGCCGCTCGCCGGTGCGGGAGGTGCCGGTGATCAGCCCCAGCAGCAGACCAATCGATCCGCCGATGCTGAAACCAATCAGTGCCCGCCAGCTACTGATCGCCAGGTGTTGCCACAGTTCACCGCTGGCGGCCAGCTGCCAGAACGTGGTCACTATTTTTTCAGGCGCCGGCAAAATGCGGGTCGATAACCAGCCGGTTTGCGAGGCGATCTGCCACGTCACCACCAGTAGAGCTGGCAGCACCCACGGCACCAGCGTATCGGCGAGACGTTTACCTGTTCTGGCCATGATGTTCTCCTCAGCCGCGGGCGACTTTTTTCTCAGGGGTAAAATCGTTGGCGACCGCTTCTCCGTGTGCCTGCACTATGCGCGGCTGTGGCACCAGCGGAACCTGCAGATCGAGATGCGGGAACAGCAACTCGCCAACCCGATAAGCTTCTTCCAGGTGTGGATAGCCGGACAAAATGAAGGTTTCAATACCCAGCGCTTCATACTCTTTAATCCGCGCGGCGACCGTGGGGCCATCGCCGACCAGCGCGGTCCCTGCGCCGCTGCGCACCAGGCCGACGCCAGCCCACAGGTTCGGACTGATTTCCAGCTTGTCGCGCCGTCCGCCGTGTAGCGCCGCCATCCGACGCTGCCCGACCGAATCTGCTCGCTGAAACGCCGCCTGCGCTTTGGCGATGGTGGCATCGTCCACGTTGGCGATCAGTTTGTCGGCCGCCTGCCAGGCTTCTTCAGTGGTTTCACGCACGATCACGTGCAGACGAATACCGAAACGTACCGTACGTCCCTGCGCGGCGGCTTTCGCACGGACCTGGTCGATTTTCTCTTTCACCAGAGCCGGTGGTTCACCCCAGGTAAGATAGACATCGACCTGTTCAGCTGCCAGATCCTGAGCCGGTTCAGACGAGCCACCAAACCACAACGGCGGACGCGGTTGCTGTACCGGTTTAAACATCAGGCGGGCACCGCGCACCTTAACGTGCTTGCCTTCGTAATCGACCGTTTCGCCCTCCAGCACCCGACGCCATACGCGGGTAAATTCAGCTGACTCGGCGTAGCGCTCACGGTGATCGAGGAACACCCCGTCGCCCGCCAGCTCTTCCGGATCGCCGCCGGTCACCAGATTAAACAGCGCGCGACCGTTGGATAAGCGATCCAGCGTTGCCGCCTGACGCGCCGCCTGGGTCGGCGAAATCACGCCAGGCCGTAAAGCCACCAGAAAACGCAGGCGCTGTGTCACCGGGATCAATGACGCGGCAACCAGCCAGGCATCTTCACAGGATCGGCCGGTCGGGATCAGTACGCCGCCAAAGCCGAGACGGTCGGCTGCCTGCGCCACCTGTTGCAGATAGGCGTGATCCACCGGACGTGCGCCTTCTGCGGTGCCAAGATAGTGGCCGTCGCCATGGGTTGGCAGAAACCAGAATATGGATACCATTTTTTGCTCCTTATTGAGTCACGGTATGCGGTTGCCAGATGCGATCGCGAATCGACACTTTCACTGGCAGCAGATGATTGGCATAGAACAGGTCAGCGGTGTGCTGCTGGGCAACCGCCGTTTTGTCGCTAACCGGCGTAATGGTGGTGGGCGGACGATGGCTGAGATAGCTGGCGATCACCGGCTCGGGTAAGCCTATCGCCTGCGCTAACAGCGTAATACTCTGTGGCCGCTGGCTGACGGTCAGCGCATCGGCTGCACTAAAGGTGTCCAGCACCTGCTGAATGAATGCACCGTGCGCCTCGGCATAACTGCGGGTGGCTAAATAGAACGAGCCGGTCAGATTGAGTTTGCTGCCATCAACCAGCACCCGGGAATTGCCCTGTAACAGCACCGACGAGTAATAGGGATCCCAGATCGCCCAGGCATCAACATTTCCCTGCTGAAACGCGGCGCGTGCATCCGCGGGGGTAAGATAAACCGGGGTGATATCTTTAAAGCTCAGACCAGCCTGCTGCAGGGCTCGCAACAGTAAATTGTGCGAGCTGGAGCCTTTCTGAAAGGCGACTTTCTTGCCTTTCAGATCCGCTACCTGTTGCAGCGTGCTGGTTTTCGGTACCAGAATCACTTCAGCCTGCGGCTTGGGCGGTTCGGAGCCGACATAGAGTAAATCTGCGCCCGCCGCCTGGGCGAACAGCGGCGGAAGATCGCCGGTGCTGCCGAGATCGATACTGTTCACATTCAGCGCTTCCAGCATCTGTGGACCGGCCGGAAATTCAATCCACTGAATTTTGGTGTGCGGAAAACGCTTCTCTAATAGCTGGTGCGATTTTGCCAGCACCATACTGACTGACCCTTTTTGATAACCGATACGAATTTGCGCTGGATCGGGCTCAGCAGCCTGCGCCTGCAGGCCAGCCAGTAATAATCCCGCCGTCAGCCACTTAGCGAACCTCTGTTTCATCGAACTGCTCCTTTATACCGCTTGTGCAACGGGATGATGATGACGGGTCAGCGCCAGCCAGAACGCAGCTACCGCGTCGTCAAGGCGCTGTGCCAGCGAGTCCTGTAACTCTGGCTGACGATCATAATGATGAATCTGGTTATCTTCGGCATACACGCCGTGCAGAATCTCCTGTGCTTTCAGCGCGTTAAGCACCGGCTTAAGGGCGTAGTCGAGGGCCAGCATATGGCCGGCACTGCCGCCGCTGGCTAAAGGCAACACCACCTTGTGCTCCAGTGCGCGTTCCGGCAGCAGATCAAGCAGGGTTTTGAGTGCACCAGAAAAAGAGGCTTTATAGATTGGCGTCGCCACAATCAGACCATCCGCGGCGGCCAGATCTTCGCGTAACGCCAGCAGCGCCGGGGCGTCAAAACGCGCATTGATCAGATCGTCCGGCTGGAAGTTATGAATGTTCCACGGAATGACTTCGATACCCCGTGCTTCCAGTTTGTGCTGACACAGCGTCAATAACGACGTTGAGCGTGAAGGAAACCGTGGGCTGCCTGCCAGCGTAATAACTCGCATCATCACTCCTTATAACTAAAAGTTATTGATTATCTAATGTTGAGAACTTATGCCTTCATACTGTCAGAGCAGGGGAGTGGGCTTAAATGATTTATCTGGCAATCTAAAAGTGAAATCTGCAAATAGGCGGGTTAAGCAATAAGCCGTGATAAAGCGGCTTCCGATAATTCTTAAAATTCGGGCGGTTCGTCCGATCACTCATTAAAGGTGATGATGCGAGATCACAAAATAAGCGAGCCGTCGCCAGTAAATCATCCGCTGGCTGATTGCTTAAACATTCTTATTATGGTGAGCCGCGCAAAAAACGTAGCGGCAGGGGCAGAAATCAGGAAAAGCGATATAAAATCAACCCCTCCCAGGGCGTGGCAGGGAGTGGGACTCAGATTAATTGCAGAAACGTCACTGAAACGAACAGAATGTAATGTTGAAGATATTAACGCTTTCAGGTATTCGCTTACATTTTCCGGATTCTGGTTACCGCTGCTTTTTGCCGGGAAATTAAATCAATCCTCAACCGTTTTATCGTCGTGCCGGACTATAGATGCAACTTATTTAACAGTGAGAGTCACCTGACCACTGCAGCCTTTTTTTCCCGACTGGTCTTTATCGGCTTAACCGGTTTAAGATAATCAGGCTCAAAGTAAGCAGCCATAATAACGACTATTCCTTTTCCGACGTTTCGCCTCTGGTCTGGACCTGCATCAGGCAGGTGAATCGTATTGTCATTTTCTAACAGCAGAGAATTGCCTATGTCTGACATCCTGTTATCGGTGATTATTCCGACTTACAACGTTGAGAAATATATTGTGGAGTGCGTTGATTCATTATTGCGCCAGGTAAAAGCGCCCAATGAAATAATCATCGTTAATGATGGATCAACCGATGGAACACTGGCCCTGATTGAACAGAATTATGCGCATCTTTCTCAGGTAAAAGTTATCACCATTGAAAACGGCGGGCTCGGCAATGCTCGTGACACCGGTATTGCGCTGGCTCAGGGCGAGTTCCTGTTCTTCTGTGACCCGGATGATGTGGTCGTCGATGGGCTGGTGGCGGAACTGGCCAGCGTCGTAGAGAAACATCCCCGCACCGACCTGTTCTGCTTTAATTCCTGCGTCTACGAAGATGGCCATATCGACGTCACCTCACCCAAAGTTAAGCATGACCAGTTTGGTGTGCAGCCGCCGCAGGAAGTCTTTATGCGCCTGCTGCGTAACGGCAGCTATACCTCGGCGGTCTGGAACTACGTGCTGAGAAAAAGCGTGATAGAGCAGCATAAATTACGCTTCGTTCGCCGGATACATGAAGATCATAATTTCACGCTGTCGGTGTTTATGAAATGTCAGCAGGCATGGGTCAGCCGTCAGGTTTATTATAAGCAGCGTATTCGCAGCGGCTCACTGACAAACAGTACCAAAGGCGATGAGTTTTTCTTTCAGCGCTACGACGCCTTTATGCATGCCTACAATACGCTGAATAGCTCCCAGGCTAAAACAGAGTGGCGCACGACGCTGGAGAAAGCCTATTTAACCCATTCGTTCCGCCTGATGATCTATTTATCACTGTATAATCAGACGCCGGTGCCGGAATATGTGCGCAATGCCATTCGTTTTATGGGGCGAGAGGTGAAAGCGCAGAACTTTAAAGAGTGGTTGCTGTTTAATCAACCGGATCTGTTTATTGCGTTGCAGAGTTATAAGGTCAAAAAAGAAATTAACCGCGCAGCCTGATTCTGAAAAGTGTTTAGCGATATTGTTTATGCCTTAGCGAAATGAGAAGGTGAGACATGCAATGTGTATAAGGTTGTTGCGACATGGCAAAAGTTCTTGATAAAAGTCTGATTATTAATATCTTCTCACTGCTGGCCTACCGCGGCGCTTCGTTTCTGTTTCCGCTGGCGACCTTGCCTTATCTGGCGCGTATTCTCGGCGTCGAGCAGATGGGGACCCTGGCGCTGGCGATTGCCTGCGTGCTCTATTGCAGCACCATCTCCGACTGGGGGTTCAACGTCTTTACCACCAAAGATATTGCTCACCATCGTGATGACAAAGCGCGGGTCAGTCAGCTGTTCTGGTCGACCTTCAATGCCAAACTGATGCTGCTGGTGCTGACCAGCGGCACCTTGTTGACGGCCACCTGGTTTAACCCGGCCTGGCATCCGCTGTTCTTTATTATCCTTGCCAACTGCACCACGCTGATCGGCTCGCTGTTTTCGTTTGGCTGGCTGATGCAGGGCTTTGAGAAGCTCGGCAAAACGGCGGTGATTGCCACCTTTGGTAACTTCTGCGCCATCCCGCTGACCTTTTTGCTGGTCAAAACGCCTGAGGATACCTGGCTGGCTGCCCTGATCCCGGGTGCCGTTTCGATTATCAGTGCGGCCATCACCCTGAAGTTTGTACTGGAGATGAAGGTGATTGGCCGTTATCGCTTTGAGCCACGCGAAATCAAACAGCGCATCACTGACAGCATGGATGTGTTTATCGCTATCGCCGGGGCCAATCTGTTTAACAGCGTCAATGTGGTGATCCTCGCGTCGTTTACCTCGCACTATATGGTCGGTATCTACAATGGAGCAGACCGCCTGCGTAAAGCAGCGAACTCGGTGCCTGAACAGATCGGCAGCGCCTTCTTTCCACGCGTCAGCCACCTGTTTGGACGCGATAAGCGCGCAGCGATTGCCGCAACCCGCAAAAGTTTGCTGCTCTCTTTTTCTCTCAGCCTGTCGATTGTGATATTTACCTGGCTGTTTGCCGATCAGGTGGTATCGCTGCTGCTGGGTAAAGCGTTTATGCCGTCGGCGGATGTGCTGCGGGTGTTCGTGCTCTGCTTCCTGTTCGGTAATATCTCTTATCCGGCCGGTTTGCAGATCCTGATCCCGCATGGCCTGGCGCGCCAGCGTATGCTGGTGATGATGGCGGCCGGGGTAATTAACGTGCCGCTTTGCTGCCTGCTGGCGTGGCAGTATGGGGCGATAGGTGCCGCCTGGTCGATGGTGCTGGCGGAAGCATTCGTCTGTATCGGCATTTTTGGCATCATGCTGCGTCGCGGTATTCTTCGCGAATACCTGTTTCCTGCACACGCCCGAATCGACCCCGTAAACGATTCCGTGGGGTAAGATCAACTCAGCTTCAGATACTTTTCCCCATCCTCGCCGTTCGATTTACTTTTGCGCCAGAGCACTTTACCATTCTGGCGCACATTTTCCCGTGCACCGACTTTCACGATTGCTTCCGTCCTTCAGGAGAGTGCATGTTTTATCCTATCGTCCGACCGGCGCTGTTCAAACTCGACCCCGAGCGCGCGCACGAACTCACCTTTCAGCAACTGCGTTTTATGAGCGGCACACCGCTGGAAGGGTTATTCCGCCAGAAGCTGCCGTCGCGTCCGGTAACCTGCATGGGATTAACCTTTAATAACGCCCTTGGCCTGGCGGCAGGTCTGGATAAAAATGCCGAATGTATCGATGCCTTTGGCGCGATGGGCTTCGGCTTCGTTGAGGTCGGTACTGTGACGCCACGTGCCCAGCCGGGCAATGACAAACCGCGGATGTTTCGGTTAGTCGAAGCGGGCGGCATTATTAATCGCATGGGGTTCAATAATCTCGGCGTTGATCACCTGGTCGAAAACGTGAAAAAAGCGCGTTTTAAAGGCGTACTGGGGATCAATATTGGTAAAAATAAAGATACGCCGGTCGAGCAGGGCAAAGAGGACTATCTGATCTGCATGGAAAAGGTCTATGCCCATGCCGGTTATATTGCGATCAATATCTCCTCGCCGAACACCCCGGGATTACGTTCACTGCAATATGGCGAAGCGCTGGACGATCTGCTGGTTTCAATCAAACAAAAACAAAAAGAGCTGGAACAACGTCACTTAAAATATGTTCCGGTGGCGGTAAAAATCGCGCCTGATCTCACCGAAGAGGAGTTAATTCAGGTCGCTGACAGTTTAGTCCGGCACCAGATTGATGGCGTCATTGCCACCAATACCACCCTCGATCGTTCACTGGTGAGTGGCCTTAAATATGCTGAAGAAGCCGGTGGGCTGAGTGGGCGTCCGGTCCAGTCGCGCAGCACCGAGGTGATTCGGCGCCTGTCTCAGGAGCTGAAGGGGCAACTGCCAATTATTGGTGTAGGCGGGATCGATTCTCTGACCGCAGCGCGCGAAAAGATCGCAGCGGGTGCCACGCTGGTGCAGATTTATTCCGGCTTTATTTATCAGGGGCCAGGATTAATTAAAGATATCGTCACGTATCTTTAAGACATTTCTCACAATCGTAAGCCGGGGGGTTTATTTATCCTTCCGGCTCGTTTATATTTTGGCCTGTTGCACGAATTTTCAGCTTTTCCTTATGTTTCATTTTTCGCTGAATTTTGCGTGATTTTTGGCGCAGCGGTAAATACAGGGCACACTATGAAAATCAAACCTGATGATAACTGGCGTTGGTATTTTGATGCCAGCCACGACCGAATGATGCTCGACCTGGCTGACGGTATGCTTTTTCGTTCCCGCTTTTCCCGCAAAATGCTCACCCCGGACGCGTTTAATGAAACCGGCTTTTGTGTCGATGATGCTGCGCTCTATTTCACCTTCGAAGAGACCTGTCGTCAGTGTAAGTTAAGCAGCCAGCACCGCGCTGAGCTGGTGTTAAATGCGCTGGTGGCGGCACGATTCCTGAAACCGCTGATGCCGAAAAGCTGGCACTTTTCCTCTTATGCGCCGGCCCTGCGGCCGAATGTCGGTGAGATGGTGCAGGTTACGCTGGCGGAAAATGGCGAGCAGGCACGACTGCTGGTGGTAGAGAAGGGGGATAACGCTGCGCTCTGTTTGCTGGCTCAGCCTGGACTGACGCTGGCGGGCAAAGCAATGGTGCTTGGCGATGCCATCAAAGTGATGAACGACCGCCTGCAACCTTACTGTCAGGATATTATGCCGCGCTACGCCCGCGCGGTGTAATCAGTTCAGTTCCACATCGCCTGCCGGAATACAGCTGCAACTCAACAGAGTGCCATCCTGACCAATGGCGCTTTGCTTCAGGGCCTTTACCTCACCCGCGACCAGCCTGAGTTTACAACTGCCACATAATCCTGCCCGACAGGAGTAAGGTATGCGGAATCCCTGCATCTCCAGCTGTTCCAGCAGCACCTGCTGATTATCACCGGTGAAGGTCTGACCCTGAAAGGTAATATTGACGGCCGACGGCGTCTGCTGCCGGGGTTGCAGCGTCTGAACCACCTCACCTGCTCCGTAAACACGCGGCGAACGTCGTTTAATAACGGTAACCGTATCGCCGGCGCGAACCACGCCCGAATTACGGGCAATTAAATTCAGACCGAAATCGATGTCGCCACTGCCGTCCTGCGCACTGCGAAAGCCCTGCAATGTCGCCAGTGGCTGGCCGGCCGGATGTTTATTTCCGGTCTCCGGGCTGACGGTGGTGAACACGCAGCGGCTGCACGGTTTGGTGACCTCGAATAACACCTCGCCAATCTGAATCTCCGCCCAGCCATCTTCTTCCCAGGCTGCGGCACCGCTGATGACCAGGTTCGGCCGAAACTGTTCGACACGCACACTGGCCGGGCAGCGCTGTTGCAGATCGGCTAACGAGGCACTGTTGACCAGCAGGAACGGGAAGCCATCGGCAAAGCTGAGCGGCACCGAGGCGAAATTTTTAACCCGCCGGGTGGGTTGCGGGCCGACCCAGCGCAGCTGCACCTCGCGCGGAAAGAACTGACTGAGCCACTGATTGATCGCATCTGGCGCAATACGAGCGGTGAAATGGTTGCCCCAGACTTCGGTCGGATGATACTGCCCGTTGAAATCGCTGAAGCCAACGCTTGTGTGAGTGCCGTCCGGCGCCAGCAGCAGCAGGCCATCCGGCAGACTCGCCGGCGTGAAACGGACCATCTCCGGGTATTGTCGCGCGGTAATAAAGGTTCCATCAGGTTCAGTCACCATGAACAGGCGATCAAACGCCAGTCCGCTGTCTGAGACCTGCGCATGCGACAGTTGCAATCCCCGCATCGACTTCACAGGATGAATAAACAGGCGGGAAAGCGTAATCATGGTGATCTCCTTGAAACCAGGCGCGCAAGACAAAAGTAGCTAACTTTATGACATAGGTCTCCGATTCGCTATAATGCGCAACAATTTTCTCAAGAGTTAAAAAGTGACGATATGAATTCTCTGTTTGCCAGCACGGCGCGTGGGCTCGAAGAGCTGTTAAAAAGTGAGCTGGACGCGCTGGGCGCGCAGGATTTGCAGGTGGTGCAGGGCGGTGTTCACTACCAGGCCGACGAGCGCGTAATGTATCAAAGCCTGATGTGGAGCCGTTTAGCCTCCCGCATCCTGCTGCCGCTGGGAGAGTTTGGCGTCTACAGCGATCTGGATCTTTATCTGGGTGTGCAAAGTGTTGACTGGCCAACGATGTTCGGCAGCGACAAAACCTTTGTGGTGCATTTCAGCGGAACCAATGATTCGATCCGCAACAGCCAGTTCGGCGCTCTGAAAGTTAAAGACGCCATTGTCGACAGCTTTACCCGCCAGAATCTGGAGCGCCCGAATGTGGATCGCGAACAGGCGGATATCCGGATTAACGTCTGGCTGAACGACGATCGCGCCAGTATTGCGCTGGATCTGAGCGGCAGTGCGCTGCATCAGCGCGGCTACCGCCAGCAGACCGGACAGGCACCGCTGAAAGAGAACCTGGCTGCGGCGATCGTGTTGCGTTCAGGCTGGCAGCCAACCACGCCGCTGATCGATCCGATGTGCGGATCGGGCACATTGCTGATCGAAGCAGCACTGATCGCCTGCGATCGCGCGCCGGGCCTGTTGCGTAAGCACTGGGGCTTCACCGCATGGAGTCAGTTTAACGCCGCGCTGTGGCAGGAAGTGAAAACCGAAGCGCAGACCCGCGCCCGTAACGGCACGGCAGCGACTCAGGCACGCTTCTTCGGCTATGACAACAATGGTCGGGTGCTGGAATGGGCGCAGGCCAATGCCCGTCGCGCTGGCGTCTTCGAACTCTTTACCTTCGCCCAGCAGGATCTGCTGAAGCTGACCAATCCGGTCGATCCGCTGATCCACGGCACGGTGCTGAGCAACCCGCCTTACGGTGAACGTCTGGAGAGCGAGCCGGCGCTGATTGCGCTGCACAGCCAGCTCGGACGCCTGATGAAGCTGCACTTTGGCGGCTGGAACCTGTCACTGTTCAGCGCCTCGCCGGAACTGCTGAGCTGTCTGCAACTGCGCGCCGATCGCCAGTTCAAAGCGAAAAACGGTCCGCTGGATTGCGTACAGAAAAATTATCAGTTGTCGGTCAACAGCGGTGAAAGCGCCGGCCAGATTGCGGAAGATTATGCCAACCGTCTGCGTAAAAATCTGAAGAAGCTGGAGAAGTGGGCGCGGCAGGAAGGCATTGAGTGTTACCGCATTTATGATGCCGATCTGCCTGACTACAACGTGGCGGTCGATCGCTACGCTGATTGGGTGATCATTCAGGAATATGCGCCGCCGAAAACCATCGATCCGAACAAAGCGCGCCAGCGCCTGTTCGATGTGATCAGTGCGACGCTCACCGTGCTCGAACTGCCCGCCGACCGCCTGATCCTGAAAACGCGTGAACGCCAGAAAGGCAAAGCGCAGTATCAGAAGCTGAGCGAGAAGGGCGACTATTTTGAGGTCAAAGAGTTTAATGCGCGTTTCTGGGTCAACCTGACTGATTATCTCGACACCGGTCTGTTTCTTGATCACCGAATTGCGCGCAAAATGCTGGGTCAGATGAGTCAGGGGAAAGATTTCCTCAACCTGTTTGCCTATACCGGCACCGCCAGCGTGCATGCCGGCCTTGGCGGGGCGCGTTCAACCACCACGGTGGATATGTCGCGTACCTATCTGGAGTGGGCGGAGCGCAATTTACGTCTGAACGGCCTGACCGGTCGTCAGCATCGCCTGATGCAGGCGGATTGCCTGAGCTGGCTGAACGAAAGCGATGAGAATTTTGATCTGATCTTTATCGATCCGCCGACCTTCTCAAACTCAAAACGTATGGAAGAGAGCTTCGACGTTCAGCGCGATCACATGATGCTGATGCGCAACCTGAAGCGTCTGCTGCGTCGCGGCGGCACCATCATGTTCTCCAACAACAAACGTGGTTTCAAAATGGATATGGATGGTCTGAAGGCGTTGGGCCTGCAGGCGCAGGACATTACCCAAAAAACGCAGTCGCAGGACTTCGCGCGTAACCGTCAAATTCACAACTGCTGGCTGATCACTCACGTCGGTAAGGAATAAGTTTACATGTCATTAATCAGTATCCACGGCGCTTATCTCTCCTTCAGCGATGCGCCGCTGTTAGACAATACCGAACTGCACATCGAAGAGAACGAACGCGTCTGTCTGGTGGGCCGTAACGGTGCCGGTAAATCGACTCTGATGAAGATCATCAACGGTGAACAGCCGCTGGATGATGGCCGCATCGTCTATGAAACCGATTTGGTTGTTGCGCGTCTGCAGCAGGACCCGCCGCGCAATATTACCGGTTCAGTGTATGACTTCGTCGCCGAAGGCGTGGAAGAGCAGGCCGAACATCTCAAGGCTTATCACGCCATTTCCCATGTGGTGATGGAAGATCCCAGCGATAAAAACCTCAATGAGATGGCACGTCTGCAAAGCATTCTTGACCACCAGAATTTGTGGCAGCTGGAAAGCCGTATCAATGATGTGCTGGAGCAGATTGGTCTGCAGCCTGATACCGAACTTTCATCGCTGTCGGGTGGCTGGCTGCGTAAAGCGGCGCTCGGCCGGGCGCTGGTCAGCAATCCGCGCGTACTGATGCTGGATGAGCCGACGAACCACCTCGATATCGAAACCATCGACTGGCTGGAAACTTTCCTGAAGAACTTCAGCGGCAGCATCGTGTTTATCTCGCATGACCGTTCGTTTATTCGCAACATGGCGACGCGAATTGTCGATCTCGACCGCGGTAAGCTGGTCTCCTGGCCGGGCAATTATGACCAGTATCTGGAAGGGAAAGAGGAAGCGCTGCGCGTTGAAGAGATGCAGAACGCGGAATTCGACCGCAAGCTGGCGCAGGAAGAAGTCTGGATCCGTCAGGGTATCAAAGCGCGTCGTACCCGTAATGAAGGCCGTGTGCGTGCACTGAAAGCGCTGCGTCGTGAACGTTCAGAACGTCGCGAAGTCATGGGCAAAGCCAATATGCAGGTGGGCGAAGCCTCGCGCTCAGGCAAAATCGTATTTGAGCTGGAAAACGTCGACTATGCGGTTGACGGCAAAGTGCTGGTGAAGAACTTCTCTTCCCAGGTCCAGCGTGGCGATAAAATTGCGCTGATCGGCCCGAACGGCTGCGGCAAAACCACCTTGCTACGCCTGATGCTGCAGCAGCTGCAAGCCGATCATGGCCGCGTGCACTCTGGCACCAAGCTGGAAGTGGCCTATTTCGACCAGCATCGCGCCGAACTCGATCCGGACCGCACCGTGATGGATAACCTTGCGGAAGGCAAGCAGGAAGTGCTGGTCAACGGCAAGCCACGTCACGTGCTGGGCTACCTGCAGGACTTCCTTTTCCACCCAAAACGCGCCATGACGCCGGTGCGTGCCTTGTCCGGTGGTGAACGTAACCGCCTGCTGCTGGCGCGTCTGTTCCTGCGTCCCAGCAACCTGATGATTCTCGATGAACCGACCAACGACCTCGACGTTGAAACGCTGGAGCTGCTGGAAGAGCTGATTGATGGCTATCAGGGCACCGTGCTGCTGGTGAGCCACGATCGTCAGTTTGTCGACAATACCGTCACCGAATGCTGGATCTTCGAAGGCAACGGTGAGATCGGCACCTTCGTCGGCGGCTATCACGATGCACAACAGCAGCGTGCGGCCTATAAGCAGCAAAAAGCGGGCGCACCGGCGAAAGCAACTGCTGCTGTGGCAAAACCTGCGTCAGAGAAAAGCGATGCTGCCAAACGCAGCGTTAACAAACTAAGCTATAACCTGGCGCGTGAGCTGGAACAGCTGCCGCAAAAGCTGGAACAGCTGGAAGCGCGAATTGGCGAACTGCAGGCGAAAATGAGTCATCCGGACTTCTTCAGCCAGGCCCATGACCAGACTCAACCGGTGCTGGACAGTCTGGCGCAGGCTGAGCAGGAACTGGAAACGGCTTTTGCGCGCTGGGAAGAGCTTGAGTCAATGAAAAACGGCGCGTAGAGCAAGGGATAACGGATGTGTTCAGCAGATAAAAGTGACGCGTGGATGCTCTGTCCACAATGCGATTTAATGAATAAGCTGCCGGACATCCCTGTTGGCAGCCGCGCCTCATGTCCGCGCTGCCAGACTTCCCTGACGGCGAACTGGCACGAGCCGCGCAGACGGCCAACCGGTTATGCGCTGGCGGCCTTGTTTATGCTGCTGCTGGCTAACCTGTTCCCGTTTATCACCATGAAAGTGGCCGGGCTCAGCAGCCAGATAAGCCTGGCGGAGATACCGCAGGTGATGGTGTCGGAGGACTACAGCAGTCTGGCGACGCTGTTCCTGCTGTTTGTTCAGGCGATCCCGGCGTTCTGCATGATCACCATTCTGCTGCTGGTAAATCCGGTGCCGCTGCCCAACAGCCTGAAACTGGGGCTGGCGCGCATTCTGTTTCAGTTACGCAACTGGGGCATGGCGGAAATCTTCATGGCGGGGGTACTGGTCAGTTTCGTCAAGCTGATGGCCTACGGCGATATCGGGCTGGAAACCAGCTTCTGGCCATGGTGTCTGTTCTGCCTGCTGCAACTGCGGGCCTTTCAGTGCATCGATCGGCGTCAGCTGTGGCAGAGCATTGCGCCACTACCGGCTCTGCCGCATCCACCCAAAGTCGGCGTCACCGGCCTGCAGCAGGGTTTGCGATCTTGTCCCTGCTGCACCGCCATTCTGCCCGCCGACCAGCGGCATTGTACCCGCTGCGGAGTGGTGGCATCCGTCCGCCGTAAACACAGCCTGCAATGGACGCTGGCGCTGCTGCTGACCTCGGTCATTCTCTATATTCCCGCTAACCTGATGCCCATTATGGTGACAGAAACGCTGGGCAGCGCTTATCCCTCCAATATTATGGCGGGCGTTATCTTACTGTGGAGCGACGGTTCTTATCCGGTGGCGCTGGTGATTTTTATCGCCAGTATTATGGTGCCGACGCTGAAAATGCTGGCGATCGGCTGGCTCTGCTGGGATGCCGGCGGACGTGGAAGGCATGATAGCCACAAGATGCACCTGATTTATGAAGTGGTTGAATTTGTAGGCCGCTGGTCAATGATCGACGTATTTGTGATTGCAGTGCTCTCTGCGCTGGTGCGCATGGGGCAATTAATGAGTGTGTATCCCGCGTGGGGGGCAGTGTTATTTGCGCTGGTGGTCATTCTGACCATGATTGCTGCAATGACCTTTGACCCGCGATTAACCTGGGATCGTGTACACGCAAACAATGTAAAGGAGCCGCGCCTTGACGGAAATTAACCACGGCCACGCAAAGGTGGAGCAGATCAAGCGCTGGTCGCCGGTCTGGATTGTCCCCATCGTCACGCTGTTAATCGGCGGATGGATTCTGTTCTATCACTTCAGCCATCAGGGACCGGTAGTCACCCTGATTACCGAAAATGCCGAGGGCATCGAAGCGGGTAAAACCACCATTAAAAGCCGCAGCGTTGATGTTGGCGTGGTTGAGAGCGCGGTGCTAAGCGACGATCTCCACCACGTTGAAATTAAGGCCCGCCTTAATGCCGGTATGGGAAAACTGTTGCACAAAGACAGCGTTTTCTGGGTAGTTAAACCGCAGATTGGTCGCGAAGGCATTAGCGGATTAGGAACCCTGCTGTCGGGTGCCTACATTGAATTACAGCCAGGCACCAAAAGTGAAGCGCCAGAACAATTTAACCTGCTGGATGCACCCCCTTTAGCGCCGCCGGATGCTAAAGGCATCCGCATTATCCTCGACAGTAAAAAAGCCGGCCAGCTTAACCCTGGCGATCCGGTGCTGTTCCGTGGCTATCGTGTTGGTACGGTAGAAACCAGCACCTTCGATACCGATAAACGCATGATGACCTATCAGCTGTTTATCGCGGCACCGTATGATCGGCTGGTCACCACCAATGTCCGCTTCTGGAAGGACAGCGGCATCGCCGTTGATATGTCTGCCTCAGGTATGCGGGTAGAAATGGGTTCACTGACCACGCTGTTCAGCGGTGGCGTCAGCTTTGACGTGCCGGATGGCTGGGATCTGGGCCAGGCCGCACAGAATCAGTCTGATTATCATCTGTTTGACGATCAACGCAGCATTCAGGATTCACTGTATACCAACCATATCGATTATCTGCTGTTCTTCACCGATTCGATTCGTGGTCTGCAGGCCGGTGCGCCGGTTGAATTCCGCGGCATTCGCCTCGGTACGGTATCTGAAGCACCGCTGATGAAAGCGGGTCTGGATCAGGCGCTGAACAATGATTACCGCGTGCCGGTGCTGATTCGCATCGAACCGGATCGCTTTATCAGCCGACTGGGCGAGAACTTCGATCTGCAGCAGCATCTGCAGGATGGTAAGAAACGCGGCCTGCGTGCCACGCTGAAAACCGGCAACCTGCTGTCAGGCGCGTTATACGTTGATCTCGACTTCTACGACAATGCACCAGCGTATAAAGGGCCGCAGAAAGTGTCGGGTTATGAAGTAATCCCAACCGTCAGCGGTGGCCTGAGCCAGATTCAGCAGAAGCTGATGGCGGCGCTGGATAAGATCAACGGACTGCCGCTTAACGGTATGATTAACCAGGCGACCGGCACGCTAAAAGAGAGCCAGAAAACGATGCGTGACCTGCAACGCACCATCGATAACATCAATAAAGTGACGGCCAGCCCGGCGATGAAAACGCTGCCGGAAGATATGCAACAGACCTTGCGTGAGCTGAACCGCAGCATGAAAGGACTGCAGCCAGGCTCGCCAGCGTACAGCAAGCTGGTCGGAGATATGCAGCGACTCGACCAGGTGCTGCGTGAACTGCAGCCGGTGCTGAAGACGCTGAATACCAAGAGCAACGCGCTGGTGTTTGAGGCGAAACCGGGACAGGATCCCCAGCCTAAGAGGGCGAAACAGTGAAGAAAGGAATGATACTCTCTGCCGCGCTGCTGCTGAGCGCGTGCAGCAGCACCATCGATAATACCTGGTATCAGCTGCCCTCCGGGGCGGCACCGATGAAGGTCAGCAGTAGCAGCACGACTGAAGCACAACCGATGCTGTGGGTGCAGCAGGTTACGGTGCCTGATTATCTGGCGGGTAACGGGCTGGTCTATCAGACCAGTGACGTAAAATATGTTATCGCCGCCAATAATCTTTGGGCCAGTCCGCTCGATCAGCAATTGCAGCAAACGCTGATTACCAACCTCAGCAAAGCCCTGCCGGGCAGACTGGTTGCCGGTACGCCGATGGGTGCGCAGCACGACACGCTGAACGTGACCATTACTGGCTTCCAGGGTCGCTACGACGGCAAAGCGGTGATCAGTGGAGAGTGGACGCTGGAACATCAGGGCCATCTGACAAAGCAGGCGTTCAATCTGGCGCTGCCGCAGAACGAAGATGGCTACGATGCGCTGGTCAGAACGCTGGCGGTGGGCTGGCAGCAAACTGCGCAGCAGATCGCCAACAGTACGGTTGCGTTAAATTAAGAAGAGTATGAATAAATAAGCTAAGCCCCTGATTTTTCGTTAAGCACTAGCGACGAAAAGCAGGGGCTTTTTTATTAGCTTAATCAGTGGGATAGTGTTGCCGTCTGCATCACAAAATAGCGCATTTTTGTCAGACAGAGGTCACATTTATGACACTGGCGTGAAGATTGCGCATTGATCTTTGGGCGCGTAGCGGGTAGAACATTAGAGTGGTTGAACATTAATTCACCACCTTTTTCTTTCCACCAGATTCCACAGACCTTACATGAGGGACACGGAGTATGAAGAGACAGAAACGAGACCGCCTCGAACGCGCCCATTCACGTGGTTATCAGGCAGGCATTACTGGACGCTCAAAAGAGATGTGTCCGTATCAGATGATTGACGCTAAGTCTCACTGGTTGGGAGGGTGGCGACAAGCCATGGAGGACAGGTCGGTAGCTGCCTAGCCGGATGTCACTGAAAAGGGAATATAACCTCCGCTGCGCGCGGAGGTTTTCGTTTCTGCGGGGAAACGCTTAGAAAGCCGCCGTATCTTTGAACAGGCCCACTTTCAAATCGCTGGCGGTATAGATCAGGTTGCCATCGACCAGCACTTCGCCATCGGCAACGCCCATCACCAGTTTACGGTTGATAACGCGTTTGAAGTGAATACGGTAAGTGACTTTCTTCGCTTCAGGCAGAACCTGACCGGTAAATTTCACTTCACCTACGCCCAGCGCACGACCTTTACCTTCGCCACCCAGCCAGCCCAGATAGAAACCGACCAGCTGCCACATGGCATCCAGACCTAAGCAACCGGGCATTACCGGGTCGCCAATAAAGTGGCAACCGAAGAACCAAAGGTCAGGATTGATATCCAGCTCTGCTTCAACAAAGCCTTTATCATATTTGCCGCCGTCTTCGGTCATCTTGACCACGCGGTCCATCATCAACATGTTGCCTGACGGAAGCGGCGGACCATTTTCGCCAAACAGTTCACCACGACCTGACAGAATCAGATCTTCTTTGGTATAGGATTCGCGTTTATCTACCATGTTTACAATAAGCCTTTTTTTAGTGAATCACGAATATTAGCGAACAGTTGTACGCTGAGCAAATCGGATTAACGGTGGTTGAACCAGTTAAGCCAGCGTAGTCCCCATGGACGGTGCGGCACGTCCGACTGGTTCAGTTGGCTAATACGTTCCTGAATGGTGCGCAGCAGGCTGTCGCCTTCACCATCCTCAGTATCCCAGACTTTGCCGGTCAGTAGCGGCAGTGCTTCATCAGCACGTTCAATCGCCCAGATATGGAAGCGACCTTGCTCAACCGCGCTGACCACCGCCTGATTCAGACTCAGGTGGCGTACGTTGCAGGCAGGAATAATGACACCCTGCTGGCCGGTCAGTTCGCGCTGATGGCAAATATCGAAGAAGCCTTCGATTTTTTCGTTCAGCCCGCCGACCGGCTGCACATTACCAAACTGATCGACCGAGCCGGTAACCGCAATTTGTTGATTGACCGGCTGGTTTGCCAGCGCGCTAATCAGCGCACACAGCTCTGCCAGCGAGGCGCTGTCGCCGTCGACTTCAGAATAGGATTGTTCAAACACCAGCGACGCCGAGAAGGGCAACTGCTGTTCCAGTTCCAGCTCGGCAATCAGATAGGCCTGCATAATCATCATGCCTTTCGCATGAATATTGCCGCCCAGTTCTGCTTTGCGTTCAACATCGGTAAATTCACCGTCGCCGGGATGCACTACGCAGGTAATACGTGATGGATCGCCCCAGGCGCGTGGATGACCGGGATACTCCACCACTGACAGGCCGTTAATCTGGCCGACCACTTCGCCTTCGGTCTCAATCAGGATCTGTTTCAGCAGGATCTCATCGCGCATCCGCTCGTTGAGATAATTTTCACGCCACAGGCGCGCTTCCAGCGCATCACGCAGCGCTTCCGCATTAAGCTTTTCGCCCATCAGCGCTGACTCACGCATCTGGCGTTGTAACCAGCGCGGGCAGAGCGGCAACGTTTCCTGATCGCCGCTGAACCGTACGCCTTCTTTAATCAACTCCGGCCAGAAATCCACTTCCGGTAACGGCAGCCCGGCTTGCTGCGCCAGCTCAGCAGTCCAGCGGCACCAGGCGAGCATGTCATCTTCATCCAGAATCTGAATGTTCTCTTCAAATTCGGTGTAGATCGCCATTTCATGTGCTTCAGGATCGAGTTCCTGAAAATCAGCCAGCGCTTCTCGATCGCCGCACAGGACCAGATTTAACTGCAGTGGCAGCGGCGGGATAGCGATCGGCAGCGGGCGGCGTTCATCCTGAGAGGTCCAGTCGACATAACCCTGCTCGATGCATTTCTTCAGGCGTAACCAGAGGATCGGCTGGGTCATAAAACTGCGCAGCGAGAGCACCAGTGTGCCGCCGTTAGCGCGATGGATCAGGCCCGGCTCAAGCTGAATGCGATCTTTATGCTGACGCACGCAGCCAAACAGCTGTTCGGTCTCAATCCAGTCGGCGAAGTGAATACCGCCCTGACTGGTGAAAGGACGTTGCGGGTCAGAAGGGGGCTGCAGCGTGACGTTGTCGGCCATGATATGGTAATCACCACCATACAGCGTAGTGGTTTCCTCCATGACCCGTTGAGCCGCCTGGGTTATCTGCGCCAGGTAGTCGCGATTTTCCTGGCTGCGAACCAGCAGTAACGGGAATCCCTGCGTCTGGTGGTGTAAATGCGCCAGTGCATTCAGCAATCGGGGCTGTACCGTTGCCAGAGCATCGGTTTCTTCATCAGCAATTCGGGAGAAAACGGATTGGTATTGTGCGCTATCCGGCTGTAAGGTTTGCCACGTAAGTTGGGTGCTGGTCAAAATAATCGCATTTGTCTGATTTAAGAAAAGCGAGATTATACAGGATTCACCCTTGTTAAGCACTGCAGACTTCCTGTTGAAGATGTGACGTTGACAGCATGTTTTTCGTTGCTGCATCCGGGAAAAAAGCTGTTATTCTTAGCTCGTTACGTGATCACGATGAGATTCCGATGAAATACCAGCAACTCGAAAATCTTGAAAGTGGATGGAAATGGAAATACCTGGTGAAAAAACATCGGGAAGGTGAACTGATCACGCGTCACCTTGAATTAAGTGCGGCGCAGGCGGCAGTCGATAAGCTGCTGGCGATGGAAAATAATCCGGTTACGGTCAACGAATGGATTGCTGAGCATATTCATGCCGACCTGGATAATCGGCTTAAGCAGACCATTCGTGCGCGGCGCAAACGTCACTTCAATGCTGAGCATCAGCATACGCGGAAGAAGTCGATTGACCTTGAGTATCTGGTCTGGCAACGGCTGGCAGGACTGGCGCAACGGCGTAACAGTACCTTGTCTGAGACGGTAGTGCAGTTGATTGAAGATGCCGAACGCAAAGAGAAGTATGCCAATCAGATGTCGAGTCTCAGAGAAGATCTGCAGGCGATTCTCGGTAAGTCTGGCTCAGAAAAAGAGTAACTACACCCGTATAGTCTGGCAACTTTGCCGAGAGACTGGCATAAAAAAACCCCGCCTTAGCGGGGTTTTTTATTACGTGTAAACTTAAGCCTGTGGCTGAGTTACAACGTCTTTGATGCCTTTAACGTCGATTTCTACACGACGGTCCGGCGCCAGGCAGTCGATCAGGGCATTGCGGCCTTTCACGCTGTCACAGGTGTTGCCGGTAACTGGGTTAGATTCACCCATGCCACGTGCAGAGATCTTGTTAGAAGGGATACCTTTAGATACCAGGTAATCTACTACTGACTGAGCACGTTTCTCAGACAGTTTCTGGTTGTACTGCTCTGAACCGATGCGATCGGTGAAGCCCAGTACGACAACGGAACCATCTTTAGGATCCATTGAGCTCAGCTGGCTGTACAGCTGATCCAGAGCCTGCTGACCTTCTGGCTTCAGGGTAGCTTTGTTGAAGGTGAACAGAACGTCAGACTTCAGAGTGAAACGCTTGGTTTCAACAACTGGTGCTGGCGCTGGAGCCGGAGCTGGTGCTGGAGCAGCTTCATCCTGACCGAAGCGGTATGAAACGCCTACGCTCAGCATGCCGTTGTCTGGACGGGTACCAACGGTCTGTGCATCACCAATGTTGTTAACCCACTGGTAATCCAGACGGGTAGCCCAGTTTTTGGTCAGCGCATACTCAACACCAACTGCTGCCAGTGGAGAAACACCGGTGTCGTGGTCGCTGATGCGGCCATTAACAGGATTAGTCTGCGTTGAGTCTGCACGCCATACCATGCCGCCCAGACGAGTATACACGTCCAGATCGTCATAAATTGGGTAGCTCAGTTTAGCAGCCAGCTGAATGCCTTGTGCTTTGAACGCGCCGTTAGTCACGTTGCCTTTATTAGGCATGCGACCCAGCCAGTCATAGCCCAGCTCGAAGCCCAGGTATGGATTTGCCTGGTAACCAACGAATGCACCTGCACCCAGCTGGCTTTCGTGAGTTGGACCGTCATTGTTTTGGTAACCGTTACCGTAGTAACCAGTGTCGTGGTACTGAGACCAGCCCAGTTTAGCACCGGTGTACCAGGTGTCATCTTTCGGAGCGGCCTGCGCTACGGTAGCGAAGCCAGCCAGTGCCACTGCAATTGCGATAGCTGTCTTTTTCATTTTGCGCCTCGTTATCATCCAAATAGGCAATGAGCAAAAAGGTTGCTCTTGGTTTAATCCTTCGCCGGGTCAAAACGCTCGCTTATGACTCTACCGCAAAAAAACGGAGGTTATTGAGCACCCTGGCGAGATAAAGTCTACAACGAGATTGGAAACTTACAAGTATGATGTGAGGCGCTTCTGTAAAAAAACAGAGATTTATACACAAATTCTAACAATTAGCCTGGTATTATCGTCGCGGATCAATAGCCAAAAAACCTGCTAAACCATTGTCAACGCTCGAACTAACAGAATCAGTGGTTTAGCGACGACAGATAAGAAATATAGCTTGAGAAAGTTCCGACTTTTACTTAATGAAACAAATCCGACTGAATTTTTAGCGCATTTTGTGGTCCCAGAGGCGCTTCGGGTGTTCCACTCGATCGCAAAATCAATCCCAGGGCATCGCCTTCGGCCGCTGCATTTTCCAGTTGACGTCGTTCATCTTCATCCAGTTCGTACGGAATCCATGCCAGAACGACACTGTAATTTCCGGTACGCAGCGCTTTTATCATCGCCTCAACTGCGTTCATACGCTCAGAATCGGCAATATGCATGCTCTTATCCAGCGGCAAGCCGGACTGCTGTAACCAGGCACGGTTCAGCTTATGCGCAGGGGTTAACCACAGTTGCCAGCGCGACTGCTGACTCAGCTGCTGCAACAGCGGCAACAGTAACATCTGCATCATTCCGGGCTGCTCACTATAGCGTAACTCTGTAATCCAGCCATGCTGAGAAGCGGATACGGAAGAGGACGCGTAATGATGAGCATAGCGTGCATTGTTCGGATGTTGTGTTCGCATAAGTTAATCACTCAGCAGTGGACTGTATGAATATACAGTACTGGCGTTACGCATAAAGATCAACCCAAATTTCTGATAACGCCTCGCAAAAACGTCACAAGGTTAGCGGAACCGCTATTAATTCATTGAACCGGATAAGGCTTTTTCCTATCTTCTAATTATCTGAAACCAAACATAATTTCAGATATTTCTATAACACGGAGGTGAAGTGATGAAAAAGTTAAATCCGATCATTGAACGTTCCAGAGCGCAGCTGGCCCCGCTGGGCTCGATCGAGTCGCGAACCCAGTTTGGTGGCTATGCGCTGGCTGTCGAACGGGTAGTTTTTGCTTTGGTAAATAATGACGCACTCTATCTGCGCGCCAGCGAGCCACTGCGTGAATACATCGCACAGCGTCCACTCGAGCCATTAATCTTTCGTAAGCGTGGCGTACTGGTCAGCCTTAACTACTATCGGGTTGATGACGCTTTATGGCATGCGCCAGCGCATCTGCTGACGTTATCTGCGGCGTCACTGGAGACCGCAAGGGAAGAGCAGCAGCGTAAGCAGTTATCACTGCGCTTAAAAGATCTGCCTAATCTCAGTGTGCGTATGGAGATGATGTTACATGAGGCGGGTATTCTGAACGTGCAGCATCTGTATGAGATCGGCGCTAAGCAATGCTGGCTGAAGCTGAAAGCGGTAAACCAGCATGTCGGGCTACAGACGCTGCTGGCGCTGGAGGGGGCGATATCGGGCCATCACTATGCCGCCCTGCCACAGGCGGTCAGGGCGGAACTCAATGCCTGGTTTCAGCGCACCGTACTGATGACGCTGAATCCCAAAGGCGGCGTAAACTAATCGGCGTTAAGCGTGCGGCGCAGGCGAGCGACTTCAGGCATCAGCGCCACCAGCAAGCCGAGTTGCTGCAATACCAGTGGCGCGCGTGTATCCGCATCGGCGGCCAGCTGGCTGATCCGCTGAGCCAGTTGATGACGCATCGTCTCAGCCTGTTGATCGCTGACGACATCCGTTTGCAGCACATCCTCAACATAACAGACCGTATCATCCAGCAGTTTGAGCAGTTCCGGTTCGCTAATTTTATCGCGATGCGCACCCAGTGCAGAGATGTAGCTCAGGAAAGAGTGATTTGAGCACAGCAACTGAAAAGCGGAATCACGCATTGTCTGGCTGGTACGGCTTTCACTGCTCATGTTGGAGACCACCGACGCCAGTTCGGCATCGGCATTATGCGCATCCCGCCGGGCGATGCGATAAGCCAGGCGGTTATCTTTGCCCTGATGGTATTGCTCCATAATCGCATCCAGATAGCGGCAGTTGGCCTGTAAGGTGCGTTCTGCTACCGCCGGTAGCTGACGGAAGCGCCAGTCTGGCCAGATAAAGGCGACGGCCAGCCAGGCCAGACCGCAGCCCAAAAGCGTATCGACCACCCGCGGTAAAGCCACCTCAAATCCTTCGCCGAGCAGGTTAAAACAGAGCAGCACCAGCAGCGTGATAAACAGCGTGGCCTGCGCATACTGCACCTGTCGGAAGGCGAAAAACAGCACCCCGCTGATCACGATTAGAATCAGTTGCCCTTCGACCGAGGGCACCAGCCAGAGCACCGGCAGACCAATAGCGATCCCGGCCAGCGTCCCGCCAATACGCAGCGCCAGCCGCCGCTGTGTCGCATTGTAGTTGGGCTGGCAGACAAACAGACTGGTCAACAGTATCCAGTAGCCTCGCTCCAGCCCGGTGATCTGAATGAAGCCGTAACCGATACACAGCACCACCGACATCCGCACCGCGTGGCGGAACAACGCCGAAGCGGGGGTAAGGTGGCGACTGAAGCGCAGCCTGATATCGCTCCAGCCGCTCAGACCTTCGCGTGACAGCAGATTGTCGCTGTGCTGCGGATCGTCGCCTGCCAGCGTCTGCTCCGATTCGATAGAGGCCAGCTGGGCGTCAATCGCCTGCAGGTTGCGCAGCAGCCAGTAAAGCGCACGGGTATGGGTGGCCTCTGGCTCACGCTGCTCAAGGCGTTCTATGGCTTTTTGCAGCCGTTCAAATGCCCGCTCAAACCGGCTGTCGTGCACCCAGCGTTCACGCATTAAAATAGAGTGCGCCAGCTGCCGACAGGCCTGGGCCTGCATATTGAGTAAGCGCTGGAAGCGGAACAGGATCTCGTTATAGCGCCAGTCACCACGCAGCAGGTGATATTGCAGATGAGAGGAGCTGGCACGTTCATGGATATCCTGCGCCACAAAGTAGTAATGCAGACTGCGCCGGGTACCACGTGAACCGCGATCGCCACGCAACCGGCTCTGCAGAGTGGTCTTGGTCAGATTGAGCTGGGCGACGAGCTGGCTGTTGACCATCGCGGCATCAATAAAGGTCGCATCATCCTGTTCGCCAGCATCCGGATCGAACAGATTGGCTTTGGCATCCAGATAACGCGCCAGCTGGGAAAAACTGCCCGCCAGTTGTTCCTGAACCGGCCGAACCGGAAACATCAGGTGACCGAGCAGGGTCAGCAGGTTGTACCAGAGCGCGCCCACCAGCAACAGAATCGGCTGCATATACCACTGGCTGAACAACCCGATGCCGAGCATGGTATAGACCGCAATCAGCAAGGCACCAAAGGCAATGGTGGCGTAGCGCTGACCGAGCGCCCCCAGCAGAATGAAGCCCCAGGTGGAGATCGCCAGTCCGGCAATAAACGCCAGCGGGTAGGGAAACAGCAGTTCAACCGACACCGAAGCGATACAGAAGCAGAGCAGGGTGATCAGCAGATTCTTTAGCCGCCCGGCTAGCCGATCATCAAGATCCGCCAGCGCCGCGGCCACCACGCCCAGCGTCAGCGGGATGGTCCACTCAATCTGGTGCAGCCACCAGGGAATGGCGGCACACCCGCTCAGTGCAAACAGAATGCGCAGCAGGTAGCGCCAGGTACTGTTAAACAGATACTGCCGCCAGCCGGGCAGGCTTTTCGACATCATACTAATAGCGACGGGCATTGGCTTCGCGCGCGGCACGCGCCTCTTCCACCGATACGACGCGGCGTCCTACCGGCCACAGCGCAATCGCGGCAATTTTGAAGTTAGCGATACCGACCGGAATGCCGATGATGCTGATGCACTGCACAATGCCGACCGAAATGTGCGACAGGCAGAGCCACCAGCCAAAGAAGATCAGCCAGAAGATATTCAGGAAGGTTCCGCCGGTGTTCATGATGTGACTCCGGTTTTCCGGGCGCAGCACGTCGACATGCACCGCTTCATTGCCAAATGGCAACAGCGACAGTTTGGTAATTTCCCAGCAGGAGCGGGTCAGCGGCAGGGTAAAAATCAGCACAATGCTGATTAAGGTGGCAAACAGCCAGCTCAGGGTGGTGAAAAAGCCACCCAGAACGAAATTAAGAACGTTTAAGACGGTGCGCATGACATTTTTTTCCTTTTGCATTCCGCAAGATGTGACGCCAAGTTTAGCCTGTTTTAAGGCTGGAGCGCCAAGGGTCTGACAGGTAAACTCCCCCTAATCCTATTCTCTGTCGTTGGTGTCGGCGTGGAACTGAAAGCAACCTCCATGGGCAAACGACTTGCCCAGCATCCTTACAATCGGGTCCGTCTGATGGCGGCTGGCGTGGAAGTCAGCGGCGATAAGCATGAGTACCTGATCCCTTTTAACCAGCTGCTGGATATCACCTGCAAGCGCGGGCTGGTGTGGGGTGAACTGGAATTTTTACTGGCTGACGAAAAAGTGGTCCGGCTGCACGGGACGGAATGGCAGGAAACGCAGCGTTTTCATCACTATCTGCTGCAATCCTGGCAGCAGTGGAGCCTGGAGATGAGCGAGGTGTGCAGTGAGGTTCTGCAAGCGCTGCGTAGCGCGATTGAGGCGTTTAGCACCCAGGATCGCTGGCTCAATCGCAGTGAGCTGCAGGATTTAAAAGCGCAGATCGTGAAACAGTTCGATGCCTTACCCTTGCCGCTGACCCGCCTCAATGAGTTTGCCACCTGTCGTGATGACCTGGAATTTTGCCAGCGCTGGCTGGAGCAGGGCGAGACGGCACTGCGTCAGCGTAACCGTGACTGGACCGCCGCCATGCTGACGCGTTACCACGATTTCTTTGCCAGCGTAGAAACGACGCCGCTGAATACCGCCCAGAGTGAAGCCGTGGTGAACGGTGAGGCTTCGTTGCTGGTGCTGGCGGGTGCCGGTAGCGGTAAGACCTCGGTGCTGGTGGCGCGGGCAGGCTGGCTGATGCAGCGCAGGCTGGCCAGCGCCGATCAAATCCTGCTGCTGGCCTTTGGCCGACAGGCTGCGGAGGAGATGAACGATCGGATCCAGTCCCGACTGGGTGCCAGCGAGATTCAGGCGCGTACCTTTCATTCGCTGGCGCTGCACATTATTCGCGAAGGCAGTAATAAGCAGCCGGCGATCAGTAAACTGGAGAGCGATACCGAAGCTCGCCGCGCCTTACTGATTCAGCACTGGCGTCAGCAGTGCAGTGAGAAGAAAGCGCAGGCCAACGGCTGGCGGCAATGGCTGCGTGATGAGCTGGAGTGGGAGTTGCCGGACGGCGCGTTCTGGCAGGATGACCGGCTGGCTAACCGGCTGGCAACGCGACTGGAGCGCTGGCTGAGCCTGATGCGGATGCACGGCGGCGCCCGGGCGGCGATGATTGCTGAAGTGCCGGAGGAAACGCGCGACCTGTTCAGCAAACGCATCCGGCTAATGGCTCCGCTGCTGAAAGCCTGGAAGAGTGCGCTGAAAGAGGAGGGCGCAGTCGATTTTTCCGGCCTGATTCACCAGGCGATTGCAATACTGGAAAAGGGCCGTTTCATCAGCCCGTGGAAACATATTCTGGTCGATGAATTCCAGGATATTTCCCCGCAACGCGCAGCGCTGCTGACCGCATTACGCCAGCAGAATAAGCGTACCTCGCTGTTTGCGGTGGGAGATGACTGGCAGGCGATCTACCGTTTCAGCGGGGCAGAAATGTCGCTGACCACCGCCTTTCATCACTATTTTGGTGAAGGCGATCGCTGTGTGCTGGACACCACCTATCGCTTCAACGATCGCATTGGAGAGATCGCCAATCGCTTTGTGCAGCAAAATCCACAGCAGTTACGCAAACCGCTTAACAGCGTGACCAGGGGGAATAAAAAGTCGATTTCGCTGCTGGCGCAGGATCAGCTTGAAGGGCTGCTGAACAAGCTCAGCGGCTACGCAAAACCGGAGGAACGGATCCTGCTGCTGGCGCGTTACCACTACCTGCGACCGGAACTGCTGGAGAAAGCGAAGACCCGCTGGCCAAAGCTCAAGCTGGATTTTATGACGATTCACGCCAGTAAAGGACAGCAGGCAGATTACGTGATTCTGCTCGGCTTACAGCAGGGGAAAGAAGGCTTTCCTGCGGCGGCGCGCGAATCGATCATCGAACAGGGATTGTTACCGCAGCCGGAAGCGTTCCCGGATGCAGAAGAGCGACGTCTGGCCTATGTGGCGCTGACGCGGGCGCGTCAGCAGGTCTGGCTGATGTTCGATAAAGCGCAGCCGTCGGTATTTGTCGAACAGTTCCGCGAACTCGGTGTACCGGTGCTGCGCAAAGCCTGAATTACTTCAGGCGTTCTGCCATGTAGCGCTGATAATCGGGGATCATAATATCGACCGCGCCGGCAAACAGTGGCGACTGAATAATGAAGTCGGCGGTTGAGCGGTTGGTGGCGACCGGAATGTTCCACACGGTCGCCAGGCGCAGCAGCGCTTTGACATCCGGATCGTGCGGCACCGCATTCAGCGGGTCCCAGAAAAACATCAGCGCATCAATTTTGCCTTCGGAGATCATTGCGCCAACCTGCTGATCGCCGCCCATCGGGCCACTCAGCATGGCGTTAACGGTTAAACCGGTATGCCGATTGATCAGCGTGCCGGTGGTGCCGGTGGCGTAAAGGGTATGCGGTTCGAGAGCGGCCTGGTTTTGTTTAACCCAGTCGAGTAACGCGGCTTTGCAATGGTCATGGGCGACCAGTGCGATATGTTTTTTTATGCCAAGGGTACGAACGGTTTGTTCCATAAAGGCTTCCTGATAAGTCTCATGCGGAAGAATCGGTGGCATGAGTTTACCCCTGGCCTTTCCTCTCTATCAACTCGTACGCAACATTTTGACCAGCGTCATAAACTGCTGGCGGGTTGCTTCATCGAAACGCTGAAACCAGCGATGTAGCGAGGGCAATTCCGCCTGGGTGGTCCAGGCAAGATCGGCAGTTAACCGGGCGGAGGGGGCGGAACTCTTTACCTGCCGGGCAAACTGCGGCACGGAGGCGACCTGACCGGTGCGATTATAGTTGAGCATCGCCTTTTCCATATCCGCGGTGGCGCTGGCCGGCAGATGGTCACGCATACTGATAATCTCTTTGCCGTGCTCATCCACCAGCTGGAAATTGAGGCTGCGATCGAAATGGTAACGCTCGCGTTTCGTCTCCAGTGGCGGCAGCTTAATGGTGATGGTTTTGGCGGCGGCGGTAAACGTAACGATCATCGGTACCGACTGGTAGCGCTGAACCATATCCGGCCGATCGTTGCGCTGCTTTTCAACCCGAAACAGAAACTGATGCTGACCGCGATCCAGCTCTAAGCTGTCAGCGCCTTTGAGGAGCGAGCCTGAAATTTTTCGGCCATCCAGCACTAACAGGTCAATCTGCGGATCGAGCTTTAAGGTGATGGCAGAACAAGACGCCGAGACGAGGAGTGTTAACAACCCCGTGACAGCCAGCGACAGCTTCATTTCAACTCCAGTAGCAGTGGGCGCAAGGGAAGGTGTGTAGCAAATTCTTACATTATGGCAGTTAATTTACATTTGAACATATTTATTCGTGCGCCGGTTCAATTAATTTCGCTGCCGGCTTAGCCGTGAACCACCAGGCCAATCTACACTCAACGCAGGCCAGAAAGGAGATAACAATGAACGATCAGACAATTCGTGATGTGCTGACACGCACCCGGCGAATCGCTTTAGTGGGCGCAAGCGACCGCCCGGAGCGCCCGAGTTATGGGGTGATGAAGTATTTACTCGATCAGGGTTACGAGGTGATCCCGGTCAGCCCGAAACTGGCGGGTAAAACGCTGCTGGGACAGCAGGCTTATGCCACCCTGGCTGAGGTGCCCGGGAAAATCGATATGGTGGATGTGTTTCGCAATTCTGAAGCCGCATGGGGCGTCGCGCAGGAAGCGATCGCGGCGGGCGCGGATACGCTATGGCTTCAGTTGGGGGTGATTAATGAACAGGCGGCGGTGCTGGCACAGGATGCGGGCATGACGGTGATTATGGATCGCTGCCCGAAGATTGAGATTCCGCGTCTGGGAATCACGCGTTAACAGAGCAGACGTGGCGGCAAACCGTGCCGCCACAGATTAATGTCGCAGATGGGGGGCCTGCAATTGCTGGCGGACTGACGCAGCCAGTTCATCCATTGACGGCTGTTCCGGATGCTCAACGCTGGTTTCACCGGCAAGCTGAATCTCAGCAACGTAGGTATGCACCTGATCGCCTTCCTCATCTTCCATCACTACATGATACCAGGGCGCGCTGCGCAACTTCTCTTCTGCGCCAACGTCTTCAATTTTAGGCTCATCTAACGAGTATTCCGGATCGACATCGACGATAACGCCCAGCACACCGGACAAACGATGACGAACCTGCTGACCAATACCAAATTTACTGGCAATCATAGTGACCTCCGAAAAAAGTACTCCTGATCCAATATGGGGTCAGGAGCCACTTTTTCAAGTCACATTACCCGGCAGGCGAAACCTTTCAGGTAGAGACCTTCCGGATAGCTGGCAATGACTGGATGGTCAGCCGCCTGACGGAATTGCTCAATGAACTGCACCTCATGTCCGGCATCCAGCGCCGCGTCGGCAATGATCTTCTGGAACAGATCGGTCGCCATCAGGCCGGAGCAGGAGAAGGTCAGCAAAATGCCGCCTGGGTTGAGCAACTGGATAGCCAGCATATTAATATCTTTATAGCCACGACAGGCGCCCATCAACTGGCTTTTATTCTCAACGAATTTCGGCGGATCCATGATGATCAGATCAAACTTTTCGCCCGCGTCACGGTAACGACGCAGCAGTTTGAAAACATCATCCCGTTCGAAACGGGCGCGTGACACGTCCAGTTGGTTGAGTTCAACGTTCTGACGCGCTACATCCAGCGCATCCTGTGAGGTATCAACGCTGATCACTTCTTTACAGCCGCCCATCAGGGCAGAGACGGCAAATCCACCGGTATAGGAAAAGCAGTTCAGCACCCGGGCATCTTTGGCGTAGCGGCGCGTCGCCAGACGGCTGTCGCGCTGATCGAGGTAATAGCCGGTTTTATGGCCGCCCTGAATATCCACCAATAGCTTCATACCATGTTCGGTAATCGGCAGCAGCGGCGGCGGGATCTCACCGGTGACGGTGCCCTGCGCCAGTTCCAGTCCCTCTTTTTTACGCACCGCAACATCAGAGCGGTCATAGATGGCGCAGCCCGGGAAGCAGTGCTGCAAGGCCGAGATAATCGCCGGACGCTGATATTCCGCCCCGGCAGATAACAGCTGCATCACTAAAAAGTTGCCGAAGCGGTCGATGGTGACGCCGGGTAAACCGTCTGATTCACCGGCAACCAGCCGGTAGCTATCCAGACCATCTCGGGCAGCCAGCCATTCGCGCCACTGTTGCGCCTGTTCAAAACGGCGGACAAAGAAGGCGATGTCGATGGATTCATCAGCTTGCCAGCTCCAGACGCGGGCACGGATCTGCGACTGAGGTGACCAGGCGGCACGGGCCAGCCATTTACCGTTACTGTCACAAACATCAATGGTTTCGCCCAGTTGCGCTTTGCCTTCCATACGGGCAACCGCACCCGAAAAGACCCAGGGGTGGCGACGGAGCAGGGACTTTTCACGTCCCTTCGCGAGAATCAATCTGACTGTCATAGTTTGCTATGCTTACCTGAAAAAATGAGGCGCCATTGTCCGGTGGATAACGGGAAATTGCAACGAACAGCAGCAGGAGTGAAAAATGTCAGTAGCCTGTGTCAAAGCGTGGGTTCACGGTCGCGTACAGGGCGTCGGTTTTCGTTACAGCACTCAGGCCGAGGCAAAAACGCTCGGCGTGCAGGGCTATGCGCGTAATCTGGACGATGGCAGCGTTGAAGTGCTGGCCTGCGGTGAGTCTGAACAGGTTGATGCGTTAATCAGCTGGCTAAAAGCGGGCGGGCCGCGCAGCGCCCGGGTTGACCAGGTGCTGGTAGAACCACATCAGCCCGCTCAGCCACCGCGCGGTTTTACCACCGGCTGACTAAAAGTCCGGGTTACAGGCATTTGGCCGGTTTGGGCAGACCAGCGATTTTGGTCGCCTGTTTGGCCGGCCCTTCAGGAAACAGCCGAAACAGATAGCGGCTGTTGCCTTTCTCTTCGCCATATTTCTGTGCCATTGCTTTAACCAGCATCCGCACCGCTGGCGAGGTGTTGTATTCGAGGTAAAACGCCCGCACAAAATTCACCACTTCCCAGTGTGCTTCGGTCATCACAATACCTTCCTGGTCGGCGATTTGGCTGGCCAGTGCCTCACTCCAGTCGTCACGATGCTTCAGATAGCCTTCGGCATCGACGGCGATTTCGTTACCGTTGAAATTCACGTTCGGTCCTCTTGATTAATTACGGCGTATTTTACCAAATTCGCTCACCGGAAAAAGCAAAAACCCCGCCGAAGCGGGGTTGAGCAGATTTCGCGGGCAGTGACCGGTTAGTTACTGCGCGAGAAGCCGAGGATGCTCAGCAGGCTGATAAAGATGTTATACAGCGAGACATAGAGGCTGACCGTTGCACGGATATAGTTCGTTTCGCCGCCGTGAATGATATTGCTGGTTTCCCATAAAATCGCACCGGCTGAGAACAGAATAAACAGTGCGCTGATAGCCAGATGCAGCGCCGGCAGTTGCAGGAACAGGTTAGCGATAACCGCCACCAGCAGCACGACAAAGCCGGCCATCATCATTCCGCCGAGGAACGACATATCGCGGCGGGTGGTCAGCACATATGCCGAACAGCAGAAGAACACCAGCGCAGTACCGCCCAGCGCCAGCGCAATCACATCGCCCATGCCGGCAGTCAGGAACGAACTGAGGATAGGACCAAGGCAATAGCCAAGAAAGCCGGTAAAGGCGAAAGCGGCCAGAATACCCATCGGGCTATTGGCCAGACGGTACGTCAGAAACATCAGACCGTAGAAGCCGACCAGCATCAGGATCAGTCCTGGTGCAGGCAGGGCCAGCAGTGTACTGGCCGTAGCGGTTACCGCCGAGAAGGCGAGCGTCAGGCCGAGCAGAAAATAAGTATTACGCAGGACCTTATGGGTCGTCAGCAGTGACGACTGCGATGAAGTAACAATTCTTTCCATGTTGCGCTCCTTTTAGCAGAACACTAAATATGCGCTGAGAATACGCAGTGCAATAATGAGGGAAAAGGCGTTTTACCCTTCTTTACGCGTTATTCCGCTAATTCTTTGAGCAGAGTGGCGATTTTGACATCGAATAACAGCAATTTGACTGTTTTTCAGGCGAATGAATTGATCGATGCTTTACATCGCTAAACGGGATGTTTATAGTGCGCGTCATTGCGGAGGGGTGGCCGAGCGGCTTAAGGCAGCGGTCTTGAAAACCGCCGATGGGAAACCATCCGAGAGTTCGAATCTCTCCTCCTCCGCCACTTTATCTGCTCAGGCGATAAAGCGGCAAAATGTCTGATGATGATTTTGCTTATGCAGTAATGTTACAAAACGGAGGGGTGGCCGAGCGGCTTAAGGCAGCGGTCTTGAAAACCGCCGATGGGAAACCATCCGAGAGTTCGAATCTCTCCTCCTCCGCCACATTTTACAGAACAGGCCAGCACAATGTGCTGGCCTGTTCTGTTTCTGCGATCCGTCTTCCGCATTTCCGAAATTCTCCCGTTTAGCTTTCTGATGAGGGCGGCAGCGTTCATCTGCCCGGCGCATCTCTGCTATAGTCCACTCACTGTTTTTGTAAACATCTGGCGATTTTCCTGGATGAGCTGGGTTACACTGTTTAGCACTTCGCTCTGAGGCGAGCTAATCGGTTGATAGCCAGAGTGTTTCTCTACTGAATGAATGGAATAGGCACAATGATCAAGAAACTGAGTCTTTGCGCATTATCAGTGCTGGCAGCATTACCTGTCGGAACGGTAGCCTTCGCCGCTGATGGCGATATGCAACTGCAACAGGTGCTGATGTTAAGTCGACATAATTTGCGTGCGCCGCTGGCGGATAATGGCAGCGTGCTGGAGCAGTCGACTAAAAAAAGCTGGCCGCAATGGGATGTGCCCGGTGGACAACTGACCACCAAAGGCGGCGTGCTGGAAATCTACATGGGTAACTACACCCGTCAGTGGCTGGCGCAACAGGGTCTGGTGCAGAATGGCAGCTGCCCTGATAGCAATAACGTCTTCGTTTACGCCAATAGCCTGCAGCGTACCGTCGCCACCGCCCAGTTCTTTGTGAATGGTGCCTTCCCGGGTTGTGATGTTGCCGTCACCCATCAGGACGCGATGGGAACCATGGATCCTATCTTCAATCCGGTCATCACCGATGGCAGCGAAGCGTTCAACAAGCAAGCGCTGGCTGACATGGCTGCCGCTAATGAAAAGCTGGCGCTGAAGCCCGCTTTCCAGCGACTGGAAAAGATCGTTGACTACAAATCCTCTCCGGCGTGTAACAACAAAAAGCAGTGTGATCTGAGCAGCGGCCAGAACAGCTTCAGCGCGGAAAATGGCAAAGAACCAAACGTCAGTGGCCCGTTAAAAGTGGGTAACTCGCTGATGGATGCCTTTACGCTGCAATATTATGAAGGTTTCCCGCTGGATCAGGTTGCCTGGGGCCAGATCAAAACGCCTGAGCAGTGGAAAGAGCTGTCTGCGATTAAAAATGGTTATCAGGATACGCTGTTCACCAGCCCGACGATTGCCCGGGAAGTGGCGGCCCCGCTGGTGGATTACATCCGTAGCCAGTTAGTCGATCAGGACAAGGCCAATGCGCCAAAAGTGACCCTGATGGTTGGCCACGACTCCAACATCGCCTCCTTACTGAGTGCGTTGCAGGTGAAGCCGTATGAGCTGCCTGATACCTATGAAAAAACGCCGATTGGCGGTCAGGTGGTATTTGAGCGCTGGCACGATGCCAAAAATGATAAAGATCTGCTGAAGGTCGAGTACGTTTACCAGACCGCCGATCAGTTGCGTGATGCCGATGTACTGAGCCTGAAAAATCCGCCGAAGCGCGTTACTCTGCAACTGACCGGTTGTCAGACAGATGCGAATGGCTATTGCAGCTGGGATCAGTTCTCGCAGGCGTTAAATAGCGCGCTGCAGGGGACCCCAATGCAACCTGCGGCCGCACCAAAACCGGCAGCGGCTCAGCCTGACAGCGATGCGGCACCGGCTGCTGCAGCGGCTAACAGCGCAACCGATAAGCCGGCTGACAACGCGAAGGCCGACAAAGCTGACGCCGATAAAGCCAAAGCAGAGAAGGCTGAAGCGGACAAAGCAGACGCTGAAAAAGCGAAGGCAGAGAAAGCTGAAGCGGACAAAGCAGCCGCTGAAAAAGCCAAAGCAGATAAGGCAGCGGCTGACAAAGCGGCAGCCGAAAAAGCCAAAGCAGCAGCCGATAAAGCAGCAGCCGATAAAGCGGCGGCCGAGAATGCCAAAGCAGAGAAAGCAGACGCTGAGAAAGCCGCGGCTGAAAAAGCTAAAGCCGACAACGCGACAGCCAGCCAGGCCCCAACCGCCGCGCAAAGCAACGACGCGAAATCAGTGGCAACGGCAGCGCAGTAAGTTTTCCTGCCGCGGTAAAATAAAAAACCCCGTCGAAACGGGGTTTTTTTATGGCTGACGTCCGGTTAGCCGGCGACCACCACCAGCTTCTGATTGGCAAATTCTTTAATGCCGAGGTCTGACAGCTCACGGCCATAGCCGGAACGTTTAACCCCACCAAACGGCAGCTCTGCCGAGGTATCACTTTGCGAGTTGATGAACACCATGCCGGTTTCAATCGCTGACGCCAGCTTGCGACCACGGGCGATATCGCGGGTCCAGACCGAGCCGCCTAAACCGTAGTGTGAATCGTTGGCCAGCGCGATAGCAGCCTGATCGTCACCAACCACGTAGACCTGCGCAACCGGGCCGAAGAACTCCTGATAATAGGCCGGGTTATCCGGCGTAATACCGGTGAGCAGGGTAGGCTGATAGTAACAGCCCACGCCCGCGACCGCTTTGCCGCCGGTGACCAGCTGCGCGCCATGCGCCACGGCTTCGTCCACCTGTTTCACCAGACGGTCACGCGCATCACTGGACGAAAGCGGGCCCAGCGTGGTTTTCTCATCCAGCGGATCGCCCAGCGTGACGGAACTCAGCGCCGCGCTAAACTGACTGATAAAACGATCGGCAATTTTTTCATGCAGGATAAAGCGCTTGGCAGCGGTACAAACCTGACCACAGTTGCTCAGGCGAGCCTGCACGCCCTGACGCACCGCTTCATCGAGATCGGCATCATCCAGCACGACAAAAACATCGTTGCCGCCCAGTTCGAGAGTCGACTTTTTCAGATGCTTACCGGCCTGCTCTGCGACTGCGCTGCCTGCCCGTTCCGAACCGGTCAGCGCCACGCCCTGAACCCGCTCGTCGGCAATCAAATCCGCAACCTGATCGGTCGAGATAAACAGGTTAGTCCAGGCACCTTCAGGCGCACCGGCTTCGCGGACCAGCTTTTCAAACACGTCGGCACAGTGCGGGACGATATTGGCATGTTTCGCCAGCACCGGATTACCCAGCGCCAGGTTAGGTGCCAGCACCCGCATCAACTGGTAATAAGGGAAGTTCCACGGCTCAACCGCCACCAGCACACCAATCGGATGATACTCAACCCAGGCTTCGCCCAGTTCACTAGGGTAGGGCTGCGGTTTCAGAATACGTTCGGCGTTTTCAGCATAGTAGCGCGCAATCTGCGAACAAATTTTTACTTCGCCGCGGCTTTGACCAATCAGCTTGCCCATCTCTTTACTGGCGATGGTGGCCAGCTCTTCCGCACGGCTATCAATCAGATCAGCCAGTTTGTGCAACACCTGCAGACGCGGCTGAATATCGCCTTTGCTCCAGTCTGAGTGGTAAAGGCGATCGGCGACCTCCAGAGCATGGCTGACGGCCGCCTCATCATGGGAGGGCCAGCTTTTCAGCACCTGGTTGTTCGCGGGATTAATGCTTTGATAGGAAGACATAGCGTGCTCCTTGGTCAGTTAAAAAGTCGAGGCGGGAAATTCCCGCCCCTGAATTACACGTTTTTTCGTTCTACTGTTTTGTCATCCCAGGTCAGGACATCTTTATCGGTTTTTTCAAAGGCGCGAATCAGCACGTCGTCACTGCCTTGCTGGCGCCAGATCTCTTCTGCAAGCCGCTCATCGTAATTTGCCACTTCGAAAATGGCCTCGGCGATTTCAGGCGAGGTATGACGCAGACTGGCCCATTCGCCAACGTGATGTGCTTTTGCTTGTTCAGTAGCCATAATGTTCTCCTTCGATGAAATCAGTCCTTCAGTTTTACGGTCAGCCCGGCAACGTGCTCACCCTGATAGCGGGCGATGTTCAGTTCCTCTTCCGTGGGCTGACGTGAACCATCCCCGCCCGCCAGGGTAGAGGCACCATAAGGCGTACCGCCGCGAGTCCGGGAAATATCAAACAACTCCTGCGTGCCGTAGCCGATCGGGACAATCACCATGCCGTGATGCGCCAGGGTGGTCCAGACCGAGGTAATCGTCAGCTCCTGGCCGCCGCCGGTGCCGGTTGAGGTGAAAACGCTGCCGACCTTGCCATGCAGCGCCCCCGATGCCCACAGTCCACCGGTGCGATCCCAGAAGGTGCGCATCTGACCTGACATATTGCCGAAGCGGGTCGGGGTGCCGACGATAATGGCGTCATACTGCGTCAACACCTCAGGGGTTGCTTCTGCAGCCGCCTGATTGGTTTTACCGCCCACCTGCGCAAAGCGCTCGGCATCCATGGTTTCTGGCACCCGCAGGATATCCACTTCCGCACCAGGCACCCGACGAGCGCCTTCTGCAACCGCGTTCGCCATCGTTTCGATATGTCCATACATTGAGTAGTAGAGCACCAGAATCTTAGCCATTGATCTCTCCGGGTCGGTTTGACGTCCTGAAAAGTATAGAAGAGCTTTCGTTTCACGTGGGCGAAGCGCGGGTCAGGCGTTCGGCAGTCGGGTAATAAACCGCCAGGCAATCGGTTGTAAGGCGACAGAATGTGCGTTGTTTAATCAAACTGAGGGTGAATAGTCTGTTGCTAAATGTGACTGTCGCAGGAGCAAAAACAGAAATTGGCTATTCTTTAAGCATGGCTGAAAGCGGTGCTATTGCCGTCAGCCACAGGTTGCTTTCTTTCCTCATTTATCGCGTTACGCGACAGGAGTAGACCATGGCATCACATCGTGGAGGTTCAGGAAATTTCGCCGAAAACCGTGAACGTGCTGCAGAAGCGGGGCGGAAAGGCGGTAAAAACAGCGGCGGGAATTTCAAAAACGATCCGCAACGCGCTGCCCGTGCTGGCGAAAAAGGGGGGCGCAGCAGCAGTAAAAAAACCGATGATGAATAAACCTCTGTTCCGCCGGTAAACACCGGCGGTCAACGCCGTTGCTTTTCCTCTGTTCACTCCGCACAATAAGCCCGAATCCATCATCAGGTGAATTATGTCGGACGCACTCCGCGGTTTATCCCTGCGCCTTACGCGCCAGGAGCTGGTATTACTGTTTATTACCATGGTCTGGGGCGGCACCTTTCTGGTGGTGCACCGTGCGATGCAACACTCCGGTCCCTTTTTCTTCGTCGGGCTGCGCTTTGCTACGGCGGCGCTGCTGCTGGCACTGTTTTTCCGCCGTTATCTGGCCGCTATCAGCTGGCTGGAAATTAAAGCCGGCACCCTGATTGGCCTGTCGATTGCCGGAGGTTACGGCTTACAAACCTGGGGAATGCAGACCATCTCCAGCAGCCAGTCGGCGTTTCTCACCGCGCTCTATGTGCCGGTGGTACCGCTGCTGCAATGGCTGTTTTTACGCCGTCCGCCGGGGCTGATGTCGTGGATCGGTATCGTGCTGGCATTTACCGGCCTGTTGCTGGTAGCCGGGCCGCAGGATGGCCGCATCAGCCTGAACGCCGGTGAACTGGCGACCCTGCTCAGTACCCTGGCGATCGCGGCCGAGATCATCTTAATCAGCCGCTATGCCGGTCAGGTTGATGTCCGCCGGGTTACTCTGATACAGCTGGCGGTGGCATCACTGTGCGCTTTTGCGTTGATGATCCCCAATGGTGAAACGGTTCCGGTGCTTTCGACGCCGCTACTGCTCAGCGCGCTGGGACTTGGCGCAGCCAGCGCCTTAATTCAGGTCACGATGAACTGGGCGCAGCGCAGCGTTTCACCGACCCGGGCGACGGTGATTTATGCCGGTGAACCGGTCTGGGCGGGTGTGGTCGGGCGGATAGCGGGTGAGCGTTTGCCAGCCCTGGCGTTGCTGGGCGGGGCGCTGATTGTCTGCGGCGTGATTGTCAGTGAGCTGCGGCTGAAACGGAAGAAGGCGGTGCAGCCAGCGACCACACCGCAGGAATCGCAGGAATAGTTAGCCCTCCTGTCGCGCCAGTGGCTTATCCGGTAGCGTCACGCCGCGTCGGCGCAGAATCGCATTAAGGATAATGGCGCCGAAGGTGGCGGTGCCGATACCGCCGAGGGTAAATGAACCTATCTTCAGCGCAAAGTCACCGGCACCTAGCACCAGCGTGGTGGCGACCATAATCAGGTTGCTGTTCTGGCTGAAATCAACGTGATTTTGAACCCAGATGCGAGCCCCTGCCACCGCAATCAGCCCAAACACCACAATCGATGCTCCGCCAATTACCGGCGCCGGAATCGTGTGGATTAGCGCGCCAAACTTCGGCGAGAAACCGGCCAGAATGGCAATGATCGCCGCGGCGACAAACGCCAGCGTTGAGTAGACTTTAGTCACCGCCATCACCCCGATATTTTCTGCATAGGTGGTTACGCCGCTGCCGCCGATCGAGCCGGAGAGTATTGTTGCCAGACCGTCGCCGACAAATGCCCGCCCCATATACGGGTCAAGGTTACGTCCGGTCATTCCCGCCACCGCTTTCAGGTGACCAAGATTCTCCGCCACCAGAATGATCGCTACCGGCGCGATCATCACCATCGCCTGCAGATCAAAAGCTGGCGCGGTGGTGTGCGGCAGGCCAAACCACGGTGCCTGCGCCAGCAGCGTAAAGTCGACCGGCTTGCCCAGTCCCAGCCCGTTGGTCAGCAGAGCATAGAGAGCCCACGCCACGATCAGCCCAATCAGGATCAGCAGGCGCTGTATCATGCCGTGCGTAAATACCGCCACCACGCCAATACAGAGCACCGTCATTACCGCCACCCAGCTGTCAAACGAGGATCCGGATACGCCATGCACCGCAATCGGGGCCAGATTCAGCCCGATGGCCATCACCACCGCGCCCGTCACCACTGGCGGCATCAGGTTTTCAATCCAGCGGGTACCGGCTTTCATCACCACCAGCCCAATCAGGGTATAAACCAGGCCACAGGCGATTACGCCACCCAGCGCCACGCTGAGATTAGGGTTCAGTCCCTGACCGCTGAAACCGGTCACGGCGATCACCACCCCGACAAACGCGGCGCTGGAGCCAAGGTAACTGGGCACCCGACCGCCGGTAATCAAAAAGAACAGCAGGGTGCCAATCCCCGACACCAGAATCGCCAGGTTAGGGTCCAGGCCCATCAGCAACGGCATCAGTACCGTTGCGCCAAACATCGCGACTGCATGTTGCAAACCAAGAATCAGCGTTTGCCCCATCGGCAGCGTTTCATCCGGGGCAATAATGCCGTTTTCACTCAGTGCCGACTTCTTTTGCCATTGCGGGAACCAGGAACGTGCCATCGTATACTCCAGAAAGTGATGAATGCCGGGGCCAGGCCTGCGGAAGGCTGGCGGATTAACAGGCTTCCTGCCGCATAAGCGGATGATAACCGCGGTCAAACCATGCCAGACCGTGGGTATCGTCGTTACGCACCAGCGCCAGCACCTCACAGAACAGAATGTCGTGGGTGCCGACGCTGACAATCTGGCTGATACGACAGTCAAACGAGGCGACTGCGCCGCTCAGCACCGGCGAACCGGTAATCGCTGTTGACCATTCGGCAGCAATAAAGCGTTCGGCCATCGGCGTCTTGCCGCCGAACAGGTTGGATAAGGTTTCGTGGCCTGCCGCCAGGGTATTGACGCACAGCTGACGGTTTTCACAGAACACCGGCCAGACCGAGGCGGAACGATTGAGGCAGACCAGCAGGGTAGGTGGCGAATCGGTAACGCTGCAGACCGCAGAGGCAGTAAAGCCAGCACGACCGGCCGGACCTTCGGTGGTGATGATATTGACGGCGGCACCCAGCCGCGACATGGCGTTACGAAACTCAGTTTTCTCTACCACAGGCGCAAGATGATTCGGATTCATCGCGTTCTCCACAAAAAGGGTTACCCGGCGACGCGTGCCAGTGGCTGCACGTCATCGGTATCATCCAGCCACTGCACCAGCAGGGCATTAAAGTGATCGGCATCGGTTACGCTCATCGCGTGGCCACCCCATGCCATTACCTGCTCCGAGGCGTTCGGCAGCGCCGCCGCCAGCTGAGCGGAACAGCTCCAGGGCACCAGCAGATCGTCCTGACTGCAGATCACCAGCGCCGGCTGGGGAATAGCGGCGGCACGCGTGCTAAAATCAGCGCTCATCAGGGCGTGCAGACGCCGCATCAGGTTCTCCATTCCCTGGAAATGGGCAATGTGATGACTGTCTTCCTGTTCCAGCCGGGTCTGATGCTGCGCCATCCATTCAGCCGGATAGAGAAACAGCGGCTGGGCACGCACAAAGGCTTCAACGCCGACGTTAAGCAACAGATCCTGGCGCACCTGAAAGCAGCGGCGCGTGTGGGGATGCAGCGTCAGCCAGCCATTGATTACCACTATCCGTTCAACCCGCTCCGGATAATCCAGCGCCAGTTGCAAACCCACCAGCCCGCCGAGCGCATGACCGATCAGGCTAAAACGCAGGATTCCCTGCTGCGCCAGCGCGGCGGCCAGCTCTGCCGCCATCATCGCCATGCTGTAACCTTCCGGCAGGGTATCGGCGCTGCGGCCGGTACCGCGCTGATCGTAGAGCACCACCCGGTAACGGGCGGTCAGGGCAGCCAGCTGCGGCTGCCAGAAGCCCGCCACGCCACCCAGACCGGAAGAGAGCACCAGCGTCGGGGCATCCGGCGACTGCAGGCCAAGGATATCCAGCTGCATCAGACCTCCTGTTTGCCGATGTGCGCCACGCTGGCGATTTCAATCAGCGCATCGGGTTTGACCAGCCCGCACTGAATACAGAAGCGGGCCGGTTTATCACCGGGAAAATAATCGGCATAGACCTGATTCACCGCCGCGTAATTGGCCCAGTCGGTAATGAATATCGAGTTGAACGTCACGTCCGCCATATTGCCGCCGGCGGTTTCAATCACCTTCTTGATGGTTTCCAGTACATGGCGGGTTTGTGCCGCAGCGTCGCCAACGTGCACCACGTTATTATCAGCATCGAACGGTAACGTACCCGAAACGTACACCACGCCGTCGGCCAGCGTGCCGGGCACGAAAGGGGCGATGGGGGTGGTGGTTCCCGGCGGAATAATCACGCTTTTTGGCATAACAACTTCTCCTTTTTGAATCGCTCAGCGGGAATCGGCAGGTTTCAGGCTCTCGCAGAAGGTGGCAACGTCCGACACCCAGCCAAAAAACGTTTCGATATTAAACAGGGCCGCCTGCTGCGCAAAAGCAGGTCCGGCCTGATAAGTCGCGTCTTCCAGCACCACGCCGAAATACTCAAGGAAGAAACCGTCACGCAGTGTCGATTCGACGCAGACGTTAGTCGCAATGCCGGTGAAGATCAGATGACGGATACCGCGGCTGCGTAACATGCTGTCGAGCGGCGTATTAAAGAAGCCGCTGTAGCGTGGTTTCGGCAACACAATGTCGCCCGGCTGCGGCACCAGCTGATCCACCAGCGCATAATCCCAGCTGCCTTTCGACAGCAGCGTGCCGTGCAGTTCCGGGCGTTTGCGCATGGTTTTCAGCGCATTCGATTTGTGAAAATTGGGTGAACCGGCATCGCCAGCTTCGACGTAATCCGCATCCCAGCCGTTCTGAAACCAGATAATCTGGATGCCTGCTGCCCGGGCAGCGGTCACCGCCTGTGCGATGCTGGCGATCACCGGCTGGGTGGCAGAGACATCAAACCCGGCCAGATCCAGATAGCCGCCTTCGGTGGCGTAAGCATTTTGCATATCCACCACAATCAGCGCGCTCTGGCTGGGTGGAAAGGCGATCGGTTCGGGACGCGCCGGCAGCTCAATCTGCGGCACGTCTGGGGTATGGGCGCAATAAACCGTACTCATCAGGCCACCTCCTGTTGGGCTTCCAGCAGGGCACTGCGGCACTGCATCAGCGGTTGAATATGTTGACCAAAGTCTTCGATGCCCTGCAGGAAATCATCAAACGTCAGCAGCACGCCATGGGTGCCGTCCACCTGCGCCACCTCATCCAGCATCCGCGCCACGCTGGCATAAGAGCCGACCAGCGTCCCCATATTGATGTTGACCGCCGAGGTGGGATCGGCCATCTGGCGCACGTTGGTGTCGCTGCCTGATTTGGTGTCCTGCTGGCTTTGGGTGGTCAGCCAGGAGAGTGCCTCTTCATCGGCACCGGCTTTGTAGTGTTCCCATCGGGCGCGGGCTTCTTCATCGGTCGCAGCCGCGATAATCATAAACAGCACATAGGAGCCGACATCGCGTCCGGCTTTTTCCGCGGCCTGCTTCATCCGCGTGGAGGTCGCGCTGAATGCGGTAGGGGTATTCACGCCTTTACCAAAGCAGAAGTTGTAATCGGCGTGCTGGGCGGAAAATGCCATACCGGCATCACTCTGACCGGCGCAGATTACCTTCATCGGCCGCTGCGGTTGCGGGCTGACCCGGCAGTCATTCATGGTGAAAAAATCGCCCTTGAAGTCAGACTTGCCGGTGCCCCACAGATCGCGCAGCACGGTAACGTATTCGGTCAGATAGGCATAACGGCTGCCGAAGTACTCATCGCCCGGCCATAATCCCATCTGCTCATATTCGGGCTTCTGCCAGCCGGTCACCAGGTTGACGCCAAATCGGCCATTGGAAATCGAATCGATGGTGGCGGCCATGCGCGCCACAATAGCCGGGGGCAGCGTCAGCGTGGCCGCCGTCGCGTAGATCTCAATGCGAGAGGTCACGGCTGCCAGGCCCGCCATCAGGGTGAAGGACTCGAGGTTGTGATCCCAGAATTCGGTCTTACCGCCGAAGCCGCGCAGTTTGATCATCGACAGCGCAAAGTCGAAATGGTAATGCTCCGCTTTCAGCACGATCGCTTTGTTCAGTTCAAAGGTCGGCTTGTATTGCGGTGCATGGGATGAAATCAGCCAGCCATTGTTACCAATCGGAATAAAGACGCCTATCTTCATGTGAAACCTCTATGCAGTCGGGGGAGGACATTTCACGCGCGGCACTGCTTCCTGCTTCATCCCTGAGGGGCTGCGCTCAGTCACAATTCTGCAAACTGTGTGCCACTTTTTTTAATGCAATAAATAACAACAGGTTAAACTTAACCCAAAAGAGGTAACCAGAGCAGATGGTCCATTTCGGACCGTTTGGTCAAAATTCGCTGCACATTTTCCATGCAGGCTGAGCGAAAAAGGTGCAGGCGGTGGATTGGGCAGGGCGGAAGCACTTTGCTATGATGCGCTGACACAAGAGGGATGAGGTAAACGTGTGAAAACCGATGAAAAAAAGCCAACGCGTCGTTCGCGTGCCGTCGCCGCGAAACGTGCTGCCATTCTGGAGGCGGCATTGGCGTTCTTCTCACAGTTTGGCATTCATGGCACCAGCCTCGATAAGGTGGCAGAACGGGCTGACGTCTCTAAAACCAATCTGCTCTACTATTTCCCCTCTAAAGAAGCGCTGTATGTGGCGGTGCTGAAACAGATACTGGATGTCTGGCTGGCTCCGCTGCGGGCGCTGGCGCACGATCAGGATCCGCTGGTGGCGATTCGCCGCTACATCCGCCTTAAGCTGGAAGTATCACGCGATCACCCACAGGCCTCGCGGCTGTTTTGCCTGGAGATGTTGCAGGGCGCACCACTGCTTAAAGGTGAACTGGCGGGCGATCTGAAACAGCTGGTGGATGACAAAGCGGCGATTATTGAGCGCTGGATTGATGAAGGCCGGCTGGCAGGTGTCCAGCCGCAACATCTGATCTTCATGCTGTGGGCCACCACCCAGCACTATGCCGATTTTGCCAGTCAGGTCGAGGCGGTCACCGGTCAGACGCTTAACGATCCCGATTTTTTTGATCAGACGGTCAGCAACGTGCAGCGCATGATTATTGAAGGGATTCGGGTGCGCTGACTGACGCCGGATCGACCGTTCGCCACGGAGTAAAACCATGGATTCTGTTTCGCAGTTGGTGCTGGGTGCCGCGGTCAGCGTGGCGGTAATGGGACGACGGGTGCCGGTCTGGCAGGCTGCAGTGGTCGGTGCCGTCTGCGGCACCCTGCCCGATCTTGATGTGTTTATCGATCATGGCGATGCGATACGCAATATGACGCTGCATCGTACCGAAAGTCATGCGCTGCTCTATCTCACGCTGATATCGCCGCTGATCGCCTGGCTGGTGGCCGGACTGTTCCGCCACCGGGTGAGATGGCCGGCATGGTGGCCCGCCATCTGGCTGGCGCTGATTACCCATCCGCTGCTCGATTTAATGACGGTGTATGGCACCCAGCTTGGCCTGCCGCTGACCGATCATCCCTATGCGATTAGCAGTATTTACATCGTCGATCCGCTTTATACGCTGCCGCTGCTGATTGGCGTGGCGCTGGCGCTGTGGCGGCGCAGTGAGCGCGGGCTACGCTGGAACCGGATTGGCCTGACCCTGAGTACGCTCTACCTGCTGTGGAGCGTGGCGATTCAGGGCGTGGCGGCAGGGCAGATCAAGCAGGCGCTGGTCCGGCAGGGGATCCCAACCGATAAGGTGCTGGTGACCCCGACCGCCTTCAACAGCCTGGTGTGGCGCAGCGTGGTGATGACACCGGACCGCTACGGTGAGGTTTACTGGTCACTGCTGTCGCCACGGCGTCCGCTGCAGGTGGTATGGCGACCCCGTCATCCTGAACTGTTTGATGCGCTGCGTGGAAACGGGTATGCCGAGCGGGTCGCGTGGTTCAGCCACGGTTTTTATGCGATGGCGGAACGCAACGGGCAGATTACCATTGCCGATCTGCGGATGGGGGAAGGCGATGATTTCACCTTTACCTTTAACCTCGGTAGCCCACAACAGCCCGATCCACAGCCACAGCGGCTGCCGTCGGAGCGGCCTACTTTGCAGGCGGTGTTCTCGACACTGTCTCAGCGGCTATAAAAAAGCCCGGTCAGTGACCGGGTTTTTTATTGCCAGCAGGCGGTTAGCGTGGTTGACGGCGGCGGCGCACCAGCCAGCCCATCGTCAGCAGCGCAAACCACAGCGGTGTCACCATCAGGGCCTGGCGCGTATCTTCCTGCAGGGTCAACAACACCAGCACGAAAGCGAAGAACGCCATGCAAACCCAGCACATGAACTTGCCCATTGGCATTTTAAAGCCGGACTGGGCATGACGCTGCGGGTACTTTTTACGGTAGGCCAGGTAGCTGCACAGGATGATGGTCCAGACGAACATGAACAGAATGGCGGAAACGGTGGTCACCAGGGTGAATACCGTCATCACGTCCGGGATCAGATAAATCAACGCTACGCCAGCCAGCAGACACAGGCAGGAGAAAAGCAGGCCGGTGGTCGGGACCGCGCGCGCTGACAGGCGGCCAAAGGCACGGCTGGCCACGCCCTGCTGCGACAGGCCATACAGCATACGGCTGGTCGAGAAAATACCGCTGTTAGCGGAGGAGGCTGCCGAGGTCAGGACCACGAAGTTGACGATACTGGCCGCAGCGGGCAGGCCAATCAGCACAAACATTTCAACGAACGGGCTACGGTCGGCCATCACCTGGGTCCAGGGCGTCACCGCCATGATCACCATCAGCGCCAGCACGTAAAACATAATAACCCGCAGCGGAATGGCGTTAATCGCGCGCGGCAGCACTTTATGTGGATCGTGCGTTTCTGCCGCGGCGGTGCCGACCAGTTCAATGCCGACAAAGGCAAACACCGCAATCTGGAAGCCGGCAAAGAAGCCGCTCAGCCCTTTTGGAAACAGCCCACCGTGATCCCAGATATTACTCAGCGAGGCGGTGCCGCCGCCGGGTGAGGGATAATGCATCGATACCAGCACAATGCCGGTAATGATCAGCGCCACAATCGCCACGATTTTGATGATCGCGAACCAGAACTCCATCTCACCAAACAGTTTGACGGTCGCAATGTTGAGCGTCAGGAAAACCACCACGCACAGCAGGGCGCTCATCCAGATCGAGAAGCCGGGAAACCAGAGCTGGAAGTACGCGCTGATAGCAACCACATCAGCAATGCCGGTCACCACCCAACAGAACCAGTAGGTCCAGCCGGTAAAATAGCCCGCCCAGGGGCCGAGCAGGTCAGCCGCAAAATCGCTGAATGATTTGTACTCAAGATTGGACAGCAGCAGCTCGCCCATTGCCCGCATCACGAAGAACAGCATAAAGCCGATGATCATATAAACAAAAATGATCGAGGGTCCCGCCAGGCTAATGGTTTTACCGGAACCCATGAACAGGCCGGTACCGATAGCACCACCGATGGCGATAAGTTGAATATGGCGATTATGCAGGTTGCGCCGCAGTTTATCCGGGCCTTCCTGCGCGAGTGGCGCGTCTTTAGATTGATCAACCATGGAATTGTCTTTCCTTTCTTGATGTTGTGTCAGCTCTGCTGGCTGTTACTGAATGGCGTCGCCCGAAGGCAAGCCGGCATAAGATAGTGGAAGTCACCCTAAAGCCGGTAACGGTTTTTTATCAATTGTGACCATTGCCGCTCAATCAGGTGGCAGCAAAGCGTTACGCGGGTTAATCCTGCGGCAGGCTGGGTAATTTTTCATCACGTTGTGTCAGGTTCAGGGCGTGACGAGGATTGTACTTCTACACTTTCTGTTGGTTATTCATCATGCTGCGAGAGGGACTATGCGCACGCTTATTCTGTTTTTGCTGTTGATTGCGCTGGGATGGGTCAGTTTACCCTGGCTAAAACAGCATCTGCCGCCGCAATTTAATCCCTTTATTCCGCTGTCGGTGACGGACCCGCCGGGCTGGATGACGCAACTCAAAATGAAACGGCTGGCCGGCGATCCTGCCGCCTGTCTGGCGGTGATGCGGCGCGCGCAGCAGGCGGGCTGGGTCAGCTTCAGCGAAAGACCGCCGCTACGGGGCAACTGTCCCCTTGCCGATCCGTTGCGTATCCAGAAATTTGGCCCGGTCAGCCTGAGCAGCAGTTTCCTTGCCAGCTGCCCAATGGCGGTTGCCAGCACCATGTACGCCTTACGCAGCCGTGAACAAACCCTGCAGCAGATGCAGAGCCCGCTGGTGCGGATTAGCCACGTCGGCAGTTATGCCTGTCGCAATATTTATCATCGGACCGAAGGGCGATTGAGCGAACATGCGACGGCTGATGCCTGGGATGTGACCGGCTTTCAGCTGGCCAATGGTCAGCGGCTTACTGTCAGCCAGCACTGGCAGCAGCCTACGGACAAAGCCGCAATGCTGCATACGCTGTGGCGTGGCGGTTGCCAGGTGTTTGGCAATGCGCTGGGACCCGACTATAACGCCGCCCATACCACCCATTTTCATCTGGGCATGCGCGGCGCGGGGTATTGTCGATAAATCATAAAACAGGATTAATACCGCGTTTGATTATGAAATGATTTGCTGGCCACGAAAAAACAAATCCAGTCATCATCGCGAGTTGCAGCATAAACCAGAAGAGCGTCCGCGACGGATTGATCTGCTGATGCAGCACAAATTTCAGGGCCAGCGCCATAAAGAAAAAAATGCCGGCCTGACAGATCAGCAGCGGAAAGGCGCTGCGTTTAAATGCCAGCGACAAGCGCTGCCAGAATGATTTTTTTTCATGTTGAGGCAGGGAGAAAAATTGAAAAAGCAGCAGTAACAGGAAAGAGAGTAACAGCGAAATTGCTGCCTGTTGCCAGATCAACAGCGGTATTTTCAGATAGTTCAGCAGCGTGATAATTGGTAAGGTTAGCGCCTCAGCTAAAATACAGGCGGCGGCTGAGATGGCGGTGGCGATAAATAGCGCTTGCCAGCCACGATAGCGGGACGATTTGGGCGAAATCAGTAACGCTGCTTTTAACTGATGTCGGGGAATCCGGCCGAGATACCACCAGGCCAGCCAGCCGATAAACGGCAGATAAAGCCCGGTGAGTGGCCAGATCAGGTTCATCAGTCTGCCCGGCTGACGGTAAAGGAAAATATCCTTGGTAATCATCAGCGCGGTGCAAACGCCGGACACCAGAAAGAGTAAAGCCCACTGATTTAGCATCGTATGCTCCCGTGGCGGGTTAATCCATGTCGTGTTGAAACGCGCGTCTGACGGCTGTTTTCGTCCCGAATCTTAAGCGGTTAGTCACGGTGACCGCAGATTAAGCGTAGTCTCAGGATTACCAGAGTGAAATGCATGCTTATTTCCTGATGAAAAATATGTTGAACATCAACCTTTACCGCTTCGCTTATTCAGCACCTATTTAACCTGCTGTTTAACCATAAATTACTGGCGCTCAGGAAATAACTTTTTATCTGGACTGAGACTTTTGCAACGCTGCTGAAAAAATCGAATGAAACATAATGATTGAAATTCCATCGGAAAAATCTTATTCTCCACTGATGATTGAAAGTTACACCGGACGGCCTCATATTGACGTTGAAAGGCGGTTGTGGGGAGCCTGAGGTTCAGAGAATTAAATGCCATCTTTATTGTGGCGATGCCGGTTTGTACAATAAATTAATTTACTCCTGATAATTTATTTTTTATCTGAATAACCAAAATGAATAATAATGCGCAAATGCGTAAAAATAATGCCGAGGCAATATGAGTAGCGGGGATTATTTCGCCTGGCGGGGTGACGCAGAAGAAAAATTTCGGGCATTAACTTGTTCTTCTGAGCTGAAGACGTTATTGCACTGCTTTACTGAATCATTAGGCTTCGACTATTTTGCCTTCCTGATTCAGCATCCGGTGCCTTTCACCCGACCGCGCATTCATTTACACAGCAGTTATCCCACGCAGTGGGTTAAGCATTATGAAGCGAACAATTATTACGCGGTCGATCCGGTGCTGGAACAGTGCCAGCGGCCCGGCCGGGGAATGGTCTGGACGCGTGAACTGTTTACCGAGGCCGGTAACCTGTGGCAGGAGGCGGCAGAGCACGGCCTGCGTAGCGGTTTTTCTTGCTCTGCAATGGCACCAAATCGCGTCATTGGTATATTATCTATATCATCGCAACAGCCGCTTCCTATTCAGCAGCGCCGCATTGAGCTGGAAGTCAAACTACACTTTTTAGCGGAGCTAAGCTTAGATACGCTGGAACGCTTTAGCGATGATGCAATGATGGTACTAAAAAAAGAGTTTAGTCAGCGCGAGCTGGAAATTTTGAAATGGACTGCAGAGGGAAAAACTGCGGTGGAAATTTCACTTATTTTATCCATCTCTGAACATACCGTTAACTTTCACCAAAAAAATATGCAAAAGCGTTTCAATGTTTCCAATAAAACCCAGATTGCCTGTTATGCAGCAGCAGTCGGGCTGATTTAGACGAAAAGCAACTACCAATTTTAGTAGTTCCCTCGTCCAGGTCAGTTGTCTACCCTGCGCCGGGGCTTTGCCAGGCTGGCGCAAAGAAATCATTGCAAACATGGGGATGTCAGAGGCGCATGATGAAAATAGTTCAAACGCAATTAAAGGATATGCCATCCTCTTTGCTTGCCGAACTTGGCAGCTACCGGTATAGCGTATTTGCGCGCGGCGAAGGCTGGTCTATTCCGCCACGTCTTAGCACGCCGGGACAGGAATACGATCGCTTCGATCGCTCAGACGTGACCTGGCTGATTGCCTGGAATGCGCGGGAAGGGATCAGCGGCTGCGCCCGGCTTATGCCGTGGTTCGAACCGGAACAGAGTGAAGGCATTGTGTTGCCCTTCAGCCATGAAAAGGTGTGGGAGATGTCGCGCTTCTCGGCCCGGCTGGAGGTGGATCCTGAGTTGCCACTGAACATTCTCTGGCACGCGGTGCAGCTGGCAGAGCTGAATGGCATGGAGTACATCATCAGTTCAGCCACACCGATGCTGGAGAAGATGTTTGAGCAGCATCGGGTGGTGTATGAGCCGCTGACGCCGGGCTTGATCCTGTCGGAAGATAATCTGTTCGCGATTCGCATTCCGGTGGTGCAGCCTGCGCTGGCGGAGAAGTATCGCGGCACCCGGCGTTTCAGTCCGGAAGAAGTACTGCCGTCGCTGGGTGTGTCAGTTAACTGGCAGTCACACAGCTAACTAATTTGCCCCCGCAACCGGGGGCAAAACGTTTACTGGCGGTAGGCCGCTTTGATCTGCTTAATGGTGTTGCTGAACACTTCCGCCTGCGGCTTATCGCCCAGCGTCTGCACGTAGCGTTCCATATTGATAATGACTTTTCCGGCATCCGCCTGACCCATGCCTTTCAGAATCAGCGTGATCATCATTTTCAGACCCGCTATTTCATCCGCTAATTTGCGCGCTTCCTGCGAAGTTGCAAAGTCTTCATCGCTCATGATTTTCTCCTTGGTGAATAACAACGTGTCGGCAATCTCGTCCGTACAGCAGTGCGTGAGTATACCACAGGGCGATTAAGTTGCTGATCGGGCCGGTTCGCTTCTGGCCGAAAAGGTTATCAATCCAGCAGGGCTAATCAATCGCGGAAAGTTATCATAGCGCTTAACGATGTTCCTGACGGTGTTGCACACCCACATAAATCCCGCATCGAATTCTGTTTAAGTAAATGAAAAATAACTTTTTTAATTTTATTTTTCAGGTGGGACAGGTGGCGGTTTTAACGCGGCTAAGATAAGCGTGATCATCGGTTTTCAATCAGGTATCGCCGCTACAGTTTTACTTTGTTGATGTGCTTTTGAGGTAAAAACGGGTATGATTACCGCCTGAAATCGTTAATTGCTTCCTCTTTTTAGCCTCTGGAGTCTTCCCGTTGATCAGTGTGCTTCTTGTTGATGACCATGAACTGGTCCGTGCTGGTATCCGCCGCATCCTGGAGGATGTCAAAGGTCTGGTGGTAGTCGGAGAAGTTAACTGTGGTGAGGACGCGGCCAAATGGTGTCGTGCCAATCAGGTCGATGTGATTTTGATGGATATGAACATGCCAGGCATTGGCGGGCTTGAGGCGACACGCAAGATCGTGCGCTACAATCCCGACATCAAAATCATCATGCTGACAATCCATACCGAGAATCCATTACCGGCCAAAGTGATGCAGGCCGGTGCCGCTGGCTACCTCAGTAAAGGGGCAGCGCCGCAGGAAGTGATTAACGCGATTCGTTCGGTTAACGCCGGACAACGCTACATCGCCTCGGACATTGCGCAGCAGATGGCGCTGAGCCAGATTGAGCCGCAGAAAGCCGAATCACCTTTCAGCTGTTTGTCGGAAAGGGAATTGCAGATTATGCTGATGATCACCAAAGGACAAAAGGTGACGGAAATTTCCGAGCAGTTGAATCTCAGTCCTAAAACCGTTAACAGCTACCGTTATCGTATGTTCAGTAAGCTGAACATCAGCGGTGACGTAGAGTTAACGCATCTGGCCATTCGACATGGCCTCTATAATGCGGAGCCGTTAATCAGTAGTGAGTGACGTTTTTAATTCCAAAGCCTTTCTGAGTACGGTGACCAGTAAGCCCGGCGTCTACCGCATGTATGACGCCTCAGGCACCGTCATCTATGTTGGCAAAGCCAAAGATCTGAAAAAGCGTTTGACCAGCTATTTTCGCACTCAGGTCGGCAGCCGCAAGACCGAAGCGCTGGTAAGCAATATCCAGCACATCGACGTCACCGTAACCCACACCGAAACCGAAGCGCTGCTGCTTGAGCATAACTACATCAAGCTGTATCAGCCGCGCTACAACGTATTGCTGCGCGATGATAAATCCTATCCCTACATCTTCCTGAGCGCTGACACCCATCCGCGACTGGCGATGCACCGTGGTGCTAAACACGCGAAAGGGGAATACTTTGGGCCGTTCCCCAACGGCTATGCGGTACGCGAAACCCTCGGACTGCTGCAAAAAGTCTTCCCGATCCGTCAGTGCGAAAACAGCGTTTACCGCAACCGATCACGTCCCTGTCTGCAATACCAGATTGGTCGTTGTCTGGGGCCGTGCGTGGCCGGACTGGTGAGTGAAGAGGAGTACGCCCAGCAAACCGATTATGTGCGCCTGTTCCTGGCGGGCAAAGATGATCAGGTCCTCAATCTGCTGGTGAAGCGGATGGAGGAGGCGAGCGTCGGACTTCGATTTGAAGAAGCGGCCCGCCTGCGCGATCAGATTCAGGCGGTGCGGCGGGTCACTGAGAAACAGTTTGTCTCCAATCAGGGCGATGACCTGGATGTGATGGGCGTGGCTTACGAGGCGGGTATGGCCTGTCTGCACGTGCTGTTTATTCGTCAGGGTAAAGTGTTAGGCAGCCGCAGCTACTTCCCGAAAGTGCCGGCGGATACCGATCTGGCCGAAGTGGTGCAAACCTTTGTCGGACAGTTCTACCTGCAGGGCAGTGAAGCGCGCACCTTGCCGGGCGACATCCTGCTCGACTTTACCTTGCCAGAACGCGAATTGCTGGCCGACTCGCTGAGCGAGCTGGCTGGTCGTCGGGTCTCGATTCAGAGCAAACCGCGCGGCGATCGCGCCCGTTATCTGAAGCTGGCGCGAACCAATGCCGCGACCGCATTAACCACCCGGTTATCGCAACACTCGACGATTCATCAGCGTCTGGCAGCTCTGGCGGAGTTTCTTCAGCTCGACAAGATCACGCGCATGGAGTGTTTCGATATCAGCCACACCATGGGTGAGCAGACGATCGCCTCCTGCGTGGTGTTCGATCAGAACGGTCCGCTGCGTGCCGACTACCGCCGCTATAACATCAGCGGTATTACGCCCGGCGATGACTATGCCGCGATGAACCAGGTGCTGCGCCGTCGTTATGGTAAAGCGATCGAAGAGGACAAGATCCCGGACGTGATCCTGATCGATGGCGGCAAAGGACAGCTTGCCCAGGCGAAACAGGTATTCGCCGAGCTGGATGTGCCGTGGGATAAATCCCGACCGATTTTACTGGGCGTAGCCAAAGGCAGCGATCGTAAAGCGGGACTGGAAACACTGTTCTTTGAAGCGGAAGGCGAGGGCGTTTCTCTGCCGCCGGATGCCCCGGCGCTGCATGTAATTCAGCATATTCGTGACGATGCTCACAATCATGCAATCTCGGGCCACCGTAAAAAACGCGCTAAAGTAAAGAACACCAGCGCACTGGAAAGCATCGAAGGAGTGGGGCCGAAACGGCGTCAGCAACTGCTTAAGTACATGGGGGGCCTGCAACCGCTGATGAATGCATCAGTGGAGGAGATCGCCAATGTACCGGGTATCTCACACGCCCTGGCAGAAAAAATATACTACTCGTTGAAACACTAGCATTGAAACGGGGGGGGCAATGTAGGAACATACGTTAAATTCTACCCATTCCAGACAGTTACCGGCATATGCAATTTAACATCCCGACGTGTCTCACCCTGTTCCGAGTCGTCCTCATCCCGTTCTTCGTGCTGGCTTTCTATCTGCCGTTTCACTGGGCACCGCTGGCTACTGCACTGATCTTCATTTTCGCTGCCGTCACCGACTGGTTTGACGGCTTTCTGGCGCGCCGCTGGAAACAGACCACCCGCTTCGGGGCATTTCTTGACCCGGTGGCCGATAAAGTGATGGTCGCGATGGCGCTGGTGCTGGTGGCAGAATATTTCCATGCCTGGTGGATTACGCTGCCCGCCGCCACCATGATTGCCCGTGAGATTATCATCTCTGCGTTGCGTGAGTGGATGGCTGAGATCGGTAAACGCAGCAGCGTGTCGGTTTCATGGATTGGCAAAGTGAAAACCACCGCCCAGATGCTGTCGCTGTTTGCCCTGCTGTGGCGTCCTGACAGCACGGTAGTCGGAATTGGCGTGGTGGCGTTATACATTGCTGCGGTGCTGACTTTCTGGTCAATGTTTCAGTATTTAAGCGCGGCGCGCGGCGATCTGCTCGAACCGTGATCGATGCGATTTAAAAAGCAGCAAACAGACACACAGTGAGGATAATTTTATTGACTCACTGCGTCAGGTCAGTAGAATGCATCGCATCGAACGGCAGCCAGCCTGCCAGAAGATAAATAAAATCAGCAAGTTCGATGCAGTTGCTGAAATGCGGGAATAGCTCAGTTGGTAGAGCACGACCTTGCCAAGGTCGGGGTCGCGAGTTCGAGTCTCGTTTCCCGCTCCAGATTCGCAGGTCAGGTTAACCTGGCGGCACATCAGTTTAAGGCGCGTTGGCAGAGTGGCTATGCAGCGGATTGCAAATCCGTGTACCTCGGTTCGACTCCGGGACGCGCCTCCAGTTACACCCTGCCCGGGTGGTGAAATCGGTAGACACAAGGGATTTAAAATCCCTCGGCTGTAAGGCTGTGCGGGTTCAAGTCCCGCCCCGGGCACCATATTGAAACCGAATAAAAACAAGCAGTAAGCAATGTCGTAAGCCACCTCAAAAGGTGGTTTTTTTGTTTCTGTAGGGTGGCGAAGACGACGGTCAGACAGACCGTGCCCTCGTGCTCGATTATCCTTCCCCCCTTTCTCTGCAAATTCCGGCCTCAGGCGCGCGAGCTGAAAACCAACTGGTCGTCAGCGTTACTGATCAGATACATTCGCTGCGCTTCACCGCTGGATGAGACAAAGGTCACCTGTTGGCCGATACTGACAGCATCAAATGCCTCGGTAGGCTGCAGCTGTTTCTGGATCTCAAGCACGATGCGTGATTTAAAGGGCTTTTCATTCACCGTATCGATATGGTAACTGGCGGTGAATGTCAGATCCGGATGATCAAGAATATAAAATTGTCCTGAGGGCATAGTCATTACCTCTTCGCTTATTTCAGTCTGCTGAACGCCGGAAGCGTTTCCCCCGACAGTCTGGCTTTTAAGGCTAGCTGAAGAATGCGTGATTAAAAGCATTAGCAACCTATTTTTATGGTTTCCGCTGTTTTATCAAATATTCACCGCTTGCGCTTGCAGCCTTATTAGCCGGCACTACCCTTACTTTAATCCGCCGTTATTACTGCAGTACCCAGGCTGAAATATCCCGCCAGGTGACGGGCAGATCTTCGAAGGGGAAGGCGGTCGATTACGCCGGGCAGGCAGCCTGAATGCTGGTTAAGCAAGGCAACGGGCAGCGCGCTGTGGCAAAGGGTTACGCGAGGCAGGGTGAGGTGTCGGGCGGGGAAACACGGGCATAGTATAACGGTATTATTGCAATTCTTCGGGGATTGCCGATGCAGGTTCAACTCCTGCTGCCCGGTCCTGCTGCTATCTGCCCGGTGATAAAAATAACCGTAGCCGGGGTTAGCCTGCCGGAAATAATCCGGCTGAATAGTTAATCAGTTTAGAGATGAGCCGATATTTGAAATTATTATATTAACCCGTCGGCTGGCCACGCTATTCTGCTTTACGTTGACAGAACAATTTCATGCTGTATCGGCTTACCCGTTTACGGATATTCGTGTGTCTGTTACGCCGCGCAGGGCGATATGTTTAAAAAACGCTTAATGGCTGCTCGTTGTGGTGGAATATATAAGCCTTAATAGCGGATAGCCGAATCAATTCGCCGTTGTAGAAAGTATCAACGCACAGGTCAATGCCGTGATGCTGTTAGTTTTGTGAAGAGTCTGCACCAGGATGGGATGCGTTTTGACAGCATATTCTGTGGATAAAGGAATAGCTAAAAAAGGAGTGGTAACCCATAATCCTGACTTAATAGTGGGTGTGTCCACTGCTTATGGGCCAGCACATTAAGTGCTGGCCCGGCTGACGATAAAATCACGCTGTGAAGGTAGTTGAAAGGTGTCACACCGAATGGTTATTGGGAAATAAAGGTTAATCTTTAACAGCTTATAATTTTAAAAACAGACAAACTGTAAATGTGCTGGTTTGAGGTGCAACTATCATAATTTACACAAGCGTTAATTTTGATTATGTCGGCCCAGCAAATACTCTGCTTATCGAAAATATGGTTAACCCAGATATTTCACGATATCGAGAAAAAAGGCTTCGCTCTCGGCTGGGGTATGGTACGCACCATAAATTGCGCCACCGATGCCACCAACGGCGAGACCAACGAAGACCCCGACAAGCTGCGACAGACCAAAAGTAAAAGGACCGGCAAAACTTGCCCATTTCCCAAAGCTAAACGCGAGTGTGGTCGCGCCAATGACCGCGCCATTTAAGACCGCTTCACCAAAATCTTCAACTTCTGTAGCGGTCGGAGCGCCGCCTGCTACAAAGTATAATTCCTGACTGCTTAGGTTTCTCATAATACCTTCTTATATAAAACAAAAGAGCGCCAGCATTCGAAGGGCATTCGGCCTGGCACTCTTTTTTATTATTGGCGGTTTTATCCAGCGTGTTCCATTATGCTATTGAAAAAGTTTTCAACCTGTTCAGAGGTATGCGTTGCGCCATATAATGCGCCGCCGATTCCGCCTACAATCAGGCCCAGGGCTACGCCCACCAGTTGTGAAATACCAAAAGTAGTGATGCCGGAGACCATAGCCCACTTACCGCCAATAAACGCGTAGGTCGTCGCGCCAATGATTGCCCCTTCAAACATTTCCTGCAAACCTGCACCAGAAACACAGCTAATTTCATATTGGTTAAGTTCTTTCATCATCAATTCCTTTTATTGTTAAGTTTATTGCCACCATTATTGTGGTGAGATGGATTATAGTGTCGGTCGAGATGCAGATTAAATAGTAATTGGTCCATATTGTTGTGGTTACTGAGGTGATTGGATTGCAAAATGGTTATATGGAAAATGTAAGCTCAGGATGAAGCGTGAATTAATGAAAAACGATAAAAATCACGGTGTCTTTCATTTGTCAGAAATTAAACAGTGACAATCATATGTCCACTATTACGCTGGTATGACTCATCCATTGCGACCCGATTTTTGAGTGACAGCTATTATCTGAATTAACGGCCAGCGTAGTGAGTGGTCATGATTCTGTGCATTTGCCTGAGATTGAAAACCATCCCTGTCTGTACACAAATCTATTCTGTTGGCGAAGTGGATCATTTAGGCTGTAGAGGGTTGCTGCCGGTATCCGTTAGCAGACGGGTAAGCCACAACCTGCAGCAAAGATTGGCTAAGTACGGCCGGCACAACCACTGCCAGCGGCGCAAAGCCGGTGTTTTCAATCTATTCTCAGCCGCAAAAGAAGTCGGGACCCTTTATAATGACGCTTTCCACTGACCAGCAGCCTGATACCGCATTTCCGCCGATGATTGGCGTAATCTCCAGCCCGTTACTGAATTCATGGCAGCAGAAAATCCTCCATCAACTGACGCACCAGCTCAACGCGCGTGGCGTGTTGATGCTTCTGTTGAATGCCGCCACTGAACAGGCGCTCGCAGCACAACTGACTCAGGCGGCCCCGCTCGGGCTGCGTGGTTTACTGCTGTTGCCGGGTGCGTTCAGTGACTCACCGCCTGCAAGCATCCTGACCACGGCCTCGCTGCCGGTGCTGCAGCTTGACGCAGAGCAGGTAATGCAGACGGATGCCAGGCTGGCGGGCGAAGCGATCGGGCCTCTGCTGCTGGCAGAAGGGCATCAGCGGCTGGGTTATCTGCAGAGCCAGGCAGGGGCATCGCCACAGAAACAAGGCTACAGCGCCAGCCTGATGGCGGCAGATCAAGCGATCTGCGTCGATCTGGTGGCGGGCGGCAACGATCGTGAACAGGGCTGGCAGGCGATGACCGATTATCTGAAACAGACCCGCGCCGCCGAGCGCATCCAGGCGCTGTTCTGTGAATCTGATCTGCTGGCGTTTGGTGCGATGCAGGCAATCCGGGATTTTGGTCAGGGCGCGCACGTAGCGGTAGTCGGGTTCGGTGATCTTGATGAAGCACAATCCTCAACCTGGCATCTGACCAGCTGGTCAGTCAATATCGAGCGGGCAATTAACGACGCGCTGAACCGCCTGCTGGGACCCTGTGCAGCACAAGGTGAAACGGGCGGCGAAGGGGGATTAAAGCGTCGTCACTCCCATTTAGGCAAACAGCGACCGGGAGAGATGTCTGAGTGCGGGTGCGCCCATCGGCACTAGTCCGCCCGGCGACAGATGCATCGTGATCCGGGCGGGAGATCCTGAACTCAGGGCTAGAGGTTCAGGATTGTGGCTGACCAACCGGGCCACTGCCGCCAGGCGCACCGACCGGCTGCTGACCGCCTGGCGGTGACGGCGGCGGCGGCGCATCTCTGCCCGGCGACTGAGGCGCACAGGCGGAAAGGGTAGTGATAACGGCAAAAGCTGACAGCAATAAGGCGCAACGTTTCATCAAGGTATCCTGAAAGTTTAACGGTGCCTTTAGTATAGAAAAGTCGGGTGGAATCACCTGATACGCCGTCTTGTGCCGGCCAGAGCAGAAATTGCGGCCGATTATTTGAAACGCCTCTCATCTCCGGCGTGCCAGCAATGCGTTTTGTGCTGAACCCCGCTAAGGTAGCGCATCATTATAGAGGAGTGGTTATGAATGGCATCGTGAAGTTCGTCCGCGGCTGGCTGGTGTTTTCTGTTCTGTGGGGCGTGTTCATGTGGTTTATGTCATGGCAGCAGCAGGGCAAAGAGATAGGGCTGGCGATTCTGACCAGTCTTTACGCCGGTCTGATCTATCAGGCATTAATGACGATGGTGGCCCGCTACAAAGCGCGCCGGCAACAGGCCTGAGCCTGACCGGCAGCTTCGCAGGCCGCCGGTCAGCCAGAATAAATCGCAAGGTTAGCCGAAATTACCGGTTAACCGGCGATGAAAATCAGTACTGCGGTTATCCAGTCCCTCAATCTTCACCTGCGCGCCATAGCGCTGATAGCGATATTCAATGCCATCCAGCGCCGCCACACTTGATGCGTCCCAGATCTGCGCATGCGTTAAATCGATAATGACGTTTTTCGGATCGTGGGCGTAATCGAAATGTTCAAACAGATCGTTGCTGCTCGCAAAAAACAGCGGCCCGCGCACCGTATAACGTACCGATTCGCCATCCTCGCTCAACTGACGCTCGGCGTGAATGACGTGGGCAATGCGGCGGGCAAACAGCATCATGGCGACAATCACGCCGGCCAGCACCCCCAGCGCCAGGTTACCCGTCCACACGGTCACCACCACGGTCAGCACCATAATCAGCGTTTCAGACCACGGCATGCGCTTCAGCGTAGCCGGTTGCAGGCTGTGCCAGTTGACGGTTTTCACCGCCACTACCATCATGATCCCTGCCAGAACCACCATCGGGATTTGCGCCATAATCTGGCTCAGACCGGTAACCAATAGCAGCAGCACCAGTCCGGCAGCCACGGTAGAAACCCGACTACGCGCCCGGCCGAGCTCGACGTTAACGATGGTCTGGCCGATCATCGCGCAACCGGCGATACCACCATAAAAACCGGCAAAAATGTTTGCCACGCCCAGTCCCCAGGATTCCCGACGTTTGCTGGACGGCGTATCCGTCAGGTCATCCACCAGTTTGGCGGTCAGCAGCGACTCCATTAGCCCGACAAAGGCGATACTGAGCGCGGTCGGCCAGATAATCTGCAGCGTCTGCAGATTCAGCGGCACCATCAGGCTGTTAAAGCCGGGCAGGCCAGGGCTCATCGGGCCTTCGTCGCCAACATTAGGCATGCGATAGCCCATCAGCAGGGCAACGCCGGTTACCACCACAATCGCCACCAGCGGTGAGGGAACGCTTTTCACCAGCCGCGGCAATAGCAGCACAATCGCCAGCGTCACGGCAAAGAAGATCCACACCAGCGATGATTGTCCCCATACGTGCGGAACCTGAGCAAAGAAAATCAGCACGCCCAGCGCATTCACAAATCCCAGCATCACCGAGCGTGGAATGTAGCGCATCATGCGTGCCAGCCCGGCCAGACCAAACAGGATCTGAATCACGCCGCCCATCACCACCGCGGGCAAAATGTAGTTAACGCCATGCAGATGCACCATCGGACCGATCACCAGCGCCACTGAACCGGCGGCAGCGGTCACCATTGCCGGACGGCCACCGAGAATCGACAGCGTCAGACAGAGCACCACCGAGGCAATCAGGCTGACTTTAGGATCAACGCCGGCAATAACCGAAAAAGAGATCACTTCGGGGATCAGCGCCAGCGCGGTAATCACCCCGGCCAGGCATTCGCGGGTCAGCAGCGCCGGAGAGCGTAATACGCGTCCGACACTAATATCACTCGCCACAACCGGCGTTGCAGCGACATCATTCGATTGAGTCATAAAGGATTGCAGGCTCTTTTTTGTTTTGCTCCCGCACGAAGGGCGAGAAAGTCGGGATAAAAGTGAGGGCAGATGTTACCGGGCGCAGGGCGAAGATACCAGAAAAAGGCGGGCTGACTCCCTCCATGGAGTCGGGATTATAACGAGAAATCATCCGGGGTTTTGTGGACGACCAGCTCAAGCAGTTGCCGATAGATTTCCAGCGACTCCCGGTTGCTTTCCAGTTCCAGACGATGAATCAGTTTAGAAATAATCGCCTTATTACTGACCGGCATGCCGGACTGCAGGATCTCCGCGACCACTAAGCCGAGCATCTCCATATCACTGGCCGGTTTATTGGCGGCAGCATTAAAGTAGTCGGCAATTTCCTGATCGGTTCTGGGAACCCTATTCTGATTTTGCATGTGTAAGCCCTTCAAAACAGCCCGATTCCCTTTCGGATGTCAGGACAAAAAGACATTAAAAAAACCTCCGCATGGACAGATGCGAAGGAACCCAACGTCATAAATAAACGGATAAAAAAATAACCTCTGAAGGTGGAAATCCACTGACACCTTCAGAGGCGACGCAAGTGCATCATTCGTTACAGAGTCGCAAAACAACTCGTGGGGATAAAGTTATACAATGAAGTCCAATCTGTACAATCGGATTCCTAAGCAAAATGTGCTATTTGAGCATTAACAGGGGTTTATAAGGAATATTCCGAGAACAAAATTGTACAGAAAATGTGTACAGCCTGGAAAGTTGACTTAAATGATGCGGAAAGCGTGCGACAACTTCCCGCGTTAACCTTAACTGAAAAGTGCGAGTCTGGCGGTCAGCTTGCGCAGGGCTTTTTTCTCACCGACCACCGCCATGCCCAGCAAACGCCACTCCTGACGTGGCTTCTGCCGCATCGCGTCACTCAGCGCCTGATAGTCGGTGGTGGACTGGCCCTCTTCCGGAAACAGCACCATATCGCAGCCAGCCTGTTCGGCGTTTTCCCGCAGCAGGCTGAGCTGATCGGTGGTAGCCGCCAGTACCGGGATACCGACCGGGATCAGGCCGGGGCAGGGATGGGCACTGGCATCTTCCAGCGCCTCGCCGACCAGCGCCGGATGACGCTGGCCGAGGGTTAACGCCATAACGGCAGCGGCATTGGTTGCTTTGCCCGGCGGCAAACTGGCATTCAAAATCATGACACAACGTAAGTCCTGCATTGCGCTTCTCCTGACTAAAAAGCGCATTGTGGCAGGCGGATCAGGCCGGGTCTGGAAGATTTGTGCAGGCACGCTGATAACGTGCCGGACTGAGCTGGCAGGCGCGCTTAAACCAGCGGCCGAGATGGCTCTGATCGGCAAAACCCAGCGCGGCGGCGACATCGGCCACCGGCTGGCCCTGAGCCAGTCGCCGCCGGGCCTGACTCAGCCGCCACTGCACCAGCCAGGCGTGAGGCGGCAATCCCCAGTGGGCCAGGAACAGCCGCGACAGACGAAAGCGATCCAGTTTCAGACTCAGCGCCATCTGCTGTAAACCCGGATTTTCAGCATGATGAGCAATCAGCCAGTCCCGCGCCAGCAGCGCCAGCCGGGCATCCGGGTAAACCGGCCCGGACGCGCGCCACAACCGGTGCTGCGTCAGCTGGCCAAACAGTCGGTCGAGTGCCGCGTCTTTGATTAATGCCGGATGATCGTGCCACAACGCGTCGAAGGCGTGCCAGACCGCATAAGCCAGCGGCCGGTCGTCGCGCAGCGTATCCGCGAAGCCTAACTCACGCTGCTCTGGTCCCTCCGCCAGCAGCGGAGCGAGATGCAGCTCAATCTGCTGGGGTGAAAGATAGAGCATGCGGTAGGTGAAGCCCTGCTCATTGATCGCGTCGCCATCATGTAATTCTTCCGGTTCCAGCATAAACACCGTACCGGGTCGGCTTTGATGCTGTTTGCGTCGCGAATGAAACTGCTGTACACCTTGCTCAGTTACACCAATCAGGTAACTGTCGTGCCAGTGCGGATCGTAAGCGTGTCCGGTAAAATGGGCGCGCAGCGACTCAATACCGCTGGCAGCATCACGGCGCAAATCCACCCAGTTTTTCGCAGCTGTTATCATGGTGTTCGACTCCCGGTTGCGGCCTCTGGACATTCTGCCGCGATCCACTAATTTTTAACAGATCGGGCGCTTTCCAATCGCGTTTGGCTTTGCGTATAATAACGCCTTCATTTAATTAGAAGTCTAACAATTAGGTTGCTAACATTTGTTATCGCATACTCGTACATTTACCCATCTCCTGCATCTGACCGCGCACGCCTGGCGCCTGGCCGTCGATCGCCATCTGAAAGATAGCGGTCTGAGCATGAGCAGCTGGATGGCGATTGGCCTGATTGCCAGTGAACCTGAAAGAATGACCCAGACCGAGTTGGCGCAGCTGCTGGGACTGGAAGATGCCAGCATGGTGCCGCTGGTCGATCGGCTGGTCAAACAATCGCTGCTGTCGCGGGTCCAGCCGCCGGAAGATCGGCGAAAACGCCATCTGGTGCTGACTGAAAAGGGCAACCAGGCGTTCGCTAAGGTAAAAAACCAGGCCGACGCGCTGCGTAGTGAAATGCTGGCGGACATCGATCCGCAGGACCTGGCCGTGACCGAGCGAGTGTTACAGCAACTACTGACGCGAATGGGAAGCATGTAAAGGTGGCGAAGCGCAATCCCTATGCCGCGCGCGAGTGGTTACCGCATGAAAAACCGATGCTGCCTGGGTCACCCTCGACCCCGCTGCATCCGCTGCCGAAGCGGGTGGCGTTTGGTCTGATCGGCCTGCTGATCTCGCTGACCGGGGCGCTGAGTAATGCGCTGGTTACCGCCAATCTGATCAATCTGCAGGGCACCTTCGGCGCCTATTCGAATGAGATTGCCTGGCTGCCGGCGGTCTACGTGATGGGTAATATCTCCATCAACCTGCTGCTGGTGAAATTTCGTCAGCAGTTTGGCCTGCGTGCCTTCACCGAAGCGTTTCTGGTGCTGTATGTGCTGGTGGCGTTCTTTCATCTGTTCGCCAACGACCTCAGTTCGGCGATCATCGTGCGTACCGCGCACGGCATGGTAGCGGCAGCGCTCAGCTCGCTGGGTATCTACTACCAGGTGCAGGCATGGCCGGCGAAGCATCGTCTGAAAGCGCTGGTGATTGGGCTGACGGTGTCGCAACTGGCGATTCCGCTGGCGCGTCTGTTCTCTTCGGAACTGCTGCAGCTTAACGAGTGGCGCGGTCTCTATCTGTTTGAGCTTGGCCTGGCGATGATTGCGCTGGGCGGGGTACTGCTGGTCAAGTTGCCGCCCGGCGACCGCATCAAGACCTTTGAAAAAATGGATTTCGTCACCTTTATGCTGCTGGCTCCGGGCATGGCGCTGCTGTGCGGCGTGCTGTCACTGGGGCGGATTGAGTGGTGGTTTACTACGCCGTGGCTCGGCATCTGCACCGCCATCGCATTAACGCTGATCGTGACCGCGATTGTGATTGAGCACAACCGGCGCAATCCGTTAATCAATACCCGCTGGCTCAGCAGCGGCATGATGGTCCGGCTGGGGATTGTGATGATCATGATCCGCATCGTACTGGCGGAACAGAACACCGGCGCGGTCGGTTTTTTACAGCAGATTGGCTTACAGAACGATCAGATGCGCGGGCTGGCGCTGGCGATTATTGCCGGCGTGATTGTCGGTATCGCCGCCAGTGCGCTCACCATCAAGCCTAACCACCTCAACTGGCCAATCGTCACCTCACTGGTGGTGATGATTATCGCGTCGCTGATGGATGCGCACTCCAGTCCGCTGACCCGCGCCAACAATATGTACTTCAGCCAGTTTCTGCTGGGCTTCAGCAGCGCCTTCTTTATGGCGCCAGCGATGCTGATGGGGATTGGCAGCGTGGTCACCCAGCCGAAAAATCTGGTGAGTTTTGTGGTGCTGTTTGGCATGAGCCAGAACCTTGGCGGACTGATTGGTTCGGCGATCCTCGGGACTTTTCAGACCTGGCGGGAAAAATATCACTCCAGCCTGCTCAGCGATCAACTCTCGCTGCTTGACCCCAACGTCAACGAACGTCTCAGCCAGTACAATGCGCTGTTCAATAGCCTGGTCGGCGATAACATTCTGCTCGGCGCGCAAAGCAGCAGCCAGCTGCAAACTGTCGCGACATTACAGGCCAACGTACTGGCCTATAACGACACCTATCTGTTAACGGCGGCGCTGGCATTGATCACCCTGATGTGGGTGATCTGGCGATTAACGCGTCGGCGTTATCTCGACTGGCGCCAGGCGCAATTTAACCTGCGTGAGCAGCATCAGCTGGCCGCATTACAGGAAAACACGGAGAAACAATGAGTCAGCAGGACGAACTTCAGGCAGCCGAACGCGACCGTGCGAACCGCCGCCGTATTCTTTCTATTGCCGCCGGCAGCGGCATTGTGGTGATTGGCGTATTAGTCATTCTCTACGCCTGGCAACTCTGGCCCTTTACCAGCGCAGTGCAAACTACTGAAAATGCCTATGTCCGCGGCCAGGTGACCTTTATCAGTCCGCAGGTCAGCGGCTATCTGACCTCGGTTGAAGTCATCGATCTGCAACCGGTAAAAAAGGGTCAGCTGCTGATGACCATCGACGATCGTATCTATCATCAGCGGGTGCATCAGGCCCAGGCACAACTGGCGATGAAGCAGGCGGCGCTCAGCAATAACCTGCAACAGCGACGCAGTGCCCAGGCGACGATTGAAAGTAATAAAGCGGTGCTGGAAAACGCCAAAGCACAGGCGCTGAAAAGCGGCTTTGACCTGAAACGCGTAGAGAACCTGACCGCTGACGGCTCGCTGTCGGTGCGCGAACGGGATGCCGCCCGCGCGGCTAACGCGCAGGCACAGGCGCAGGTCCGTCAGGCTGCGGCTCAGATCGCGGTCGCAGAGCAAAATCTGCAAACGGTAATCGTCAACCGTGCGTCGCTGGAAGGAGACGTCGCCAGTGCGCAGGCGGCACTGGAACTGGCGGAGATCGATCTGGCCAACACCCGGATTATCGCGCCGGATGATGGTCAGCTCGGCCAGCTGTCGGTGCGAACCGGCGCTTATGTCACGGCCGGAACGCGGCTGACCTCGGTGGTACCTAACCACAAGTGGGTCATCGCCAACCTGAAAGAGACGCAGCTGGCGCGGATCCGGCCCGGTCTGCCAGTGACCATCCGGGTCGATGCGCTGGATGGCAAACGCTTTACCGGTCAGGTTGAATTTATCTCGCCAGCTGCCGGGTCGGAATTCAGCGCCATTTCGCCTGACAACGCCACCGGTAACTTCGTCAAAATTGCTCAGCGTATTCCGGTTCGTATCCGCATCGACGAGCAGGATATGCAGCAACTGCGACCCGGCATGTCGGTGGAAGTGAGCATCGATACCGCCGCACAGCCGGCAGGTGAGGGCGCACCATGATCGTCCGCCGTTTACTGATTGGCGCACTGACACTGACGCTGGCCGGTTGCGCGACCCAGGTTGAAAAAGCACCGTCGTCACTGCCGATTCCGCCTGCCTGGCGCGATCGGGTCGGGCCGGCTGCTCCGCCAGAAGCAGGCTGGTGGCGCGCCTTTGGCGATGCGCATCTCAACCGGCTGGTGACGCAGGCGTTGCGCAATAATCCCGATATTCTCACCGCGCGTTCACGGGTGGATCAGTATCGCGCTCAGCTGCGTGCGGCGCAGGGCGATAATTTTCCGACTCTGAGCGCCGGCGTGGCGGCAACCCGTGAACGTACGCTCTCCTCGGTTACCGGCCAGCCTTATGAAACCGACGTTTTTCAGGGCCTGCTGCAGGCGAATTACGATGTCGATTTGTGGGGCGCGCGCAGCAGTTCGATTGACGCTGCGCAAGCCTCGCTGGCGGCGCAACAGGCTGCAGCCTCGGCGGCGGAGCTGACCATTGCCAGCTCGGTGGCCTCGGGTTATCTCAACTTATGTGCTCTCGATGAGCAGTTGCGCGTTACCGAAGCGACGCTGATCACCCGCAATAATTCGCTGACCCTTGCGAAGCGCCAGTTTGAAACCGGCTACACCTCACGGCTGGAGTGGATGCAGGCGGCCTCGGAGTACCAGTCAGCCAAAGCACAGATACCGCAGCTTAAGCATCAGATTGCCCGGCAGGAGAATGCGCTGAGTATCCTGGTGGCGATGAATCCACGCGAAATTGCTCGCCGACAGCAGTTCGATCAAATATCGCCGCAGCAGTTACCGTCGTTGCTGCCGTCCCAGTTGCTCAATCGCCGACCGGATATCGTTCAGGCGCAGCGCCAGCTGCTGGCCGCCGATGCCAGTCTGGCTTCGGCCAAAGCGCAGCTACTGCCCAATCTCAACCTGACTGCGACCGGCACGTTACAGAGTTCGGTGCTGCATCAGCTGGCTGATAATCCGTTCCGCCTGTGGAGCGTCGGCGGCAGTATTCTGGCGCCGTTGCTCAACCGTGAAGCGCTGACCGCAGAAGTGGATGTCTCAATGGCCACCCGTAACCAGGCGCTCTATGGCTATGAGAAAGTGGTGCGTAACGCCTTCTCAGAAGTGAACGATGCGATGGATGCGATCCGGCAGGGTGAGGCACAACTGGAAGAGCTGCAAAAGCAGGAGAACTATGTAGCTGAAGCCTTGCGCATCGCCAGTAACCGCTATCAGAACGGTTACGCCTCCTATCTTGATGAGCTGGATGCCCAGCGTACCCTGTTTACAACTCAGCTAAATCTGGTGACGGTGAAAAATAATCTGCTGCTGGCGCAGATTGATCTCTATCGTGCGCTGGGTGGCGGCTGGTCAGCAAACGCCACGTCATCTTCTGAATAACCCTTTCCCTTCATACGGTTCCGATCCAGCAGCAGTCAGAGATTCTGCTCGCCGGATCGGCGCTGTTGCGTCCCGCGCCGCTGTGTTCCGCCTGACACCGTTATCGGTTAAATAAGCCCCGCATACTTCCGCTTACCTGTCTTTACATTAGGTGGTATCATGCGCGGGTTTTAGACTGGCCAGATGGAAAAGCGCACGGATTGTTTATGCTGCGCCAGGCGAGTTGTATTTTTAACCGCCTGATAACACAGGGGAATAAAAGGGAATCGTGATGAATAAAAAGTTAATTTTTACACTGGTGGTGACCGCAGCTTTATTAACCGGTTGTGCCCGTACTGCGCCGATTCACAATGTGAATCAGACACTCTCACAGCGTTATAGTGATAATCAGATGAAAACCGCGATCATCGAAGCGGGCATCAGCCGCAAGTGGGTGATGACGCCGGTTTTGCCGGGTGTTATCAACGGTCGACTGGCACAGCGTGGTTTCGCAGCCAACATTCGCATCTCCTACACCAGCCAGAGTTACCGCATCGATTATCTCAGCAGCGAAAACCTGAAAGCGGGAGAGGGCAAGATCCACAATAACTATAACCGCTGGATCACCAACCTCGATCAGGACATTCAGCTACGCCTGTCAGCGCTGGCGGCAAAATAAGCCGCGCGTTGTCGCACTTATCTGTCGGTATTGAACAATAAAATAAAGATCTTTCGCTGCCGGCCGACAAATCAGATGACCTGCTATTGCTGCATCGCCGGCTAAACCACTACCGTGATCGGCAATAGCCGGGTCGGCAGATATTTCAGGGATGAATCTTTGCTAACGCAAGGAAGGCGTTGACGACCTGATGGACGCAACGCCACCCGTTTTGCTAAAAGAAAATTGAAATGAGACTCGCTTACTCTCTGGTCGACTGGCAGGCGCTGGCTCCCGGGCTGGCCGGACACGATGACTGGCAACGCTGGGCGCTACAGGGCGCGGTAATCGACCCCAACCAGTCCATGGCAAAGCCGCAATTTTTACCGATGATGACCGCGCGTCGTCTGAGCGGCGGCAGTCGTGCGGCAGTTGAGTGCGGTCTGGCACTGCTGGCACGTCAGACGGTGGATGCAGTGGTGTTCACCAGCCGTCACGGCGAGCTGGAGCGTAATCTGCGTATCCTGACCGCACTGGCCAGTCAGCAGCCACTGTCGCCCACTGATTTTGCGATGTCGGTACACAATTCTGCCGTTGGCAGCCTCACTATCGCAGCGAAAGCACCGCTGGTATCGACCTCCATCGCGGCCGGGATCGACTCTTTTCAGCAAGGGCTGATTGAAGTCAGTGCATTACATCAGGCGGGCTATCAGCAGGTACTGCTGGTCGATTTCGAGGGTCTGCTGCCCGATTATTATCTGCCGTGGTTAGCCAAAAACCCCCTTAACGCGCCGTATGCGGTGGCGCTGCTGCTAGCCGCTGGCGATGAGTGGCGCTGCCACAGTCAGCCTCAGCCCGGCGAGATGATCCCCGCCGCGTTGCCGCAAAGTCTCTGCTTTTTGCAACAGTCTCTCGCTGGAACGACGCAGTTCAGCCTGCCAGGCGAGCGCCTGCAGTGGCACTGGGAGAAAAATCATGGCTGATTGCTCACAACCGGCGCAGCCGCGCTGCAGCAGCATCAACTATTACTGGCGGCTGGTGATGACGGCGGTCAGTTTTACCCTTTTCAGCCTCGGCGGCCTGCTGCTGTCGCTGATCGGCTTTAATCTGCTGCTGCTGGTGCAGCGTGACACCTTGCGTCGCCGCCAGCTGGCCCGACGCGCGATTGCCTGCAGCTTCCGCTGCTTTCTGCGCTTTTGCCGCGGCGTCGGCGTCTACGACTACCGGATTGAAGGGGCAGAACTGCTGCAGCAGGATCGCGGTTGCCTGATCGTCGCCAATCATCCGTCGCTGATCGACTATGTGATGATCGCCTCGGTGCTGCCGGAGATGGACTGTCTGGTGAAAGCCGATCTGCAAAACAACCTGTTCTTACGGGGTGTGATCCGCGCCGCCGATTATCTGATCAATAGCGAAGCCGAAACCTTACTGCCTGACAGCCAGCAACGACTGGCGCGCGGCGACAACATCCTGATCTTCCCGGAAGGGACCCGCACCCGCTATGGCGAGGCGCTGAAGTTGCAGCGCGGTGCCGCCAATATCGCGGTCCGTGCCGGGTGCGATCTGCGGGTGGTTCACATCACCTGTAGCCAGCGTATGCTCGATAAACAGAGTCGCTGGTATCAAATTCCGCCGGTTAAACCGCTGTTTACCGTGCGCGTACAAGCGCGAATCGACAGCCAGTCGTTTTGCGAAAGCAACCAAGATGCACAGCCGCTGGCCGCGCGTCGCCTGACCCGCCATTTACAACAGGCGCTGGTTCCCCTGAATAGGTAATACGAAAACCGGTATGGACTCATTAATCAACGATATCAAACAGATGATTATCGACACCCTCAACCTGGAAGATATCCGTCCCGATGATATCGACACCGAGGCCCCGCTGTTTGGCGAGGGGCTGGGGCTGGATTCAATCGATGCGCTTGAACTCGGTCTGGCGGTAAAAAATCGTTACGGTGTGGCCCTCTCCGCCGAGAGTGAAACCCTGCGCGCGCACTTCTTCTCTGTTGCCTCTCTGGCCGCGTTTGTTGATCAACAACGCGCCTGAACGCTGAGACAAAATTATGATGACCCAAGACCAGATATACCAGGAAGTTGCGTCACTGCTGACCAGCCTGTTTGAAATTGATGCGGCTGACATTCATCCGGAGGCGCGTCTGTATGAAGATCTCGAACTCGACAGCATTGATGCGGTTGATATGGTGGTTCACCTGCAGAAACGTACCGGCCGTAAAATTAAACCGGAAACCTTCCGCGCGGTGCGTACCGTGCAGGATGTGGTGGATGCGGTTGAACAACTGATGCGCGAAGACGCCTGATCCGCCGTGCTTGCCGCCCTCCGACTGCTGAATCTGCTCACTCTGCTGGCCTGGCCGCTGCTGGTCTGGCTGGCGCTGACGCAACCGCGCTGGCAAGGGCTGTTCTGGCTGCTGGCGCTGCTGTTTGGCTTGCGCTGGCAGGTGCTGCGTCGCCAGCACAATGCGCTGAGTCACGTGATGGGCTGGCTGGCGCTGGCGGGCGCGCTGCTGTGTATCAGCAGCCAGTTACTGCGCAGTCAGCATCTGCTGTTGTGGTATCCGCTGGCGGTGAATCTGGCGATGCTGCTGGTGTTTGGCTCCTCGCTGTGGAGTGCCATGCCGCTGGTGGAACGCATCGCGCGGCTGCGTGAACCGCATCTGCCGCTCGCGGCGGTGCGCTACACCCGGCGTGTTACCCAACTGTGGTGCCTGTTTTTTATCGGCAACGGCAGCATGGCGCTGGTGACCTGCCTGCTGGGCGATCTGCGGCTGTGGACGCTGTGGAACGGCGCGATCAGCTACCTGTTGATCGGCACCCTGATGGCGGGGGAGTGGCTGGTGCGTCAGCGGGTGAGGCGAAAAGCATGAAGGTAGCCGAATGGCTGAGCGGGCCCGAACGCGAAGTCGCGTGGCGCGGCGATCGGCCGTTAATGCTCAGCACTATGCGTGCGCAGGTGCGGGCGCTGAGTCAGCGTCTGGCCGCCGACCCCGGGATGCGCTGGGCGCTCTGCTTCGATGACAGCTACCGTTTTTGCGTGGCGCTGCTGGCCTGCTGGTACGCCGGTAAAACCCCGGTGTTGCCGGGGCACTGTCGCGCCGCGCTGCTCAATGAGATGCGCGATCGGCTGGATGGCGTTATCGCCGATATGCCGCTGAGCCTCGACCTGCCGCTCTGGCACTGCGACGATGCGGAAGCGCCAGGCATCCTGCCACCGCTGTCGGCGCAGGCCGGGCTGGTGCTTTACACCTCCGGCTCCACCGGTGCGCCACGTCAGGTAGTGAAATCACTAGCGATAATGGAGCAGGAAACCCGCTGGCTGATCGATCTGTGGGGCACGCCTCTGCAGCAGTGTCGGATTATCGCCTCGGTCAGTCATCAGCATCTGTATGGTTTATCGTTTCGCATTTTTTTGCCGATGGCGCTTGGCTTGCCGTTTGCCGCGCAGCCGGTGTTTTATGGCGAACAACTGGCGCAACTGACGCGTCAATGGCGCTACGCCTTTATCAGCAGCCCGGCGTTTTTATCCCGGCTGGATGACGGACTCGATGCGCCCGACTGCGCGCTGATCGTCTCGGCCGGTGGCGCACTGCCGTGGTCTGATGCCGCACGCGTCCGGCAACGATTCGGCTGCCCGGTCAGCGAGATTTACGGCAGCACCGAAACCGGGGTGATCGCTGCACGGCAGTTTGACCGGCCCGACGCGGCCTGGCGCTGTATGCCCCAGGTCAGACTGGCAGCCGTCACGCCCGACCGCTGGCAGGTCTGGTCGCCGCTGATCGCCGGATCTGACGGCTGGCGGCTTGACGATCGTCTGCTGATGCAGCCGGACGGCCAGTTTCAGCTGGCGGGACGCCACGATCGGATTGTCAAAATCGGCGATAAGCGCGTCTCGCTGAGTGAGGTTGAACGGCGTCTGTTAAGCCTGCCGGAAATCACTGATGCGGCGGCGCTGGCGGTGACGCGACAGGGACGACAGGCGATTGGCGTGGTGGTGGCGCTCAACGCTGTGCTGGATGACGCCGCGCTGCATCAGCACAAGCAGCAGTGGAAACGACAGCTGCAGCAGTGGCTGGAACCGCTGGCGATACCGCGCTACTGGCGGGTGGTCGCCGCCATTCCGGTGACCAGCCAAAGCAAACGCGCCTGGCTGCAAATTGAGGAGCTTTTCGATGTTGCCGATTGAACGCAATCGCCTGCTGCAGGATAACAGCGTCACGCTGACGCTACAGATTGATGCCAGCCTGTTCTGGTTTCAGGGCCATTTTCCCACCTTACCGATTCTGCCCGGTGTCGCCCAGCTCGACTGGGTTATGCACTACGGCGTCGGCATTCTGGCGCCCGGCAAACAGTTTGCCGCCATTGATAACATCAAATTCCAGCAGCCGGTGCCGCCCGATTCGCTGCTGCAACTGCGTCTTGACTGGGATGCGGAAAAATCACGCCTCAGTTTTCGCTACAGTCTGCTGGGTGAGGGCACGGAGCAGAGCGCCAGCAGCGGGAAAATTACGCTGTGTTAGGGGCGACATTCTCTCCCTGCGTGGTGATCCCGTGTTACAACCACGGGGCGATGATGGCCTCGGTGCTGACGCGGCTGGCACCGTTTAATTTACCGGTGATCGTTGTTGATGACGGCAGCGATGCCGCCACTCAGCTCCAGCTGGCGACGCTGCACGCCCCGCAGCTCAGCGTGCTGCGTCTCGACAGCAATCAGGGTAAAGGCGCAGCAGTGATCCACGGCCTGCGTGCCGCCGCCGCACGGGGCTTTACCCACGCGGTACAGATCGACGCTGACGGCCAGCATCAGGCAGAAGACCTGCCGCTGATGCTGGCCGAAGCGCAGCGCTATCCTGACTGGCTGATCTCCGGTCAGCCGCTGTATGACGATTCGATTCCCAAATCACGCCTCTATGGCCGCTACATCACCCATTTCTGGGTCTGGGTTGAGACGCTGTCGCTGTCGATCCGCGACAGCATGTGTGGCTTCCGCGTCTACCCGCTGGCGCCGGCGCTGGCGTTGTGCGATCGCCGCGCGATCGGCCAGCGAATGGATTTCGACACCGAGATCATGGTCCGGCTCTACTGGCAGGGCACCCGCAGCCGCTTTATTTCCACCCGGGTGACCTATCCGGCCAGTGGTTTGTCGCACTTTGATGCGCTCTATGACAACCTGCGCATCTCCTGGATGCATACCCGACTCTTTTTCGGCATGCTGCCGCGAATCCCGCGTCTGCTGGCGATGCGCCGGCAGACAGCTCACTGGTCGGCCGAACCGGAACGCCGCGGGCAGTGGGGATTACGTCTGATGCTGGCGGTCTATCGCTACGGCGGCCGCCTGCCGTTTATGCTGTTGTTATGGCCGGTGGTGGCGGTCTACTGGCTGAGTGGACAGCGTGCCCGTCGCGCCTCGCAGCAGTGGCTAAGCCAGGTTCGTCTGATTGCGCAGCAGCGGCAGATTTCCCTGCCTGCGCCGCTCAACAGCTACCGTCATTTTCTGCGTTTTGCCGGGGCGATGCTGGATAAAGTTGCCAGCTGGCGGGGCGATCTTCACTGGGGACGCGATATCGATTTTGCACCCGGTGCCGAAGCGGTGATCCGCATGCCGTCGCCGCAGGGCAAGCTGATTCTGGCCTCGCACCTTGGCGACATTGAAGCCTGTCGCGCCATGGCTCAGCAGGTGAGCGGGCTGGTCATCAATGCGCTGGTGTTTACCGACAATGCTCAGCGCTTTCGCGCGGTGCTGGAAACCATTGCACCGCAGGCCGGAGTAAACCTGATGCCGGTTAGCGATATCGGCCCGGATACCGCCATTCTGCTGCAGCAAAAGCTGGATGCTGGCGAATGGGTGGCGATTGTCGGCGATCGCACCGCGGTTAATCGCCAGCGCGGTGGCGAACGCCGGGTGATCTGGAGTGAGTTTCTTGGCCGGGCTGCGCCGTTTCCTCAGGGACCGTTTGTGCTGGCTGCCGCTTTACGCTGCCCGGTACTGCTGATGTTTGCCCTGCGTCAGCAGGGTAAATTGCGCATTCATTGCGAAGCGTTCGCTGACCCGCTGCTGCTGCCGCGGGCACAACGACAGCAGGCGCTGCAGCAGGCGGTCGATCGCTATGCGGCGCGGCTGGCGCACTACGCGCTGCTGGCCCCGCTTGACTGGTTTAACTTTTTCGATTTCTGGACGCTGCCTGATTCGCAGACCTGCCACAAGGAGTCCGACCATGCCTGAACATCGTGCTGAAATAGCGCTGACCGTCTCCTTTCACGATTGCGACCCGATGGGCGTGGTCTGGCACGGTAACTACTTTCGCTATTTTGAGCAGGCACGCGAAGCGTTACTGCGCAGCATCAACTACAGCTACGCCGAGATGGCCGCCAGCGGCTACGTCTGGCCGGTGGTCGATACCCGGGTGAAATACCGTCAGCCGCTGCGCTGTGAAGAGACCATCTCGGTCAGCGCGCGCATTACTGAGTATGAAAATCGCCTGCGCATTGACTACGAGGTCCGTAACGCGGCCGGTCAGATCACCACCAAAGCACATACGCTGCAGGTGGCGGTGGAGCAGGCAACCCAGGCGCTCTGCTTTGTCTCACCAGACATTTTACTGGAACGTTTAGGAGTGAAGGGATGCTAAAAGTAATGCTTACCGGCCTGCTGTTGTGGGCCAGCGCTGCCAGCGCGGTGACGCTCGACCAGCTGCAGCAGCGATTTGCCAGCCAGCCGGTGATCCGTGCCGATTTTACCCAGACCCGAAACATTGCCGGGATGCGTCAGCCGCTGGTGTCGCATGGACAGATGCTGATCGCCCGCCAACAGGGTCTGTGGTGGCATCAGCAGACGCCGTTTGTGATGACACTGCTGCTGGATGATAAGCGCATGGTGCAGAGCCTGAGCGGTCAGCCGCCGCAGGTCATCACGGCCGACAGCAATCCGCAGATGTTCCAGTTTAACCATTTGCTGCGCGCGCTGTTTCAGGCCGACCAGAAGGTGCTGAATGAAAACTTCCGGGTCGATTTCAGCGATGGCGGTAACGGCCACTGGACGCTGAGCCTGACGCCGAAAGCCGCGCCGCTGAACAAAATTTTCAACCGCATCGACCTCGCGGGCAGCGAGTATCTGGAGCGGATCGACCTTGATGATAAGCAGGGCGATCGGACGCAGATCCTGTTAAGCCATACCCGGATTGAGCCGTCGCAGTTAAGCGATGAGGAGCAGGCGCGTTTTGCCGGGCCGTAACGCACGCCGGTTGGCCGCACTGTGGATTGCGTTCTGCCTGCTGCTGGCGGTGGCGCTGGCGCTATTGCTGCCGCGCAGCCAGCTCAACAGCAGCGTGCTGGCCTTGCTGCCACAGCAGAATCTGGGCGCGGCCCCGCCTGCGCTACAGCAGGCTTTTTTACAGCGGCTGGATCGCCAGCTGGTGTGGCTGGTGTCACCGGGTCCGACTGACGATCCGCAGGTGGCGGCATGGTGGCTGTCACAACTGCGCGCCTTGCCGGCACTGAAACAGGTGCAGGGCGATCTCGATGCGCAGCAGCAGCAACAGTGGGGACGCTTTGCCTGGCAACATCGTAACGGCCTGATCGATGACGCGACCCGCAACCGGCTACAGGACGGCGGCAACGCCCAGGCGGACTGGCAGCTGGCGCAGCTCTTCTCTGCCTTTTCCGGCGTCGGCAGCAAAGAGCTGCAGGGCGATCCGCTGATGCTGGTGCGCGGATCGCAGCTGGCGTTGCAGCAGAATGCCGATCGCATGATGCTCCATAACGGCTGGCTGACGGCGCAGGATCGGCAGGGACAGCGCTGGTATTTTCTGCATGGCGAACTGGCTACTAACGCCTTCAGCCTGCAGCAAAGTCACGCGCTGGTCAGCCAGCTCAATGCGCTGGAGCAGCAGCTGAAAAGCCGCTTTCCGCAGGCGAAATTACTGACCCGCGGCACGGTACTGTTCAGCGATGACGCCAGCCAGCGCGCGCAGCACGACGTAAAAACCCTCGGCAGCCTGACGCTGGGCGGGGTACTGCTGCTGGTGCTGCTGGTGTTCCGTTCGCTGCGGCCGCTGCTGCTGTGCATCACCTCCGTCGCGATCGGGGCGATGGCGGGAACGGTCATCACGCTGATCTGTTTCGGTGAACTGCACCTGATGACGCTGGTAATGAGCCTGAGCATCGTCGGTATCTCGGCCGATTACACGCTCTACTATCTGACTGAACGGATGGTTCACGGCGGTGAACAGACGCCGTGGCAGAGCCTGCACAAAGTGCGCGGCACCTTACTGTTAGCGCTGGCAACCACCGCTATCGCCTGGCTGCTGATGCTGCTGGCCCCGTTTCCGGGCCTGCGTCAGCTGGCGGTGTTTGCCGCCAGCGGCTTAACCGCCTCCTGCCTGACGGTGATCCTGCTCTATCCGTGGCTGGTGCGCGGTTTGCCGGTGCGTCCGGTGCCGTTGATGGTACCGCTGGCCCGCTGGCTGGCGGCGTGGCGACGTCAGCGCGGATTGCGGGTTGGATTACCGCTGGCCGTGGCGGTGTTTGCCGTGACGGGCATCGCGCAGCTGCGGGTTGATGATGATATCGCCCACCTGCAAAGCGCCCCGGCGCGTCTGCTGGAACAGGATCGTCAGCTGGCAGTCTTAACCGGTCAGCGCGCCGACCAGACCTGGTTTGTGGTCTGGGGAGACGACGCGCAGCAGACCCTGCAACGGCTGGCCCGGCTGGCACCGGATCTGCAACAGGCGCAGCAGCAGGGCTGGCTGCAGCGCTATCGGCTGTTACCTTTACCTTCGCTGATGCAGCAGCAACAGGATCTGAAACTGCTGCGTCAGGCGGTGCCGACTATCGCCACACGGCTGCAGCAGGCGGGGATTACGCTGCCCGCGCCGGATCTCAGTGCAATGCCGGTTACGCCACAAGCCTGGCTCGCCAGTCCGTTAAGCGAAGGCTGGCGTCTGTTGTGGCTGACCCTGCCTGACGGACGCAGCGGTGTGCTGATACCGACCAGCGGGGTAAAAAACAGCCCCGCGCTCAATGCGCTGGCGCAACGTCACACCGGCGTGAGCTGGATCGACCGTAAAGCCAGTTACGATACGCTGTTTAGCTTCTGGCGCACCCTGCTGAGTGGCTTGCTGATGCTGGCGCTGGCGCTAATCGCCCTGAGTTTTGTGCTGCGTCTTGGGCTCCGGGCAGGACTGCGCAGCGCGCTGCCCTCGCTGCTATCGCTGGCGGCGGCACTGGCGACGCTCGGCTGGATTGGGGCCTCGCTCAATCTGTTTGCGCTACTGGCGCTGATTCTGGTGCTGGGGATTGGAATTAACTACAGCCTGTTTTTCAGCAACCCCCAGGGCACGCCGCTGACCTCCTTACTGGCGGTCTCGCTGGCGATGATCACCACCTTATTAACTCTGGGCATGCTGGTCTTCAGCAGCACCAGTGCGATTGCCAGTTTTGGTACGGTATTGTGCAGCGGCATTTTTACCGCCTTTTTGCTGTCGCCGCTGGCGATGCGACCCACCCGATCGAGGAGCAAACGATGATGCGCGCCGCCCTGATTTTGTTGACCAGCCTGCTGCTGACTGCCTGCGCGCAGCAGGCACCGGACAACAGCCGTCCTACCGCCTGGCTCAAGCCGGGCGTGCAGATTACGCTGCCGCCGCCCGGCATTCAGCCCGCTTTTCAGCAGCAGCAGTTGCTGACCGGTCAGGTAAAGGGCCGGAGCCAGTCGCTGCTGGTACTGCTGAGCGCCGATCAACAACAGATTAAGCTGGCGGGCCTATCGTCGGTCGGGATTCGTCTGTTTAGCCTGCGCTACGATGGCCAGGGTATTCACACCGAGCAGCTGATGCCATTGCCACAGCTGCCGCCCGCCAGTCAGGTGCTGGCGGACATCATGCTCAGCTACTGGCCGATTGAGGCCTGGCGTAAACAGTTGCCGCCAGGCTGGACCCTGCAGGATCAGCCGTTAAAGCGCCAGCTCAGGGATGCCGATAACCAGCTGGTGACCGAAATTGATTATCTGCAACGCGGCAACCAGCGTCAGCCGATCGCTATTCAGCAGCATGCGTTTGGCTATCTGATCCGCATTCAACATCTGGACGCTTCATGATTTACATCTCTGCTATGGGCATGCTTAACGCCCTGGGTAATGACAACCAACAGATTGCCGCCAACCTCAGCAACGGCGTTGCGCCGGGTATGCAGCTGTGTCACGGCTGGCTGAACGGCGACAAAGCCTGCTGGCTCGGCCGGGTCGACGGCGAGCTGCCAGCGGTGCCGTCGGCGTTCAGTGCCCACAACACCCGTAATAATCAACTGCTACTGGCGGCGCTGGCGCAGATCCGTCCGGCACTTGACCTGGCGATAACGCGTTACGGCAGCGAGCGGGTTGCGATTGTACTGGGCACCAGCACCTCCGGCGTCGACGAAGGTGATCGTCAGGTGCGTGGCGAACTGGCTGCGTACCATTACCAGATGCAGGAGCTGGGCGATCCGTCGCGCTTTCTGGCGCACTATCTGGCGCTCAATGGGCCGGCCTACACCATTTCAACCGCCTGTTCCTCCAGCGCCCGCGCCATTATCAGCGGACAACGGCTGATTGCCGCCGGTCTGGCTGATGTGGCGCTGGTCGGCGGTGCCGATTCGCTGAGCCGGATGCCGATTAATGGATTCGACAGCCTGGCCTCGCTGTCCGGCCGCCGCTGCGCGCCCTTTAGCCGGGACCGCGATGGGATTTCAATCGGAGAAGGCGCGGCACTGATGCTGCTGACGCGTGAACCTCAGCCGCTGGCGCTACTGGGCGCGGGCGAATCGTCGGATGCCTGGCATATGTCCGCCCCGCATCCGGAGGGGGAAGGGGCGGAACGGGCAATGCGCATGGCGCTGCAACAGGCCGGCCTCACGCCGCAGCAGCTTGGCTACATCAACCTGCACGGCACCGCGACGCCGCTGAACGATCAGATGGAGGCGGCAGTCATCCAGCGTGTCACGGGCAACAGCGTGCCCTGCAGTTCGACCAAGCACCTGACCGGCCATACCCTGGGAGCCGCCGGGGTCTGTGAAGCTGCGCTCAGTGCGCTGATACTGCAGCAAAACCTGCTGCTGCCGGCGCAGGACTTTAGCTGTGCCGCGCGGGATGAGACGCTGCCTGACTGCGGTTTGCTGACTGAGCCGCAGGCGCTGCAGCGGCCGGTGATCGCCTCGAACTCATTCGCCTTTGGCGGCAATAACACCTGTCTGATAGTAGGACGCCATGATGTTGATTAATTCACCTGCCGCCGTCTGGCTGCCGCACGGTTCGCCGATGATGCTGCTTGATCAGCTGATTGCGGTAACTGATGAGCAGGTTCACTGTCAGGTATCGACCTGCCGCACCGGCGTACTGGCGCCGTTCCTGACGCCACAGGGTGAATTACCGGCGTGGTTTGGCGTCGAAATCATGGCCCAGACGGTTGGCGTATGGTCGGGCTGGCACGCCAGCCAGCGCGGCGTCACCCTGATCCCACCCGGTATGCTGCTGGGCGGACGCGGCTGGAAAGCGCATCAGCCTCGCTTTCCGGCTGACGCCACGCTGGATATCACCATGACCCTGCTGATGCGCGACGATCGCATGGGCAGTTTTGAGGGCGAAATTTGCCACGGCGCACAGCGATTAGCCAGCGGGCGTCTCAACACATATCAACCCAATGAAGCAGAGTTACAGCAACTGATGTCACAAGGAAAACAGCCATGACAGCTTCCGTTTTGGTGACCGGCGCCAGTAAAGGCATTGGTCGCGCGATTGCGCTGCGCCTCGCCGGGGATGGTTATCAGATCATCGTACATTTTAACCGCGATCGGGCGGGGGCAGAGCAGACGCTGCAACAGCTAACGGCGGCGGGTGGCAGCGGCCGACTGCTGGGCTTTGATGTAGCCGACCGGAAGGCGGCTCGCGCCGCGCTGGAGAGCGACATCGAACAGCACGGTGCCTATTACGGCGTGGTCAGCAACGCCGGTATCAGCCGTGATGCAGCGTTTCCCGCGCTGACTGATGATGAATGGGACAGCGTCATTCACACCAACCTCGACAGTTTTTATAACGTGATTCAGCCCTGCGTCATGCCGATGATCGGACTGCGGCGCGGCGGGCGTATCATCACGCTTTCGTCGGTGTCGGGGATGATGGGCAATCGCGGTCAGGTCAACTACAGCGCGGCCAAAGCTGGCATTATCGGCGCGACCAAAGCGCTGGCAATCGAACTGGCGAAACGCAAGATTACCGTCAACTGCATCGCCCCAGGCCTGATTGATACCGGGATGGAGGGACTGGAACCGCAGGTGATCGATGAAGCGATGAAGATCATTCCGATGAAGCGGATGGGCGCAGCAGAAGAGGTGGCCGGGCTGGCCAGTTATCTGATGTCTGACATCGCCGGCTATGTGACCCGACAGGTGATCTCAATTAATGGAGGCATGCTGTGATCCAGCGCGTAGTGGTAACCGGCATGGGCGGCGTGACCGCCTTTGGTGAAAGCTGGTCGCAGGTCTCGGCGCGTATTCGCGCTGGCCGCAATGCGGTGCGCTTTATGCCGGAATGGCAGATTTATCAGGGCCTGCATACATTATTAGGCGCACCGGTGGATGACTTTGTGCTACCTGCGCACTACACCCGCAAACGCATTCGCGCCATGGGCCGCGTCTCGCTGCTGGCGACGCGCGCCACCGAGCTGGCGCTGACCCAGGCGGGGCTGATCGATCATCCGGTATTAACCAGCGGTGATACCGGCATCGCCTACGGCTCCTCGACCGGCAGCACCGGCCCGGTTAGTGAGTTCGCCACCATGCTGACCGAGAAGCATACCAACAATATTACCGGCACCACCTATGTGCAGATGATGCCGCACACCACCGCCGTCAATGCCGGGCTGTTTTTCGGCCTGCGCGGTCGGGTGATCCCCACCTCCAGCGCCTGCACCTCCGGCAGCCAGGCGATTGGCTATGCGTGGGAGGCCATTCGTCACGGTTACCAGACGGTGATGGTCGCGGGCGGGGCGGAAGAGCTTTGTCCGTCGGAAGCGGCGGTGTTTGACACCCTGTTTGCCACCAGCCAGCGCAATGATGCGCCGCACACCACGCCAGCGCCGTTCGATCAACAGCGTGATGGCCTGGTGATTGGCGAGGGTGCTGGCACGCTGATCCTCGAATCGCTGGAGCATGCCCAGGCGCGTGGTGCCACCATCTACGCTGAGCTGACCGGCTTTCACACCAACTGCGACGCGGCCCACATCACCCAGCCGCAGCGTGAAACCATGCAGGTCTGCATCGAGCGGGCGCTGCAAAGCGCCGGGATTGAGCCAGCTCAGATCGGTTATATCAATGCCCACGGCACGGCGACCGAGCGCGGCGACATGGCCGAGAGCCTGGCGACCGCCGCGGTGTTTGGCGCGACCACGCCGATCTCATCACTGAAATCCTACTTCGGCCATACGCTGGGAGCCTGTGGCGCGCTGGAGGCGTGGATGAGCATTGAGATGATGCGTGAGGGCTGGTTCGCCCCGACGCTTAATCTTTCGCAACCGGCTGACAGCTGCGGCGCGCTGGATTACATCATGGCTGAGCCACGGCAGATTGAGACTGACTACATCCAGAGCAATAACTTCGCCTTTGGCGGCATCAATACCTCTCTGATCTTCAAACGCTGGCGCGGCGTCTGATCCGCTGCCCATGCCGCTTGGGCATGGGCATTCTGCCTTCGCCATACCGCGGCTGTTCCCGTCTGTTTATTGCCTGGGCTGACTGCTGATTTTGCTTGCAATTGGCAACGCCCTGCGCATAATCGCAAACCGCAATAATAATGATTCTCAGTCTAATTCAAATCAGGGAACAACCATGCGTCAGCGCCTTTTAACCCCAGGATGTAAACCGACACTGCTGGCAATGCTGATCGGTGCCAGCTGTCTGCCCGTGATGGCGGCAACCCCGGCCTCATCTGCCGCTCCGCGTGATGCCGCGCAGGACGCCAGCCAAAGCGGACAAACCATGACGGTAACCGCCAGCGCCGACGATGACTTTACGCCGGGCGGCGATCAACCGGTCCCGGCTTATCTGGAAGGGCAGGTTGCCCACGGCGGCCGGCTGGGCATGCTGGGTGAGCAAAAGGCAATGGATGTGCCGTTCAACGTTATCGGCTTTACCGCAAAAATGATTGAGGATCAGCAGGCCAAAACTATCGCTGATGTGGTGCGGAATGATGCCGGCGTGCAGAACGTCAAAGGCTACGGCAACTTCGCCGAAAGCTATCGTATCCGCGGCTTCCTGCTGGATGGCGATGATATGACCTATGGCGGCTTGCCGGGCGTGGTGCCGCGTCAGGTGATGGATGCCTCGCTGGTGGATCGGGTCGAAATTTTCAAAGGCGCTAACAGCCTGCTGAACGGCGCGGCCAGCAGCGGTGTCGGCGGCATTATCAACCTTGAGCCTAAACATGCCGGCGCTACGCCGCAGGCGCGAGTCGGTGTGGATTACACTTCCGATGCGCAGATCGGCACAACGGTGGATGCGGGACGCCGGTTTGGTGATAACGACCAGTTTGGCGTGCGGGTTAACCTGGTACATCGTGAGGGTGAAACCGGGGTGGATGATGAGAAAAAGCGCACTACCGCCGCCTCAATCGGCCTCGACTACCACGGTGACCGGTTACGCACTTCGCTGGATGTTGGCTACCAGAAAAAGACCTTCCATGACGGTTTGCAGGGCATCAACATTAGCGGCGTCGATTTTCTTCCCGCCGTGCCGTCCAACTCGCGCAACTACAGCCAGAAATGGGTCTACAGCGACATGGAGTCGGAGTTTGGTATTGCCCGGGCGGAATACGATCTCAGCGATCGCTGGACCGCGTATGCCGGTTTAGGCGCGCAGCATGCCCATGAAACCGGTAACTACGGCACGCCAAAGCTGCTTAACCGTGAAGGCGACGCCACCATCAGTACCTTCAATACCAACCGCGTGCAGGACAACATGAGCGGTATGGCAGGGCTACGCGGCAATTTCGATACCGGCTTTATTTCGCACAAGGTCAACGTTGGTTATTCCGCGCTGACCACCAATGCGAAAAATGCCTACAACATGTCGCTGACCAGTGCGAACACCAACATCTATCATCCGGATGACGTTGCCGCGCCGCCGGCGAACTTTGCCGGCGGAAACTTCTCCGATCCGCTGACCACTGCACGTTCGCGCACCCAGGGCTATCTGCTGAGCGACACGCTGGGCCTGTTTGATGATTCGCTGTTGCTGACGGTCGGCGCGCGCCATCAGAAAGTGTGGGTGCGTAACTACAACTACAACAGCGGTGCAGAGGATACCGCGTCACGCTACACCAATAGCCGCTGGATGCCGACCTATGGCGTGGTCTACAAGCCGTGGCAGTCGATTTCACTGTATGCCAACCATACCGAAGCGCTGCAGCCAGGCGCGGTCGCGCCGCGTAATGATACGGTAACCAATCCGGGTGCCATCACCGGCATCGCCCATTCAAAACAGAATGAAGTTGGGGTGAAAGGGGATTTCGGTCGAATCGGCGGCACGCTGTCGCTGTTTGAGATTAAAAAACCGTCGGGGATGATTGGCGCGGATGGGGCGTATGGCATGAACGGGGAGCAGCGACATCGCGGCATTGAAACCAACCTGTTTGGCGAGCCGGTATTAGGCTTCCGCCTTAACGCCAGCGCTACCTGGCTGGATCCGGTGATGACCAAAACCTCCGGCGGCACCTATGACGGCAAACAGGCAGTGGGGGTGCCACGTGACAACTACACGCTGGGAGCCGAATATGATATCAAACCGCTGGACGGGTTGACCGCTACCGCGCTGATCACCCATACCGGTTCACAGTGGGCTGATGCGGCGAACAGTAAAAAAATCGACAGCTATACCACGCTGGATCTCGGACTGCGTTACCGCACCCGGCTTAACCAGAATGAGATGGTGTGGCGCGTCGGGGTCGAAAACGTGACCAATGAGAAGTACTGGGCCAACGTTGACGATACCGGCACTTATCTGTCGCAGGGCGATGGCCGCACGCTGAAAGTCGGGGTCACCTACGACTTCTGATCGGCGTGGCTGAAAGGATAACGGAGCGCAGCACGCGCTCCGTTTTTATTTCGGGCGAAAGAACCGGACGAAAAACAAGCTTTCATCTACACTGTGACGCGCTGCATAGTTGCCCCGTTCACCGAATTTTACAGGAAGCCCATGTCGTTACCTTCGCCACCCGACGATCAGGATGAGCCAATTCGCCAGTCGCTCGACGATGCTCACTTTGCGATTGTGGTGCTTGCGGTGACCTCAGTTACGCTTATAATCTTTGTCCTGTTGATTACGCTCTGGATGAGCTGACCCCGGCGTAATTCAAGGGAATGGAAAAGGAGAAGGCGATGGAATCCAGAGATGACAAACTGATCGCAATTATCGGCCTGCTGGCGGCCTGTCTGATTGGCGTCACGTTTCTGTTCACCATGACCTGGTTAACCGATGTGCGCCATCCCACCGATCCTTCCCTTGATGTCCAGTCCTGTTACCCGAAAAAACCACCGTCTCAGCCGGTCTGATCGCGCCGGGTAAATTTGATCTGCTGACTGCGCAACACCAGCGCCAGCGCCTCATGAAGATTACGGTTACCGTTGGGATCGGCCAGGCCGAACAGCGGGCCAGGTGAACGCCGATCGTCAGCCCAGGCCGGGTATTCCACCACCGGATAGAGCGACACTCCCTCCACCGCAATGCCCTGATCCAGCGCCACCGCCACATTCTCACTGATCTCCTGCAGCCAGGGCGCACGCGCCTCGCCTTCGGCACCGGTTTCGGCAATCAGCATCGGCCGCTGAAAGCGTTGCCAGCACTGTGCCAGCAAAATATGCAGCGGCACCCGCGCCGGATCGTCGAGTGACATCGGCCGATCGGGGAAGAACCAGTGATTATCGGGATAGTAATTCAGACCGAGGATATCGAGACAATCTTCACTGCCGCCTAACTCTTTGTCGAGGCGGCCAGCCAGCATGTCCCAGGCTTCAAACTGCGCCTGATGCTGGGCGTCGGCGTAGGGTTTACTGTCCGGATTGTCGGCATGATGGGCAATCTGCACCAGCGGATCGGTCAGCACAAAGCGCGCATCCGGGTAGACCTCACGAATGGCATGAATGGCCGCCAGCGAGGCGCGAACCAGTTGACGCTTCAGCTCTTTGCCGCGTCCCGCCGCGTGTGGATTAAACCAGGCGACATCGGCACCGGCCCACGACCAGAAAGAGATTTGATTAACTGGTGTGAAAAACGGCTGTTCGATGCCCTCATCGCGCATCAGCTGCGCCATCGCGCGGGCGAAACGGCTAAAATGGTCAACAAATTCCGCTTTCCAGATATTAAGATGATCGGGATAGCCGAAGTGCGCCAGTTCCCAGATAATCTGTAAATTCTGGCGCTGCGCCGCGGCGATCATCGGCAGAAAGCTCTGCCAGTCGTACTGATTGGGAATTTTTTCAATCAGGTGCCAGCGTGCGCCGTCACGCGCGGTGAAAAGATGCTGTTCTGCCAGGGCGGCGTAATCCTTCTCCAGCAGCATATCGTGGCCGCTGCTGATCACCATGTCGAGTCGTTTTCCCGGCGTGCGGCAGGCGGTGGAACAGGGAAAACTGCCCTGGAAAAAACTGCGGAACAGACTGGGATGATGGCGCTGGCGGGCGTCTGTAAGGGGTTGATGTGACATATTCCTCTCCTGCCGGGCCGATGCCGGTCACAGATCGTCCGACTAAGTCTAGACTAAAAAACTGTCGCAGCGTTTTTACGAAGTCGGAAGGATCGTATAGCGTCAGACCACGGGCCGGGGAATAATAAAAATAACTGCATTTTACAGGGAATGGTCATGACCGAAGCGTTTGAGCTGTCTCAGCAATCCGAACAGCCCAGCTGGCTGGAAGCGCAGCTGGTGCCGCAGTGCCAGCGCCATCCAGGACTCAGCGGGATTTATCCGCTCAGCGACGGGCTGGACGCTTTTGCGGCGCGCTATCTGCTGATGCAAAAAGCGGAGCGTTCGCTCGATATTCAGTACTACATCTGGCAAAACGACCTCTCTGGCCGGCTGCTGTTCAGCGCAATGCTGGAGGCGGCGCGGCGCGGGGTTAAAGTTCGCCTGCTGCTGGATGACAATAATACGCCGGGCCTGGATGAAACGCTGGCTCAGCTCAACCGTCACCCCAATATTGCGGTGCGGCTGTTTAATCCCTTCTCATTTCGCACCCTGCGGGCGCTGGGCTACCTGACCGACTTCGCCCGGCTGAATCGCCGCATGCACAATAAAAGCTTCACCGTTGATGGCGTCACCACGGTGGTCGGCGGGCGCAATGTCGGTGATGAATATTTCGGTACCGGCAATGAGCCGCTGTTTGCCGATCTCGACGTGCTGGCGATTGGCCCGGTGGTCGATGAGGTAGCACAGGATTTTGAGCGCTACTGGAACAGCCGCCCGGTCTCGCCGCTGCAGCAGGTGCTGGACGAGCATGAGCTGGAGGAAGACAGCGTCAGCCTGCCGGCCGAGTGGCGTCACAGCGAGGCGGTGCAGCGTTATCTGCAGCGCCTTGAAAGCGCTTCGCTGCTCCAGGAGCTGGAGCAGGGCAGGTTAGCGCTGACCTGGGCAAGAACCCGGTTGCTGAGTGACGATCCGCGTAAAGGGCTGGGCAAAGCGCGTCGGAAAACGCTGTTGCCACAACGGATGCTGGAGGTGATCGGTACGCCGCAGCGGCAGTTTGACATCATCTCCGCCTATTTTGTCCCGACCCGCGCGGGCGTGGCGCAGCTGCTGTCGCTGAAGCGCAAAGGGGTGAAGATTGCCATTCTGACCAACTCGCTGGCCGCCAATGATGTGTCGATTGTGCATGCCGGTTACGCTAAATGGCGCAAGAAGCTGCTGCGGCACGGCATCGCCCTCTATGAACTGAAGCCGCAGGCGGCGCTGCAGGATGCGCCTCACGACCGCGGTTTAACCGGTAATTCCGGCTCAAGCCTGCATGCCAAAACCTTTTCGGTCGATCAGCAAACGCTGTTCATCGGCTCGTTCAACTTTGATCCGCGCTCGGCGGTACTCAATACCGAAATGGGGCTGGTGATTGAGAGCGAGACGCTGGCGAAGGAAACCCATCAGCGTTTCAGCCTGTCGATGCGCGATCGTGCCTGGACGCTGCGGCTGGATAAGTGGGGACGGGTCAACTGGCTGGAGTATCCGGATGAAGCGCAGCAGGTGGTGCATAAGCACGAGCCCGGCTGCTCGTGGTGGCAGCGGCTGCAGGTGCGGCTGGTGTGGCGCTTGCCGATTGAGTGGCTGCTGTAAGCTGGACGCTGCTCAGGCTCAGGCTCAGGCTCAGGCTCAGGCTCAGGCTCAGGCTCAGGCTCAGGCTCAGGCTCAGGCTCAGGGAGCCTACGCCGTGCGCAAAAACGCGAAACCCGCCACCCCTGGCGGGCTCAGCGCGGACGGTTACGCACCTCATTCCTGAGGTGCGCCCGTCGCCGGGCCAACGCTCTGCGTTGTTCAAAAACGCTCCCGGCGTTTTTGTCCCTGGTCCGCTATGCTTTGCTACTGGCGTATGTTCCCATCGCTTTATGTTTGTCAGCTATCTTTGGCTAACACTATTGGGGGCCTGCTCCCATCAATCGCCTGAACTCGTCAGCAGACGGAAGCCAAACCCATCGATCACCTGACGCCAGGTTATTTGCGCTCAAACTTACCGGAAAACAGGAAGCGCAGCAGCGGTATCCGCAGATGAATCTCATACAGCAGGAAGGCGATTCCGAACACCATCAGCAGGCCCAGGAAGAAGCCCAGCGTGTTGTTTTCGATGCGCGGGGTCACGTAGATGCCGTACAGCAGGGTCAGCGGATGGTGCACCAGATAGATGAACAACGACGCATTGACCAGGTACATGATACGCGGCGAATGTGCATTCAGCAGCTTGTGGCCAAAGCAGAAGCAGACGCTCAGCATGCACAATCCCATCAGCGTTGAAATCAGTGCATCCAGCTCATACAGCCAGCCTTCGCCGCTGCTCAGTCGCTGATTAGCGCAGTAGGCGATAAACATCACCACCGCGCCGACCCACATCAGCGGATTGAAACGGACAAACAACTGCTTCAGCGGCGGATGTTTCCACGCCAGCGCGCCCAGCATAAAGAATGGCAGGTAGAAGAGGGTTTGCATCACGATAATGCTGAACAGGCCATCCATCAGCCAGGCTGGCTGGAACAGAAAGATCAGGCGGCGGAACAGACACCACAGCAACGCCCAGGCCGTTACGCCGGCAGCCAGCGAACCCCAGCCGACCCGGCTGTAATCAATGCTGCGGTGCTGATCGCGCAACCAGCGGAACGTCACCATCCCCAGCGTGGTCAGCATCACCAGCACCACCAGAAACCACAGGTGCGAGATCAGCTCCCACATCAGGTTATTAAATTTTTCATACCGGCTGAAGCGCGGCCAGTCGGCCAGCTTGCTGGTCCAGTTTTTCAGCATAAAAAACTGCGGCAGGGTAATCAGCGGAATAGCGGTCAGTAACGGGATGCCAACCCGCTCCAGCCGCACCTTCAGAAAGCGTCGCGGCTGGTAGCGCAGATAGAGCATGTAGGAGAAATAGCCCGAGATGACGAAAAACACCTGCATACGAAACGCATGAATAAAATCATTGAACAGCGTCAGCCACAGCGAGGCTTCCTGGCTGTTGACTGCCCATTTCTGCGTCGAGTAGATCAGGGAGACGTGAAACGGCACCCCCAGTAACATCAGATACGCCCGGATTGAGTCGAGGAAGTATTCACGTTCAGGTTTTGCTGTACTCATAAAGTTCCAGTTCGTTAGTACGTTTGACCGGTTTCGCCCTGAAACCGGATTATGCTCGGGCGGAATTCTACCTGCGATAAACAAGGTATACTATCAGTGGAATCCGTAGTGTTTAATTGTCCTAAAAGCGGCTCTTTGCCTGACGAAATGCGGGAACAAAGTTGCGCATAAGCTGTCGGAAAACCGAATAATCCTTTAAGATAAGCGGGTTTGATTTAAGCACACGAAAGGGGGGGATGTGCTGACTAAAGAAAAAAATAAAGCCGGACTGATGAAGGTACGCTGGATTGGTACTGCGGTTCTGCTGGCGTTATACGCCAATAACAGTTGGGCGTTTAACATCGATGATGTTGCCAGACAAGCCAAAGCGTTGGCAGGGAAAAGCTTCGAAGCGCCAAAAAGCAATTTACCCTCTCAATTTCGTGAAATGAAATTTGCTGATTACCAGCAGATCCAGTTTAACCACGATAAAGCGTATTGGGGCAAGCTGCGCACGCCGTTCAAGCTGGAATTTTACCATCAGGGGATGTATTTCGACACCCCGGTGCAAATCAATGAAGTGACCGCTAACGCGGTGCGTGAGATCAAATATAACCCCGACTATTTTAATTTCGGCAATGTAAAACATGATGCCGACGCGGTGAAAAACCTCGGATTTGCCGGTTTCAAAGTGCTCTACCCGTTAAACAGCAAGGGTAAAGACGATGAGATCGCCAGCTTCCTCGGTGCCAGCTATTTCCGGGTGATCGGTGCCGGCCAGGTGTATGGTCTGTCAGCCCGTGGCCTGGCGATTGATACTGCGCTACCGTCCGGTGAAGAGTTCCCGCGTTTCAAAGAGTTCTGGATTGAGCGTCCGAAGCCGCAGGATAAACAGCTGGTGATCTATGCACTGCTCGATTCGCCGCGTGCGGCGGGTGCCTATCGCTTTGTGCTGCGTCCGGGCCAGGCGTCGACCGTTGATGTGCAGTCAAAAGTCTACCTGCGTGACAACGTTGGTAAGCTGGGCGTTGCGCCGCTGACCAGTATGTTCCTGTTTGGTCAGAACCAGCCGTCTACCGTGAACAACTTCCGTCCGGCATTACATGACTCAGACGGTCTGTCGATTCACAGCGGCAACGGTGAATGGATCTGGCGTCCGCTGAACAATCCGCGTCATCTGGCGGTCAGCACCTACACCATCGAGAGTCCAAAAGGTTTTGGTCTGCTGCAGCGCGGGCGTGACTTCAACAACTATCAGGATCTCGACGACCGCTACGATCTGCGCCCAAGCGGCTGGGTTGAGCCATTAGGCGACTGGGGTAAAGGCCGGGTAGAACTGGTTGAGATCCCAACGGCTGATGAGACCAACGACAACATCGTTGCGTTCTGGACCCCGGAGACGCTGCCGGAGCCGGGCAAAGAGATGAACTTCAAATATCGCCTGCACTTCTCACGTGATGAAAATCAACTGCACTCTGACGACACGGCATGGGTGAAAAACACCCTGCGTTCTGCAGGTGACGTGAAGCAGTCTAATCTGGTGCGTCAGCCAGATGGCACCGTGGCTTTCACCATCGACTTCGTGGGTAAAGACATGAGCAAGATGGCGGAGAACAGTCAGGTGGCACCGCAGGTCAGCGTGGGTAAAAACGCGGACGTGGTTGAGCAGAGCGTACGTTATAACCCGGTCACTAAAGGCTGGCGTCTGGTGTTGCGTCTGCGTGTGAAAGACAACAAGCAGCCCACCGAAATGCGTGCGGCGCTGGTTAGCGGCGACAAGACATTGACGGAAACCTGGAGCTATCAGTTACCTGCCAATGAATAAATCGACTTTTACACCTCAACGTTACGTGGAATCCCTGCCGCTGGATGCGGCGGGGAAGGCGCGCCTTAGCGCCTCGCTGCAGCATGCTGCAGCGTTTCACTTCATTCATGATGCGCTGGGCAAGGATGTGGCCGCCAGCGATCGTCCCGACGATGCACCGTTAAAATCGGTGTCATCGCGGGTCGAAATGGCCTGGCCCGACTCGCTCGCCAATGGTCAGCAGCTGGGTAAAGATGACCTGGATCGTACCACGCTGAAGGCGATGCCGAAGGTCAAACGCTCCCTGATGTTCCCGGAAGCCTGGCGGACCAACCCGGTCGCTCGCGCCTGGGACTCACTGCGTGGCCATAAATCGGTGCCGCGCTACGCTAACGCGGAAGAGCAGCGTGCCGAAGAAAAATGGCGTCATGTCGGATCGATTCGCCGCTATATTCTGCTGATCCTCACCATCATGCAGACCGTGGTTGCCACCTGGTACATGAAGACCATTCTGCCGTATCAGGGCTGGACGCTGCTGGATCCGATGGAGATGATCAATCAGAACTGGCAGCAGTCGGTGATGCAGATCCTGCCGTACGTGTTGCAGACCGGCATCCTGTTCCTGTTCGCCATTCTGTTCTGTTGGGTCTCGGCCGGTTTCTGGACCGCGCTGATGGGCTTCCTGCAGTTGCTGATTGGTCGTGACAAATACAGTATTTCCTACTCTACCGTGGGGGATGAGCCGCTTAACCCTGCGCACCGTACCGCGCTGATCATGCCAATCTGTAACGAAGATGTTGAGCGCGTTTACGCTGGCCTGCGTGCCACCTGGGAATCGGTGGTGCGGACCGGCAACGCTGAGCATTTCGACGTTTATATCCTCAGCGACAGTTACGACGCCGATATCGCCATCGCCGAACAGAAAGCCTGGATGGAGCTGGTGCGTGACGTCGGCGGTGCGGGCAAGATTTTCTATCGTCGTCGTCGTCGTCGTGTGAAGCGTAAAAGCGGCAACATCGATGACTTCTGCCGTCGCTGGGGCAGCAACTACAGCTACATGGTGGTGCTGGACGCCGACAGCGTCATGAGCGGTGAATGTCTGACCGGTCTGGTTCGCATGATGGAAGCCAACCCGAACGCCGGTATTATTCAGTCGTCGCCGAAAGCATCCGGTATGGACACGCTGTATGCGCGCTGTCAGCAGTTTGCCACCCGCGTTTACGGTCCGCTGTTTACCGCTGGCTTGCACTTCTGGCAGCTGGGGGAATCCCACTACTGGGGGCACAACGCGATAATCCGGGTGAAACCGTTTATCGAGCACTGTGCGCTGGCACCGTTACCGGGTGAAGGCTCCTTTGCCGGATCGATTCTGTCGCACGACTTTGTTGAAGCTGCGCTGATGCGCCGTGCCGGCTGGGGCGTCTGGATTGCCTACGATCTGCCGGGCTCGTATGAAGAACTGCCACCGAACCTGCTGGATGAGCTGAAGCGTGACCGTCGCTGGTGCCACGGTAACCTGATGAACTTCCGACTGTTCCTGGTGAAAGGGATGCACCCGGTTCACCGTGCGGTGTTCCTGACCGGTGTGATGTCTTATCTGTCAGCACCGCTGTGGTTCATGTTCCTGGCGCTCTCTACCGCCTTGCAGGTGGTGCATACGCTGATGGAACCGACCTACTTCCTGCAACCGCGGCAGCTGTTCCCGGTGTGGCCGCAGTGGCGTCCTGAACTGGCGATAGCATTGTTCTCCACCACGCTGATATTACTGTTCCTGCCGAAACTGCTGAGCGTGATATTAATCTGGTGCAAGGGGGCGAAATCCTACGGTGGCGCGATCCGTCTGTTCATCTCGCTGATGCTGGAAATGCTGTTCTCCGTGCTGCTGGCACCGGTGCGCATGCTGTTCCACACCGTGTTCGTGGTCAGCGCCTTCCTCGGCTGGGAAGTGGTATGGAATTCGCCACAGCGTGACGATGATGCCACGCCGTGGAGCGAGGCGTTTAAACGTCACGGTTCGCAGATGGCACTGGGACTGGTGTGGGCAATCGGTATGGGACTGTTGGATCTCAACTTCCTGTGGTGGTTGTCACCGATTGTCTTCTCGCTGATTCTGTCGCCGTTTGTGTCGGTGATGTCGAGCCGGGCAACCATCGGTATCAAGAGCAAGAAGGCCCGACTGTTCCTGATCCCGGAAGAGTATGAGCCGCCAAAAGAGCTGGTGGATACCGATCACTACCTGCAGCTTAACCGTGAGCGGGCGCTGGAAAATGGCTTTATGCACGCGCTGTTCCATCCGGCGTTTAACGCGCTGGCGACGGCACTGGCGACGTCACGTCATAAGCAGAGTCAGTTGCTCGACTATGCCCGCGATCGCCGCGTCGATCAGGCGCTGAGCGATTCGCCAGAAAAACTGAATCGTGAACAGCGCTTACAGCTGATCAGCGATCCGGTGGTGCTGGCACGTGTGCATACCCGGCTGTGGGAGAACGCTGAGAAGTATCATCAGTGGGTGGAGAGTTATCAAAAACTCACCCTCAACCCCAATGCGCTGGTCAAAAACGCGTAAAATGAAAAAGCGGCAGCGATGCCGCTTTTTTTTGCCGGTTATTTGCGGTCAGAGCAGCAGGGGAGATCTCTGTTGCGGCAGGCTAAATCGGGCCAACAGAGCGCGTAGCGCAGGATAACGATAATGGTTGTAAAGGGCGGGTATCAGTGGTGAAACGGTGTCTGAAAACAGGTGTGTTAGCGCTGGCGGTGATCTGTCTGAGCGGCTGCGGCAGTATTATCAGCCGTACCGTGCCCGGTCAGGGGCACGGTAATCAGTACTATCCGGGCGTACAGTGGGATGTGCGCGACGGCGCCTGGCGGGTATTGACTATCCTTGACCTGCCGCTGTCGCTGGTGGTGGACACCCTGCTGTTACCGGTCGACGCCAGCCACGGTCCTTACGAATAACCGCGATCGGAGTCGCTGTTATCATCTTCCCACTCTTGCGCAGCGGCTTCACCTTCTTCGGTATCCAGCGGCGGCTCCAGCTGGAACTCACCGTCGTCCCATTCGTGCAGGGTGTTTTCCGCTAACCACTCCTGACGCAGTTCCACCTCATCGAAGTCAGCATCGAAAATCGCCTGGGCCGCTTCACCGCTGCGAATCGGCAGGCATTCACCCGCATCACCTTCGTCAGCCAGAAACTCCGCCTGCCACATAATATCACCGTCCTGCATGACATATTTTTGCAGGCCAAACTGGCTTACCGATGCATCGCCTTCCTCAAGTTCCGGGTGGTTAGCGAGAAACTCTTCACGTGCAGCATCAATCGCTTCCTCTAAGGTACTGTACATGCTCATCGCTCTTCTCCTTGCCTGGTTGATTTGATTTCAGTGAAGAATAGACGAAATCTGGCGGAGGGAAAGGGCGGGGCAGTTTGATTGGCGGGAAATAACGCACTTCCCGCCATTCACGGTCAGACTCCTTTTTGCGGGAAGTGCAGGACCGGGCGCACCGATTCATGAATTACCGGTGCGGAGTAGCGAATACAGCATTTTATACAGGGCTTAACTTTTTTGAAGTTAATGCGGGCGATCGATAATGCCTGACTCAGATTATATAAGGTGCCGATAAATATTATGTCTTCTTTATCCGGCATCCGGCGGCATCCTTTCCGGTGAAGCGCATGATAATTGTCCTGATCGGTGCTGATTGTCACATAATAGTAGAGACCGTTATTCATATTATAAGTCCTGCTAAGAAGGTTGCTGTGTGTCATCTTTTTATGTTTTTTGTCTTCGCAGTTAAGCATCTAACTGTCACAGCTGAAATTACCGACAAGCACCCATAACTTCAAATGCAATAACGGTCTATCAGGACGTTAAAATTTTGTAAAAAGGAATATGACCTGCCATGTAGCTACAATTGCTTGTAAATTAAGTTAATTTTACTGGATTAATAAGCAGAGGGAAATGATTAAGCCTGGCTAAATAGGAATTGGCCTGGCTTTCAAATAAATTAGCACCGCCAGTGAATATAATAAAATAATGGGAAATTAATTTATCCGGCCGCTAAAAGGGCGTCAGCGCAGATAATGTCCGGTGGATTGGTTAAGGATGCTAATTATATCGCACGGTTATCAGTAAACTCTGGCGCGCCGTTGATTAATCACTGGACCGGTAATCGGACCGGCGCGGGCTGGCGGGAGGAATGGATTGTTTTAGCAGGGGAGGAAAACAGCGAAAAAAGCGCTAAACGGCATCACTGCCACCGTTTAGCGCCGGTAACTTAATAGCGTGAAGGTTCCCCTTCCGGGCGGGTCTTAAAGCGGCGGTGCAGCCACATATACTGTTCGGGTGCCAGTAAGACGCCTTCCTCGACCACTTTATTCATCCGGGCAGCGGTCTCTTCCTCACTTGCCAGGGTAAAGCTGTCGCTAATATCAGGCAGAATCATCAGTTCATAACCACGGCCTTCTGGCAGACGGCGCGGTACAAACGGAATCACTGCCGGTTTACCCATGCGGATCAACAGATGGGTGCCGACCGTGGTAGCTGCCTTGTCGACGCCAAAAAACGGCACAAACACGCTGCTGCGCGGACCGTAATCGTGGTCAGGCGCGTACCAGATGATATCGCCACGCTTCAGGGCGCGAATCATCCCTTTGAGATCTTTACGATCGAGCATGCTTTTGTTGGAACGCATCCGGCCATGCACCTGCAGCCAGTCAATCAGCTTATTGTCGTTCGGCCGATAGACGCCGATGCCCGGGTTATGGATACCAAACATACGGGCGCCAATCTCCAGCGTCAGAAAGTGCATACCAATCAACAGCACGCCGCGCTGAGTGTCGCGCGCCTGCTGAATGTGCTCTAAGCCAGAAGGTTTATGCCATTTGTTAATCCGCCAGTCGGGCCAGAACCATGCCATGCCGGTTTCAATCAAGCCCATGCCGACGGATTCGAAGTTGTGCTTAACCATCGCTTCACGATCGTTGGGCGGCATATCCGGAAAGCTTAATTCCAGATTACGGCGTGCGATGTTGACGCGTCGCTTCATAAAGCGCATGCCAATACGGCCAATATTACAGCCAAGCACATAAAGCAGGGGATAAGGAAGTAGCACCAAAAGATAAAGGAAGAACACGCCCAACCAGGTTAACCAATAGCGGGGGTGAAGCAGTTCTCGTGAAAATTGAGGCAACTGGGTCATGTGAAATTGTTTTTTCCTGCGTCGCGCACCGTGCGGTGCTGATATCTCGTTGATTTTCACTATTGTGCCAGTTTTTATCCTGCGCATAAATATTACTGTCGGCGGCAATTCACCCGGTAAGTATTATAAGCGAGCCGGCAGTGCGGGAAAAACAGCCAACCGGCGATCAATTTGGCCGGTGGTCTTTGCATCCCGTTGAAATCAGGTATCATGTGCGCGCTAAATTTCTTCTATTGATGACAGGAACGAACACCATGCCAGTGTTACATAACCTCGTTTCCAATAAAGAGCTGAAGGCGCGCATGCTGGCTGAAACCGAGCCGCGCACCACTGTCTCTTTTTATAAGTACTTCCAGATCGCCGATCCTAAAGCGTTTCGCGATGCGCTCTATCTTGGTCTGACCGCCCTGAAGGTGTTTGGCCGGGTTTACGTTGCGCATGAAGGGATTAACGCCCAGATCAGCGTTCCCGCCAGCCAGTATGAAAAGATGAAAGCCTATCTTTACGGCTTTGATCCGGCGCTGAATAATCTGCGAATGAACGTTGCGCTGGACGACGACGGTAAATCCTTCTGGGTGCTGCGCCTGAAAGTCCGTGACCGGATTGTGGCAGACGGCATTGCTGACGGCACGTTCGATGCCAGCGATGTGGGGCAATACCTCAAAGCCGCAGAAGTGAACGCCATGCTGGACGATCCGGATGCAGTGTTCGTTGATATGCGTAACCATTACGAATATGAAGTCGGACGCTTTGATAACGCGCTGGAAGTGCCGGCCGACACCTTCCGCGACCAGCTGCCGATGGCGGTTGATATGCTGCAGGATAAGAAAGACAAAAAGATCGTGATGTACTGCACCGGGGGAATTCGCTGTGAGAAAGCCAGCGCCTGGATGCGTCATAACGGTTTTGAAGATGTTTACCACGTTGAAGGTGGCATTATCGAGTATGCCCGCCGTGCTCGTGAGCAGGGGTTACCGGTCCGATTCAAAGGTAAAAACTTTGTCTTTGACGAGCGGATGGGCGAGCGGATTTCTGATGATGTGCTGTCGAACTGTCATCAGTGTGGTGAGCCGTGCGACACCCACGTCAACTGCGTCAACGATGGCTGCCATCTGCTGTTTATTCAGTGTAAAAGCTGCGCAGAGAAGTTTGAGAACTGCTGTAGCCCGCTGTGTCAGGAAGAGGCAAAACTGTCGCCGGAAGAGCAGCGTGCCCGTCGCGCCGGGCGTGAAAACGGCAATAAGATCTTTAACAAGTCGCGTGGCCTGTTAAACATGACCATCCCGTCACCGGTTAAAAAATAAGTGATCCCGCCTGAAGCCCGGCTTCAGGCGGTTTAGCCGTTTACTGACGCACACCTTCTACCGAAATCATCAGCTGAACCTTTTGCGAGGCCGGGCCGAGATCTTTGGTAATATTAAAATCTTTCAGCGTAATTTCACCCTCGGCTTCAAAGCCTGCGCGATATCCCCCCCACGGATCTTTGCCTTCACCCAGCAGTTTCGCTTCCAGCGTAACCGGTTTGGTAACGCCATTCAGCGTCAGATCGCCAGTAATTTCCAGCTCATCACCCTCTTTTTTCACTGAGGTTGATTTGAAGCTGGCCTGTGGATTTTTGCCGACGTTCAGGAAATCCGCACTGCGCAGATGCTTGTCACGTTCAGCGTGATTGGTATCAATACTGTTGGTGTTAATGGTGACGTCGACTTTATCGGCTGAAGGGTTACTCTCATCAAAGCTAAAACGGCCGTCAAAATCCTTAAAGGTGCCGTACAGCCAGCTGTAGCCTAAATGCTGAATACGAAACTGAATAAAGGCATGCTGGCCTTCTTTATCAATTTTATACTCAGCGGCGTTAGCGGTCAGTGAACCCAGCAGCAGGCTGGCACCCGTCATGGCCAGTAGCGTCTTCTTTAGCATATTACTTCTCCTTTTCAGCGGGTAAAGGGATGCGCAAACCTGACATCCGTTTTAAGGTGGTATCGCGATCGATAAAGTGATGTTTTAACGCCGCCAGACCGTGCAGCAGCGACAGGATCACCACCGTCCAGGCCAGCCACAGGTGGATATCGCCAGCCAGATCGGCCTGTGCGCCTGCGCCACTCAGAACGGCCGGCAGAGAAAACAGGTTGAATACCGCAATCGGCTTGCCATCGGCGGTGGAGATGAAATAGCCGCTGAGCAGGATGGCCAACAGCAGCGTATAGAGCAGCCAGTGCGCAACCATCGACCCGATCCGCACCGGTGGGGAATAACTGCTTAACGGCTGAGGCGGCGGTGAAATAATTCGCCACAACAGGCGAATCACTAATGTCAGCAACAGGATCACGCCAATACTTTTATGGATTTCCGGCGCATCGTGATACCAGCTATCGTAATAACCGAGTCCGACCATCCATAATCCCAGCGCAAACATGGCATAGATAACCAGCGCCATCGACCAGTGCAGCAGCACGGCGATCAGACCAAACTGATGAGGGGTATTTCGTAACATAGTCTGTTTATTCAGGTGAAATAATCTGAAATAAGCATCTACATTATGAAATATAAAAGCAATCGACCTTACGCTTCTATAACTTTCTGTCGGGATAGTGAAAAGGGTGAATTAAAATCGCGACAGATGCGCAATATTACTGAATAAGTTATTTTCACCGCGCGATACGTCAATCAAAAAAGCGCTTAATTCACTTTCAGTGCGAATTAATCAGGCTGTGAATGTCAGTAATATTCAATTTTCTTCAATTTTTGTCAGTCGGGTGCTATCAGACGATACCACCCGCAACAAGAGTCAGAAACGCGAAAGCCGGAAGGGGGAAATATCAAACGAGAACGGTTTTTGCTGAGCAAACTCGGCTGCCAGTTCGCCCAGTACGCTGGCGAATTTGAAGCCGTGGCCGCTTAAACCGGTAATCAGTAACCGATTCGGTTCGTCTGGCAGCGTATCAATAATAAAATCTTCGTCCGGACTGAAGTCGTAACTACAGGCTTCGCCGTGCAGACACACACCAACACCCGGCAAAAACTGACGCAGGAAACCAAACGCTTCGCTGCCATCTGCCGCAACGGTGCCAAAGGGTTTACGATCTTCAGGCTGCTGCATCAACTGGCCACCATCATGACGTCCCACTTTCAACGCGTTGTTATCCGCCGGGAAACCGTAAAACTGGCTGCCATCCGCCATTTCAACGGTAAAGCCCGGGAACTTGTTGTTCTCGCTGTAGCGACCATCCGCCTGATACCAGGCAAATACCTTACGGGTCGGCGCAACCGGCAGGTTGGGCACCAGTTTGCCGACCCAGGTGCCGGCACTGATCAGCATCTTGCGGCCACGGTAAATGCCGTCGAGCGTGGTCACCTGTTGCAGATCGCCGTCGCGCCCAATCCCGGACACCGGGCAGTTAAACAGCTGGGCACAGCCTGCCTGTTCTGCCAGCTTGATCCAGCTGCGGACCGCCTGTTCGCATTTGAGGTAGCCCGACTGCGGCTCAAAGACGCCCAGATAGCCTTCGGGTACGTTGATCTGCGGCCAGCGCTTGCGCACCTCATCAGGCTGCATCACCTCAATGTTCAGCTGCCATTGCCTGGCGCTGTCGATAACGTTCTGAATAAACGCTGACTGAATCGGTGCCAGGTTCAGCACGCCGCTGCGGTGCATGATACGCTCACCGGCGTGCTGTTCCAGCTCATCCCACAGGGTCTGCGCGCGCAGCACCAGCGGGACATAACGTTCGCCTTCACCGTAAGCGTGGCGAATCAGCCGGCTTTCACCGTGATGCGTACCCTGATTATGCGGCGGATGAGCGCTGTCGATCATCAAAACCGACAGGCCCGCCTGGGTTGCATAGTAGCCCGCCGCCGCGCCCACTGAGCCGCTGCCGACAACGATAAGATCATAAATCATGGTAACCCTGCTCCTGAAAAAGACAGATAATCAAAAGCATAACAGAAACAGAAACGAAAAAGGCACCCCTGAGGGCGCCTCTTTGATGTGGCAGGAATTAGTGCTTCTTAAGGAGTCGTTCTACTTGCTCGGCTGATTCAATCTTAGCGATACCCGCTTCGAGGATCGAGATGAACTGCCTTGCCACATCCGTTGTCAGCCAGTAGGTCGGGCCAACATCCGCTTCTTCTTCTTTTTGATCCTGCGACGATAACGAGTGCAGGCGGATCATCATGGCATCATAACTGTCAACGGTACTGATATCCCAACCCACCAGTGGATGGGTCTGAATCACATCTTTTCTTCTGTCCATTATAACCTCCTTATTACTCGTTAAACGAAGTGCATGATGAGGTTCAATGCGGCTTTTTTATTCCAATAGCGAAACTATTATAACAGTAAAGCGGGCTATTACTGATGAAAAAATGCCTGCACTCAGCTTCTCACAGAATATTTGTGTTTAAAAGGTGGCGGATGAAAAAATAAAATGCCTGACGATCAGGCATTTTAATCAGTGATTCTTCAGGACCAGAAACGCGAGGGAGAGAGCCTGGGGCTGCGGTTAAAGCGCCGGAGTTTCCGGTGCGATGCCGCCACCGCGCTTTTGCAGCGCTTCAGCCAGACGGGCAAAATGCTGTTGCAATTGCTCATCATGGTTCTGGTTTTGGGCTTCCAGCGACAGATTGTGCACCAGCAACTGACTGGCACGATCGTCAAGACAGAAAATCAGACTGGAAAAGGCATTTTCCAGCACCGTCAGCCGACGTTGCTGATCACCAATCAGTGCTAACAACTCACCAAAGGTCATCGCCTCTTCCGGTTTATCAGTAGTCATGGTATCGCACCTCCTGTTATGCATGACGAGCGCAAGGATAGGGCATTGATCATTCAGAGTCTAGATGCAGGAATAGGGAAGTGCGAGAGGGGAGAAAAGATAAAAAAACCGGGTGGCGAAACCCGGTAAAAACAGCACAGAGGCGGTTAATCGGTAATGAACCAGTCGTCAGCGCTTTCCCACGTTTGCTGCAGGATTTCGCTGATCTGATCGCGAGTCTCTTTGCCCCCGCCCAGCACGCTCAGGTTATTGGCACTGGCGTAGCGCACTTTAACCTGATTGGTGCTGTCCGGGAACTGTTCATCAATGCGGCGCGACAGCTCGTCGCTCAGCGCTTCTATCGCGCCCGCAGGAAGAGGTCGGGTATTCGATACGGTAATTTCAACACGCATGGGAGCCTCCAGATAAGATACTGTATATATTTACAGTATCAACAGGCTGGAGGCAAGCGAAATTATGCGATACGCCAGTTCAGCGTCTCACCGGCGAGGAACGGCACCAGCGAATGCGCGCCGAGTGCGATGCTCTCTGGCACCTGCCACGATTCACGTACCAGCGTGATGCGGCTGTCGTTGAGCGGCAGGCCGTAAAAGCGTGGACCGTTTTCAGAGCAGAATGCTTCAAAATGCGACAGCGCATCCAGCTCTTCAAATACCGTGGCGTAGGCCGCTAACGACGTCGGCGCACTGAAGACGCCGGCGCAGCCGCAGCTCGCTTCTTTCAGGTGACGCAGGTGCGGCGCGGTATCGGTGCCGAGGAAGAAGCGGGGATGGCCGCTGGCCACCACCTTGCGTAGCGCCTCCTGATGCACATTGCGCTTGAGGATTGGCAGGCAATAGAGGTGTGGACGGATCCCGCCGACCAGCATGTGATTGCGGTTAAACATCAGATGCTGCGGGGTGATGGTCGCGCCCAGCGTCTCATCGGCCGCGGCAACGTACTCCGCTGCCTCACGGGTAGTGATATGCTCCATCACCACTTTCAGTGCCGGAAACTGCTGGCGAAGCGGCATCATCACCGTCTCAATAAAGCGCGCCTCGCGATCGAAAATATCAATGTGAGCATCGGTAACTTCACCGTGCACCAGCAGCGGCATACCGAGTCGCTGCATCCGCTCCAGTACGCTGGCGATGGCGGCGATGTTGGTAACGCCGTGGCTGGAGTTAGTGGTGGCATGCGCCGGATAAAGTTTGGCGGCGGTAAACAGGCCGGCAGTGAAGCCGCGTTCCAGCTCATCCGGGTCAAGCGAATCGGTGAGATAGCAGGTCATCAGCGGTGTGAAGGCGTGGTCAGCGGGCAGCGCCGCCAGAATCCGATCGCGGTAGGCTTCACCTGCCGCCACGCTGGTCACCGGCGGCACCAGATTGGGCATCACAATGGCACGACCATTCACCGCGCTGGTATACGGCAGCACCGTTTTAAGCATTTCATCGTCACGCAGATGAATATGCCAGTCGTCAGGGCGGCGGATAGTAAGTTGCTGAGGTTGTGCAGTCATTAATGAGGCTCCGGCAGAAAGGAAACGAAAGGCACGTTTAGGCCGGGGTCTAAGCATAAGGATTCAGGCAACCGTTTGCACCTGCTTTTTGCAGCCGGATGAAAATCCGCGCCGTCAGGCGCGGCGGTTGATCAGTCAGTAAACGGGATCACCAGCTCACCCGGTTTCACTTCCAGGCCTTTGGCAAATTTCTTCGCCAGCGACTCACCTTTACTGCGATCGGTACTCAGCACGTAAGCCGGTTTCTGATCGAAATAACTTTTCAGCGACTGATTCAGATAAGGCGTCAGCGTCTTGATGATCGAGGCCATTTTTTCCGGTGTGACCTGCGCATCAACAATCTCCAGATCGCGCAGATAGATGGCGCCCTGCTGCTGATCGAACACCGGCTGAGCGCGCATCTTCAGCTGCATATCGGCCTGCTGTGGCCCAAAGAGAGAGGTAACATTGATCTTCGCGTTACCGGAAAGTGTCACTTTGCCCGGCTCTTCGCGGCCAATCTGGCTGGTGAGATTATTGAGCACGATATGGGCATTAACCAGTCCGGAGAGCCCGATATCTTTTTCATAGTTATTGTGCTTTTGCAGCGCCTGATTCACTTCCTGTTCGCTGATGGTGTACTGCGTCAGTTGATTACAGCCGCTAACCAGCAGCACCAGTAACAGAGCGGCAAGGCCGGAAAAACCCTTTTTCATCGATATTCATCCTAAATGACGAAGCTAATTGAACAGCGCATAGCGTGCCTGAATGCATCTCAGGTGTCATCAGGAAAGGGATGAGAAACGCGTTCGGTTTCTCATCCGTTAGGGGTTACTGGGCGATCGAGGAGAGCAGATTGACCTGGGTTTGCTTGGCCATATTATCGCGGTACTCTGCGACTCTGGCCGGCCAGTCGATACCGGCAACCAGCGTCAGCGAACGCAGCAGCGGGAACAGGTTAAAATCATCCTCAGAGAGTTCACCGTTCACCGCATTAGGCTGAACAATTAATTTATCGAGCTGGCGCAGATCGCCGCTGACATTTTTGATCATCCCGGCAGCATGGCTTTTCAGCTCGGTGAAATCTCCAATGCTGGCCTGCTTTTTGTTGCGGAAATAGTCGCGCGCTTCTGGTGTGGCAAATTCTGCAAAAGGGGCCTCGGCGATGCGCGGTAACAGCAGTTTGTTAACATAGCCGTTCATGTGGCGCAGCCAGTCAGCGATGGCCGGATTGAGGGCGCCGGTGATCAGCGGTTCGCCCTCCAGTCGATCGATATAATGCACGATATCCATGCTCTCCGGCATGGCGCTGCCATCCTGTTTTTGCAGGATCGGGGCCATTTTCTGACCGATCAGCCGTTTGGGCGTCTCTTCGTCGTCATTGAGCATCACCACCAGCTCAACCGGCAGATTTTTCAGGCCGAAAATCATCCGCGCCTTAACGCAGAAAGGGCAGTGTTCATAGATATACAGCTTCATCCTGATCTCCTTTGTTGACAGCATGAATCAATTCATCCTGTTTTCGGACTCGCCAAAAAGTATGGAAGAGATTAAGCGGCAGGGCAAACCCACCCGCGCCGGATGCGGAACCGATCGGCGTCAGAGCGGGTCCGGGCCGGTAATCACCGTTAAAATCAATGGTGATAACAGAGCAAAATCAAGGTGTTTGCAGCTTGATCGCGGGTAACGTTTTACCGCAGCCCAGGCGACGGTTATAGTGAAAGCAGGGTAATTACGGCTCATCTTTATCAGCCTTTGATTTCAGGAGTCAGGATGTTTGGCTATCGTTCTGCCGCGCCAAGGGTGCGATTAACCACCGACCGGCTGGTGGTCCGTCTGGTTCACGAGCGTGATGCCTGGCGGCTGGCAGATTATTACGCAGAAAACCGCCTGTTTTTAAAGCCGTGGGAGCCGGTGCGCGATGAAAGCCACTGCTATCCCTCAGGCTGGCAGGCGCGTCTAGGGCTGATTACCGATATGCATAAGCAGGGATCGGCATTCTATTTCATTCTGATGGACAGCGATGAAACCGAGGTGCGCGGCGTGGCTAATTTCAGCAACGTGTTGCGCGGCTCGTTCCACGCCTGTTATCTGGGTTACTCACTCGGCGAGAAATGGCAGGGGCAGGGCATGATGTTTGAAGCGCTGCAGTCGGCTATCCGCTATATGCAGCGTCAACAGCATATCCATCGCATCATGGCCAACTACATGCCACACAACCAGCGCAGCGGTGATTTGCTGGCGCGGCTCGGATTCGAAAAAGAGGGTTACGCCAAAGATTATCTGTTGATCGACGGCCGCTGGCAGGATCACGTCCTGACGGCATTAACCTGGCGGGAATGGACGTCTGATCGGCGTGGATAATAACAAGGAGTCAGCATGAAATTGACGTTGTCGGCGCAGGCGTTGCGCGTGTTGGGCTGTCTGCTGGAGAAAGAGGTCACGACGCCGGAACAGTATCCGCTCTCCCTGAATGCGGTGGTCAGCGCCTGTAATCAGAAATCGAACCGTGAGCCGGTAATGAACCTGAGCGAGACCGAGGTGCAAAATCAGCTCGATCAGCTGGAAAAATTGCATCTGGTGACCGCCAGCAGCGCATCGGGCCAGCGGGTAGTTAAATATGCTCAGCGCTTCTGCAACTCCGCCTTTGGCACGCTAAAGCTTAACAGCGCGGAAGTGGCGGTGCTGACACTGCTACTGTTGCGCGGTGCCCAGACGCCGGGTGAACTGCGTACCCGTAGCGGACGTCTGCATGAATTTACCGACGTTAGTGAGGTAGAACAGACGCTCAACGCGCTGCAGCAGCGTGATGACAGCGCCACGGTGATGCGTCTGCCGCGGGAACCGGGTCGGCGCGAACACCGTTTTATCCATCTGCTGAGCGATGAGGCGGAATTGCCACACGAGAGCGACGCCGCAGAGCCGGGCGATCTGGCTGCACGCGTCACGGCGCTGGAACATCAGGTGGCGCAACTGCAGGCGCAACTCACCCAACTGCTGCAAACGGAGAGCTGAAATGACGTTACGTATTGGCGTGGTGGGACTGGGCGGCATCGCGCAGAAAGCCTGGCTGCCGGTGTTGTCGGCGGCGACTGACTGGACGCTGGTGGGGGCTTTTTCGCCCAATCAGGCCAAAGCCCGGCCAGTCTGCGACAGTTTTCGCATCCGCTGTTTCAGCTCGATTGACGAACTGGCCGCCGCCTGCGATGCGGTGTTCGTCCACAGCAGCACCGCGAGCCACTATCAGGTGGTCAGGACGCTGCTGCTGGCCGGCAAAGATGTCTGCGTCGATAAGCCGCTGGCGGAAACCCTCGATCAGGCGGAAGCGCTGGTTGAGCTTGCCGGACAGCAGCAGCGCAAATTGATGGTGGGTTTTAATCGTCGCTTTGCTCCACGCTATCAGCAGCTTAAAGCTGAGATGGGCAGCGTCGCCTCGTTGCGGATTGAAAAGCACCGCAGCGACAGCGTCGGACCGCACGATCTGCGTTTTACCCTGCTGGATGACTATCTGCACGTGGTGGATACCGCGCTGTGGCTCGGTGGTCAGCCGTTTAGTGAAGTGCAGGGGCGCATTACCACCACTGCGCAGGGAGAGATGCTTTACGCGGAACACCACTTTAACGTGGGCGGCGTGCCGATCACCACCAGCATGCACCGGCGTGCCGGCAGCCAGCGTGAGCGGGTCAGCGCGGTGTGTGAGCGCAAATGCATCGATATCAGCGAAATGCGCGACTGGCAGGAGGAAACCGCAGGCGGCCTGCTGATCGCGCCGCCGCCCGCCTGGCAAAGTCATCTGGTGCAGCGCGGTTTCAGCGGCGCGGCACACCATTTTATCCAGTGCGTGCAAAATCAGACGATGCCCGAAACCAGCGGTGAACAGGCCCTGCTGGCGCAGCGCGTGGTGGAAAAACTGTGGCGTGACGCCACTCAACAATAATGCCTTGTAACACTCCGTGCTGGTCATTTCCCGCCGTGGCAGTAGACTATCGCCGGGCATCATCCGGATGCCCGCGCTAAGTCTCTCATTTTGCCGATTCTTTTCAGGATGCGCCGTCAATTATGAATTTGTTGAAATCGCTGGCAGCGGTCAGTTCCATGACCCTGTTTTCCCGCGTACTGGGCTTTGCCCGAGATGCCATTGTGGCCAGGGTGTTTGGCGCCGGAATGGCGACCGATGCATTTTTCGTCGCCTTTAAGTTGCCCAATCTTTTACGGCGTATCTTTGCTGAAGGCGCCTTCTCACAGGCGTTTGTGCCGATTCTGGCGGAATACAAGAGTAAGCAGGGCGATGAAGCGACGCGGCTGTTCCTCGCCTACGTCTCAGGACTGCTGACGCTGGCGCTGGCGCTGGTCACGGTGGCGGGGATGATCGCCGCGCCGTGGGTGATTATGGTCACGGCGCCGGGCTTTGCCGACAGCGCCGATAAGTTCGCGCTGACCAGTTCGCTGCTGCGGGTGACCTTTCCTTATATCATGCTGATTTCGCTCGCCTCGCTGGCGGGTGCAGTGCTGAACACCTGGAACCGCTTCTCGGTTCCGGCGTTTGCCCCGACCCTGCTGAATATCAGCATGATTGGTTTCGCGCTGTTTGCTGCACCGCATTTCCATCCGCCGGTGATGGCGCTGGCGTGGGCGGTGGTGGCAGGCGGCGTGCTGCAGCTCGGTTATCAGCTGCCGCACCTGAAAAAGCTCGGTATGCTGGTGCTGCCGCGCCTGAACCTGCGTGATGCTGGCGTCTGGCGGGTCATGCGTCAGATGGGACCGGCGATTCTCGGTGTCTCGGTCAGCCAGATCTCGTTGATCATCAATACCATTTTCGCCTCCTTTCTGGTATCAGGATCGGTCTCGTGGATGTATTACGCTGACCGGCTGATGGAATTTCCGTCCGGCGTGCTCGGCGTGGCGCTGGGCACCATCCTGCTGCCTTCGCTGGCCAAAAGTTTTGCCAGCGGTAATCACGATGAATATTCCCGGCTGATGGACTGGGGCTTACGCCTCTGCTTTTTGCTGGCGCTGCCGAGTGCGGTGGCGCTGGGGATGCTCTCTGGCCCGCTGACCGTAGCGCTGTTCCAGTACGGTAAGTTTACCGCCTTTGATGCGGCGATGACCCAGCGGGCGCTGATCGCTTATTCCGTCGGGCTGATGGGCTTAATTGTGGTCAAAGTGCTGGCACCGGGCTTTTACTCGCGGCAGGACATCAAAACGCCGGTTAAGATCGCGATTGTTACCCTGATTATGACTCAGCTGATGAACCTGGCGTTTATTGGTCCGCTGAAGCATGCCGGTTTGTCGCTGTCGATTGGTCTCGCGGCCTGTCTCAATGCGGCGCTGCTCTACTGGCAACTGCGTAAAAAGCAGATCTTTATGCCCCAGCCCGGCTGGACAGGGTTTCTGGTTCGTCTGCTGATTGCGGTGCTGGCGATGGCGGCGGCGCTGTTTGCGATGCTGCAGTGGATGCCAGCCTGGGAACAGGGTTCGATGCTGTGGCGGCTGCTGCGACTGGCGGCGGTGTGTGCGGTCGGGGGCGGCGCTTACTTCGTGACGCTCGGGCTGCTCGGCTTCCGGCTGCGCGATTATGCGCGACGCACAACAGTCTGATAAAAAACAGGCATGCAAAAAATCCCGCAAGCTGGCGGGATTTTTTTTGCTCAGTCAGTCGTCAGGCTTTGCGGCTGAGTGTCGCCTGGCCTTTACCCATCCCATCGGGACCATAAAACGCCTGGGTCTGGTGCGGCTTCAGCACCTCCAGCGCATCCTGGGTGTAACGAATCTGATGTTGCAGCAGCAGGCCATTATGCACGTTGGCATCCTGCAGGCGACGGGTGTGCTGCTGAATACGTTGCCAGCGGCTCGCCATGTCGCTCTGACCACGATAAGGTGCCGACGTTGCCAGGCTTTGCTCGGCGGTACGGCGCATCTCATCCAGATAGTTAAGCGTACTGAGCAGCGCACCTTTATCTTCAGTGATACGCTGCAACAGGTTGCTGTTAATGTTTCCGGCTGCCAACTGCTGCTGCTCTTCTTCCAGCAAGGTTGACAGCGATGCCAGCACATCCTGCATCTTATCTAATGTGGTCAGCAAGTTACTCATGGGGACTAGTTACCCTCTAAATACGCCTTAGTGTCGGCAATCAGCGCGTCGGCGATCTTGCCGGTATCCATTTTAAGTTCGCCATTACGAATGGCGGTTTTCAGTTGTTCAACCCGCTGGACGTTGATGTCCTGGCTGCCTGGCTGCATCAGCTGTGACTGCGCGCTGCTCAGGCTAACCTGGGCGGCGGCTGGCGTGCTGGCCGCCGGCGTGGTGCTTTGACGCACTTTGGTGCTGGCGGGCTCGCTGGTGTCGCGGCTCTGTACGGTGCTGGCGGGTTTCAGCGGTTGCGTTCTGTCGATGCTCATATTCGGGCTCCTGTACGGTCAGGGGAGTCTGCCACCTGAATCAGAATAGCGTAATTGCTTAGTTGATTCTTCTATCGGCAGAACAACTGGCTTCTTTAACGCTTTATAGTGTTATAAGAATATTCCCATCATCCCGCACCCGACCGCTGACAACCTGCCCATTTCCCATCCGCACCCGCACCCACTGAGACTGGGTGGCATTGTTCAGTGCCTTACCCTCGCCGCTGGCGTCAAAACCGTCACCACTGGCAATCACCATCACGCTCTGACCCGCCTTCACCCGCCACGGCTGACGCAGCATCGACGGATTAATCGGCTGTCCCGGCTGGATGTCACGCAGCACCACGGCATCCGCTACCGCCTCATCGTTCAGCAGCGCACGCGCCGGCAGGGTATCGAGCCGGCCCGTCTGCAGGCTGAAATCAGCCGCACTGACGCTGCTGCCGCGCGTTAACAGCCGGTTTGCGACCAGGTAAGGTCCGGTGACCTGCACCTGCACCTGAATGTAGCGGCGATTCTCACCGCAGTTGGCGGCTACGCTCATGTTGCCCCACAGGCGGCTGTTGCCCGGCAGGGTAAATTTCGGCGCGTCGCAATCGGGCCACTGGGCCTGCGGCGTGCGGACCACCACGGTCATGCCGTCGGCATGCTGGGGGTCACGCGCTTTAAAAAATTGGTTCAGTTGTGCACTGAGATCGCCGGCCGTAACCGGCAGGGCGATCAGGACCAGCAGACTGGCCAGCAGGGTTTGATATCCACGCATGGTGCTTTTCCTCACTGATGATGGCAACGAGTGTACGCGCAGCAAAAAATATTCAAGAGCCAAAATAGCGTGGGTTTTTGGCCTTATTCAGACGATCACCTCTTGCTTTTCCAAATTAAGCTGCCAGCTCGAAATTCTCATTCGCGGAGGAACCATGCTCGACAAACTGGATGCGGCGCTGAAATTTGGTACGGAAGCCCTCAACCTGCGTGCTCAACGTCAGGAGATCCTGGCGTCAAACATTGCCAACGCCGATACCCCTGGTTATCAGGCCCGGGATATCGACTTTGCCAGCGAGCTGAGTCGGGTGATGGCCAATGGTCGTGCGGAAGGCAGCAGCATGGCGTTAAAAGTCACGTCAGCTCGCCACATTGAAGCGCAGACCAACTCGGCACCGTCGATGGACATGCTCTATCGCATTCCCGATCAGCCAGCCGCCGACGGCAACACTGTAGATATGGACCGTGAACGTACTCAGTTCGCGGATAACAGCCTGAAATATCAAACCGATCTCACCCTTATCAGTAGCCAGATCAAAGGCATGATGAGCGTGTTACAAGGGCAATAATTATGGCCTTGCTGAACATTTTTGACATTGCCGGCTCAGCGATGACCGCGCAATCACAGCGATTAAACGTCAGTGCCAGTAACCTGGCCAACGCCGACAGCGTAACCGGCCCGGATGGGCAACCTTACGTCGCCAAACAGGTGGTATTCCAGACCGATGCCGCGCCTGGCGCAGCCACCGGCGGCGTGAAAGTGGCGAAGGTGGTGGACGATCCGACCCCCGCCAAACTGGTGTATGACCCGGGTAACCCGATGGCCGATGCCAAAGGCTACGTCAAAATGCCCAACGTGGATGTGGTCTCTGAGACCGTCAACACCATGTCAGCGTCACGCAGTTACCAGGCGAACGTTGAAGTCCTCAACACCGTGAAGTCGATGATGATGAAAACCCTGACGATCGGGCAATAACGGAGAACAATTATGGCTATCGCGGTAGGCGTTAATGAGAAGCTGGACCCCACGGTCCTCAGCTCCTCCAGCACCAGTGGCACCGGCAACAGCGCGCAGGATCTGCAGAATCAGTTCCTGACCATGCTGGTGACCCAGTTACAGAACCAGGATCCCACCAATCCGATGGACAACAGCCAGCTCACCACCCAGCTGGCACAGATCAACACCCTGAGCGGGATTGAGAAACTCAATACCACGCTGGGATCGATTTCCGGCCAGATCAGCACCAGCCAGTCGCTGCAAAGCTCGACCCTGATTGGGCACGGCGTGATGGTTAACGGCTCGCAGGTACTGGTTGGCAGCGGCACGACCACGCCGTTTGGGGTTGAACTGACCTCGGCGTCCACCGCTACCGCCGCCACGATTAAAGATGCGAATGGCACGGTGATCGATACCGTTGACCTCGGCGCACTGAGCGCGGGTGTTCATACCTTCTCGTGGGACGGCAAACTGAGCGACGGTTCAACCGCGCCAGACGGTAAATACAGCGTTGCGATTGCCGCAAGCAATGGCAGCACACAACTGGTGGCACAACCGCTTAACTACGCCTACGTCAATGGGGTGAGTACCGCGAACGACACCACAAAACTGGATCTCGGCACCATGGGCTCCGCTTCCCTTGACGAAGTACGTCAGATTCTCTGATTAACCTGTAGACAGGAGACACACACATGTCATTTTCCCAAGCGGTCAGCGGCCTTGGCGCTGCCTCAAGTAACCTTGATGTCATCGGCAACAACATCGCCAACTCCGCGACAGCGGGTTTTAAATCGAGCACCATCGCCTTTGCTGATATGTTCGCCGGTTCTAACGTCGGCCTCGGTACCAAAGTGGCGGCAGTGATCCAGAACTTTAACGACGGTTCGACCACCACCACCAGCCGCGGCCTCGACGTCGCCCTGAGCGGCAACGGTTTCTTCCGTATGACCGACACCAGCGGCGCGGTTTATTACTCACGTAATGGCCAGTTCACGCTGGATGCTAACCGTAACCTGATCAACACCCAGGGTCTGAACGTGACCGGTTATCCGGCCAGCGGCTCGCCAGCGACTATCCAGGCGGGTGCTAACCCGGTGCCGATCAGCATTCCGACCGAGCAGATGCCGGCTCGCGCAACCACCACCACTGGCCTGGTCGCGAACCTGAACTCAACCGACACCGCACCGACAGTGACGACGTTCTCTACTGCTAACGCCGACAGCTACAACAAGAAGACCACGGCGACCGTCTATGACTCGCAGGGTAACGATCACGCGCTCGACATGTACTTTGTCAAAGACACTGCCAGCAACAGCTGGACTGTGCACGCGATTGATGCCAACACCGGTTCATCTGCGGGTGACTTCAAAATGGCGTTCGACACCAGCGGCAAGCTGACCCGCATGGACAAGCTGGATGCGAACGGCGCTGTTGTCAGCAGCAGTACTGATGGCACCGTCGGGTTAACCCTGAACGTGCCGGCAGCCGGCCAGACTACCGCAGCCAACGGTGCGGTGGCTAACCAGCCGATCACCCTGAGCATGCTGGGCAGCCTGCAGCAGAACACCGGTACCACCACTTTCGGCAGCCCGACCCAGGACGGTTATGCGCCTGGCGATCTGACCAGCTACGCCATTAACGATGACGGCACCATCACCGGCACCTACTCCAACCAGAAAACCCAGCTGCTGGGTCAGATCGTGCTGGCGAGCTTCTCTAACCCGGAAGGCCTGCAGTCACAGGGCGACAACGTCTGGTCGGCGTCGAATGCCTCCGGCCAGGCAGCAATTGGTCTGGCGAACACCGGCACCTTCGGTTCTCTGACCGCTGGCGCGCTGGAAGCTTCTAACGTCGACATGAGTAAAGAGCTGGTGAACATGATTGTGGCGCAGCGTAACTATCAGGCGAATGCGCAGACCATCAAAACTCAGGACCAGATTCTTAACACGCTGGTTAACTTACGTTAATTCGCTAACAGGATTGCTTTATGGATCACGCGATATATACCGCGATGGGCGCGGCCAGCCAGACGCTGGATCAGCAGGCGGTCACCGCCAGCAACCTCGCCAACGCCTCAACGCCAGGCTTTCGTGCGCAGCTTAATGCGTTGCGCGCAGTGCCGGTCAATGGCTGGTCACTGCCAACCCGCACGCTGGTGACCGCGTCCACGCCGGGCGCCGATATGAGTCAGGGCTCGATGGATTACACCGAGCGCCCACTCGACGTCGCGGTACAGCAGGATGGCTGGCTGGCGGTGCGTACTGCTGACGGCAGCGAAGCTTATACCCGCAACGGCAACATGCAAATCAGCCCGAACGGGACGCTGACGATTCAGGGCAATCCTGTAATGGGCGATGGCGGTCCGATTGTGATCCCACAGGGATCGGAAATCACCATTGCCGCTGACGGTTCAATCACCGGCCTGAATGCCGGCGATGCACCGAATGCCACGGTCCAGCTGGGTAAGCTCAAGCTGGTGCGGGCTACCGGTCAGGAGTTGCAGCGCAGCGATGACGGCATGTTCCGCCCGACGGCAGCCACCCAGAACACCCGCGGCGCGGCGTTGCAGGCTGACGCTACCATGCAGGTGATGCCGGGTGTGCTGGAAGGCAGCAACGTTAAGCCGGTTGAAACCATGGTCGACATGATCGCCAACGCCCGACGTTTTGAGATGCAGATGAAAGTCATCACAAACGTTGATGAAAACGAACAAAAAGCCAACCAGCTGCTGAACATGAGCAGCTAAGGCGCGAGGATAACAACATGATTCGTTCTTTATGGATCGCTAAAACCGGTCTTGATGCGCAGCAGATGAACATGGACGTGATTGCCAACAACCTGGCAAACGTCAGCACCAACGGCTTTAAGCGTTCCCGTGCGGTGTTTGAAGATCTGATGTATCAGACCATGCGTCAGCCCGGCACCCAGTCGTCTGAACAGACCACGCTGCCGTCCGGCCTGCAGATTGGTACCGGTGTTCGTCCGGTCACCACTGAGCGTCTGCATACGCAGGGCAACCTGTCGCAGACCAGCAACTCAAAAGATATCGCCATTAATGGTCAGGGTTATTTCCAGATTCAGATGCCGGATGGCACTTCTGCCTATACCCGTGACGGCGCGTTCCAGGTCGATCAGAACGGTCAGCTGGTGACCAACTCTGGCTTCCCGGTGCAGCCCGGCATCACGATTCCGGCCAACGCCACCAGCATTACCGTGGCGCGTGACGGAGTGGTGAGCGTAACGCAGCAGGGCCAGGCGCAGGCGACCCAGGTCGGCCAGCTGACCCTGAGCACCTTTATGAACGATGCCGGTCTCGATAGCGTGGGTGAAAACCTCTATCAGGAAACGCAGGCTTCGGGTGCGCCAACTGACAGCACGCCAGGCCAGAACGGCGCCGGTCTGCTTTATCAGGGCTATACCGAAACCTCGAACGTCAACGTGGCAGAAGAGCTGGTAACGATGATCCAGACTCAGCGCGCTTACGAAATCAACAGCAAAGCGATCAGTACTTCCGATCAGATGCTGGCGAAACTGACTCAGCTTTAATCCCCAACAGGGCCAGTTCCGGCTGGCCTGAAGAACAGACACAGATAAGGTCGTGACTCCGTGGCGAAGCAACAGATTCTCAAGCCTGGACATTGGTTAGTCGCCTCGCTGCTGCTAACCCTTAACGGTTGTGCACTGGTACCGCGTACACCGCTGGTAGAAGGGGCGACGACGGCGCAGCCGATGCCGTCCGCGCCACCGGTGGTTAACGGTTCGATTTTCCAGGGCGTCGCGCCACTCAACTACGGCTATCAGCCGCTGTTTGAAGATCGTCGCCCACGTAACATTGGCGACACCCTGACGATTACGCTGCAGGAAAACGTCAGCGCCAGCAAAAGCTCCTCGGCGAATGCCAGTCGTGATGGCAGCAACAGCTTCGGCTTAAGCGCGGTTCCGACCGGGCTGGCAGGGCTGGTTGGGGCCGGTGGTGAAAAAGCCAACTTTGGCGCCGAAGGCAAAAACGATTTCGCAGGTAAAGGTGGCGCATCCGCTAACAACACCTTTACCGGCACCATTACCGTCACCGTGGATCAGGTGTTGTCGAACGGCAACCTGCACGTGGTGGGCGAGAAACAGATCGCCATTAATCAGGGCACGGAGTTCATTCGCTTCTCGGGCGTGGTTAACCCTCGCACCATCAGCGCCAGCAACGCCGTGTTATCTACTGCCGTCGCCGATGCACGTATTGAGTACGTCGGAAACGGTTATATCAATGAGGCGCAGACCATGGGCTGGTTACAGCGTTTCTTCCTGAACATCTCGCCGATGTAAGAGGTTTCAATGAAAAAGTTAACGCTGTTACGCGTCGGACTGGCGCTGCTGCTGGGCGTCAGCCTGCTGGCAAAAGCCGATCTGATCCGTGATTTAACCACCGTACAGGGCGTGCGGGAAAACCAGTTGCTCGGTTACGGACTGGTGGTGGGACTGGACGGTACCGGTGACCAGACCACTCAGACGCCGTTTACCACCCAGACGGTGAGCAACATGCTGTCACAGCTCGGGATTACCGTGCCGACCGGCACCAACATGCAGCTGAAAAACGTGGCGGCGGTGATGGTGACGGCAAAACTGCCAGCATTTGCCCGTCAGGGACAGACGCTTGACGTGGTGGTGTCGTCACTGGGTAACGCTAAAAGCCTGCGCGGCGGAACGCTGCTGATGACTCCGATGAAAGGGGTGGATAACCAGGTCTATGCGCTGGCTCAGGGGAACATCCTGGTCGGCGGTGCCGGTGCGTCGGCAGGCGGCAGCAGCGTACAGGTTAACCAGCTGAACGGTGGCCGGATTACCGGCGGCGCGACGGTAGAACGTGAACTGCAAAGTAACTTTGGTTCGCAGAACACCATTAATCTGCAGCTCAACAATGAAGATTTCTCGATGGCGCAGCGCATTGCCGATGCGATTAACGCGCGTGGCGGTTACGGTGCCGCCCAGCCGCTGGATGCGCGTACCGTTCAGATCCGCGTATCGCCGAATAACGGGGCTCAGGTACGCCTGCTGGCGGATATCCAGAACATCAACGTCTCGATTCCGGTCGAAGATGCGAAAGTGATCATCAACTCCCGTACCGGTTCGGTAGTGATGAACCGCGAGGTAACGCTGAATCAATGTGCCGTGGCGCAGGGCAACCTGTCGGTGACGGTGAATCAGCAGCAGAACGTCAGCCAGCCTGATACGCCACTGGCCGGTGGGCAGACGGTAGCCACCACCCAGACCCAGATCGATCTGCGTCAGAGCGGCGGGGCACTGCAACGTGTGAATGCCAGCGCCAACCTGAACAATGTAGTGCGCGCGCTAAATGCGCTGGGTGCATCGCCAATCGAGCTGATGTCGATCCTGCAATCAATGCAGAGCGCCGGCTGTCTGCGCGCCAAACTGGAAATTATCTGATGACTGATACGCAATCTCTGATGAGTGCGGCTTACGACAGCCGCTCACTGAACGAACTGAAACACCAGGCCAGCAGCGATCCGAAAGGCAAAGCGCTGCAGGTGGCACGCCAGGTCGAAGGGATGTTTGTACAGATGATGTTGAAAAGCATGCGTGAGGCGTTGCCGCAGGACGGCATGATGAGCAACGAGCAAACCAAACTTTTCACCTCAATGTACGATCAGCAGATTGCGCAGGAGATGGGTAAACGTGGACTCGGGCTGGCGGAAACCATCGTTAAGCAGATGCAGCCCGCCACCGCCCCGGATGAAAAAGCCGGCACGGTGCCGATGAAGCTGGATAACAGCTTTATTCTCAGCACCGTCGGCGCGGTACAACAGCCGGCGCAGCAGCTGGAGCAGCTGGTGCGTAAAGCCATGCCGCGCCTGCCGGTCTCGTCACCGACCGGCCTGCCGTCCGACAGCCGTGAGTTTATCGCCCAGCTGACCCAGCCAGCCCAGGCGGCCAGTCAGCAGAGCGGCATTCCTCACCATCTGATTCTGGCGCAGGCGGCGCTGGAGTCGGGCTGGGGCCAGCGCCAGATCCTGACCCGCGACGGTAAACCGAGCTATAACGTGTTCGGTATCAAGGCCAGCGGCGACTGGAAAGGCGACACCACCGACATCATGACCACCGAATATGAGCAGGGCGAAGCGAAGAAAGTGCGTGCCAGCTTCCGGGTCTACAACTCCTATTTCGAGGCTCTGACCGATTACGTCAAACTGATCAGCAATAACCCACGCTACGCGGCGGTCGCTAACGCGTCGAGTGCCGAGCAGGGCGCACAGGCGCTACAGGCGGCAGGCTATGCCACCGATCCTAAATATGCGCAAAAGCTGGTGGGAATGATTCAGCAATTCAAGAGCATGGGCGACAAAGTCGTAAAAGCCTACAGTCAGGATTTAGGCGACCTGTTCTGATAATTCAGCCTCAAGTTTCACTTAAGCACGCCGATAACACCATCATAAGCCAGATGCGTTTTCGCCTGCTGGCGCCCACTTTGATGACTGCCAGCCCGGTTGACGGGGAATGTAAGGAACCGAGATGTCCAGCATAATTAACTCCGCGATGAGCGGATTGAGTGCCGCGCAGGCCGCCCTGAGTACCACCAGTAATAACATTACTAACTACACCGTGGCGGGCTATACACGCCAGACCACCATCCTTGCCCAGGCGAACAGTACTCTGCAGGGCAATAGCTACTACGGCAACGGGGTTAATGTGACCGGCGTACAGCGCGAATATGATGCTTTTATCGCCGCCCAGCTGCGTGGCTCCAGCGCAAACTACAGCGCGGTGAACACCCAGTACAGCCAGATTTCCAATATCGACGATCTGCTGTCAACCTCGACCACCAGCCTGGCAACCTCCATCCAGAAATTCTTTACCAACCTGCAGAACGTGGTGAGCAACGCCAACGATCCGTCGGCGCGCCAGTCGATGTTGAGTAACGCCCAGGGACTGGTCAGCCAGTTCCAGACCACCTCGCAGTATCTGACCAGCATGCAGAACAGCGTAAACAGCGACATCGGTTCCAGCGTCAATCAGGTCAATACCTATACCACTCAGATTGCCGATCTCAACAAGCAGATCGCCAGGCTGACTACCGGTACCGGCACCGCACCAAACGATCTGCTGGATAAGCGCGATCAGCTGGTCAGCGACCTCAACAACGTGGTCGGCGTGACCGTCTCAGAGCAGGATGGTAGCTACAGCGTCTCGATGGCTAACGGCCTGACGCTGGTCAATGGCACCAAATCAAACCAGCTGGTGGCGATGACCTCCAGCAGCGATCCAACCCGGACCACCATCGGCTATGTTGATAAACAGGCGGGTAACGTTGAGATCCCGGAGAAGCTGATTACCACCGGTTCACTGGGTGGTCTGCTGGCGTTCCGTTCTCAGGATCTCGATCTGGCGCAGAATCAGCTCGGCCAGCTGGCCGCCACCTTCACCAGCAGCTTCAACGCCGTGCATAAGCAGGGCTTTGACAGCAACGGCGATCAGGGCGTCGATTTCTTTAATATCGGCACCCCGACCGTGGTCAGCAACAGTAAAAACAGCACTGCGGCTTCGGTTACCGCCGAGTGGACCGATACCAGCGCGCTGAAAGCGTCAAACTATACCCTGAGCTATGACGGCAGCAACTGGACCGCGACCCGCGCGTCTGACAGCATCTCCGTCCCGATTACCCCAGGCACCGATGCGAACGGCAATACCACGCTGAGTTTTGATGGCATGAAGCTGACCGTCGCCGCGACGCCTGCGCCGGCTGCGAAAGACAGTTTTCTGGTGAAACCGGTACAGAACGCCATTAACGATATGTCGGTGGCGATCACCAGTGAATCACAGATTGCCGCTGCCGGTGCGACCGGTGGCGAAAGTGATAACCGTAATGCGCAAAAGCTGCTGGACCTGCAGGATGCCAAACTGGTAGGCGGCAACGCCACGCTGGCGCAGGCTTATGCCAGCATCGTCAGTACCGTCGGCAACAAAACCAGCTCGCTGGAAACTACCAGCACCACGCAGAAAAGCGTGGTCGGTCAGCTGACCGATCGCCAGCAGTCAGTTTCTGGCGTCAACCTCGATGAGGAGTACGCTAACCTGACAAAATATCAGCAATATTACATGGCAAATGCGCAGGTGCTGCAGACTGCCAGCACCATTTTTGATGCATTGATCAATATTCGCTAAGGGTAGGGTAAAGCATGCGAATCAGTACAAATATGATGTTTAACCAGCAGGTGCGCGGGATTACCGACTCGCAAGCCTCCTGGCTGAAAGTGGGCGAGCAACTCTCCAGCGGCCGCCGCGTCACCAATCCATCTGACGATCCGATTGCCGCGTCACGCGCAGTGGTGCTGTCACAGACTCAGGCGCAAAGCAGCCAGTATGCGCTGGCACGTACCTTTGCTAACCAGGGATTATCGCTGGAAGAGAATGCGCTGAAAGGCGTGACCAGCAGTATTCAGGATGCGCAAACCCTGATCGTTAACGGTTCAACCGGTACGCTGAGTGACGATGACCGTGGCTCGATTGCAACCCAGCTTGAAGGCATCCGCGCCCAGTTACTTAACCAGGCCAACAGCCAGGATGCGAACGGTCGCTATATCTTTGCGGGTTACAAAACGGACAGCGCGCCGTTTGTCGATGGCACCGGCACCGGCACCGGCGTCAGCTATGCGGGCGGAACCGATGCGATCACCCAGAAGGTGGACAGTAGCCGCACCATGACCGTTGGTCATACCGGTGACGACATCTTCATGGCGATCACCGGCAATGCCACTAAAGAGCCGGACGGCAGCGTCAGCGAAACCAACCTGTTCGCCATGCTCGACAGCGCAATTGCAGCGCTGAAAGTGCCGCAGGATGACGCTGATGCTGCCACTAAACAGACTTTCCAGGCTGCGATGGATAAAACCAACCGTGGTCTGGGCAACTCGCTGAATAACGTGTTAACCGTACGCTCCGAGATTGGTACCCAGCTGTCGGAACTCGATACGCTGGATGCGCAGGGCGACGATCGTAATGTGATTTACAGTTCGCAGATGAGCGATCTGGTGGATGTCGATTATACCGCTGCGGTCTCCAGCTACACCATGCAGCAGACGGCGCTGCAGGCGTCGTACAAGACCTTTACCGATATGTCCAAGATGTCACTGTTCCAGCTGAATTCATAATCTGACCTGAAAATTTGAGCGTACTTTAACCGGGTGCGCTTAGTTTCTCCCACCCTCCTGATAAAAGAGGGTGGGATTTTTTTTGCCTGAATTCGGGCTGAATCCCGCACCACAGGCATAAAAAAACCCCGACTTGCAGGCCGGGGTCAGGTTCAGGTCAGGGTCAGCGTTATGGCTTGGTTGCTGGCGCAGTGGCCTGATGGGTTGCCGCGTGACCGCCAGCAGATCCACGACCGTCGAACTCGTACGCCGAACGTACCCAATCGCTGTGACGTGCAGGTTCTGGCTGCCAGACCGGCGCCGGCGCTTTGGTCATCGGGGCAGAAGCGAAGTGCTTCCAGCGCGTGACGTCCGCGGCGGCCATTGGCTCAGCAGCAGGTGCTGGCGTGGCGGCCGGTTGCGCTACCGCGGCCGGCTCGATATCACGGGCAGCGACAGGTGCATGCGGTTCACTGATCGGTGCCGTTTCTGCTGCGGCAGCGACCGGGGCGTTCAGCACTTCTTCTACCTGTGCTTCCGTTTCGCGGCTGACTTCAACTGGCGCTTGCTGCGCAATCTCTGTCGGCTGTGCGCTGTCATCAACAGAAGCGGTCGCTGGCGTCTCACTGACCGGCTCAGCAGGCTGTGCCTGAGCAGCAACAGTTTCAGCGGTCGCTTCAGCCGCAGCCGGGATCACCGAAGGCTGATGATCAACCGGCGCGTCGATAGCGCTGGTATCGTCAGTGTTAACCACGGTTACCGGCGTTTCTGCCTGTGGTTCAGCCTGCTGTACTGGCGCGTCCTGTGACGCTGCTGATTCAACCGCAGCAGCAACCGGCAGCGCAATGGCGCCTGCTGTCTCTTCGCGGGTGTAATCTGGCGTTTCCTGAACCGCATCCTGCACAACCTGCTCTTCGCTGGCCTGGCTCACCGGATAACGTACCCACACTTTACCGGATGCCATCTCTGGCGACGCGGCTGCCGCAGCCAGTGGCATAGCGGACTGAGTCGGATAACGCTCATCACGATAACGGCGGCGACGCTGACCGCTGACGCGCAGATGACGTGGCGAACGACGTGAACGACGCGGCATATTGGCGTTGTCACGGCTATCGTTATCATCCTGCTCTTCGATCTGCGGCGCTTCCGTCGGCAGCACTTCAGCCGCTGGCTGCTGTACTGCACGCGCTTCGGTCGGCACGGCAATGTCAGTGGCTTCTGCTGGCAGTGGCTGACGGTTATCATCAACGCGGACTTTCTGGCTCAGCTGACGCGGCTTACGACGCGGCATAACCTGCACGCGATCGTCATCCTGCGCTTCGGGTGCTTCCACAACTGCTTCAGCCACAACCGGCTGCTCGGCGGCTTTGGCCGCTTCCTGCTGGGCGCGTTTCTCTTCCTGACGACGACGCTGACGCTCAGCACGCTGCTCACGACGCTGTTGCTGCTGCTCGTCGCGCTGCTGACGGGCTTCTTCGCTCAGTGCCGGACGCTCTTCACGCGCTTCATTAGGCTGAGACTGACGTTTGTTGCGACGGTTATCATTGCCTTCACGCGGCTCACGATTTTCACGTGGTTCGCGACTTTCGCGCGGTTCACGGCTTTCACGTGGCTCACGTGGTTCACGGCTTTCACGCGCCTGACCGTTCTCACCGTTACGCGGCGTACGCTCACGACGGTTATTATTGCGGCGGTTGTTGTTACGACGTTCGCCACGCTGACTGGCGTTCTCTTCTTCGCTTTCCGGCGCTTTCTGTGGTTCCGCTGCTTCAGTGGCGGCTGGCGTCACTGCAGGGGTTTCTTCGCCACCGAACATTTTCTTCAGACCACCAAACAGGCGGCCAAAGAAGCCGGTGCTGACCGTGGCCGGCGCTGCGACGGCAGGGGCCGCTTTCGCTGCCGGTTGCGCTTCGGCGCGTGGCGCTTCAGGTGCGACTTCTACCGGAGCTGGTGGGGCATCTGGCATCACGAATGCCGCCAGTGCCGGCTGTTCAGGACGACGACGTTCGCCATGCTCTTCTTCAGATGGCAGCGCCATTTCTGCTTCATGCAGCTTCGGCAGGTGGTAGCTCAGGGTCTGAGTCTCTTCACCTTTGCGCACGCGCAGCACCGAATAGTGCGGGGTTTGCATCTTGTCATCAGGTACGATGATCGCCTTCACGCCACCCTGACGCTTTTCAATAGCGTTCACGGCTTCACGTTTTTCATTCAGCAGGTAAGAGGCCACCTGAACCGGAACGATCGCGTGGACTTCTTTGGTGTTGTCTTTCAGCGCTTCTTCTTCAATCAGACGCAGAATAGAGAGCGCCAGCGATTCGTTATCACGGATGGTGCCGGTGCCGCTACAGCGTGGGCAGACGTGATGGCTGGATTCGCCTAACGACGGGCTCAGACGCTGACGTGACATCTCGAGCAGGCCGAAGCGGGAAATATGGCTAATCTGGATACGCGCACGATCCTGACGGACCGCTTCACGCAGACGATTTTCTACTGCGCGCTGATGGCGTACCGGCGTCATATCGATAAAGTCGATAACGATCAGTCCGCCGAGGTCACGCAGACGCAGCTGACGGGCAATCTCGTCTGCCGCTTCAAGGTTGGTGTTAAAGGCGGTTTCTTCGATATCGCCGCCGCGCGTAGCGCGTGCTGAGTTGATATCGATCGCGGTTAACGCTTCGGTGCTATCAATCACAATCGAGCCGCCGGAAGGCAGGCGCACTTCACGCTGGAAAGCGGATTCGATTTGCGATTCGATTTGATAATGGCTGAACAGCGGAATTTCACCGGTGTAGAGCTTAATTTTGCTGCTGAAATCCGGACGGCCCAGCGCCGCGATATGCTGACGCGCCAGCTCAAGCACTTTTGGATTATCAATCAGGATCTCACCGATGTCCTGACGCAGGTAGTCGCGGAATGCACGCACGATCACGTTACTTTCCTGATGGATCAGGAACGGAGCAGGGCGGTTTTCAGCGGCTTTTTTAATCGCTTCCCAGTGCTTAAGACGGAAGCTTAAATCCCACTGCAGCGATTCGGCTGATTTGCCGACGCCGGCGGTACGCACGATCAATCCCATGCCTTCCGGCAGTTCCAGCGCAGACAGGGCTTCTTTCAGTTCGGTACGATCGTCACCCTCAATGCGGCGGGAGATCCCTCCGGCACGTGGGTTGTTCGGCATCAGCACCAGATAGCTGCCCGCCAGAGAGATAAAGGTTGTCAGCGCAGCGCCTTTATTGCCGCGTTCTTCTTTATCAATCTGAACAATGACTTCCTGACCTTCACGCAGGACGTCTTTGATATTTGGACGACCGTGTGCGTTGTAGCTGGAGGGGAAATATTCGCGGGAGATTTCTTTTAAGGGGAGGAAACCGTGACGCTCTGCGCCATAATCGACAAACGCAGCTTCAAGGCTGGGTTCAATACGGGTGATTTTACCTTTGTAGATGTTGGCTTTTTTCTGTTCGTGTCCTGGGCTTTCGATATCCAGATCGTACAGACGCTGACCGTCAACCAGGGCAACGCGCAACTCCTCCTGCTGAGTTGCGTTTATTAACATTCTTTTCATCGTGACTTACTCGTTATTCTTTCATGAGTGATTACAGCTGCGGGCATAGTTACCCTGGACGAGTATCAACCGATGGCCCCGTGACTTAGTGCAATGTCGTCAACCTCACGGCTGTCGACCGCGCGAGGGGCGCAAATAACGTCGGTGGCCTGTTTTTCATAAGGGAAAACAGCACCAGATAGTGGAAATGCCTGAGACAAATAAAAAACCCGTGCACTCCATACTGCTGTCCAGGCCGCAACCCGCAGCCCGCTAAGTGCCTGATTTCGCATTACGTCTTACGCCATTGCTGCGTGTCTGCTCGATCCGGCAAAATGACAATTTCGCTCTTTTTCTGCCCTGAAACCCTTCAGGTAAGAAACTTAAGCATTATTCCATTGCTAACCTTCATATAGCAAGGCGACTTTAGCCAGCTTGTGAAGTTTCTTTACATTTAACGCTATACGGTGTCGGGGAAAACATCCGGTTGCTGAAAAAGCCAGCAGCCGAAGCGCTTATCGCGACACTAACCCCAGAGTTAAGCACAGAAAAAGGGGTGGCGCTATCAGGGGACACTATTTAGAATCGCCGCCATGAAAACAGAGAATCCGGGCGTACAACTTGTCGCCATCACGGCTGAAAATGCCGGACAACGAATTGATAACTTTTTGCGCACCCAACTGAAAGGTGTGCCAAAAAGCATGATTTATCGCATCGTACGTAAAGGCGAGGTGCGGGTGAATAAAAAACGCGTCAAGCCGGAGTATAAGCTGGAGGCGGGCGATGAGGTCCGTATTCCGCCGGTGCGGGTGGCGGAGCGTGATGAAGATGCGGTGTCGCCTAAGCTGGCCAAAGTCGCCTCGCTGGCTGACGCCATCCTGTATGAAGATGAATCCCTGCTGGTGATGAATAAGCCGTCAGGCACCGCGGTACACGGCGGCAGCGGGCTGAGCTTCGGGGTGATCGAAGGATTACGTGCGTTGCGGCCCGAAGCCCGCTTCCTGGAGCTGGTGCATCGACTGGATCGTGATACCTCCGGCATTTTACTGGTGGCGAAGAAGCGCTCAGCGCTGCGTTCCCTGCACGAACAGCTGCGCGAAAAAGGGATGCAGAAAGATTACCTGGCGCTGGTGCGCGGTAACTGGCCTTCACATCTGAAAGTGGTGCAGGCGCCGTTACTGAAGAATATTCTGCAGAGCGGCGAACGTATTGTGCGCGTCAGTAGTGAAGGTAAGCCTTCTGAAACCCGCTTTAAGGTTGAGGAGCGTTTTGCCTTTGCTACGCTGGTGAAAGCCAGCCCGGTAACCGGTCGTACTCATCAGATTCGCGTTCATACCCTGCATGCGGGTCATCCAATCGCCTTCGACGATCGCTACGGCGAACGTGAGTTTGATAGCCAGTTAGCCTCAACCGGCTTAAAGCGGCTGTTCCTGCACGCCGCGGCGCTGACCTTTACCCATCCTGGCACCGGCGAAGTGATGCGGGTGGAAGCGCCGCTGGATGACGGCCTGAAGCAGTGTCTGATCAGGCTACGCCAGCTGAAAGCATAATTATCCCGGCATCAGTCCGACAGCGGATTGATGCCGGCTTGCCGTAACATGCCGTTCAGCGCGATCAGCGGCAGTCCCACCAGCGTGTTGGGATCCCGTCCTTCCAGCCGCTCAAACAGACAAATCCCCAGTCCCTCACTTTTGAAACTGCCGGCGCAGTTCAGCGGCTGTTCCTTCTCTATATAAGCCGCAATCTCCGCGTCGGTTATTTCACGGAAATGCACCACAAACGGTTCGCAGCAGTGCATCAGTTGCTGACTGGCAGGATGATAGAGCGCCAGGCCGGTGTAAAAGGTGATGCGGTTACCGCTGGCGGCGCGTAACTGCGCCCGGGCGTTCTCCACGCTGTGCGGTTTACCGGTAATTACCCCATCCAGCACGCAGACCTGATCGGAACCGATGATCCAGTGATCGGGAAAGGCCTGCGCCAGCGCCTGCGCTTTTGCTATCGCAAGGCGTGTCACCAGCGCTGACGCGGTTTCGCCGGGCAACGGGGCTTCATCCACCTCGGGCGCGGCGGTGATAAAGGGCAGGCCCAGCTTTTGCAATAATGCCTGGCGAAAGGGCGAGGTTGAGGCTAAAAGAATCGATGTGGTCATTTTTTTTCAATAGTGATAGCGAATTGGTGACAGTCATTTTAAACTGTGCGCCGCACTGGATGCGAATAGTGGTTGAAAGATGCTGTTTAACGGCCTTTTTCTTTGACTCTATGACATTACAAAGTTAATATGCGCGCCCTATGCAAAAGGTAAAATTACCCCTAACACTGGACCCCGTCCGCACCGCTCAAAAACGCCTTGATTATCAAGGTGTCTACACATCTGCACAGGTGGAGCGCGTGGCCGAGTCAGTGGTTAGTGTGGACAGTGATGTGGATTGTGCCATGTCGTTTGCGGTTGACAGTCAACGTCTGGCGGTACTGACGGGTACAGCTGAAGTACAAGTGACGTTGCGTTGTCAGCGCTGCAACCAGACCTTTCCTCATCACGTACACGTAAGTTATTGCTTCAGTCCTGTCTCTTCTGAAGAGCAGGCCGAGGCATTGCCGGAAGCGTACGAGCCGATCGATGTCAACGAGTTTGGTGAGATCGATCTGCTGGCAGTCGTCGAGGACGAAATCATTCTCGCGCTGCCGGTCGTTCCGGTACATGATTCTGAACACTGTGAAGTGTCCGAGGCGGACATGGTCTTTGGCAAACTGCCTGCAGAGGCGGAGAAACCAAATCCATTTGCCGTATTAGCCAGTTTAAAGCGTAAGTAATAGGAGTAAGGTCCATGGCCGTACAACAGAATAAACCCACCCGTTCTAAGCGTGGTATGCGTCGTTCGCACGATGCGCTGACCACTGCTGCTCTGTCAGTAGATAAAGTTTCTGGCGAAACTCATCTGCGTCACCACATTACTGCGGATGGTTACTACCGCGGTCGCAAGGTTATCGTTAAGTAAGTTTCTTGCTTAGCAAGGCGATACCTTGACACGTTTGACCCTGGCTATTGATGCCATGGGCGGGGACTTCGGTCCTTGCGTGACAGTGCCTGCAGCATTGCAGGCACTGGCCTCTCATTCGCAGCTATTCCTTCTTCTGGTCGGAAATCCCGACATTCTCACGCCATTGCTTGCCAAAGCGGATTCCTCCTTACTGGGGCGTTTGCAGGTCATTCCTGCCGAATCGGTTATTGCAAGTGATGCGCGACCCGCTCAGGCTATTCGAAACAGTCGCGGCAGCTCAATGCGTGTGGCGCTGGAGATGGTCAAAGAGGGACGTGCGCAGGCCTGCGTAAGCGCAGGCAATACCGGTGCCCTGATGGGACTGGCCACGCTGATATTAAAGCCGCTGGATGGCATTAAACGTCCGGCGTTAATGTCCGTTTTACCGCATCAGCAGCAGGGTAAAACCGTGGTGCTGGATCTGGGGGCTAACGTCGGCTCAGACAGTGCGATGCTGGTGCAATTTGCGGTGATGGGATCGGTGATGGCGGAACATGTGCTCGGCATTGCCCGGCCGCGTGTCGCGCTGCTCAATATTGGTCATGAAGAGACCAAAGGGCTGGAAACCATTCGCGACGCAGCGGTAATCCTGCGAGAATCACCGCAGATCAACTATATTGGTTACCTTGAAGGTAATGAGCTACTCACCGGTAAAACGGATGTGATGGTCTGTGACGGGTTTGTCGGTAATGTCACGCTGAAGACCATGGAAGGCGTGGTAAGAATGTTCCTTTCCCTGCTGAAGTCGTCGGGGGAAGGCAAAAAACGGTCATGGTGGCTGAGATTGCTGGGACGCTGGATCCAGAAACGACTGGCGAAGCGTTTCGGGCATCTCAACCCTGACCAGTACAATGGCGCTTGTCTGTTAGGATTGCGCGGGACAGTGATCAAAAGTCACGGTGCAGCAAGTCAACATGCTTTCACCGTGGCGATAGAACAGGCAGAGCAGGCGGTGCGGCAGCAGGTTCCCGAACGAATTGCTGCGCGCCTTGATGCTGTATTAGCCAGGAGTGACAAAGCCTAGATGTATACCAAAATTATCGGTACGGGCAGTTATTTGCCTAGCCAGGTTCGCACCAATGCCGATCTGGAAAAAATGGTGGAGACGTCGGACGAGTGGATTGTCACCCGCACCGGCATCCGTGAGCGCCGTATTGCTGCGCCTGATGAAACGGTCGCCACCATGGGATTCAGCGCGGCTCAACGCGCCCTCGAAATGGCCGGCATTGAGGCGAACGATGTTGGGCTGATTATTGTCGCCACAACCTCTTCCAGCCATGCCTTCCCCAGCTCCGCCTGCATGATCCAGCAAATGCTGGAGATCAAAGACTGCGCGGCGTTTGACCTTGCTGCCGCCTGTGCGGGCTTTACTTACGCCCTGAGCGTGGCCGATCAGTACATCAAAAATGGCGCGGTTAAGCATGCGCTGGTGATTGGTGCTGACGTGCTGGCACGTGCGCTGGACCCGGAAGATCGTGGCACCATTATTCTGTTCGGCGATGGCGCCGGCGCGGTAGTACTTGGCCAGAGTGAAGAGCAGGGGATTATTTCGACCCACCTGCACGCCGATGGCCGCTACGCCCAGTTGCTGACCCTGCCTTATCAGGATCGCGCGCATCAGGACCAACCCGCCTACGTCACCATGGCTGGCAACGAAGTCTTCAAAGTTGCGGTCACCGAGCTGGCGCACATCGTTGATGAGACGCTGCAGGCCAATAATCTCGACCGCGAAATGCTGGACTGGCTGGTACCGCATCAGGCCAACCTGCGCATTATCAGCGCGACGGCGAAGAAACTGGGTATGACCATGGATAAAGTAGTGGTTACCCTTGATCGCCACGGCAATACCTCTGCCGCATCGGTGCCAAGCGCACTGGATGAAGCGGTCCGTGATGGCCGCATCAAACCCGGACACCTTATTTTGCTGGAAGCCTTTGGTGGTGGATTCACCTGGGGTTCTGCACTGGTTCGCTTTTGATTGACAGGAACGTAAGATGACGCAATTTGCTTTTGTTTTCCCAGGCCAGGGTTCACAGACGGTCGGTATGCTGGCTGATTTAGCCGCTACCTATCCGCAGGTGGAAGAGACTTTCCGTGAAGCCTCTGCGGTACTGGGATATGACTTATGGCAGTTAGTCAGCCAGGGGCCGGCTGAAGAGTTGAACAAAACGTGGCAGACCCAGCCAGCGCTGTTAGCCGCCTCGGTCGCTATTTACCGTGTCTGGCGGCAGCAGGGCGGTGAGCAGCCGTCAATGATGGCCGGTCATAGCCTGGGTGAATATTCCGCGCTGGTATGTGCTGGCGTGCTGGATTTTGCCGATGCGATCAAGCTGGTTGAGCTGCGTGGCAAACTGATGCAGGAAGCCGTGCCGGAAGGTACTGGCGCAATGCAGGCGATTATTGGCCTGGATGACGCATCAATCCGCAAAGCCTGTGAAGAGAGTGCGCAAGGTCAGGTCGTCTCGCCGGTTAACTTTAACTCGCCAGGCCAGGTGGTCATCGCGGGTAACAAAGAAGCGGTAGAGCGTGCCGGCGCAGCCTGTAAGGCTGCCGGAGCTAAGCGTGCGCTGCCGTTACCGGTCAGCGTGCCGTCTCACTGCGCGCTGATGAAGCCAGCGGCGGACAAACTGGCCGTGGCGCTGGAGTCCATCACCTTCAATACGCCTGCGGTGCCGGTGATCAATAACGTCGATGTCAAAGCCGAAACTGACGCTGGCGCGATTCGCCATGCGCTGGTGCGCCAGCTCTACAGTCCGGTTCGCTGGACCGAAAGCGTGGAAGCGATGGCGGCACAGGGTGTGACCCAACTGCTGGAGATCGGTCCAGGCAAAGTGCTGACCGGTCTGACCAAACGCATTGTGGATAGCCTGACAGCGGCTGCCGTCAACGATAGTGCATCACTGACGGCTGCACTCGGAAAGGAATAAGAGGAAAATCATGAGCTTTGAAGGTAAAGTTGCGCTGGTAACCGGCGCGAGTCGCGGCATTGGTCGTGCGATTGCGGAGACGCTGGCGGCAAAAGGCGCTAAAGTTGTAGGTACCGCGACCAGCCAGAATGGCGCTGACGCCATCAGTGCTTACCTTGGCGACAAGGGTAAAGGCCTGTTACTGAACGTGACTGACGCTGCATCGATCGACAGTGTTTTAGAGAATATTCGCGCAGAATTTGGCGAAGTGGATATTTTAGTCAATAATGCAGGCATTACGCGTGATAATCTCCTCATGCGCATGAAGGACGATGAGTGGCAGGATATCCTCGATACCAACCTCACTTCTGTCTTCCGCCTTTCTAAGGCGGTATTGCGTGCCATGATGAAAAAGCGCGTGGGCCGTATCATCACCATCGGTTCCGTTGTTGGAACCATGGGTAACGCGGGCCAGGCAAACTACGCGGCAGCAAAAGCGGGTTTAATTGGCTTTAGCAAATCACTGGCGCGCGAAATCGCGTCACGTGGCATTACCGTCAACGTCGTGGCTCCAGGTTTTATTGAGACAGACATGACGCGGGCACTGAACGAAGATCAACGTTCTGGTATTTTGGCGGAAGTACCTGCGGGTCGCTTAGGCGAAGCGCAAGAAATCGCCAATGCTGTGGCATTCTTAGCCTCTGACGAAGCAGCCTACATCACAGGTGAAACGCTGCACGTCAATGGCGGCATGTACATGGTCTGATAAATCACGAAAACATTTGCATTATTTGCGGCTAAAACCGCAAAATAGCGTAAAATCGTGGTTCGACCAGCCGGGATTTTGTTGCATCTTTTTCACCATTTTATACACTACGAAAACCATCGCGTAAGCGAGTTTTGATAGGAAATTAAATAGTATGAGCGATATCGAACAACGCGTTAAGAAAATCATCAGTGAGCAGCTGGGTGTGAAAGAGGAAGAAGTGACCAACTCTGCATCTTTCGTAGAAGACCTGGGTGCCGATTCTCTTGATACCGTTGAGCTGGTAATGGCTCTGGAAGAAGAGTTTGATACTGAAATTCCAGACGAAGAAGCTGAGAAAATCACTACCGTTCAGGCAGCGATCGACTACATCAATAGCCACAAAGGCTAATGAATATCTTCAGGCGGTCGCTCGACCGCCTGATTTTTATGTTTGTCCCACATAGTTCCCTATTTCCCCTCCCTGGAGGACGAACGTGTCTAAGCGTCGTGTAGTTGTGACCGGTCTTGGCATGTTGTCTCCTGTCGGCAATACCGTAGAGTCTACCTGGAGTGCTCTCCTTGCCGGTCAGAGCGGCATTAACCTGATCGACCATTTTGATACCAGTGCCTATGCAACCCGTTTTGCAGGTCTGGTAAGAGGTTTTAATTGTGATGACTACATCTCGCGCAAAGATCAGCGCAAGATGGATGACTTCATCCAATACGGCATTGTTGCCGGCATGCAGGCTATGCAGGATAGCGGTCTGGTTGTGACCGAAGAAAATGCAGGTCGTATGGGCGCAGCGATTGGTTCCGGCATCGGTGGTTTAGGTCTGATTGAAGACAATCATACTTCATTGGTAAACGGTGGCCCGCGTAAAATCAGCCCGTTCTTTGTGCCTTCGACTATCGTAAACATGGTGGCGGGTCATCTCACTATCATGTACGGCCTGAAAGGTCCGAGCATCTCTATTGCGACTGCCTGTACCTCTGGCGTGCACAATATCGGCCACGCCGCACGTATCATCGCCTATAACGATGCTGACGTGATGCTGGCAGGCGGTGCTGAAAAAGCCAGTACGCCATTAGGCGTTGGCGGATTTGGCGCAGCACGTGCACTCTCCACCCGTAACGACAACCCACAGGCAGCAAGCCGCCCATGGGATAAAGATCGTGACGGTTTTGTGCTGGGTGACGGTGCCGGTATTGTAGTACTCGAAGAGTACGAACATGCTAAGCAGCGCGGCGCGAAAATCTATGCGGAAATTGTCGGCTTTGGTATGAGCAGCGATGCTTACCACATGACCTCTCCGCCGGAAGATGGCTCGGGCGCAGCAGCAGCGATGATCAATGCGCTGCGTGATGCTCAGCTTACGCCAGAGCAAATCGGCTATGTCAACGCGCACGGCACCTCGACGCCAGCCGGTGACAAAGCGGAAACACGTGCAGTGAAATCGGTATTCGGGGCAGCAGCCAGTACGGTAATGGTGAGCTCAACCAAATCGATGACCGGGCATTTGCTGGGTGCTGCGGGTGCCGTTGAATCGATCTACTCGATTCTGGCTCTGCGTGACCAGGCGGTACCGCCGACCATTAACCTCGACAACCCGGATGAAGGCTGCGATCTCGATTTCGTGCCGCATACCGCGCGTCAGGTTTCCGGACTGGAGTACACCTTGTGTAACTCCTTCGGCTTCGGTGGCACCAACGGATCATTGATTTTCCGTAAAGTGTAATCGCAGTTGATTGCTAAAAAGGCCCGCGATGCGGGCCTTTTTTTATCCTGATAATTCAAAACAGTCAGCATCGGCGCAGCCGATCGCTGCCCAACCGGAGATAACCATGTGGATTAACGGCATCGAACAATCAACTCTGGCGGCCAGCGATCGCGGACTGCAGTTCGGGGATGGCTGCTTTACCACCGCGGCGGTGCAGCAGGGCAAGATCCTGTTACTGGAACGCCACATTCAGCGTCTCAGAGAGGGCTGTGAGCGGCTGTTAATCAACGGCATCGACTGGCTGCAGCTGGAAAATGAAATGCGTCAGGCAGCCCGGGATCAGAGGCAGGCTGTGCTGAAAGTAATACTCAGCGCCGGCAGCGGCGGACGCGGTTACAGCCGGAAAGGGGGAGGTGAGCCGACGCGTATCGTCTCGCTGGCAGCGTGGCCGCAACATTATGCTGACTTACAGCAGCGCGGCGCGTCGCTGGCTCTCAGCCCGATTCGGCTGGCGCGCAATCCGCAGTTTGCCGGTCTGAAGCATCTCAACCGGCTGGAACAGGTGATGATCCGGGCTCATCTTGACCAGACAGACGCCGACGAAGCGCTGGTGCTTGACACTGAAGGTTGGGTGGTGGAATGCTGTGCGGCCAATTTATTCTGGCGCCGGGGCTCGGAGATTTTTACCCCTGACCTGCGCTGGGCGGGCGTCGATGGCATTATGCGACGCAGTCTGATGGCACAGCTCGCCGCTGCAGGGCAGGCTTGCCGGGTTGTTCAGTGTGAACCTGACGCGTTGCTGGCTGCCGATGAAATCGTGATATGTAACGCCCTGATGCCGGTTTTACCGGTACGACAGCTGGAGGCGGTGAACTTTACTCAACGCACGCTGTTTAATCAGTTGCACGCAAGCTGTAAAAAGATAATGGATGCATCATGAGCCGAAGTAAAAAAATTCTCGCCAGCATTGTGGCGATAGTGGGTGTCGCGGCTGCCTTAAGTTACTGGCAGATAAAACAGTTCGCGTCCACCCCGTTAACCCTGCACCAGGAAACGATCTACACGCTGCCCGCCGGTACTGGCCGGGTGGCGCTTGAAGCGCAGTTAGAAAGTCAGAACATCATTCCGCACAGCATCTGGTTTGGCGCGTTACTGAAGGTAGAACCCGAACTGGCGACTTTCAAAGCCGGGACCTACCGCCTCGAACCGACCATGACGGTGCGTTCGCTGCTGCAGCTGCTGGCCAGCGGCAAAGAGGCACAGTTTCCGTTGCGCCTGGTCGAAGGTCAGCGCCTGACGGAGTGGCTGAGCGAGCTGCGCAAAGCGCCCTATATCCGGCATACGCTGAAAGATGACCAGTTTGCGACGCTGGCCAGCGAGCTGAAGGTTGATCCGCAGCAGCTGGAAGGCAACTTCTTCCCGGATACCTATCTCTATACCGCTAATACCAGCGATCTGGCGATCCTGCAGCGCGCCCATGAGCGGATGAAGAAAACCATCGATCAGGTCTGGCAGGAAAGGGCGGATAATCTGCCGTATAGAACGCCGCAGGATCTGGTGACCATGGCCTCGATCATTGAAAAAGAGACTGCCGTCAGTGAAGAGCGCGCCCGTGTCGCCTCGGTGTTTATTAATCGACTGCGAACCGGCATGCGACTGCAAACCGACCCGACGGTGATTTACGGCATGGGCCCGGCTTATAACGGTACCCTGACGCGTAAAGATCTGGAGACGGCAACCGATTACAATACCTATATCATTAATGGTCTGCCGCCAGGCCCGATTGCCATGCCGGGCAAAGCGTCGCTGCAGGCGGCGGCTCATCCGGAAAAGAGCAACTATCTCTATTTTGTGGCGGATGGAAAGGGCGGACACACCTTTACCACCAATCTTGCCAGCCATAACCGGGCGGTGCAGGTTTACCGGCAAACGCTGAAGGAAAAAAATGAACAGTAAGTTTATCGTCATTGAGGGCCTGGAAGGCGCCGGTAAAACCACGGCGCGCGATGCGATTGTCGCCACGCTGCGCGAACGCGGGATTGAAGATATCGTCTTCACCCGCGAGCCTGGTGGAACGCCGCTGGCGGAGCAGTTGCGGCTGCTGATCAAGCAGGGCATTGAAGGTGAACAGGTGACCGATAAAGCGGAACTGCTGATGCTCTACGCGGCGCGCGTGCAGCTGGTCGAAACGGTGATCAAACCGGCGCTGGCTCGCGGGGCCTGGGTGATTGGCGATCGGCACGATCTCTCTTCACAGGCTTATCAGGGCGGCGGACGCGGACTCGACAGTGAACTAATGCGTACCCTGCGCGATGCAGTACTGGACGATTTTCGCCCCGATTTGACGCTCTATCTCGACGTAACGCCAGACATCGGCCTGCAACGCGCCCGTGCCCGTGGCGCGCTGGATCGCATTGAGCTGGAGTCGCTGCGCTTTTTTGAGCGCACCCGCGACCGATATCTGGCGCTGGCGGCAGACGATCCCACTATTCTGACAATTGATGCCACCCAGTCGCTGCAACAAGTGACGGCGTCACTTCAGTCCACCCTGAAGGGCTGGCTGGCGGAGCGGGCGTGATGAACTGGTTCCCGTGGCTCAACCAGCCCTATCGCCAGCTGATCACGCAGCATCAGCAGGGCCGGAGTCATCACGCGCTGCTGATTCAGGCGATGGCCGGAATGGGCGATGATGCGCTGGTGTGGGGAATCAGCCGCTGGCTGATGTGCCAGCAGCCCGATGGCCTGAAAAGCTGCGGGCAATGCCACGGTTGCCAGCTGATGCAGGCCAATACCCATCCGGACTGGTACCGGCTGGAAGCAGAGAAAGGTAAAAATACCCTCGGCATTGATGCGGTTCGTCAGGTGACCGAGAAAATGTATCATTTCGGTCAGCAGGGCGGTGCCAAAATTGTCTGGCTGCCTGATGCGGCTCAGCTCTCTGAAGCTGCGGCCAACGCCCTGCTGAAAACGCTGGAAGAACCGCCGGCCAATAGCTGGTTTTTCCTCAGTAGCCGTGACCCGTCGCGCCTGCTGGCGACCTTGCGCAGCCGATGCATGACGCTGCATCTTTCACCGCCGGAGGAAGGACTCAGCCTGAACTGGCTGAAGAAACAGACGTCGCAGGATGAAGCGATGCTGGTCGCCGCGTTGCGACTCAGCGCTGGCGCGCCGGAAGCGGCGCTCAATCTGCTGGCGGCAGGCCCGTGGCAGGCGCGACAGAAATTGTGCGATGCGCTGCCCGCGGCACTGCAGCAGGACATTCTGCAACTGCTGCCGGTGCTCAATGGCGACGACGCGGCGGTGCGCATTGGCTGGCTGCTCTCGCTGCTGCTGGATGCGATGAAATGGCAGCAGAATGCAGGACAGTGGTTGAGTAACGTCGATCGTCAGGACGTGGTGACGCTGCTGGCAGAACACTTTACCCCGACTGCGCTGAACAGCAGTGCGCAGGGCTGGATGCGCTGTCGCGAGCAGTTGCTGCACGTGGCGGCGGTTAACCGCGAATTATTGCTGACCGATCAGCTCCTGAGCTGGGCTGATAATATGAAGCCTGCGCTGATCGGCTAAACCTTCTGAGAGTAACTATGTTTATTGTTGATTCCCATTGCCACCTTGATGGCCTGGACTATGAGAAAAACCATCGCGACCTGGATGATGTGATCGCCAAAGCGGCCGCGCGTGATGTGAAATTTATGCTGGCCATTGCCACCACGCTGCCCGGTTTTCATACCCTGAAAGCGCTGGTTGGTAACCGCCCCGAAATCGCGCTCTCCTGCGGTGTTCATCCGCTGAATCAGGAGGAGGCGTATGACGTAGAGGAGTTTCGCCGTCTGGCTGCCGATCCACAGGTGGTGGCGCTGGGGGAAACCGGGCTCGATTATTACTATCAGCAGGAGACCAAAGCGCAGCAGCAGGCTTCCTTCCGTGAGCACATCCGTACCGGCATCGCCCTGAACAAACCGATCATTGTGCATACCCGTGATGCGCGGGAAGACACGCTGGCAATTTTACGTGAGGAACAGGTTGAGCGCTGCGGCGGCGTGCTGCACTGCTTCACCGAGGATCAGCCTACCGCGGCTAAACTGCTGGATATGGGATTCTATATTTCGTTCTCCGGCATCGTCACCTTCCGTAATGCGGAGCAGCTGCGTGAAGCGGCGCGTTACGTTCCGCTGGATCGGATGCTGGTTGAAACCGATTCACCTTATCTGGCCCCGGTTCCTTATCGCGGCAAAGAGAATCAGCCCGCCTACACCCGCGATGTCGCCGATTATCTGGCGGTGCTGAAAGGCGTGGATATTGACACGCTAGCCGCCACCACGACCCGCAATTTCTCGGCGCTGTTCCACATCCCAATGAGCCGGCTGGGTGCCTGAGTCGCTCGTTTATTTCATACTCTGTAATTAATCTGTAATCTGCACATATGGCCTTGTTTTTCCAACAAGGCCAGCTTTTTATTGCTGATTATTCGTGCGGGTCAGTAAGAAATTTCGTAAAGTGCACGCTTGCGATTGTCGAAACGTGATAACCGTCAAAGTAACAAATAACGATTTATTTTACCCTTCGTAATAAATCAAAAGGCGGTCACCGCCAACCCGGTAAAGAATCCTCCCTCTTTGCCACGCGCAATGCGCGAAAAAATGCACTCATACTCAGGAGCTTCACGCTATGTTCAAAAATGCTTTTGCCAACCTGCAAAAGGTCGGTAAATCGCTCATGCTACCGGTATCGGTTCTGCCGATTGCCGGGATTTTGTTAGGTGTCGGTTCGGCCAATTTCAGCTGGTTGCCTGCAGTGGTTTCGCATGTGATGGCAGAAGCGGGCGGATCGGTGTTCGCCAATATGCCGCTGATTTTTGCCATCGGTGTGGCGTTGGGCTTTACCAATAACGACGGTGTATCAGCACTGGCCGCGGTAGTCGCTTACGGCATCATGGTGAAAACCATGGCGGTGGTGGCTCCGCTGGTGCTGCATCTGCCAGCGGCAGAAATTGAGGCGAAACACCTGGCGGATACCGGGGTACTGGGCGGTATTATCGCCGGCTCGATTGCCGCGTATATGTTCAATCGCTTTTACCGCATCAAGCTGCCGGAATATCTCGGCTTCTTTGCCGGTAAGCGTTTCGTACCGATTATCTCCGGTCTGGCAGCCATCATTCTCGGCGTACTGCTCTCCTTTATCTGGCCACCGATAGGTTCCGCGATTCAGGAGTTCTCACAGTGGGCCGCCTATCAGAACCCGGTTGTCGCCTTTGGTATCTACGGTGTGGTAGAACGTTCGCTGGTGCCGTTTGGCCTGCATCACATCTGGAACGTTCCTTTCCAGATGCAGATCGGTGAATACACCAATGCGGCAGGTCAGGTGTTCCATGGTGATATCCCGCGTTATATGGCGGGTGACCCGACCGCGGGCAAACTCTCCGGTGGCTTCCTGTTCAAAATGTACGGTCTGCCAGCGGCAGCGATTGCTATCTGGCATTCAGCGAAGCCTGAAAATCGCGCCAAAGTGGGCGGTATCATGATCTCCGCTGCGCTGACTGCGTTCCTGACCGGTATCACCGAACCGATTGAATTCTCATTCATGTTCGTTGCGCCGATCCTGTACGTAATCCATGCGCTGCTGGCCGGTCTGGCTTTCCCAATCTGTATTCTGCTCGGAATGCGTGACGGTACCAGCTTCTCGCACGGTCTGATCGACTTTATCGTGCTGAGCGGTAACAGCAGTAAAATCTGGCTGTTCCCGATTATCGGTATCATCTACGGTCTGGTTTACTACACCATCTTCCGCGTGCTGATCGCTAAACTGGACCTGAAAACACCAGGCCGTGAAGAGACCAGCAGCGAGCAGTCCACTGCGACCGGCACTGAAATGGCGGGCAAACTGGTGGCGGCGTTTGGTGGTAAAGAGAACATCACCAACCTTGATGCCTGTATCACCCGTTTACGTGTCAGCGTGGCTGACGTCGCGAAGGTGGATCAGACTGAACTGAAAAACCTCGGCGCACGTGGCGTGGTAGTGGCAGGTTCAGGTGTTCAGGCGATTTTCGGTACCAAATCCGATAACCTGAAAACCGATATGGATGATTATATCCGCAGCATGTAATGCCAGCGGAATGATAAAAAGCCCCGCCCAGCGGGGCTTTTTTTATGCGCGTGATTTACAGATAGACGCGCAGATACTCGGTCAGGCACAGCAGCGCCATCGCCTGGCCGTACGGCATTGAGGTCAGTGGAATGGTGCGGTAATAGTCCAGATCGCTGCCCATCGCCGTGCCAAACGATACCTGCTTCAGCTCACCGTCGGCATCGATGTTGGCAATCACGCCGCGCAGCGCCTTTTCCGCCATCTCACGATATTCCGCCGGCAGGTAACGCTTGCGCACCGCTTTCAGAATGCCATAGGCGAATCCTGCGGTAGCCGAGGCTTCCGGATAGCTCTGCGGGTCATCGAGCAGGGTATGCCACAGTCCGCTGCTGTGCTGGCACGCCTGCAACGCCTTCACCTGCGACGCCAGCACCTGCTGCAGAAAGCGGCGGGTAGCATGATGCTCAGGCCAGTTCATCATCTCCAGAAAATCGGGAATAACGATGGTCAGCCAGCTGTTGCCGCGTGCCCAGCGAGCATTGGCGAAATTATGCCGACCGTCAAAGTTCCAGCCGTGGAACCACAGCCCGGTTTCACGATCCATCAGATACTGGGTATGCAGCAGGAACTGGTAGCTCGCTTCCTCAACCCACTCGTCACGCTTCAGTAACTGACCAATTTTCGCCAGCGCCATCACGCTCATCATCAGGGTGTCGTCCCAAAGCTGCTGGGTGTTTTCATTGTTATAGACAATGTGTTGCAGCCCGCCCTGTTCCGTGCGCGGCATTTCATACATCACCCATTCTGCCCAGCGCTCCAGCACCGGCAGCCATGCGGCATTGCCGGTCTCCTCATAGCGGTAAGCCAGCGTCAGAAAAGGGCAAACGGTATTCACGTTTTTGGTGGGCGTTCCCTCCGCCAGACGCTGGGCGAACCAGTCATCAATGATCGCCAGCGTCTGCCGATCACCGGTCTGCTGATAGTAGTGCAGCATGCCATACAGGCCGATGCCGTGTGTCCATTCCCAACCCGCCCAGCCTTTAGTATCGATCACCCGGCCATCGTCCAGCCGCAGCAAAAATTCGCCGGTTTCGTCGGTGATGTTGACCAGATTTTGTGTCAGCTTGTGGATCAGCTGGACCAGTTCGCTGCGTGGCAGCAGATGTTCAGGTTGGCACAATAGCGCGCTGTGTTTAACGGGAAATACAGTCATGGTTTATTCCTGTCATTTTAAGGTCGGGTTGATAGATGAGAGTAAAGGGCGATGCGTGGGTAACGGTGGCGCGGCGGGCTTCATGCGATTGAGGAAGCCAATGTTATTGTTGCCCCACAGGTTTTCATAGGGCATGCCGGCCAGCGTTTCGACGATCTGTCGCGCTTCAGGCGTGATTTTTTCCGGCACAATGCGTCCCGCTTCGCGCATCTTCAGGGTCTCTTCACGCAGCACGGTATGCGTCTGCAGATTCAGCTTGAAGCGCAGTGAAACCAGGAAACCGCAGGTGAGTACCGCCACGGTGCCAAGGCTGAGGATTGCCAGAATGGTATGACTGACGCCCGGTACCTGGGTCGCCTGACCTGAGACGAAACCAGAGAGCTGCAGCACAATACCTACCAGCATTACCGCACCGGCCTGCGAAGCTTTGCGGGTTAAGGTCATGATGCCAGCAAAAATGCCTTCACGACGCTGACCGGTGATCACCTCATCGACATCGGCGATATAGGTATAGGTGTTCCAGGGGACGTAGTTGATGCCGCCACGGCCCAGACCCGCTACTGCGGAGATCAGTAACAGCAGCGCGAGGTTATCGTTCATCCCGGCATACCACAGCCCGGCATACGAGAGCGCCGCCAGCCCGAACAGCACCGCCACCAGGCGATAGGCGGGAGCCGGTCCCATGCGGATACAAAGCGGAATCATCCCCATCACCGCGATAAACTGTAGAACCGCCATGGTGCCCATCAGGTTTGAGGCAATCTGGGCGCTCTGCATCAGGACAAACACCACGTACCAGGTGAAGACCGCGTTAAACACGTCCTGAGCGATATAGCCGCCGAGATACATGCCCAGATGCTGACGGAAGATACGAACGCGTAAGGTCGAGGAGAGCTCAACATAGAGCCGTTTAAGATTTTGCAGCAGCGTCAGCTGCTGTTTTTCCTGTTCTGCCCGGCGTGACTCGGCGGAGAAATCATCCGGATGACGTTCCCAGGTAAAGAACCACACCAGCGTCAGCACCAGGGCGCAGATGATCGAGAACACCAGGCTGGCATAAAAGAAGGAGTGCGGGTTGTCTTTGCCAAGCGCCCCCAGCAGGATGCCGGGTAAAAAAGCCGCCAGGATCGCCGAAAGCTGAGCCAGGCCGATGCGTGCGCCAGAGAAGCGGGTTTTCTGCCGGAAATCGTCGGTCATCTCAGGGACCAGCGTTTCATAAGGCACCAGAATCATGGTGTAGATAATATCGAACAGCAGATAGGTGCAGAGATACCACCAGAAACTCATGTCGCTGATCCACATCAGGCTGTAACTAAAGACACAGGGGATGCCCAGCAGGATAAAAAAGCGGCGGCGGCCAAAGCGTTTACCCAGCCAGGTCGAACCAAAGTTATCGGTCAGGAAGCCCATCAGCGGACTGACGACCGCATCCAGTACCCGGGCGGCAGCAAAAATCAGGGTCGCCTCAATCGGGGTCAACCCACAAAAAGTGGTATAGAAATAGAGCAGCCAGGCGGCAGTCAGCGCCGTGGTGCCTGCTCCAAGAAAATCCCCGGACCCGTAGGCCAGATAATGGCCAAGACCAATCTTACGTGAGCGCATGGTGCGTGCTCCTTGATGGTGAATGTCGGTAAATCCCTCATGACGACGCCGGGCATCTCAGCCGGACTGAATAGCAAAGTAGAACTGCGACGCCGGGTTAACCTTCGTAATCTGGCAAGGGTCCGGGATGATGTGGCAATGATACAAAGAAAAGGGCGGCTAAAATCTAATTTATAAAACGGCGTTTCATTTTTGTGCGGTGGCGCGCATCAATATCGACCTGTAAAGGTGAGCGGAAGCGCAGGCAGCAGAGGTTGCTGTAAAGAGAGACGAACAATGCAAGAAAAGTGGACCTGAGGTTGAAAGAAAACAAATTTCTCCCGCATACTGATTGATTACGACCCTGGCTAAAGGAATTGCACCATGGCTGAAGAAACCATTTTTAGTAAAATTATCCGTCGCGAAATCCCCGCTGATGTGGTTTATCAGGATGAACTGGTCACCGCCTTTCGCGATATCTCGCCGAAAGCGCCGACCCACATTTTGATCGTACCGAATGTGCTGATCCCGACGGTCAATGAGGTGGAGGCTGCACATGAACATGCGCTGGGCCGCATGTTCACCATCGCCGCCAAAATTGCCCGTCAGGAAGGCATCGATCAGGATGGCTACCGTTTGATTGTCAACTGCAACAAACACGGCGGTCAGGAGGTTTACCACATTCATATGCATCTGCTGGGCGGCGAACCGCTGGGCCCGATGCTGTCAAACTGAACCTCTAACGGAAACGTGCTATGCGATCCTGGCTGATTGGCCTGCCGTTCCTGCTCAGCCTGACCGGCTGCAGCAGCGATAAACCGATGATCAATACCTCGCAGTCACTGGTGATGGAGTCATCCGTCTTATCGGCGGGCATTATTACCGATGAACCGACGCTGGATGAGAAGGATGGCCAGATGCGTGCCGCCAGCGTGCTCTATAATCAGCGCGAAACGCCGGTGATTGTGCACTATCGTTACTACTGGTACGACGACAAAGGGCTGGAAATTACCCCGCAGGAACCGGCACAAACCGTCAGTGTTCCGGCGCAGGGCAGCATTGTCGTGATGTCGCAACTGGGTAACCTGACTGCCAGCAAGGTTCGCCTTTATCTCTATCTTTAAGGATTGTTTACGTGATACGCAGTGTTAATCGTACTGGAGCGCTACTGATGGCGCTCATTCTGAGCGGTTGTGTGGTGAAACAGCAGCAACCTGCGCCGGTCGAACCGACGCAGCCGACTGAGCCGCCGGTACAGCCGGTCCCGCAACCTGAACCGGTGCCGCAGCCGCAGCCTATCCCGCAGCCGCCGAAGCTGAAAACCATTAACTGGGATGCCAGCGTGCAGCCTTTAGTGGCGCAAATGCTGCGTGCCGCCAGCGCCGAGCCGGGCAGCGTACTGCTGGTGGATCGCATCAAAAACAGCACCAACGGCGCACTGCAAAGTGAAAAAGCCACGGATGCGATCCAGAATGCGCTCAACAACAATGGTAAGTTCACGCTGGTGTCGACTGATCAACTGAATCAGGCCAAGCAGACGCTGGGCTTATCGCCCGATGACAGTCTCAATTCGCGCAGTAAAGCGATCGGCCTGGCGCGCAACGTTAACGCGCAGTATGTGCTTTACAGCAATGCGCAGGGCGATGTGAAAACGCCAACGCTGCAGATGCAGCTGATGCTGGTACAGACTGGCGAGATCATCTGGTCCGGCAACGGCGTTGCACAGAATTAATCCGGCCTTCCAGCGGATTATTCAGCAGGTGATGGGTGAGACCGATTCTCTGTCGGTCACACCGCTGGCTGGCCTGACCGGTCAGAGCCAGAAAATTGTCACGCCGCGCGGCATCTTTATCGCGCGGCCTGCGCCACAGCCGGCCATTCCGTTTGTCGATCGGCAGCGTGAGTTTCGTCTGTTAAGCAAACTGCAGCCGGCTGGTGGGGCGGTGCGACCGATCGCGGGCGATCGTCATGGCGTGCTGCTGGCGTGGTCGACCGGCGAGGCGCTGGATAGCGCGGCGTTCAGCCAGCAGCGTCCGGCAATTATCGCGCTGCTACTGCAGTTACATCAGCAGCCGCTGACCGGTTATCGCCTGTTACTGCAACCGCTGTTGTGGCACTACTGGCAGCAGTGTCAGCAGCGCCATTCCCGCTGGCTGCGTGCGCTGCAGGCATTAACCCGCCACGGCGAACCCCAGCCGCTGAGGCTGGCACCGCTACATATGGATGTCCACGCTGGCAACCTGATTGATGGTGAGCAGGGGCTGCGTTTAATCGACTGGGAGTATGCGGCAGATGGCGATGTGGCGCTGGAACTGGCGGCGGTGTGCGCGGCCGATCCGCATCATCAGGCTGACTGGCTGAGTGAGTATGCCGAGGCAGCACGGCTGCCGTTAAGTACGCTACAGCGGCAGGTGGCACGCTGGCAGCCGTGGCTGCGGCTATTGATGGCCAGCTGGTATCAACTGCGCGCCGAGCAAAGTGGCGATGAAACTTTGCAACAGATGGCTCGACAGAGCTGGGAACAGATTTAATCGTTTTGCGCTGTGACGCAAAGCTACAGGATTCAGGTTATGACATCACATTTACCCGGCCCATTGATGCTCGACGTTGAAGGCTACGAGCTGGACGGCGAAGAACGCGAGATTTTGCAGCATCCGCTGGTGGGCGGATTAATTCTGTTTGCCCGTAATTATCACGATCCGGCGCAGTTGGCGGAGTTAGTGCGGCAAATCCGCGCGGTATCGCACACCCGGCTGGTGGTGGCGGTCGATCAGGAAGGCGGACGGGTACAGCGTTTCCGTGACGGCTTTACCCAGTTACCCGCGATGCAATCTTTTGCCGCGTTACACGATCTCACCAGCGCCGGGGAACTGGCACAGCAGGCGGGGTGGCAGATGGCGGCCGAGATGATCGCCATGGATATCGACATCAGCTTCGCGCCGGTACTCGACATTGGCCACATCAGCGCGGCGATCGGCGATCGGGCGTTTCATGCCGATCCGGCAATTGCGCTGGCGGTTGCCCGTCGCTTTATCGCCGGAATGCAGGAAGCCGGCATGAAAACCACCGGTAAACATTTTCCCGGTCACGGTGCAGTAAGTGCCGATTCGCATAAAGAGACGCCACGCGATCCGCGTGATGAAGCGACGCTGCGTGAGCATGACATGTCGATCTTCAGCACATTGATTAGTGAGCAGGTGCTGGATGCGATTATGCCGGCGCACGTGATCTACAGCGAGATCGACCCGTTGCCCGCCAGCGGGTCGCCTTACTGGCTCAAAACGGTGTTACGTCAGCAGCTGGGCTTTGATGGGGTGATCTTCTCCGACGATCTGTCAATGGAGGGCGCGGCGGTGATGGGAAGCTATCCGGAGCGGGCGCAGCAATCGCTTTCCGCCGGATGTGACATGATTCTGGTCTGCAATCATCGTCAGGGTGCGATCAGTGTGTTAGATAACCTGACCTTGATCGGGGCAGAGCGGGTGACACAGTTGTATCATCGGGGCACTTTTACCCGCGACAGCCTGCAGGCAAGCAGTCGCTGGAAAAGCAATGCACAGCAACTGAGTGCGCTTCAGGAACGCTGGCTGGCTTATAAAGCGTCGCGGTAAGCAGTGACTGCCCGGCGCCATCTTTACCTTGAGGATTATCATGATCATCTATCTGCACGGTTTTGATTCCACGAGTCCGGGCAATCACGAAAAGGTGCTGCAGCTGCAGTTCATCGATCCTGATGTCAGGTTAATCAGTTACAGCACCCGTCATCCTAAACATGACATGCAGTTTCTGCTGAAAGAGACCGATAAAATGCTGAGCCTGTGCGACGACGACCGGCCGCTGATTTGCGGTGTCGGTCTGGGTGGCTACTGGTCAGAGCGCATCGGTTTTCTGTGTGGTATCCGCCAGGCGATTTTTAATCCTAATCTCTATCCGTATGAAAATATGGAAGGGAAGATCGATCGTCCTGAGGAGTATCAGGATATCGCCACTAAGTGCGTCAGTGATTTTCGCGAACGTAACCGCGAGCGCTGCCTGACCTTTCTCTCCCGGCAGGATGAGGCGCTCGACAGTCAGCGTATCGCCGATCAACTGCGTCCCTACTATGAAATTGTCTGGGATGAGGACGAAGGGCATAAATTCAAAAATATATCCCCACATCTTCAGCGGATAAAAGCTTTTAAAACATTGAGTTAAGCGATAAGGCACCGCAAGGTGCCTGTTTTCACTGCGTAATTATCTGAGTTTCATCTGCCTGCTTTGATGTATATCAATTTTCTTATGTTCTCCTCTTCCCGTCATGTTATTCTGCCATCAGATTGCGATTTTAACTTCGCCAACCCTATGTTTATTAAGGTTTATTTTAACCATTGATTAACTTTTGGTTCACAATTTGAGGGGGTCTTTGTTGACTACATCTGTTAAGAAAATTGTTATCGTTGGAGGGGGCGCTGGCGGCCTGGAAATGGCGACGCAGCTGGGTCATAAACTCGGCCGTAAAAAGAAAGCCGAAATCATTCTGGTCGACCGTAACCACAGCCACCTGTGGAAACCGTTGCTGCATGAAGTGGCGACTGGCTCAATGGATGAAGGCATTGACGCGTTAAGCTACCTGGCGCATGCGCGTAATCACGGGTTTGAGTTTCAGCTGGGATCGCTGACCGATATTGACCGCACGCGCAAAGTGATCCAGCTGGCAGAAGTGCTGGATGCGAACGGTGACGTGCTGGTGCCACAACGTGAAGTGGCCTACGACCAGCTGGTGATGGCGCTGGGCAGTACCTCCAATGACTTCGGTACGCCGGGCGTCAAAGATCACTGTATTTTCCTCGACAACCCACATCAGGCCCGTCGTTTCCACAATGAGATGCTTAACCTGTTTCTGAAATTCTCGGCCAGCGAAGGCAAGGTCGAGAAGGTTAACATCGCGATTGTCGGCGGTGGCGCGACCGGCGTTGAGCTATCGGCGGAACTGCACAATGCGGTAAAACAGCTGCACAGCTATGGCTTCAAGGGCCTGGGCCGTGAAGCGCTGAACGTCACGCTGGTCGAGGCGGGTGAGCGCATTCTGCCTGCACTGCCGCCACGCATTTCGGCTGCCGCACATCAGGAACTGACCAAGCTGGGCGTGCGGGTGTTGACGCAGACCATGGTCACCAGCGCTGAACGTCACGGCCTGAATACCAAAAGCGGTGAGTTTATTGAGGCCGATTTAATGGTCTGGGCCGCCGGCATCAAGGCACCAGACTTCCTGAAGGAGATTGGCGGGCTGGAAACCAACCGCATCAATCAGCTGGTGGTCAAAGAGACGCTGCAAACCACGCTGGATGATGACATCTATGCGATTGGTGACTGCGCCTCCTGCGCCTTGCCAGGCGGCGGGTTCGTGCCACCGCGAGCCCAGTCTGCGCACCAGATGGCGTCACGCGCCATGGAAAACATTCTGGCGCAACGTCAGGGCAAGCCGCTGAAAGCCTACGTCTATAAAGATCACGGATCGCTGGTCTCGCTGTCACGCTTCAGTACCGTAGGCAGCCTGATGGGGAACCTGATGCGCGGATCGATGATGGTCGAAGGACGTATTGCGCGTTTTGTTTACATCTCGCTGTATCGTATGCACCAGATTGCCCTGCACGGTTATTTTAAGACCGGCCTGATGATGCTGGTTGGCAGTATCAACCGGGTGATCCGCCCGCGGTTAAAACTGCACTGATCTCCGGACGCCGGTGATTCAAATCGCTGTCTGTTGCCTTCTATCAAGCCCCCACATCAGGGGCTTTTTTTTTTGCCGTGGGCTGACACTCATTCGGTACAGTGCCGGGCATTGTGATACGTAGCAGCAGGATAACTCAGCACTGGCGGACAGTTCGCGGTCAACACTCGCTAAGAGATCTTTTGAGGGGTTGGCTGTGAACGGCAACGCCTGAACGGTAAAAAAAACAAGATAGTCAACCGCGGTATGACACACCAGACGCAGGATGTGGTGCCACCTTTGTGGCACGGGGTCTCTGTATTCAGACGCTGAACGTCGTTGACACGATGAGGGAGCTGGTAATTCGGATAAACCGCGCGCTGTCAGACCCGCTGTAACAGCGCCAATCCTGCTGATCCTGCGCTTTCCATCCCGCCACATCGGGTAATTTCGCTGCTGCTTTTTCCGCCTCAGAACTCTCCTAAAAACTGGTCCTGTTGCGTAAGTGACCGTTTTCCTCCATTTATCTGATGTTGCAATTTCGGTCCATCTGTAAAACTTCATCCCAACAAACACGGCGAGTCGCGCACGCCGATCTGCCTCAGTTGAAGAGGATGCTTCAGCGGCAGGAATGCGCGGTAACACTTTTCAGGAGGAACTTCCTGTGAATAAATCAATGTTAGCGGGTATCGGTATTGGTGTGGCAGCTGCGTTAGGTGTTGCCGCCGTGGCAGGCATGAATGTGTTTGATCGCGGTCCACAATACGCTCAGGTGCTGGCTGCAACGCCGATTAAAGAGAGCATCAAACAGCCACGTCAGGAATGTCGTAATGTGACACTGACGCACCGTCGTGCGGTCCAGGATGAAAACCGTATTGCTGGCTCAGTATTAGGCGCAGTGGCGGGTGGAGTGTTAGGTCACCAGTTTGGTGGCGGTCGCGGTAAAGACGTGGCGACCGTGGCGGGCGTAGTAGCAGGCGGTTATGCCGGTAATCAGGTCCAGGCAGGCATGCAAAACCGTGATACCTACACCACGACTGAACAGCGCTGCAAAACGGTCTATGACAAACAAGAGAAAATGCTGGGATATGACGTGACCTATAAAATAGGCGACCAGCAGGGCAAAATCCGCATGGAAAGTGACCCTGGCACACGTATTCCACTGGATCGCAATGGTCAGCTGATTCTTAACAGCGACCAGGCGTAATTGGGCAAAGTCTTTTGCCGCGTTAGCGGCCACACAGCACCGACGTAAGAAAAAGGCGCATCTCAGGATGCGCCTTTTTGTTGTTGCGTTCCGCTTCGTCTTCAACTGATGGCGGCAGGTAAGGGGATTACGCGCGGTTTTCCGCCAGCTGGGAGACGAATCCCTGTACCCACTCCATGCGGATTTTTCTTTCCGACAGTTCACGGTTAAAGCGCAGACGCGTCGGACCTTCCAGCTTCCACTGCTTAGGATCTTTCTGCAGCAGACCGATTAACCAGGCTGGATCAACGCTGTTGTTGGGGGCAAAGTCGAAATAGCCGCCTTTGTCACTGGCTTCAATCTTCCGGACACCCACGGCGCGGGCTTTAAGCCGCAAAATTGCCACGTCCAGCAGGTTACGCGCCGGATCGGGCAACAGGCCAAAGCGGTCGATCATCTCTACCTTCAGCTCCTGCAACTCTTCCTCGCTTTCTGCGCTGGCGATGCGTTTATACAGTGACAGACGGGTACTGACATCCGGAATAAACTCTTCCGGCAACAGAGCTGGCATCCGCAGCTCCACTTCGGTCTGGTTGCTGGTGAGATCTTCCAGCGACGGCTCACGACCCTCTTTCAGCGCATCCACCGCATTTTCCAGCAGCTCCATATAGAGCGAGAAGCCAAGCGTCTCCATCTGGCCGCTCTGTTCTTCACCCAACAGTTCACCGGCACCGCGGATCTCCAGATCGTGAGTAGCCAGGGCAAAACCGGCGCCCAGATCTTCCAGCGAGGCGATCGCTTCGAGGCGCTTTTGCGCATCGGCGGTCATCGCTTTAGGATGCGGGGTCAGCAGCCAGGCGTAAGCCTGATGATGCGAGCGGCCGACGCGGCCACGCAACTGATGCAGCTGCGCCAGACCAAAGTGGTCCGCACGTTCAATAATGATGGTGTTCGCGGTCGGAATATCGATACCGGTTTCAATGATGGTGGTACAGACCAGCACGTTAAACCGCTGATGATGGAAATCGTTCATCACCCGCTCCAGGTCGCGTTCACGCATCTGTCCATGGCCGATGGCGACGCGCGCCTCCGGCACCAGGTCGGTTAAACGCTGAGCCGCTTTCTCGATATTCTCCACGTCGTTGTAGAGGTAGTAGACCTGACCACCGCGTAAAATCTCACGCAGAATCGCTTCCCGGATCACCAGATCGTCAAATTCACGCACAAAGGTTTTTACCGCCAGGCGACGAGCAGGCGGGGTGGCAATGATCGACAGATCGCGCATGCCGCTCATCGCCATATTCAGGGTGCGCGGAATCGGCGTAGCGGTCAGGGTGAGGATATCCACATCGGCCCGCATCGCTTTAATCCGCTCTTTGTGACGCACGCCGAAGCGGTGCTCCTCATCGACGATCAGCAGGCCGAGATCGCGCCATTTGAGATCGCTCATCAGCAGCTTGTGGGTGCCGATCAGGATATCGATCTTGCCCTCGCTGGCCTGCTCCAGCACCTGCGCCTGCTCTTTTGCCGTGCGGAAGCGTGACAGCATTTCAATCCGCACCGGCCAGTTAGCGAAGCGATCGCGGAAATTATCGTAGTGCTGCTGCGCCAGCAGGGTGGTCGGCACCAGCACCGCCACCTGCTTGTTGTTTTCCACCGCCAGAAACGCGGCGCGCATGGCCACTTCGGTTTTACCAAAGCCCACGTCACCGCACACCAGACGATCCATCGCCAGCGGTTCACACATATCACTGAGCACCGCATTGATCGCCTGCGCCTGATCGGGCGTGGTTTCAAACGGGAAGCTTTCGCAGAACAACTGATACTGCTCACGGTTGTGCTTAAAGGCGAAGCCGGTTTTAGCGGCTCGCTGGGCGTAGATATCCAGCAGTTCTGCCGCCACGTCACGAACTTTTTCGGCCGCTTTCTGCCGGGCGCGTGACCAGGCATCGCTGCCAAGCTTATGCAGCGGAGCATTATCGTCGGCACCGCCGGCGTAACGGCTGATCAGGTGCAGCGAGGAGACCGGCACATACAGTTTGGCGTCGTTAGCGTAGGAGAGCATCAGGTATTCAGCCTGGATGCCGCCTGCTTCCAGCGTGGTCAGGCCAATATAGCGACCCACACCGTGCTCAAGATGGACCACCGGCTGGCCAGGATGCAGCTCGGCCAGGTTACGAATCAGAATATCCGGGTTGATGGTGCGGCGGGTATCCTGGCGACGACGACTGACGCGTTCGCCCAGCAGATCGCTCTCACAAATCAGCGCCCGGTTACCCTGGGTATCGATAAAACCGCGCTCGCTGGCGCCGATCATCAGGCTGAAACGCTCTTCGCCGGTCTGATCGAAGCGTTTTACCGGTTGAGGACGAAGTTTAATCCGTGCCAGCAGCTCCTGCAGGCTTTCACGGCGACCTTCACTTTCGACCGAGAAGACCACCGCACCGCTGAAGGTTTCGATGAACTGACGCAGATGATCCAGCGGCGCTTTAGCCTGCGCCTGCACCGTCAGGTCGGGCAGCGGCTGATAACCCAGGTTGGTGTTGGCGGCTTTAGCGGGCAACTGCTCATTGGTCATCTGGATTCGCGGCCAGCTTTTCAGCTCACCCATTAACGCATCAGGGCGTAACCACAGGTTGGTGGGTTCCAGCAGCGGACGCATCGGATCAACCCGACGGTTCTCATAGCGAGCTTCAGCGTCCTGCCAGAAGCGGGTCGCGCTGCCTTCCAGATCGCCACAGTTAACAATCAGTGTATTGTCAGGCAGATAGCTGAACAGGCTGGGTAACGGCTGCTCAAAAAACAGCGGCTGCCAGTATTCGATACCGGCGGGCAGGGTGCCTTTGCTGACCTGCTGATAGACATGCTCCGACTCGCGGCGCACATCAAAAATTTCGCGCCAGCGGCTGCGGAACAGTTCAATTGCCGCTTTGTCGCTGGGGAACTCATGCGCGGGCAGCAGGTTGATTTCCGCGACCGCTTCCAGCGTACGCTGGCTGTCGACATCGAACAGGCGCAGGCTGTCGATCTCGTCATCAAAAAAGTCGATGCGATAGGGCTGGTCGCTGCCCATCGGGAACAGGTCGAGCAGCGCGCCGCGCGTGGCGTATTCACCGTGCTCCATCACCTGATCGACATGGCGGTAACCCGCCTGCTCCAGCTGATCGCGCAGGCGATCGCGCGACAGTTTCTGTCCCTGCTTCATCACCAGCGCATGGCCGTGCAGGAAGCTGTGCGGGCAGACGCGCTGCATCAGGGTATTGACCGGCATAATCAGCATGCCGCGCTGCATCACCGGCAGCTGATAAAGCGTCGACAGACGGGCAGAGATAATATCCTGATGCGGTGAAAAGCTGTCGTAGGGCAGCGTCTCCCAGTCGGCGAGATGCGCCACCGGCAGATCGGTAAACTGGCGGATTTCGTCCAGCAGACGCAGGGCGGTTTGGGTATCGGGCGTAATCATTAACACCGGACCGGCATGTCGCTCGGTAATGCTGGCACACTCCACCGCGTGCGCAGCGCCAATGAGCTGGCCGAGCTGACGGTGATCGCCGGATTTAACGGGCAGGGTATAGCGAGTCTGTTCGGACATGGGATCTCGGGGTTGCTCCATTTTTACCATGACGTAATCATTCCATATTACGTCATGGCGATCACCTCTGCGGCACAATTTTCCTGCTGCCCGACGGTCAGCGGTAATGGCCTGCAGAGAAGAGGGAACGGGAAAACCCCCGTCGCGCGCTGGCGACGAGGGTTAAGACCCGGACAGGGGGGATTTTATTTTATAGATTGCTGTGTGTAATACATGCGCGGGCGGTCAATGTTCGCCCAGGTTAATTCCTGCTCAGAATGATAGCTATGATTGCCATCATCCCATTTTATGTAGTAGCCGGCTGGCGCATCTCCCTGCGCAAAGACGTTGATAACTTCGCCTCTGATCTCCCCGGATTTATGTTTTACAATACTGCCTTTGGGAAATTTAAACATGGTCGCTACCTCTACCGCTGTGCGATAACGTCACGCTTTATCGTCTTACTGATTGTAGTCTAGCGCGATGAGTGGCGGATAATCCGCCAATAACCGACTGCTTTAGGCGCTATACCTGCGCTTTGTGGCTCGCCGTGACCTATTCTGATGCAACTTTGCTGCCGACTCAGAGGGTTAGAGGTTTCATAAAGGCAGCGGCTCCTTTATCATCCCACTACCTATTTTCAGGCAACGGCTTACTGGATTCCATGTATCAACCTGTCGCGCTATTTATCGGTCTGCGTTACATGCGCGGACGCGCATCGGATCGCTTCGGTCGCTTTGTCTCCTGGCTTTCTACTATTGGCATTACGCTTGGCGTGCTGGCGATGGTGACGGTTCTGTCAGTCATGAACGGCTTCGAACGTGAACTTGAAGGCAATATTCTTGGGCTGATGCCGCAGGCGCTGATTACCAGCGACAAAGGCAGTCTCAACCCGCAACAACAACCGCCTTCCAGCCTGGCGCTGCAGGGCGTCAGCCGCATTGCGCCGCTGACCACCGCTAACGTGGTGCTGCAAAGTCCGCACAGCGTCTCGGTCGGCGTGATGCTCGGTATTCAGCCGGATGAAAAAGATCCGCTGACGCCTTTCCTGGTCAATACCCAACAGAGCGTGCTGCAACCCGGCCAGTATAATGTGATCCTCGGCGAACAGCTGGCATCACAACTTGGCGTGAAGCGCGGCGATCAGCTGCGTCTGATGGTGCCGTCGGTCAGTCAGTTTACCCCGATGGGGCGGGTCCCGAGTCAGCGTCTGTTCACCGTGGCGGGCACCTATGCCGCCAACAGCGAAGTCGATGGCTACCAGATTCTGGTCAATCAACAGGATGCGTCGCGCGTGATGCGCTATCCGGCCGGGAATATTACCGGCTGGCGCTTATGGCTGGATAAGCCGCTGGAGGTTGATAGTCTCAGTCAGCAAACTCTGCCGGCCGGGCTGGTATGGAAAGACTGGCGCGAGCGCAAGGGCGATCTGTTCCAGGCGGTGCGGATGGAGAAAAACATGATGGGGCTGCTGCTGAGCCTGATCATTGCGGTCGCCGCCTTTAACATCATTACCTCGTTGGGCCTGCTGATTATGGAGAAGCAGGGTGAAGTAGCGATTCTGCAAACGCAGGGGCTGACACGCCGGCAGATTGTCGCGGTGTTCATGGTACAGGGCGCCAGCGCCGGCATTATCGGCACCTTACTCGGTACGCTGCTGGGCGTACTGCTGGCCAGCCAGCTGAATAACCTGATGCCGGTGATCGGCCTGTTTCTCGATGGCGCAGCGCTGCCGGTCGACATTAATCTGTGGCAAGTGGTGACCATCGCCCTGAGCGCGATGGTAGTGGCGCTGCTTTCTACGCTCTATCCTTCGTGGCGCGCTGCCGCCGTTCAACCCGCTGAGGCTTTACGTTATGAGTAACTCTCCTTTGTTGCAGTGTCGCGACCTGTGCAAACGCTATCAGGAAGGCAGCGTGCAGACCGATGTGCTGCGCAATGTGGCTTTCAGCCTGCAGCCTCGCGAACTGACGGCGATTGTCGGCAGTTCCGGATCGGGTAAAAGTACCCTGTTGCACCTGCTGGGCGGTCTGGATGCCCCGACCTCGGGTGACGTGATCTTTGATGGTCAGTCGCTGAACGCCATGTCCTCCTCCGCTAAAGCGGATCTGCGCAACCGCGAGCTGGGCTTTATCTATCAGTTCCACCATCTGCTGCCCGATTTTAGTGCGCTGGAGAACGTGGCGATGCCGCTGCTGATTGGCAAAGTCGCCAAAGCTGAAGCACAGGACCGCGCCCGCGAGATGCTGGCTGCCGTCGGGCTGGATCATCGCGCCGCACACCGCCCGTCAGAATTATCGGGTGGCGAGCGTCAGCGCGTGGCGATTGCCCGGGCACTGGTCAACCGTCCTCGTCTGGTGATGGCGGATGAGCCCACCGGTAACCTTGATGCGCGCAACGCCGATGCCATTTTTGCCCTGCTGGGTGAACTCAACGTGCGTCAGGGCACCGCGTTCCTGGTGGTGACCCACGATCTGCAACTGGCGAAACGGATGTCGCGCCAGATGGAGATGCGTGATGGTCAGTTAAGCGAACAGCTGAGCATGGCAGGAGCAGAGTAATGGGATCGTCGTTATCGCTGCTGTTAGGCCTGCGCTTTAGCCGTGGCCGCCGCCGTGGCGGCATGGTATCGCTGATTTCGGTGATCTCAACCATCGGTATTGCGCTGGGTGTGGCGGTATTAATCATTGGCCTGAGCGCGATGAACGGGTTTGAGCGTGAGCTAAATAACCGCATTCTGGCCGTGGTCCCACACGGTGAGATTGAGGCGGTCAATCAGCCGTTTCAGCGCTGGCAATCAATGATTGCGCCGATTGAAAAGGTGCCAGGCATTGCGGCGGCGGCCCCGTATGTCAATTTCACCGGACTGATTGAAAGCGGTGCGCGACTCGAAGCGCTGCAGGTTAAAGGCGTGGATCCGGCGCAGGAGCCGCGACTGAGCGCACTGCCGCAGTTTGTCGCTAACAACGGCTGGTCGACGTTTGCCGCCGGTAAGCAGCAGATCATCCTCGGCGGCGGCATTGCCACTACGCTCAAAGTCAAACAGGGTGACTGGATCACCATCATGATCCCGAATAACGATGGGGATAACAAACTGCTGCAACCGAAGCGCATACGGCTTCAGGTCAGTGGTATCCTGCAACTGAGTGGCATGCTCGATCACAGCCTGGCGCTGGTGCCGCTGGCCGATGCGCAACAGTATCTTGATATGGGCAACAGCGTAACCGGCATTGCGTTGAAAATGAACGATCCGTTCCAGGCGGTTAAGCTGGTGCGTGACGCTGGTGAAGCGACCCATTCCTATGTCTATATCAAAAGCTGGATCGGCACCTACGGCTACATGTACCGCGACATTCAGATGATTCGCGCCATTATGTATCTGGCGATGGTGCTGGTAATTGGCGTCGCCTGCTTCAACATCGTTTCCACCCTGGTGATGGCGGTCAAAGACAAAAGCAGCGATATTGCGGTGCTCCGGACGCTCGGTGCCAAAGATCGCCTGATCCGCGCCATCTTCATCTGGTACGGTCTGCTGGCGGGCTTGCTCGGCAGCGTCAGCGGCGTGGTGGTGGGCGTGCTGGTATCACTGAACCTGACGCATCTGGTGCGCGGGCTGGAGTCGCTCACCGGCCATCATCTGCTGGCCGGCGATATCTACTTTATCGACTTCCTGCCGTCGGAGCTGCACTGGGTCGATGTGTTCTCGGTCCTGATCACCGCCATCGTGCTGAGCCTGGTGGCCAGCTGGTATCCAGCCAGACGCGCCAGCCGCATCGACCCGGCTCGGGTACTGAGCGGACAGTAATTGACACGCGGCGCGAATTCACTCTTCGCGCCGCGCACATTTTCGGCCTCTGCTGCATGGCGCTGTCATGCGCAACCGTTATTATCGGGTGAATTCAGCCCAGAATTTGTTTATAGCGGCTCGCCGAAGCCGCTGCTCCAGGAGATTTTATGCGTACACCACGTCGCCGCATACGACTTGCCCGCCTTAAAAAGACCCGGAGAAAGGTGCATCAGCGCTTTCGCCAGCGAATTTTCGAGCGTGATCGTCAGGCCGAGCTGGCCGCCCATCCACAGCCGCACGTTGTGGTGCTGACCGGCGCTGGCATTTCAGCCGAGTCCGGTATCCGCACCTTCCGCGCCGCTGATGGTTTGTGGGAAGAGCATCATGTCGAAGATGTTGCGACCCCGGAAGGCTTTCAGCGCGATCCTGCGCTGGTGCAACGTTTCTATAACGCCCGTCGTCAGCAACTGCAGCAGGCAGAGATTCAGCCTAATGCCGCCCATCTGGCGCTGGCCGAACTGGAACAGGTGTTAGGCGATAACTTCCTGCTGGTAACCCAGAATATTGATAACCTGCATGAGCGTGCCGGCAATGCCCGGGTACTGCATATGCACGGTGAGCTGCTGAAAGTGCGCTGCGTCAACAGCGGTCAGGTGATTGAGTGGACCGGGGATATTACTCCTGACGACCGCTGTACCTGCTGCCAGTTTCCTTCAGCGCTGCGTCCGCATGTGGTGTGGTTTGGTGAAATGCCGCTGGGCATGGAGCAGATCTATCAGGCACTGGAGCAGGCCGATTACTTTATTGCTATCGGGACCTCTGGCCATGTCTATCCGGCAGCAGGCTTTGTCCATGAAGCCAAACTGCAGGGTGCGCATACCGTTGAGCTGAATCTGGAACCGAGTCAGGTTGGCAATGAGTTTGCCGAGCGGCATTACGGCCTGGCCAGTGAAGTGGTGCCGGAGTTTGTGCATACGCTGCTGCGTGGCCTGTATAAATAAGCCGGGTGACGACGGGCCGCCCGGCTTCTGTGGCTTAGCGGCCCGCTTTCAGCTGCTGGAACAGCGTCTCGTACTGCACGCTGGCATCGCCGACATCATCCTGCCATTCACCGTGCTGAATGACGTCAGCAGACGGATAGAGTGACGGATCGTTTGCCACCGAGGCCGGTAACAGCTTCTTCGCGGCCAGATTCGGCGTCGGGTAACCGATGGTTTCCGCCACTTTTGCCGCCACGTCCGGGCGCAGCAGGAAGTTGATCAGCTTCAGCGCGCCCGCTTTGTTCTTCGCGTTGGCGGGAATGGCAAGATTATCCATCCAGAAAATGCCGCCTTCTGCAGGCCAGACGATCGTTAGTGGGGTGCCCGCCTGCCGGGCCACATAGGCCGATCCGTTCCAGATCATCCCCAGATTCACTTCGCCTTCCATAAACGGGTTGCCCGGATTATCGGAGTTGAACGCCAGCACGTTGGGCATCAGCTTTTTCAGCTCCTGATAGGCAGCCTTGATCTGCGCCGGATCGCGGGTGTTTCCGGAGTAACCCAGCTTACGCAGCGCCATCTGAAACACTTCCCGCGCATCGTCGGTCAGCAACAGGCTCTGCTTATATTCAGGCTTCCACAAATCGGCCCAACGGGTGACGCTCTTTGGATCGATCTCGTCACTGTTCACGCCAATGGCGGTCGCACCCCAGATGTAGGGAATGGAGTAATCGTTATTGGGATCGAACGGCTTGTTCAGCAGATTCGGATCCAGATTGCTGAAGTTGCTCAACTGGCTCTTGTCGATCTTCTGCAACATGCCTTCGTTACGCATTTTGGCGACAAAATAGGTTGAGGGCACCACCAGATCGTAAGCGCCATCTTTCCAGGTTTTGAGCTTGGCGTACATGCTCTCATTGGATTCATAAGTCGAGTAGATCACCTTGATGCCGGTCTCTTTGGTGAACTGTTCCAGCAGACCCGGCGGGACATACTCGGTCCAGTTATAGAAGTAGAGCGTTTTACCGTCGTCCGCCTGAGCAGACTGCATCCCCAGTGCCAGCGCGCCAGCCGCCAGCCAGTGAGACCATTTTTTCATTATCAATCCTCGGTTATTTATTTCTGTCACGCAGTAACCACTGACTGCCCGCCACCAGCAGCAACGACAGCAACATCAGAATCGTGGCGAGCGCATTCACTTCAGGCGAAACGCCCACTTTTACCATTGAGTAAATTTTCAGCGGCAATATTTCAAAGGTGGGGCCGGTCACAAACGAAGAGACCACCACATCATCCATTGACAGGGTAAAGCTCAGCAACCATCCGGCCGCGACGGCTGGCATAGCCAGCGGCACGATAATTTTGCGCAGAATTGTGGTCTCGCTGGCACCCAGATCTTTTGCCGCTTCCAGCATCCGCACATCAAAGCCTTTCAGCCGCGAGTAAACGGTGATCACCACAAACGGCAGACAGAAGGTGATGTGGGAGAACAGCAGCGACCAGAATCCCAGCGAGATCCCCAGCAGCATAAACAGCACCAGCAGCGAAATCGCCATCACAATATCTGGCGACATCATCACCACAAACAGCATGCCGCTGACAAAAGGCTTGCCGCGAAAGCGATAGCGATAGAGCGCTACCGCAGTGAGCGAGCCTATCAGCGTCGCACAGCTGGCCGACAGCACGCCCATGATCAGCGAATGCTGCGCCGCCTGCAGCAGGCTGTCGTTGTTCAGCAGCAGGTGATACCACCGGGTAGTGAACCCTTGCCAGTTAATGCCAAAGCGGGAAGCGTTGAACGAATTCACGATTAAAATCACAATCGGAATATAGAACCAGGCATAAATGAGCGTCATAAAACTGCCGCGTAACAGGCGTGTCATCATCCTAAATCCACCTTGTTATTCAGCAGCCGCGCAACGCGCCAGTAAATCAGCAGCAGCAGGCCCATTAACAGCGTCATCACAATGCTGGTGGCGGCACCAAACGGCCAGTCACGAATATTGAGGAACTGACTCTTGATCACGTTGCCAATCAGCAGGTTTTTCGCGCCGCCCATCAAATCCGCCACATAGAACAGCCCCATCGCCGGGATCAACACCAGCAGGCATCCGGCGATAATTCCCGGCATGGTGAGCGGCAGGATGATGCGGAAAAAGGTCTGTATTTTTCCGGCACCCAAATCACGCGCCGCTTCGAGCAGCGGTTTATCCAGCTTCTCCAGACTGGAGTAAAGCGGCAGCACCATAAACGGCAGCAGAATGTAGATCAGCCCGAGCACCACCGCTTCCGGGGTATAGATAATACGAAACGGCTTATCGATCAGGCCGATCGACAGCAGAAAATCATTCAGCCAGCCGCGGGTACTGAGGAATATTTTCAGCCCATAGATGCGGATCAGTGAGTTGGTCCAGAACGGAACTATCAACAGAAACAGCATCAGCGGACGCAGTCGCGCCGGTAACATCGTCAGGCACCAGGCGAACGGGTAGCCCAGCAGCAGGCAGCAGAGGGTGGCAATCAGCGCCATATTAAGCGAATGCAGCAGCACTTCGGCATACAGCGGATCAAGCAGGCGCGTGTAGTTGCTAAGGGTAAATACCGCGCTGACAAAGTGTGCATCGTCACGTGTCAGGAAGCTGGTGATAAAAATCATCAGATTGGGCAGAAAGACAAACAGCGCCAGCCAGCCAACTATCAGCGCAATGACGCTTTTCTGGAAACCATTACGCATCAGCTTCATACGGCAATACCACCTCCCAGCTGGGCACCCAGTTCACCGCCATTTTCTGGTTCAGTGAGTGGTCAAAGTCAGGATCGTCTTCATTAAAGAACTCGCTCACCGTTACCAGCTTGCCGTTCTCCAGTTCTACGGTAGATTCCAGCGTCATGCCTTTGTAGTTACGCTCACGGACATAACCGATCAGGCCGTCAGCCGCGCTATCACCATGAATCTCCTCCACCCGCAAATCCTCCGGGCGCAGCATCACGTGCAGCCGATCGCCTGGCCGGACCGGGAAAGCACAGTGGATATCACACTCACGACCTTCCACTCTGGCGCGTATTAATGGTGCGCTGTCGCTGGCGATCACTTCGGCATCAAAGACGTTGATCTCACCGATAAAGCGGGCGACAAACAGATTATCAGGTTCTTCGTAGATCTCACGTGGCGTGCCATCCTGCACAATTTTCCCGTCGCGCATCACCACAATCCGATCGGACATGGTCAGCGCCTCTTCCTGATCGTGGGTGACGAAAACAAAGGTAATACCCAGCTTGCGCTGTAGCGCTTTTAGCTCATTCTGCATCTGCTTACGCAGCTTGTAGTCCAGCGCAGAGAGTGACTCGTCCAGCAGCAGAACTTTTGGCCGGTTAACGACCGCGCGGGCGATAGCGACGCGCTGTTGCTGTCCGCCCGACAGCTGATGGGGACGCCGATCGGCAAAGCTTTCCAGCTGGACCATTGCCAGCGCATCATTAACCCGGGTAGTGATTTGTGCCGCCGGCGTTTTTTGCATCCGCAGACCAAACGCGACGTTCTCAAATACCGTCATATGCGGGAACAGCGCGTAGCTCTGAAACACCGTATTGACGTGGCGGTGTTCGGCCACGGTGTCAGTAATATCCTGATTGTCCAGCAGGATGCGACCGCGATCCGCCTCTTCCAGACCGGCGATCAGTCGCAGAATGGTGGTTTTGCCGCAGCCCGACGGACCGAGCAGGGTAATAAATTCGCCGTGGTGAATGGTCAGATTAAAATCATCAATGATGGTTTTGCCATCGAAAGCTTTACTGATGCCAGAAAGCGTAACCAGCGCCTGCTGTGCGCGTGTTTGCGTCATTTTAGTCTCAGTCTGTCAAAGGTCGAACAGGTTACAGCATAGCCGTCTACTGCGGCCAGCCAGCAAGAAGGGGCGGATGATACCTGAAAAATGTGGCAATGCCATGTTTTGACCCCACCGGGCAGGCGATAATCAGGATTGTTAACAACACATTGCGAGACTTGCCGCAACAATCTCACAATCCGGCTTTTTTTTCGGCGTGATCGCTTCCCCAAATGGGATCGACAGCGCTAACCTGTCTGCTGATGATTTGACGCAACGTTGCGCCGGCTGGTCTGTGAATAATAACGGACGGCACTTTTAAAGGATGGGATATGGAACAGTTACTTGAGCGTTTTTTGAGTTACGTCGCAGTCGAAACCCAGGCAAAACCGCAGGCGCGTCAGGTGCCAAGCAGTGAAGGGCAGTGGACGCTGGCGCGTCAGCTGCAGGAAGAACTGCTGGCGTTGGGTTTTGTTGACGTCACGTTAAGCGATCACTGTTGCGTCATGGGCACGCTGCCGGCCAATGTAGACTGGCCAACGCCGGTGATTGGTTTTATCTCCCATATGGATACCTCGCCTGACTTTACCGCGAAACATGTTAATCCGCAGATTATTGAGAATTACCGCGGCGGTGACATTGCGCTGGGCAATGGCGATGAGATCCTTTCGCCGGTGATGTTTCCGGTGCTGCACAAGCTGATCGGCCACACGCTGATTACCACCGATGGCAAAACCCTGCTGGGGGCGGACGACAAGGCCGGTATTGCCGAAATTATGACGGCGATGGCGCGGCTGGCGGACAGCGATATTCCGCATGGTGCCATCCGCGTCGCCTTTACGCCCGACGAAGAGATTGGGCGCGGCACCTCGCATTTTGATGTCGAAGGCTTTGCCGCTGACTGGGCCTACACCGTTGACGGCAGCGACCTGGGGGAGTTTGAGTATGAAAACTTTAATGCCGCCTCCGCCACGGTCAAAATCGTGGGCAATAATGTGCATCCTGGCTCAGCAAAAGGGGTGATGGTTAACGCGCTGGATCTGGCCAATCAGTTCCATGCCGCCGTGCCGGCCAATGAAAAGCCGCAGTACACCGAAGGCTATGAGGGCTTCTATCATCTGCACCAGATGAAAGGCACGGTTGAACACGCTGAGCTGCACTACATTATTCGCGACTTTGATACCGACAGTTTTGAGCAGCGCAAACAGACGCTACAGCAGATTGCGACGGAGATGACCAAAACCCTGCATAAAGATTGTTCCGTCACCGTAGAGATCACCAACAGCTATCGCAACATGCGTGAAAAGGTGGAACCTTTCCCGCATATCATTGAGTTAGCGCTACAGGCGATGCGTGACTGCGCTATTGAGCCGGTGGTCAAACCGATTCGCGGCGGTACTGACGGATCCGCGCTGTCATGGAAAGGCTTGCCGTGTCCGAACCTGTTTACCGGCGGCTACAACTATCACGGCAAACATGAATTTGCCTCGCTGAATATCATGGCGAAGTCAGTGGAGGTGATTGTGCGGTTGTCGGAACTGGCGGCGCAGAAGAAAGGTTAAGTTGCGAACGGGGTTTTACTGAAGCAGGCTCTCTGCCGCTAATGGCGGAGAGCCTGATGAGGAGACTGGCTTGCGGAGGGCAGGCGGCGGATGCGTCTGCCCTCCAGGTCAGTTATTCTTCGCCAAAATACCAGTATCCGGCATTCACCAGACCGGCAATCTGCGCCAGCACCGCCGGATCGTCCAGCGCATCCCCGAGATCTTCCAGCGTGATGCGATAATGATGCGCCAGCACGGCCATCACTTCAGGATGTGAACATTCAACCCGCTCACCGTTGACGTAGACCGCATCGCCAATTGTCAGGACCCGCAGGCCACCTAACCGGCTCAGCGCATCACCCTGTTGCAGCGCGTCATAAATCTCATCAGGCTGATAAGGCGGCTCTGGCGGCGCGACATCCAGCTCATGACGGGATTGAGAAATAAACTCGCCAAACCACTGAGCAAAGTGTTCCGGTTGGTTGATCACGTCCAGCATCACCTGACGGACGCCTTCAATCTCCTGCGGCAGGATCTGTGAAGGGCACTCGCGCGACGGCACGTTCGGATCGCTAAAGCGCAGGCTGCCCAGCTCGTTGGCCAGCGCGTAATCGGCAAAGCCGCTGATCAGTTCACGTCCGCTTGGCGCACGGAAACCCACCGAATAGTTCAGCGCATTTTCCAGCGAATAGCCTTCATGCGGGAATCCAGGCGGAATGTAGAGGATATCGCCCGGCTCCATCTCTTCATCAATAATGGCATCGAACGGTTCCACCTGCAGCAGATCCGGATGAGGGCAATGCTGCTTCATCGGCACTTTTTCACCGACGCGCCAGCGGCGACGGCCACTGCCCTGAATAATGAAGACGTCATACTGATCGAAATGCGGACCGACACCGCCTCCCGGCACCGCGAACGACACCATCAGGTCATCGATACGCCAGTCAGGCAAAAAGCGGAAAGGGCGCATCAGGGCGGCAGAAGGTTCATGCCAGTGATTAACCGCCTGCACCAGCAGCGACCAGTTATTCTCACCCAGATGGTCGTAGCTCTCAAACGGGCCGTGACTGACCTGCCATTTGCCATCCTGATGGCTCACCAGGCGGCTATCTACCTCGTTTTCCATCGCCAGTCCGGCCAGTTCATCCGGAGAAAGGGGATCGACAAAGTTTTTGAAGCCACGCTTCAGTACCACCGGGCGTTTTTGCCAGTAGCGTTGAATAAAATCGGGCCAGTTGAGATCGAGCTGATAGTCCATACAAGGGTTCCGCTTAGGGCTGTAAATGCCAGCAAGTATAACAGCCCGGACGGTTTTCTACTCGCGGCGATGTTCGACTTCCTGGCGCTGAAAGACTACTTCCATCCGGGTGCCACCCAGTGCGCTGCCTGAAGCGATAACCTTACCCGCATATTGCTCAAGTATATCCAGCACCACCGCCAGCCCCAGTCCCTGACCGGGGCGCAGGGTGTCGGCGCGCTGACCGCGGACAAACACCAGATCGCGTTTGCTCTCCGGAATACCGGGACCGTCATCGTCTATGTAGAGATGCAGCGCTTTTTCGCTCTGATAAGCGCTGACTTCAATAAACTCGAGGCAATATTTACAGGCGTTATCCAGCACGTTACCCATCACTTCCATAAAATCGTTCTGGTCGCCGACGAAAGTGAGTTCCGGGGAGATATCGAGGGTGATTGCCACCCCTTTACGCTGATAAACCTTGTTCAGCGCCGAACACAGGCTGTCGAGCAGACCGGAGACCGAATGCAGGTCGCGCTGCAGCGGATTGTGATCGGCCTGCATACTGGCGCGATGCAGGTAATAACCGACCTGTTGCGAGATGCGGCTGATCTGCTCCAGCATCACCGGTTCAGCCTCTTCTACCGTCAACTCTTTGCCGCTGCGTAGCGACCGCAGGGTGCTTTGCAGTACCGCCAGCGGGGTTTTGAGACTGTGCGTCAGGTCCGACAGAGTGGTGCGATAACGGGTATAGCGCTGCCGTTCGTTCGTCAGCAGCAGGTTGAGGTTGCGCACCAGGCTGCGCAATTCCTGCGGCGGATTATCATCCAGTTTTTCACGCTGGCTGGTCTCCAGTTCCCGCACCTGCTGAGTGAGTGCGCCAATCGGACGCAGGCTCCAGTGCGCCGCCAGCCACAGCAGCGGCACGATCAGGATCAGGTTAGCCGCCAGCACATAGCTGAACCATGACCACACCACATCCGAATGCTGTAACTCCTGCGGGATCGAGTCGACCACCACAATGGTCAGCGCTGGCAGATTGGTGGTAGCGTCATAGCGGTTAACCGCAACGGAGTGGGTGAAGGTATCGTCACTGTCGGTATCCCAGGCATGCAGTCGCCGTTTCGCGCTGAGGTTATCCCCCATCGCCGCCAGGCTGGTGCCGTTGCTGGTATCAATCTCGTAGAAATCCGGTTTGATCAGCCAGTCACGGTGGATTTTCTTGCGGATCTCCGGCACGTCGCGTTGCTGCCACAGCAGCTTGCCGTGCTCGTCGTAAATGAACACCAGCGTCGGGAAGTTAAGCGTCATCCGTTCCGGCTGGGCAATGGTGAGCTGATTGTCATGCCACTGCGCCAGCGTAAAGAACAGGTTGCTTTCGCCCCGCATCACCCGATAGGTGTTTTTATCGAAGCTCACCACATAGCCAATAACCGCGACCATGCCATAGGAGAGGGAGAGGAACAGGACAATCGCTGCGGAGGCCAGCAGAAAACGGGCGCGCAGCGAAATCGGGCGATAACGACTAAACCAGGACATGGTCAGAGATCAAAGCGGTAACCCTGGCCACGCACGGTGGCGATGACGTCGGCGGGATGCAACGCCAGAATCTTTTTGCGCAGACGCCCCATCAGCACGTCGATGGTGTGGCTTTCACGCAGTTCTGCGTCGGGATAGAGTTGCAGCATCAGCGAATCCTTGCTCACCACTTTACCGGCGTTGCGAATCAGGGTTTCGACGATGGTATATTCAAAGGCGGTCAGCTTCACCGGCTGCTCATTCACCGTCAGTTCGCGACGGGACAAATCAACCTGAAACGGCGACATATCGATGATCTGCGATGCGTGGCCGCTATTGCGCCGCATCAGCGCCTGCAGCCGTGCCGCCACCTCTTCAATATGAAACGGCTTGGTGACGTAATCATCCGCACCGGCTTCCAGCGCTTCCACTTTTGCCTGCCAGCCTTCACGGGCGGTCAGCACCAGAATCGGCTGACGCACGGCATCACTGCGCCAGCGGCGGATCAGTGACATGCCATCTTCATCCGGCAGGCCTAAATCGACCAGCGCGATGTCCGGCAGGTGCTCGCGAAGAAAATAGTCGGCTTCTTTGGCGTCTTCGGCGGCATCAACCTGATGGCCCATATCACGTAACTGCACGGCGAGATGATGGCGCAGCAGAGCATTGTCTTCCACTACCAGAACACGCATAGGAATTCCTTACTATCTGAATGAGTCAAATTGCAGAAAGTATACGCGAAATGAACTAAACAAGATGTTAACGCAGACCGGCCTGAACCGGTCTGCGGAGGGGATTATTTCAGATCGTCAACCATCTGGATAGCACGGCCGATATAGTTGGCTGGCGTCATCTGCTTCAGACGCACTTTTTCCTCTTCCGGCAGCGCCAGGCTGTCGATAAAGGCCTGCATGCCCGCCGCATCAACCCGTTTGCCGCGCGTCAGCTCTTTCAGCTTCTCGTACGGCTTTTCAATGCCATAACGGCGCATCACCGTCTGGATCGGTTCGGCCAGCACTTCCCAGTTATGATCCAGTTCATCGAGCAGACGATCGCGGTTCACTTCCAGTTTTGAAATACCTTTCAGCGTTGCCTGATAGGCGATCAGCGCATAGCCAATACCGACGCCGAGGTTACGCAGTACGGTGGAGTCGGTCAGGTCACGCTGCCAGCGGGAGACCGGCAACTTGCTGGCCAGATGCTGCATCACCGCGTTTGCCAGACCCAGATTGCCTTCGGAATTTTCGAAATCGATCGGGTTCACTTTGTGCGGCATGGTTGAGGAGCCGATTTCGCCAGCGATGGTTTTCTGTTTGAAATGATTCAGCGCCACGTAGCCCCAGATATCACGATCGAAATCGATCAGGATGGTGTTGAAGCGGGCGATGCAGTCGAACATCTCTGCGATGTAGTCATGCGGCTCAATCTGGGTGGTGTAGGGGTTCCAGCTGATCCCCAGCGAAGTGACAAAACGCTCGCTCAGCTGATGCCAGTCAACTTCCGGATACGCGGCGATGTGGGCGTTATAGTTACCGACCGCACCGTTGATTTTGCCCAGCACCTCAATCTGGCTCAGCTGACGCAGCTGGCGCTCCAGACGATAGGCGACATTGGCCATCTCTTTGCCCATGGTGGACGGCGTGGCGGGCTGGCCATGCGTGCGGGAGAGCAGCGGAATATCACGGTATTCTGACGCCAGGCCTTTTACAGCGGCGATCAGCTGCTGCCAGTAAGGCAGGATCACCTCGCGGCGCGCGGTTTCCAGCATCAGCGCATGAGAGAGGTTGTTGATATCTTCGGAAGTGCAGGCGAAGTGAATGAACTCAGATACCGCATGCAGGGCAGGGACGTCCGCCACTTTCTCTTTCAGGAAATATTCGACCGCTTTAACGTCGTGATTGGTGGTGCGCTCAATGGTCTTGATGCGCGCCGCATCGTCTTCCGAAAAATTGCTGACAATCGCGTCAAGGAAAGCGTTTGCGTCGGCATCAAATGCAGGAACTTCCTTGATCTCTGCGGTCGCGGCCAGTTTTTGTAACCAGCGAACTTCAACCTCAACGCGGAATTTCAGCAAACCAAATTCGCTGAAAATCGCACGCAGCGGGCTGACTTTATCGCCGTAACGACCATCGACAGGTGAGACGGCGGTCAGAGAGGATAATTCCATCAGTGCAACTCCTGAATCATTTAACAGTATTTTGCCGCACCGACTTAGTAAGTCAGTGGCAGCCGGGATAAGAGGGTCTTTGCTTCACGCAGCAAGCGCTGGCGCGAAAACATCAGTTGCAGACGGCCACCGCCGACCTGCTGCCACAAAACGGCGGCACGAATGCCGGCTAACAGCGTGGCCCGCACTTTACTCTGCAACTGCGGATTCTGCAGCACGGCGGGCGAACCGGTCACCTGGATACGCGGACCTAACGGGCTGATAACGTCAACGTAGATGCCGGCCATAGCGCTCAGAATGGTATCGGATTCCAGTTCGTAGTGCGCCAGCTGACGGTCGAGCTGGCTGATACGCTGGGCCAGTGTCGCTATCGCTGATTTATTGGCGCTGAGCTTACGTTCCAGCACCATCATGCTAAGGGTATAACGCGTCAGTTCCGCGCCCGCGCCCTGACGACTGCTGCTGTTGAGCACCGCCATCAGGGTTTCGAGGCCGAGGCGCAGGTTGGCTTCATTGTTGCCAAACACCGCCAGCGTCGAGCTGGGATTGAGATCCAGCACGCTGCGCAGCGTCACGGTAAACGCCTCGGGCTGACAGTGACCCTGCTGTGCCAGCTGCTGCACCAGATGGGCCGACTGACAGATGCCTGCCAGCGCCAGTGTGATTTCCTGATAGTTCTTCGCCACGGTTACTCCTGTTTACGCGTCATGAACGCCGGGTTAAGCGGCTTATTTTGCGACTAACGGCAGACGCTCTTCGATAATGCCGCCACCCAGGCAGACCTCGCCAAGATAGAACACCGCAGATTGTCCGGGCGTGACCGCCGCGACAGGTTCATCAAAACGGACTTCAATCCGGTCTTCGCCATGCGGAATGATCTCACACGGGATGTCGGTCTGGCGATAGCGGGTTTTAACCGTACAGCGCAGCGGAGCCGCGATTGGCTGACGATCGACCCAGTGCAGCTGCTGCGCGATCAGGCCGACCGACATCAGACGCGGATGATCGCCACCCTGTGCGACAATCAGCCGATTGCGCGCCACATCTTTGTCGACCACATACCAGGGATCATCTTTGCTCTCTTTCAGGCCGCCGATACCCAGACCTTTGCGCTGGCCCAGCGTATGGTACATCAGACCCTGATGTTCGCCGACGATCTGACCGTCCACGGTCTCAATCTCACCGGGCTGAGCCGGCAGATAACGCGCCAGGAAGTCACGGAATTTGCGCTCACCGATAAAGCAGATGCCGGTAGAGTCTTTCTTTTTGGCGGTAATTAAATCCAGCTGTTCAGCGATGCGGCGCACCTCGGGCTTTTCCAGCTCGCCGACCGGGAACAGACTCTGAGCAATCTGCTGGTGGCTCAGGGTATACAGGAAGTAACTCTGATCTTTGTTGCCATCCAGGCCGCGCAGCAGCTGGCTCTGACCCTCAACGTCCTGACGACGAACATAGTGGCCGGTGGCAATGAAATCCGCGCCGAGATCTTCAGCCGCGAACTCGAGGAACGCTTTGAATTTGATCTCTTTATTGCACAGGATGTCGGGGTTCGGCGTACGACCCGCTTTATACTCTTCGAGGAAGTGCTCAAAGACGTTATCCCAGTATTCAGCGGCAAAGTTGACCTTGTGCAGCTTAATACCCAGTTTGTCGCACACCGCTTGCGCATCCGCCAGATCGTCCGCGGCAGTACAATATTCCTCGCCATCGTCCTCCTCCCAGTTCTTCATGAACAGGCCTTCGACCTGGTAGCCCTGCTGTTGCAGTAACCAGGCGGAAACGGAAGAATCGACGCCGCCGGACATACCGACGATCACTTTTTTCTGGCTGTTGTCAGACATGACACGCTCGCATAACGATAAAAAAACAGGCGGCGCATTCTACCATGCAGAAGACGGGCGCGCACCCTCATGAAACGGCCAGCGGAACGCGCTGACCAGATGTAACGGATAGCGCGCGCCCTGTTGCCACAGCCGTACGCTTTCCGCCACCAACGGTGAACGCAGGTTAGACGCGGTGAGAATCTGCGCTGGCGGCAACCACCAGCAGCAATCGATATCGCTATCCTGCGGCTGGGTTGGCTGCTTTTTGGCCAGATCGAGGCCAAACAGAAAACGCACAAAAGGCGTATTATCAGGCGCTATCCACTGATGAACGGTGATGAAATAGGCCATTTCTGCCGCGATACCGGTCTCTTCATATAATTCACGTTGCGCGGCTTGCTGCAGCGTTTCGTCCGCTTCAAGGTGTCCGGCTGGCTGATTCCAGGTAGGCTGTCCCTTAATGGTCTCTTCTACTACCAGCAGTTCACCTTCCGCCTGCACTAAACAGGCGACCGTGACATGAGGTTTAAACATCGTTCCTCCGGAATTGTTAACCTGACGTTATAAAAAATCGCTCTGTCAGGCTGGACTGTCGTCAGCATCGCGCCATGCGCCGGGCGCCAGATTATCGAGCGTATAGCCGCCCATCGCATAACGGATCAGCCGCAGAGTTGGAAAACCAATATGGGCCGTCATCCGGCGCAGCTGGCGGTTGCGGCCCTCATACAGCGTCACTTTAAGCCACTGGGTCGGGATATTTTTACGCTCGCGAATCGGCGGCTGGCGCGGCCAGAGCCACGCCGGTTCGGCGACTTTCTCGACCTGCGCCGGCAGGGTTGGGCCATCTTTCAGACTAACCCCATCCCGCAACGGTTGCAGGTCGCTCTCCTGCGGCTCGCCTTCGACCTGAACATAGTAGATCTTGCCGGTGCGTTTGCCGGGCTGGGTTAGCGCGGCCTGTAAGGCACCCTCGTTGGTCAGTACCATCAACCCTTCGCTGTCGCGATCGAGACGGCCCGCGGCATAGACCCCGGCCACGCTGATGAAATCTTTCAGGGTACGACGGCCCGCTTCATCGGTGAACTGTGGCAAAACATCGAAGGGTTTGTTAAACAGCACCACGCGGCGCGGCGCGGCACTACGCTCAGGGGCCCGTCGCGCATCACGCGTCGGGCGGCTGAATCGTTTATCCTGGTGAATTCGTTGAGATGTTTTTCGCATGGGCTTTGCAGTCAGAAACAATGGGCGCATTATAACGCGAAATTGCGGTGATTGGCGTGACGGAAATATTCAAGTAGTATTGACCCGCATCTTACAAATCATTAACAAAATCGCCTAGGAGAGGTTAATGGAAAGCAAAGTAGTTGTTCCGGCGGAAGGTCAAAAAATCACCCTGAACCAGGGCAAACTGGTTGTCCCGAATAATCCGGTCATTCCTTACATTGAGGGTGACGGTATCGGCGTTGATGTTTCACCAGTGATGCTGAAAGTGGTCGACGCTGCGGTGAAGAAAGCCTACAACGGCGAGCGCAAAATCTCCTGGATGGAGATTTACACCGGTGAGAAATCCGTGGAACTTTACGGCCAGGACGTCTGGCTGCCACAGGAAACCCTCGACTTAATTAAAGAATATCGTGTTGCCATCAAAGGCCCACTGACCACCCCGGTCGGCGGCGGTATTCGTTCACTGAACGTTGCCCTGCGTCAGGAGCTGGACCTCTACGTCTGCCTGCGTCCGGTACGTTACTACAAAGGCACGCCAAGCCCGGTTAAACGTCCTGAAGAGACCGACATGGTGATCTTCCGTGAAAACTCCGAAGATATCTATGCTGGTATCGAGTGGAAAGCGGGTTCTGCCGAAGCGGACAAAGTGATCAAGTTCCTGCGCGAAGAGATGGGCGTGAAGAAAATTCGCTTCCCTGAGCAGTGTGGTATCGGCGTTAAGCCGTGCTCGGAAGAGGGTACCAAGCGTCTGGTACGCGCGGCAGTTGAATACACCATCACCAACGATCGTGATTCCCTGACTCTGGTCCACAAAGGCAACATCATGAAGTTCACCGAAGGCTCGTTCAAAGACTGGGGTTACCAGTTAGTGAAAGAAGAGTTCGGCGGCGAACTGATCGACGGCGGCCCGTGGATGAAGTTCAAAAACCCGAACACCGGTAAAGAGATCATCGTTAAAGATGTGATTGCCGATGCGTTCCTGCAGCAAATCCTGCTGCGTCCGGCTGAATATGACGTTATCGCCTGTATGAACCTGAACGGTGACTACATCTCCGACGCCCTGGCGGCGCAGGTTGGCGGTATCGGTATTGCACCAGGCGCTAACATTGGTGATGAGTGCGCGCTGTTCGAAGCCACGCACGGTACTGCACCTAAGTATGCCGGTCAGGATAAAGTGAACCCAGGTTCAGTGATCCTGTCAGCAGAAATGATGCTGCGTCACATGGAATGGTTCGAAGCGGCAGACCTGATTGTTAAAGGTGTTGAAGGCGCTATCGCTAACAAGACCGTGACTTACGATTTCGAACGCCTGATGGATGGCGCTAAACTGCTGAAATGTTCAGAGTTTGGTGACGCGATCATCGAAAATATGTAATCCCTGACGGGATGACGTGGATTAAAAACGGGAGCGGAAACGTTCCCGTTTTTTTATGGAAAAACTGGCTCGCCAGCCAGAGCGCATCCGGCGTCAGGCTGGAAAAACTAAGGTCATACTAAAACCTGGCAACAGCCGCGCTAACCGTCTCACCTGGCCGCTGACGGCGTTACTGTGAGCTGATCAGTGGCAATTCGGCTGGCTTCAACCCGTCCCGGGCAAGCCTTGTTTAATTCATTTTCAAGCACGCTATCCGCAGCATGTTCGGTCAGCCGTTTGAATCTGAGCCTGCGTTTAAGACCATCTTCTGAACAGTCATGCGCCTCAGCAAGCTGAACCGCGGCGCTGTAAGCGTTGTAACACCCATTGGCATCAGAAACGTGCTGCTTACACTCGCTGAACCGATCAAAAGTGATGTCGGGATGCGCGATCAGCCAGGCAATCTGCGGATTGACCTTTATTCCCTTAATCACCGCGGGCAGGGTCAGATAACTCAATACCACCGCCAGTATGGTGGTGAGATACATAAAGCGCTGGTAGGGCACAGGATTTCCTTCTGTCTGGCGCTGGGGTTGCGTAGCGTCGATTGTGACCAGCCCTGACCCAATCGGCCATCAATCAGAGCCAGTAAAGCGCCGATCACCCAGGCAGAACAATCGAATTATCGGCAGACCAGAACGATATCGTCGTTGCGGTCACCCCGACGTTCGCTGTTCTGCCCGCTCGTGACGTTGAAAAGTAACCCGCCGCCAGAAACGGAGTGTGTTGTGGGGGGGGCATTTTTACTTCGCAGATTAATAGTAACAACCGCAATTATTGTTAAGCCGGTAACTCCGCACAATGAGATGATTCTTACGCCCCTTCAAGAGCTAAGCCATTGCGAGTGCCGGAGATAAGCGCCGGGTGGGGCATGTTCTCAGGCTGCCAGCAGGGCGGCCTGTTTTATTTGTTGCCTGCTTTACCCTTTCCGCTATTCCCGCTATTGAACCAACCCCGATCTGCGCTGACTAATTGCTGACTTATGCCGTCACGGTTATCCCTTTGCGGACGCCAGTGGCGAGCCTTATTTTTAGCCAGCCAGACGGCATAGCCGCTGCGCAAAGGATGTCAGAGATGCGGGTTTTGATTATTTGTCGGGATAATATTGGCGATACCTTACTGACTACGCCGCTGATCAGCGCGCTGCATCAGTCATGTGAGCATCAGGTTGATGTGTTAACCAACAATTATGCGGCACCGGTACTGCAGCACAATCCTGATATCCGGCAACTGTTTTACTATACCAAGTCGCATCATCGCGAGGCGGGACAGGGCAGAATCGCCTGCCTGCTGCAGCGTCTGCAACTGATGCTGACGCTGAAAAAGAACCGATACGATACGGTGATTCTGGCGAAAAGCCGCTGGGATCAGCATGGCCTGAAGTGGGTGAAAATGGTGCGTCCGGGGCAGGTGATTGCGCTGGGAGAAGAGCCACATCCGCTGATCACCCACTTGTTAGCGCCGCAGGCATCCGCGCAGGCTCATATCGCTGAGATCCTGTACAGTCTGGCCCGTCCTTTCAACCTTGCCGCCGCTGCGCCGGGCAAGCTGACGCTGATGCCGGATGCAGAGATTGCCGCCGACCTGCGAAAAAGCTACGCCATCGACTCCTCTCAGCCGGTCTATGCATTACAAATCAGCGCCCGTAAGCCGAGCCAGCAGTGGCCAGCTGAGCGCTTTGCTGAACTGGCCGAAACCCTCGCCGCCCGGCATTCATGCCAGATCATGCTGTTGTGGTCGCCTGGTCGTCGCGATAATCCGCGCCATCCTGGCGATGACGAGAAGGCCCACGAGATTATGGCGCTGTGCCCGCAGCTGACGCTGAAAGCGGTGGCGACCACCAGCCTGCCGCAATTGATTGCGGCGATGTCGTTGTGTCAGGGACTGGTCACCAGTGATGGCGGGGCGATGCATATCGGGGCGGCGCTTGGTCTGCCGGTTGTGGCGATGTTTGGCGACAGCGATCCGGCCTGCTGGCATCCGTGGCAGGTGAAGCATCAGGTACTGCAACCGGCATCGCGTGACGTGACCTCGCTCAGCAGCCGCGAGGTATACGACGCGTTTGCGAACACCGTTATTCAGTCATTCCCCTCAGGCCAGCGGCCCAGGCTGGCCGCCTCACACAGTAATGCTACCGTCAGTGGACGGTAGGGTAAGCCTGCACTGAACCCCAACCGCCCGGCCAGCACCAACAGCGCGGAAGGTGACGCCGGAAAATAGCGGGTCTCATCGTAGCGTTTTGAACAGACGTCAAAGGTAATAAAAAAATCACTCATCAGTATCGCGAATTCCACCTCACTCAGCGGCAACTGCTGCAGGTAGAAGTCGTGACGATCAATTTTCCTGAACCGGCCAAACACCGTTGGCTGATTATGGTACTCAATCAAATCGATCACTGCTTGTGGCGAACAGGGCTTGCGGGACGTCTCCATTATCCCACCAGCTGGGTCACGGCCTGATGGACTTCCTCAGCCTTGATTGAGGCCATCGGATGTTGTGAGGCGTGGCGTTCCGGACGATGGATAACGATATGGCGATCGCTGTCCTGACACGGACCGGTATAACGCGGGTTGGCGGTGGAGAACAGGCTGACGGTGGGAACCTGTGCCGCGACAGCGATGTGCAGCGGGCCGGTATCACCGGTGACCAGCAAATCCAGGCTGCGGATCAGCGTAATCAGTCCGCTGAGATTGGTTTTACCCGCCATTGGCGTGACGTTTTTACGGTATTGCAGCGGCAGGCTGTCGATAAATTGCTGCTCAAGCGGCTGCTCTGCTGCGGTGCCGGTGACAATGATTTCACAGTCAGGCCAGCTCTCCAGCAAGTCCGTGGCCAGCTGGCTAAAATGCGCCAGCGGCCAGCGCCGGATATCTTTCGACGCGCCCAGCTGAAACCCAATCCGCCGATGGGCACAGGGTGCAGCGGCCGGGCTGTCCAGCCCCGGCAAATGCATCTCCGTCTGGTGGGTTTCGGCACCCAGCGATTCTACTAATTTTAATTTGCGCTTAATGGTGTGATCGTCGAAATAACCCGAGTAATGGTCAAGGTGTTTATTTAATAGCGTGGATTCGCTGCCATAGTGATCGCGAATTATTGTCTGGCTGCCGGTGATAACCGAACTCAAAATATCGTACGGAAAATGGGCGTGTAATATCACGGACAGGTCGGGTTTTTTACGTCGCAGCTTGAATAGCAAGGGTAAAAAATTCAGCAGTTTATTATCCCAGATATAGATATCGTCAAACCAGTGATAGCGGGTGACTAAATCTTTATTTTTCTTACTGGAGACCAGAATAAATTTACTGGTGGGAAAACGGTTTTTCAGGCTCCAGATTGCCGGCGTATTCATCAGGAAGTCTCCCAGCGCGGTGGTGGAGTAGATAACCACCGTCTCTGGTGTCAGACCCTGCAGGCTGTGGGGTTTTTTCCGGCTGGAGAATCGGGAATAAAGCGTTAACAACCGATCTATCAGATAAATCTTTTTTTTCTTCACGTCTGGATTCTCTTAAACGTATTAATTTTATTGAACAGAAAGCAGTATGAAGAATTAGATAATAAGGTAACGGGGAAAGTTCATTCTCATGGCTTATTTCAGGTGGCCGTAGAGCAAGCGTTGAACTTATAAACAGTCTTTTTACTGTATATGAGTATAATCTTTACAATAGGGCGTTGGCGTAAGGGAAATATTCAGGAATGGATTAGGATGATTCTGCAAATTAATATAAGTGAGAGGATGTTTTTTTATTTTATCAGTGATTAATAGTCGGGTAATTATTAGTCTGCATGCTATTTATATGACTGCCCGCTTAACTATCTGCCGGACAGATGAAACAGCCCCCGGCAACGGTGCCGGGGGAGCGTGTTATGACTGAGGCTGACCGACCGGGCCTGAACCCAGCGTACCGCCTGGTGAAGACTGACCGCTTGGCGCATGAGGACGGCCATCTTCTTTAATCGCGCTGCTCTGGTGTGAACAGCCTGCCAGTGACGTCAGGGTTGCTGCAACCAGCAACAGGGCAGGGAATGCTTTCATGTGACCACCTTTTATTTATTCAGAAAAGTAAAAAGAATCTGTAAGCACGTACCTGACTAAGCCTGGTTGAAAAATAACATTCAGCCTGAAGGGATCTGATTTTTCAGAGATTTCTCAGCACCGGGCGGGACGCGACAGCCAAAAAAAAACGGAAGCCAGCGGCTTCCGTTCTGTCACGTATTCTGCCGAATTACTTGCGGCCCAGCAGGAAGCCGATGAATACGCCCACGCCTGCGGCAACAGCCAGACCGGCAAAAGGATTAGACTGAACCTGATCCTTGATGCAATCCGCTGCATCACGCGCGGCATAACTGGCCTGGTTGGTATAACGACGGGCCGCGCCTTTCGCCTGATGCTCAGATGAACCGGTTGCTGCGCCAAATTGTTCCTGAACTGCGCCAGCGGCTTCTTTAACTTTATCTTCGATTTTTCCTGACATTTAGTGCTCCTTGGTTTTAGTGAGACTCTCCAAGCGTAGCAAAGATGGCGAACTCTGCGCCGTTAAGCGGTAAATGAAGCGGTAAAAATCGTTTCTGGCTGTGAATGGCGTTCTGTTTGCAGGCAAAGCGTTTCCTGTCTAGCCTTTGTAAAACCGGGTCGATGTTAAGCGTAATGGGAGGAGAGGCGATGAAACGTGATGTACTCAAAGAAGACGACTATGACGAAGTGTGCCGGGTGATAGGCGACGCGGTCATTATGCTGGTGGAGTGTGGCCATGAAACCAAACGCGATGATATCTATGACGTGCTGAAACGCACCCGCCAGCACCGCGCCCACAGCGAACGGGACGAGCAAAAGATGCTGGAACACGCTATCCGTTTGATCAAACCCTGAGCTTTCTGCGCCAGACCGGAAGCGTAAAACCGGCACTGAGGCCGGTTTACCTTGCCACTCCGCTACTGCAACAGCACACCCTGAATCAGACTGGCATTGACTATGGTTACCTCGTCTATCTTCAGCGCCCGCATGTAGCCTTCAACCAGCAACAGATTACTGACGTCGGTTGCCCGATAATCGCCGGTCAGTTCGCTGTCGCCTTTCCAGACCTGCTGTTTCGCCAGCGCGCTTAAGGTGGCCAGACTGTAATGCTGAGGTTTGCCTGCTAACTGATTACGGATAGAAAAACCGTGCACGCCACCAATGCCAATCACCCGGCGGCTGGCCACATCCTGCATGATTTCGGGGCTGACATCGTTACGGGCAAACAACCCGACAAAGCGCAGCACCGATTGCCGCCACGAACCAATCGGGTTTGGCGACGCGGCGTCCGGGGTGTTTTTCAGCACCGTCAGGATGAAATTCTTCAGCGTCACCGAGGCGAGCTTACCCTGATAAATATCGGCGACCGGCTGGCCCTGCTGCTGTCGCCAGGCGGTCATCTGCATCGAACCACCGCCAATATCCCACACCAGCAGTTGATCATCGCGGAGTGTCGGATCGTTAAGCGCCGCTTTCGCCGAGAGAAAACCGAGCTTTGCTTCCTGCTGCTGTGAGATGACAGTCAGTTGGGTGCGGGTCTGGCTGGCCAGCGCGGCCACCACCGCCGGACCATTGCTGGCGCGACGAAATACCGCCGTTGCCACGCCGCTGATGCGCTGCGGGTGATAACGTTGCGCATTGTTCACTAGCTGCCGCAGCGCCACTTCACCCTGATGGATAATCGCCGGACTCAGCCGGTTATCGCTGGCCGCCGACAGCGCGTCGTTGTACGGCACGGCGCGCTGATCCTGATACAGCATTTTCTCGATGCGATGCTGACAGACATCCACCCGGGCGACGGCGATTTTGGTGCTGCCGGAGCCGATATCAAGGCCGGCCCGGATTTGCTGACACGCCTCGGCCGCGGCCGCGCCAGTGAACAACAGTGAACAGATCAGCGTTACAACAGGCAGCGCAAAAGGGCGCATAGCGGCTCCGGTAGCAGGGGAAAGCGGGATTAACGGGACGCCACGCAAGCCGGATACCAGCTCACCAGGAAATGGCGCAGATGGTCGAAACACCATTCGGCGTCATCAGCCTGCGGGCAATAGAACTGAATGGTGATTTTTTCATATTCACGCTGCCGCTGACGCAGCGGTGACCAGCTCCAGTCGAGCACCGAGCGGGCATAATTCACCAGCGTGCCGGGCGGCATCTGATGTTGCTTCTCCTGCTCGGCCAGATAGAGATTAAAGCGGGCTTCAAGTTCCAGCGCCTCATCATGGCCGTGATGCGGCAGATCGGGGCGAAACGCCACGTCAACAAAGCCACATACCGCATTGGTCTGCTGCTGCCAGTCGCAGGCCAGCGTCATAAACAGTCCATCCTGCAGATTAATCTCTTCCACCAGCCGACGCAGATTGACCGAATGAGCCAGCACCGCGATCTCCTCCAGCCGGCCGGTTTCCAGCGTAAGATCGAAACCACACGGATTAACCGAGCCATCGGCATTGCGGGTGGCGGGGAAGGGGAAATCGATGTAACCGTTGTTATCCAGACGCTTTTCCATGGGAAAGAGACCTGCTGCTTGACGTTTCGTGACAATAAACCATCTGGCAGCAGGTTTCACCCCTTATGGACATGTCCAGGTAATCTGGGTGTTCTGATACGGATTGATCAGGCGGAACTGTTTATCGGACAGGCGCTGGGCATAGTAACCTTCGCGCGTGACGGCGGAAGGGACATACCTGAAACGATCAAGCGACTGCAGCGGCCCGCTGTCTACCCTGACATCATCGCGGCTGACGCTGAACGAACTCACCAGGTCAAAGATGACACCCTGCGTTTGTCCCATTGATTGGCCATAAATCGTCGATACTTCGCCGGGACATTCAACGCCTTTCGGGCCAGATGAACATCCAGTCATCAGTATGATGAATATGAAAATGCTGAGTCGCAACATGATCCTCTACCTGCTTCAGTCCCTGGGAATCTCGTGGCGCTGATTCTATCTTGTTGCGTCACTAATAGCTTGATCATAGCAGTTTCAACACCGCTTCCCATTTGCAATTTGTTTAATCGGTAAGCAACAGGAATGTAAAAGGGTGACTTTGCTAATTAATTAACGTTATTCTTGGCTTCTTTGCGCACCACTTAGGCAAAACCAGGGATAAATGATGAACGAAGAAGAAGCACATCTAATGATTATTCGTCACGCGATTGAGCAACTTGAGAGCGATAAAAAGCATCAGGTGGTCAGTTGTGCAGCGGATATTCGCGCCGCCATGCAGGCATATGACGGCGAAAATGCGGGACTGGCCCTGATGTTAGTGGCTGCAGAGGTCTCGTCAGCATAACGGCAGACAGGCCAGCGTAACCGATCCGGACGCTGGCCTGATTACTTTAAAAACGCTCAACTTTTCAGATTTTCCTCCGCCCGATTCTACCTTTCACTGGTCTTATTTTACCCGCCGCATGACATTTTCTCTCACCTGTGATGTGTTAAGCTAAAAAATTGCTAATAAAATCATCCATTCAGCGGAGAGATCAGATGAAGACAGCACTGATGACCCTCGGCCTGCTGGCCTGTTATATCGCCCCCGCCTGGAGCGAGAGCGAGTTTCAGATTACCTGTCCTGGCCGTCCGACCATGACCATCTCACGCGCTGAGTACGGCTTAACCACCTTAATGTGGCCGCAGCGACACTTCCAGATTGCTGCCGGCCAGCAGCGCACCCAGTTACAGGCTGGCGATAAGGTGGCGATTACCCGCTTTCGTAACGGCGACCAGTTAATCGTTAACCAGCGCACTCAGGCGACCTTCTTTGTTTACCGCGACAGCGATAAGCTGGTGCCCTGTAGCCGCAGCGAAAAACGTGATGTCGATGCGTTGACCCTGGAGCGCTACGATGATCGTCAGCAGCCCAACTCTTAATCCCTCGTCACAGGAGCCGCTATGCAACTCAGTATCACCGATAAGGTAACACCGCAGGATCTGGATGAAGTCCGTCTGGGGCTGAATGCGTTCAACAGCAAATTTATTAATGTTGATGAGATCAAATCGATTGGGGTGTTTATCTGCGATGAGCAGGGCAGGAAGCAGGCGGGGCTGACCGGCTCAACCGCCGGCAACTGGCTGCGAATCGACATGCTGTGGGTGAGTGATACGTTGCGCGGGCAGGGCGTCGGTAGCCGGTTAATCAGGGCGGCAGAGCAGGAAGCGCGCCAGCGCGGTTGCCGTTTCGCTCAGGTCGATACCGCCAGTTTTCAGGCACGTCCTTTCTATGAAAAGCTCGGCTTCACCCTGCGTTTCAGCCTTGACCACTATCCCCGCCAGCATCAGCGGCATTATCTGACCAAAGCTTTGTGATCAGAACAGCGGCTGCTGGCGCAAATCCAGCGGCTGCTGTTCTGCTTCATCAATCGCAGCCAGCCAGCTTTGCAGCGTCACTTTTTTCCACGACAGATGACCACGGGTGGTGCTCATCAGCACCACATCGGGTCGCAGCGTGCGGTAAAACTCCAGCGTCTGGCTCAGCTCCGCCGGATTGCTGTCCGGCACCAGCACGGTAACCCACCGGTCATGCGCCCGCGTCACCGTATCGCCGACAAACAGATAGGTCAGGCCGAGTGGCGAATGATAAAGGAAGCTGCTGCTGCCCGGCGTATGGCCCGGCGTGGGCAGCAGCTGGAAATTGCCGAAATGGGTCTCCTGCTGCGAAAACGTATCATCAGGCTCCACGAAACGGCTGATCGGGCCCAGCGAGCGGCTGTGGCAGTAAAGCGCACTGCTGAAACGTTGCTGAATCAGCGCGGCACCCGGTGCAGACTCATGCCAGTGCGTCAGATAGTGGCGGATTACTCCGCCGGTATCGGCGATCACTTCATGATCGAGCGGATTTTCCACCCGGCCAATCAGCAGATTACCGCGCGGGTGACGCAGCATAAACCCATGCATCATCAGGTCATTAACGGTATCTTCCACCGGAAATTCCGGGGTTGAGATCCACAAATCGTCATACAACGGCTTCAATGTCGATCTCCTGAAACGTTTTTTATCCGCGCAGGACGGGATGCCCGGTCGCTTGCAAATGGGCGTGCCCCTGACTGACCTGTAAGCTGGCACTGGCCCCTAAAGGCAGGGTTACGGTGTCAGCCGCATGGCCAAACGCTAACTCGCTGATCACCGGCAAGCCGCAGGTGTCGCGCAGCCGTTGCCAGACGGTGCTGAAATCAAATCCGTTGTCATATTCTGACAGGGCGGTACTGGTAAAACTGCCGGTGACGATGGCGCGCTGGCGGGCCAGAATACCGCTCTGCTGCAGCTGAATCAGCATCCGTTCAATGCGGAACGGGTGCTCATTCACATCCTCGATCACCAGAATGCCGTTTTCGATCTGTGGCATCCACGGCGTACCGATCAGCGAACAGATCATCGCCAGGTTACCGCCCCACAGCGTACCCTGCCATTCGCCCTGATCCGGCGATTCGCTCTGCCAGTCTACGTTGACTGTAGGTGATGTCAGCGCCTGCCAGAAGTGCTGCAGGGTAAATTCAGATAAAGTCGTCGCGCCAAAATTGCCGGCCAGCATCGGCGCGCTGAAACTGATCAAGCCTACCTGCGCCAGCAGGGCGAGCTGGATCGCCGTGAAATCGCTGTGGCCGCACAGCGCCAGTGGCTGATTCAGCAGGCGACGCTGCAGTCCCACGTAATCGATCGCGTCCAGTAACCGGCTGGCACCGTAGCCGCCGCGCACCGCCAGCACCACATCGGGCAGGGTGCTGAGCGTAGCCAGCTGGTTGATATCCGCCAGCCGCTCGGCGTCAGTGCCGGCAAAGCGCTGGAAACGGCGGGTAATCACCTGCTGGTTATCAACCTGATGGCCCGCCGCGCGCAGCCGTTCAACGCCAAGCAGGGCTGCAGGCTGATTGTGACAGTAACCGGACGGGGAGATAAGACGGATTGAACGTGAAATCATCATACTTTCCTGCTGTTAGCGCACCTGACTCAGGCCGATGATGACGAAAAGCGCCGCTGAAGTCACGGTACGGAAAGCGAATTACTGCATTTAGGATAAACGGTAATTTTGCTCTGAGTCTGTCTGGGTATGATAGCATTCGCCACTTCTGCAACGAGATGAAAAATTGCTGAAATTCCGACACCTTATCCTGTCAGCGTTATTCCTGACCGGCTGTGCCAGCGAGCCGTCGCATCATGCTGTTAAACAGCGGAATACGCCGTTAACCCAGGCACCGCCCTCCAGCGTCAATGATGCCTGGTCGATGTTTACCGAAGATGCCGCCAGTCATTATGGTGTTGATGAGAAGCTGATCAGCGCCATTATTAGTGTCGAGTCGGGTGGGAATCCGGGTGTGGTCAGCCGCTCTAATGCCGTCGGGCTGATGCAAATCAAAGCCTCTACTGCGGGTCGCGAAGTCTACCGAACGCTCGGACGGCGCGGACAGCCTTCCAACGCTGAGCTGCGCGATCCGGCGAAGAATATCGATATCGGCACCGCCTATATCCGCATCCTGCAGGACTCCGCCCTGTCGGGCATCCGCGATCCGCTGACGCTGCGTTATGCCACCATCGTCTCTTATGCCAACGGCGCTGGCGCACTGCTGCGCACCTTCTCGCGCGACCGCGATCGGGCGATTGCGATGATCAATGCGATGTCGCCGGACGAGTTTTATCAGCATGTGCAGAATAAACATCCGGCGGCTCAGGCACCGCGCTATCTGTGGAAAGTGACCACCGCTTATCGCACCATCTGATGATCCGTCCGGCGGAGTTCACTGATGGACCCGCCGGGCGACACGCTGCTTAGCCGCGTCAGCAGGCCAGCAGCTGCCGCGCCGTCGGATAATCGACAATCAGCACATTGATATAACCGCCGCGCAGCGCGCCCCGGATCGCCTGGGCTTTCTCTGTTCCACCCGCCAGCGCCACCACCTGCGGACACCGCTTCACCTGCGCCAGTTCCATACCGATGACCGGATCTTCTTCAGCCTGCAATACCGGCTGCCCACTGGCGTCGAAATAGTGCAGACAGATATCGCCGACCGCGCCGCGCGCTGCCAGGGTCCGGAGCATCTCGCCATCGTAATAGTTGCCGGAATTGCGCAGCAGCGCCGACGGCTCGAGATCGCCAATCCCGACGATGGCCAGATCGACCTGATCAAATTTACCCAACACCTCCGCCACTTCAGCATTGGCCGACAGCCGCTGGCGATCGCTGACCGATCGTTCAATCGACTGCGAGGGCAGCAGCCAGGCCGGGCAGTTGAGCAACGCCGCCAGGTTTTGCGTCAGAATAGTCGCCTGCACATTGCCGTTCGCGCCGACCCCACCCAGCAGCTGGATCACCCCTTTGCAGGAGCTGTTCAGCGGATGCAGCGCATCGACCATCGCCCGAATGGTGCCGCTCCACGATGAAATGCCAATCAGTTCATCATCCCGCAGGCGAGTCTCAAGATAATGCGCCGCCGCCGATCCAATCGCCTGCTTAATCTGTAAGGTCGAGGCCTGATCCGGCACATCCACCACGATCGCCTGCGGCAGGCCGTAGGTCTGCTCAATCGCTTTCTCCAGTTCAGGAAAAACATTGGCTGGCGGAACCACGCTGATCTTAACCACGCCCTCTTTGACGCTGCGATTAAGAATGCGTGAGACAAACGACTGCGATAACTTCAGTGACTGCGCAATCTCTGACTGCTTGAGCCCTTCAACGTAGTAAAGGGTGGCAATCTTCACCATCAGTCGCTGTTCATCCTGTTTTGCCATCGGTTTTTCCCTCTCTGATTCTGCCCGGTATTGTTAACCAGGATCGCCAAAATCACAACGCAGGTTAATTTGTGATCGTTTTCGCTTTTTAGTGATCGCGCATTGGACGGCGTGTCGCCGCCGGTGCATAGTCATTATGCATATAAAATCGCGTGTGAATATATATTCAAGCGGAGAAAAATAATGACTCGTCCTCTGATCAAACTGACCCTGCTGGCTTCAATCATCGCTTTCTCATCCTCGGTGCTGGCAGCGGAAACCGGGCTGCTGGCGATTATCACCCCGTCACACGACAACCCCTTCTTTAAAGCGGAGGCGGAAGGCGCGTTAGCCAAAGCCAAAGAGCTGGGATACACCACGCTGGTGGCCTCGCATGATGATGACGTCAACAAACAAAACCAGCTGATTGAAACGGCGATCGCCCGCAAAGCCAAAGCGATCATTCTGGATAACGCCGGTGCCGATGCCACGGTCGGGCCGGTGCAAAAAGCCAAAGATGCCGGTATCCCCACCTTCCTGATCGACCGGGAGATCAATAAAACCGGCATTGCGGTGGCGCAGATCGTCTCGAATAACTATCAGGGCGCGCAGCTGGGGGCTGAGAAATTTGCCAAATTGCTGGGCGGTAAAGGGGACTACGTTGAACTGCTCGGCAAAGAGTCCGACACCAACGCTGGCGTGCGTTCGCAGGGTTACCACGACGTGCTGGATGATTACAGCGAGATGAAAATGGTGGCTCAGCAGAGCGCCAACTGGAGCCAGACCGAAGCCTTCAGCCGGATGGAAACCATTCTGCAGAAGCACCCCAATATCGTCGGGGTGATCTCCGGCAACGATACCATGGCGCTGGGAGCCGAAGCCGCGCTGAAAGCCGCCGGCAAAACCGCGGTGATCGTGGTGGGCTTTGACGGCAGCGACTACACCCGCGACTCGATTATCAATAAAGGCAATATCAAAGCCACGGTGCTGCAACCGGGCTGGGATCAGGCGCAGATGGCGGTCAGTCAGGCCGACTACTACCTGAAAAATGGCAAAGCGCAGAAAGAGGAGAAGCAGCTGATGGACTGCGTGCTGATTGACGACAGCAACGCCGCCAGACTGAAAAACTTCAACCTGGCGAAATAATCATGAAACGGATACTGGCGGTATTAACCGGGATGGCGCTGCTCAGCGCCTGTACCGTGGTGGATCTGGATGCAAACGGTCAGCCGATTCTGCCGAAAGATCCGCAGGCGAAACCGGGTTATGCGACCCAGACGCCGCAGCAAATCGCGGAGGAAAGCTGGCAATCACGGGTGATGGACACCGCCAACAGCCATGCGCTGAGCTGGGCTGATATGCAAACCAAAAGTCAGACGGTGAAGGCGGGCGGCCGTGAAAGCGTGTTTGTCCGGGCCAGCGGCACCGTCAGCGCACTGAATGACAGCAATCCGCGTGAGCGTATCCTGACCCTGATACTGAACGGCAAACCGGTTGAAGTCAGCGTCGGGCCGGTGCTGCGCAGTAATGCAATCCGCGATGCCGCCGGTTTTCGTTTTGAAGAGTTTACTAATCAGGTGCAGTACGCCCAGCTGACCCGGGCGCTTAATCGCCATGCGGTGAAGCAACTGCCGACGCTGGACGCCAGCTGGGTCAACCAGCCGGTACAGGCGCTGCTGGCGGTGAGCATCGGACACGGCAGTGTTGATGAGGTGGTGGCAGTCGAACTGAAGCGGGGGACGCCCTGATGGACGATGAGATCATTCTGCGGGCTGAGCAGATTTCAATGCTGTTTCCCGGCACGCTGGCGCTGGATCGCGTCGACTACCGGGTATGGCGTGGCAAAGTTAACGTCATCATCGGTGAAAACGGTGCCGGTAAATCGACCCTGATGAAGATTCTTGCCGGCGTGCAGCAACCCACCGCCGGTGCGCTGTTTCTCAACGGCGCGCCGCTGACGCTCAGCAGCACCCGCGACGCCGCACGGCACGGCATCGGTATGGTGCATCAGGAACTCAATCTGTTTGAGAACCTGACGGTGGCGGAAAATCTGTTTCTGGGACGCGAACTGCAGCGTGGCTTAGCGCCGATTGATGAGGCGGAGCAGGCACGTCGCACCGCGGCGCTGATGGCGCGTCTCGACCAGCCGATTTCGCCCAATGAACGGGTCGGTAACCTGAAAGTCGGTCAGCAGCAGCTGGTAGAGATCGCCAAAGCGCTGGCCGAAGATGCGGACATTCTGATCCTCGATGAACCGACTTCGGCGCTGAGCAAAACCGAAGTGGAGATCCTGTTCCGGGTGATTCGCGATCTGACGCAGCAAGGGGTTTCAATCATCTACATCTCGCACCGGCTGGAGGAGCTGATGGCGATTGGCGATGTCATCACCATCCTGCGCGATGGCCGTTTCCAGGCCGAAGCGCCGGTCAGCAGCATCGACGTGCCGTGGATTGTGCGGGAAATGCTGGGCAGCGAGCCGGTCACCACTTTTCTGCCGGAATCACGCCAGTTCGGGGCCCCGATGCTGGAAGCGCAACACATCACCTGCGTCAGCCCGAACGGCAATACGCTGGTCGATGATGTCAGCTTCCAGGTGCGGGCCGGTGAAATTGTCGGCATCTATGGCCTGATGGGGGCCGGCCGTACCGAGCTGTTTGAGTGCCTGCTGGGCAGCCAGCGCAACTACCTGGGCAAGCTGTGGCTCGACAGCAAACCGCTGCCAACCCGCCTGCCGACTGCGGATCGCATCCGGATGGGCATGAGTCTGGTGCCGGAAGACCGTAAGCGGTCAGGGATTTTTCCGGTTTCCTCGGTGGCGAGTAACCTCACCATCGCCAGCCTGTGGCGGCGGCTGTCGCACCGGTTTGCCATTGCTGATCAGCAGGAGCAGCAGGCGGTGAGTCAGACGGTGGGTAATCTGGCGATTAAGATCTCCTCGCCGGAGGTGGCAATCAGCGCCCTGAGTGGAGGCAACCAGCAAAAGGTGGTGATTGGCCGCGCGTTGCTGACCAATCCGCGCCTGCTGCTGCTGGATGAACCGAGTCGCGGCATTGATGTCGGGGCAAAAGCGGAAGTGTTTCGCATGATGGTGGCGCTGTCGCAGCAGGGTATTGCGGTGCTGTTTTCCACTTCCGATCTGAAAGAGATCATGGCGGTAGCCGACCGCATCCTGGTGATGTCGGGCGGCAAACTTACGGCTGATCTTCCGCGTGAGCAGGCGGAAGAGGCAGCGCTGGTAAAAGCAAGTGCGCAGGGGTTCTGAGCATGAAAAGCAATAACAGCGTGGCGCTGGCCACACTTCCCGCTAAAGCGTTTAACTCGCGTGAAAATTTTTTGCTGCTGTTACTGAAGCTGCGCACCTTTATTGCGCTGATTCTGATCGTCGGGTTCTTTGCTATTACCGTGCCGGATTTTCTGGCGGTCGGCAGCCTGGTGATTATGGTGAAACACATTGCCATCAACGCTTTTCTGGCGCTCGGCATCACCTTCGTCATTATCACCGCCGGCATTGACCTGTCGATTGGTGCCACGCTGGGGCTGTGCGGCATGATCGCCGGCTGGCTGATCACCAAAGGCATTGTGTTACCGATGTTCGGCATTGCGATCTTCCCCAGCGTCTGGCTGATTGTGCCGTTTGTTCTGCTGGTCGGCGCGCTGATCGGTGCTGGCAACGGCTGGATTATCACCCGCTATAACGTTGCGCCGTTTATCTGCACCCTCGGCACCATGTATATCCTGCGCGGCGCGGCAATGCTGACCTCGGGCGGAGAAACTTTTCCCGGCCTGCAGGGTAATCCGCTGCTCGGCAACACCGGTTTCGATCAGATTGGTGCCGGTCATTTTCTTGGCTTGCCCTACGCCATCTGGATGATGGTGCTGCTGGCGCTGGTGATTGCTTATGTCGCGCGCCGCCTGCCGTTTGGACGCCAGGTTTACGCCATCGGTGATAACGAACGCGCCGCCGAGCTATCGGGGGTGAAAACCCGTCAGGTCAAAATACTGGTCTATACGCTTTCCGGCTTCTGCGCGGCGATTGCCGGCATTGTGGTCTCATCGCAGCTGGTTGCCAGCCACCCGGCCAACGGTACTGCATTCGAGATGAACGCCATTGCCGCGGTGGTGCTGGGCGGCACTTCGCTGGCGGGCGGGCGCGGCACCATTGTCGGCACGCTGATTGGGGCGTTTGTGATTGGCTTCCTGGCGGACGGATTGATCATGATGGGCGTCAGTGAGTTCTGGCAGATGGTGATTAAAGGCATCGTGATCATCATTGCGGTGATCATCGATCAGACCCAAAGCCGGATGCAGCAAAAAGCGGCCGTGGTCGCGCAAAAAGCACTGATAGAGGAGGGCGCGCCACTCAAACCTTAATCGTTCTGTCTGCTTACTGAGCCGGCGATCAGCGGATAACCCGCAGGTGAATCCGATATTCCGTGTCCATCCGCCGCCACAACAGCCAGCAGCCATAAAGCAGGCCTGTTTTGCCGGCCGCTTTGCACGCCATTTTTTTAACCCTTGTGAATATTTATTCATAAACGATTTAAAATTCAGAGGTAGCGTATGAATCCTTTCACTCTTCCGGTAGACGATCTGAAGCGCAGAGCGCGAGCGATCCGTCGTCGTATTATCCAGCTTAACGCGGGCAGTCCGGCGGGGGGACATACCGGAGCCGATCTGTCGCAGGTAGAGATCCTCACGGCGCTCTATTTCCGCATTCTCAACTGCGCGCCGGATCGCACTGATGACCCGCAGCGTGACATCTACATCCAGTCAAAAGGGCACGCGGTCGGCGGTTACTACTGCGTGCTGGCGGAGGCGGGCTACTTCCCGACCGACTGGCTCGCCACCTATCAGCATGCGGATTCCCATCTGCCCGGGCATCCGGTACGGCAAAAAACCCCTGGAGTTGAACTGAATACCGGCGCACTGGGACACGGGCTGCCGGTGGCGGTCGGGATTGCCATTGCGGCGAAGAAAGACCGCAGCACGCGCCGCATTTTTGTAGTCACCGGCGACGGTGAGCTGGCGGAAGGCAGTAACTGGGAGGCGGCGCTGGTGGCGGCCCATTACGGTCTCGACAACCTGATCATCATCAATGACAAGAACAAGCTGCAACTGGCGGGCGCGACCCGCGAGATCATGAACACCGATCCGCTGCCGGAAAAATGGCGTGCTTTTGGACTGGAAGTCACCGAGTGCAACGGCAATGACATGGCGGCGGTGGTTGAAACCATCGAAAGCCTGCCGCAGAACGGCAAACCGCAGGTGATTGTGGCGCATACCGAGAAGGGATTTGGCGTCTCCTTTATCCAGAGCAAAGCCGAGTGGCATCACCGGGTACCAAAAGGGGCGGAAATTGAGCAGGCGCTGGAGGAGTTAAAAGATGAGTAATGCACAACATTTAGCCAGTGTAATGGTAACGGCCTTTATCGACGCGGTGAATCGCGGCGTGGATCTGGTCCCGGTGGTGGCGGATTCGACCTCAACCGCCAAAATCGCGCCGTTTATCAAGGCATTCCCCGATCGTTTAATCAACGTCGGCATTGCTGAGCAGACGCTGGTCGGCACTGCGGCAGGCCTGGCGCTGGGGGGTAAAATTGCTGTCACCTGCAATGCCGCACCGTTTCTGGTGTCGCGGGCCAATGAGCAGGTGAAAGTCGACGTCTGCTACAACAACACCAACGTCAAACTGTTCGGCCTGAATGCCGGTGCCAGCTATGGCCCGCTCGCCAGTACCCATCACAGTATCGACGACATCGCGGTGATGCGCGGCTTCGGCAATATTGAGATCTACGCGCCCTCCTGTCCGCTGGAGTGCCGCCAGATTATCGACTATGCGCTGGCGCACGTCGGGCCGGTCTATATCCGTCTGGATGGCAAAGATCTGCCGCAGTTGCACGATGAAAGCTACCAGTTCAGGCCGGGGCAGATCGACGTATTGCGCGAAGGTCATGACATTGCGCTGGTGGCGATGGGCTCCACGGTTCACGAGGTGGTTCACGCGGCTGAGCAACTGGCTGAGCAGGGGATTTCAGCCGGTGTGATCGCGGTTCCATCGATTCGACCCTGTGATACCCAACAGCTGCGCAACCTGTTAAATCACTACCCAGCGGTAATCAGCGTTGAAGAGCATAACGTCAATGGCGGTGTCGGCAGCCTGGTGGCTGAGGTGCTGGCGGAAGGCGGCTGTGCGATTCCGCTGCTGCGGCTCGGTATTCCGGATGGCGAATATGCCATTGCCGGCGATCGCGCCTCAACCCGAGCCCACCATGGCATTGATGCCAGCAGCGTGGTTAACAGTGCAGCGCGTATCTGCGCAGGAGCGTAACGATGGTGGGACCCCTGATCCTGGCGATTGATGAAGGCACCACCAATGCCAAAGCGATTGCGGTTGATCGTTCTGGCAGCGTAGTGGCGCGCGGTAGCCAGGCGTTAACGCTGGCGCATCCGCAACCGGGGCTGGCGGAGCAGGATCCGCTGGCGATCTGGCAGGCAGTAAAGCAGGCGATCGCGCAGTGCCTGGCATCGTGTGGCGGGGCCAGCGTGGCGGCGGTGGCGATCAGTAATCAGCGTGAGTCGGTGCTGATCTGGCAGCGCCACGACGGTCAGCCATTGACGCCGCTGGTGAGCTGGCAGGATCGGCGCTCCGAGCCGTTCTGCCGGGATTTACATCAGGCGGGTAAAGCGCCCCGTATCACCGGCCTGACCGGGCTGGCGGTCGACCCGATGTTCCCGGCTGCCAAGCTGACCGGCATGCTGGCGGCTATCCCTGACGGCGTGGCGCGTGCCGAAGCGGGTGAACTCTGTATTGGCACCGTCGACAGCTGGCTTAGCTGGCAGCTCAGCGCGGGCGAGACCTTTATTACCGATCATGCCAATGCTTCGCGGACCCAGCTCTACAGCCTGCATCTTAACGACTGGGACGATGAGTTGCTGACGCTGTTCCGGCTGCCGCGCGCCGCGCTGCCGCGTATTGTCGCCTCCGCCAGCGAACAGGGCGTGGTCGCGGTGAATGATATTGCGGGCTTAGCGCCGGGCACGCCGATTCTGGCACGCATCGGCGACTCCCACGCCGCGCTGCAGGCACAACGGCGTGGCACAGCGGAAGTGGTAAAAGCCACTTACGGCACCGGATCGTCGCTGATGATGTCAATGGCGACGCCGCTGCTGACCGAAAACGGCCTCAGCACCACGGTGGCCTGGCATGACGGCACCCTGCGTTTTGCGTTCGAAGGCAACATCACCCACACCGGTTCCGGCGCGGCGTGGCTCGGCAGCATGCTGGGGGTTCAGGACCCGCGTCAGCTCACCGCGCTGGCGCAAACCAGTGAAGATAATCAGGGCATCTATTTTGTGCCGGCGCTCTCCGGGCTGGGCGCGCCCTGGTGGGATTTGCAGGCACGCGGCATGGTGTGCGGCCTGACGGATGCGGCCACCCCGGCGGTACTGGCGCGGGTGGCGCTGGAGTCGATTGTCTGGCAGATCGCCGACGTCTTTTTTGCCATGGAACAGGCCAGCGGCCAGCAGCTGCCGGCGTTGTGTGTTGATGGCAGTGCCACCGAAAACAGCTGGCTGATGCAGCTGCAGGCGGATGTGTTGCAGCGCCCGTTGCTGCGGGTCCCGACCGCCGAAGTCTCGGCGCTGGGAGCCGCGCTGCTGGCGGGTAAAGTACTGGGCTGGTGGCAGCAGGGCAGTGATATGCAGGCGTTGCAGGGCGGCAACGTAATCGCGCCACGTGAGGCGTATGCGCAGCGGATGCAGGAAAACTATAAAGGCTGGATCGACGCCGTCGCTCGCTGTCGTTATCAGCCACATTAACCCTTTCGGAGCAGAGCCATGTCAAAACTACCTCAGCAGTTAACCTTCGGCGTCATTATTGGCAACCGCGGGTTCTTTCCCAGCTATCTGGTGGGTGAGGCGCGTCAGCAGGCGGTCGCGCTGTTTGAAAAAATGAACATCAATACGGTGATGCTGGATGAGAGCCAGACCAATCTCGGGGGGGTGGAGACCCGGCAGGAAGCCAAAATCTGCGCCGAACTGTTTCGCCAGCACCGGGATGCCATTCACGGTGTGGTGGTGTTGTTGCCTAACTTTGGTGACGAAAAAGCGATCGCAGAGGCGTTACGCCTCGCCGGTTTGAATGTGCCGGTACTGGTGCAGGCCGAGGAAGATAACCTCGACAAAATGGGGCTGGCGACCCGCCGTGACAGCTTCTGCGGCAAAATATCGCTGTGCAACAACCTGCGGCAATATGGCATTCCCTTTAGCCTGACCCGTCAGCACGTCTGCGCCCTGAGCAGTGAGATTTTCATGCAGGATCTGCAACGGTTCAGCCAGCTCTGCCGGGTAGTCAATGCGATGCGGCGGGTGCGGGTGGGGGCCATCGGTGCCCGGCCCGCCGGATTCAATACCGTGCGCTACAGCGAAAAGCTGCTGGAGAAGATGGGTATTGCGGTCGAAACGCTCGATCTGTCGGAGATTTTCACCCGTACCAACCGGCTGCGTGATGATGATATCCGCGTAGCGGAGAAGCGCGAGATTCTCGAAGCCAACGCCGATGCGCGCGGCATTCCGGGCGAAAAACTGCAAACCATGGCGAAACTGTTCGTGGTGATCAGCGAGTGGGTCAGTGACAACGATATCGACACCACCGCGATTCAGTGCTGGACTTCGCTGCAGGAAAATCTCGGCATTAACGTCTGCTCGATCATGAGCGTCATGTCGGGACAGCTGATGCCAAGTGCCTGCGAAGTGGATGTCATGGGGGCGCTGTCAATGTATGCCCTGGCCAGCTGCTCGCTGAGTCCCGCCTCGCTGGCGGACTGGAATAACAACTTTGGTGACGATCGCGATAAATGCGTGCTGTTTCACTGCGGCAATTTTGCCAGCGCCAGTCTGGAATCGCCCACTATGGGCACGGCCGACATTATTGGCACCACGGTAGGCAAAGAGAACACCTGCGGTGCGGTGCATGGCCGGATGAAAAGCGGCGATCTGACCTATTTCCGTCTCTCGACTGATGATTTCAGCGGCGAAATTAAGGCCTACGTCGGCGAAGGCCTTTCAGTAGAGGATCCGCTGGATACGGTGGGCTGTCGCGCCGTGATTCAGGTGCCACAGCTGGAGTCATTGCTGGCGTGGATTTGCCGTAACGGTTTCGAACATCATGTGGCAATGAACCACTCCGCCACGGCAGAGGTGTTACAGGAGGCGTTCAGCCAGTATCTGGGCGTCAGCTGTTACCGCCATCAGTAGCTAGCTCAGTGCCGGTTCGCGAGGAGAGCGTCAGCAGGACAGAGGTGGCTCGCCTGGCCCACGTTGGACCGCGCGGGCCGGGCGAGTACAGGCGCGGATGATCTTCGCCGGCCTTGCCGTTAAGCAGCGGGGAGGCCGGCATCAGCGCGAAAACCGGCTTAGCGTGCCATTCTGCGTACCTCGCCATCCTCATTGTCCACCGCCACCAGATCCACCGGCGGCAGATTACCGCCGCTGAACTCGACCTGACGGATCGGGAAGGCAAAGCGAATGTTGCGCTGTTCCAGCGCTGCCATCAGCTGCAGGTTAATCTCCTGCTGGATATCCATGTACTTGTTGTAATCGGCGTCCAGCACAAAGTAGACCACTTCAAAGGTAAGCTTCGAATCTTCAAACGCCAGGAAATGGGCACGGTCGAAGCGGGTGGTCTCAACGCTCTGGATAATCTCTTTTACCAGCGGACTGATTTCACGCACCTGCTCAGATGGCGTGGCATAGCTGATACCGAACTTAAACACGATGCGGCGCTGCTGCATGCGCTTGTAGTTATGAATCGTCTGCTGCAACAGAATGGTATTTGAGCATACAATCTGCTCGCCGCTCAGGCTGCGCAGGCGGGTGGTTTTCAGGCCAATATGCTCAATCGAACCGGCAATATCACCAAACACGATGAAGTCGCCGTGCTCAAACGGTTTATCGAAACCGATGGCCAGTGAAGCGAACACATCACTGAGTACCGTCTGAATCGCCAGCGCAATGGCGATACCCCCGACGCCGAGACTGGCAACCAGCGCGGTAATGTTGATGCCCATATTCGACAGAATGGCGAGGAACATCATGATCCACACCACCACGCGCAGCAAAATACCGAGGATCACCGTGGTGACCGGATTGCGCACGTGCAGCGGATCGCGCAGCAGGCTGTGCAGCCAGAGCCGTATGCCGCAGTCGATCCACAGCGCCAGCTGAACGATCAGCGCCAGGAACCAGCCGTGCGATATCGCTACGCGCCACGAGGCGGGTAAATCGACAAATTTCAGCGCGATAAGCAGCGAAAAAATCAGCAGCAGGGTCTGACTGGTGCTGCGCAGAATTTCCACCAGGATGCCGGTGGCCCGAATATGGCGATGTTCGCTATAGCGGGCAATACGGTTAGAGATAAACCGGATCAGGGTACGCAGCAGCCAGTAAATGACGAGGGTAGCGACGATGACGATGGCACTGTTGAGCCAGAAAGATTGATTAAACAGAATGGATTGAAAATGACGTGAAGAAAGCCAGTTTTCCATTGGGGAGATACTCCTTGCTGGGTTCCGGTTTAAAAGAAAACAAGCAAGAAGCATAGCCTGGATGCGGCGCAACTGTGCGGCGCATCCGGCAAAAGAACTTATTGAAAACGGGTCGATTTATCACGCGCCAGGCGCTCAAGGGCAAAAATAACCTGCTGCAGTTGTCGCTCCTGCACCGGATCGAGGGCTGAAAAGCGAAAGCTGAGTCGCGGCGTAATGCGGGTTTCGTTTTTATGGGTGACCACGCTGCGTTCGCCAATGTGCAACAGCTTTACCGGCACTTCAAAATGACCATATTCGCCCAGCTCGACGCGAAATTTTTTGAAGTTGTCGCCGGTTTGTAACCCTTCAGGCAGGGGTTCATCCACCAGCACACCGATTCCGCCCAGCGATAAATCCTGTAGTCGCAGGCGCGCTTTATTGCCGTCGGGCCACTCGGTGTGGCACCAGAACTGCGGTTCCAGCGGCGCATTGACGCGGAAAAATTCGCGACGCTGGATCTGCCACAGCAGTTCAGGCAGCGGCGCGCTGAAGGCAGGCAGTCCCTCGAACTCAACCCGCGTCAGCGCAGCGAGACTGAACTCAACTTTAGCGCCATAGGTTTCCGCCGTAATGCTCAGGTCATCGCAGTTCAGGGCGTAGTCGTTATCCAGGTTGTTACTGCCGAGGTCAAACAGCAACTGGCCTTCATCGGCAGCCAGCATGCGGCTGATAAATTGCCCACGGGAAAAACTCACCAGTAGCGGGGTCTGTAAACGCAGCAGATCCTTCATTACGCCCAGCACGGCCAGCGTGCCCCGTTTTAAATATTGTTCCTGATCGGCTTCTTTCACTTCCTGGCTCCAAAAGGTTAGTGCTTTATTTGTTCTGTTTTTTTTGCCTCATCTCCGTTATCGGCTTGGCAAAAAAAAGCTTTAGCCTCTGACCGGTCAATAATAACTGTGAGCAAGTAAACATTTTTTGAAAACCTGTCTATACTTATCGCGGTAAACCGCTTGATTAATCAAGCGTTCACGATTTAATCAAAAAAAGGAAGGAGCAACAGATGGGTATTATTTCCTGGATCGTCTTTGGCTTAATCGCAGGTATTCTGGCGAAGTGGATCATGCCGGGTAAAGACGGTGGCGGTTTCATTCTGACTATCGTGCTGGGTATTATCGGTGCCGTAGTGGGTGGCTGGATCAGTACGCTGTTTGGCTTCGGTCGTGTCGATGGGTTTAACTTCGGCAGCTTCGTAGTTGCAGTCATTGGTGCCATCGTGGTGCTGTTTATCTACCGCAAAGTACGCAGTTGATCGTAACAGTTTAATAAAAAAAGGGGACGAATCGCTTCGTCCCCTTTTTCACTTCTGGCGATCAGAAATCGTAACCTATCGTCGCCATCACGCTGCGTTCCGCGCCCCAGTAGCAATAGCCGGTGCCGTAGCAGCCCGCCACATATTTACGGTCAGTCAGGTTATTGGCGTTAACCTGCAGCCACGCGCCTTTCAGACTGCTGTTCCAGACCCCGAGATCGGCACGCACCGAAGCATCAAACAGGGTAACTGACGGCACACGGGTAGTGTTTTCGTTGTCTGCCCACTGTTTGCCGATGTAACGCACGCCCGCGCCCGCGCTTAAGCCATAATCAAACTGATAATGACCCCACAGGGCCGCCATGCTGTTCGGCGTCACGTAAGGCGTGTGACCTTCATTGCCATCAACTGAATCTTTAAAGCGCAGGTGATTGAGGGTGTAACTGGCGACGGTGCTCAGACGTGGCGTTAGCTGATTACGCGCTTCCAGCTCGATCCCCTGCGAATGCACTTTACCGGACGGCGTATAGGTGCCGTCCTGGACATTACGGTTAGCCACATCCTTCTGCGTCAGGTCATAGATCGCCAGCGTATAGAGATCGCGGGTGCCGTTCGGCTGATATTTCACCCCGGCTTCATACTGCTCTGCCGTGGTTGGTTTCAGCAGGTTGTTATCAGGATCGGTCAGTGCCGTTGGGGTGATCGCCTGGCTCCAGCTGACATAAGGCGAGATACCGTTGTCAAACGCGTAAAGCAGCGCCGCGCGGCCGCTGATGTGGTCATCCTGCCGCCGATCGTTGCCGCTGTTATTAGCGACAATCCGGTCATAGCGGCCAGAGAGATCGAGATGCCAGCGATCCAGCTTCATCTCATCCTGCAGGTAGAGGCCGGTCTGATAGTAGCGGCGGGTTTCATCGCTCCAGCTGTAGGCCGGCATTGCGCCAACCTGTTCGCCGGTCACCGCATTGAGCTGTGAGGCCCCGCCGGCCGCGCTGCTGATCTCATTCTTATAGCGATGATACTCCGCACCGATCGCCACCCGATGTTCCACTTGCCCGGTAGCGAACTCCGCCTGTAGCCGGTTATCGGTAGCCCAGCCGGCCAGAGAGGAGCGCTCACCGGAATAGTAGCGATTCAGCAGGTCAGGATTTACCGCACTCCAGCCAATCTGATAAACCTGATCGAGATCGACGTTGGAATGGCTGTAGCTGCCGGTGGAGGAGAACGACCAGACGTCGTTAAAGCGATGGGCGAAATCGTAGCTGTAGATCTGTTCACGGCGCTTGAACTGATCCAGATCGCTGTTGCCTTCATAGAAACCGTTGCTCAGCTTATAGCCGTTATGCTCACTCAGGCTGCCGTCGCCCGGCACCGAGCCGTGATAGCCGCCGGACGGATCTTTCTGCAGATAGGCTTTGAGGATCAAATGGGTATCTTCATCCGGTTGCCACATCAGCTGTGGCATCAGCGCATACTTCTCTTCACGGGTATGGTCGTACTGCGTATCGCTGTTGCGGGTCACACCGGTCAGGCGAAACGCCCACTGATCGTTAATCGCGTTGGTGTAATCAAACATCGCCCCGGTGGTGGCGTTATTACCCGCCTGTAACTGGATATGGCCTTCTTCACTGAACTGAGGACGCTTCGTCACCATGTTGACCAGCCCGCCCGGTACCGTCTGACCATACAGAGCAGAAGAGGGGCCTTTAATCACATCGATCCGTTCCAGGAAGGCGTTATCGACCTGCAACACGTTGAAGCTGCCGCCGTCGCTCATCACCCGTAATCCGTCGAGGAAGGTGTTATCAACATCGCCGCCGTGGAAGCCGCGCAGGGCAATGGTGTCATAACGGGTCGCGGCACCGCCGAAGTTGGTAAATACGCCGGAGGTATAGCCGAGCGCCTGATTCAGGGTCAGCGCGCCCTGATCCTGCATCTGCTGGCGCGTCACCACCGACACCGACTGTGGCGTGGTGATCAGCGGACGATCGCTTTTCATCGCGCCCTGGCTGGTCGTGGCAAGATATCCCTGTGTCGGGGAGTCAGCTTGCTCCTGCGGCTGGGCTGTGACCACCATATCAGCAGCAAAACTCAGGGCCGGCGCGGTCAGCGCCAGGGTGCAGAACGGGACATAACCTTTCAGCGGCGAGGGCAATCTCATTGAAATTCCTTTCATGGCAGAGGTTCAGCAGGTGAATAATGGTCTCGATAAGCATTCTCATTATCAGAGTGAGAATTATTACCGTTTGTAAGTTCGCTGCAATTTTGCCTGGCAATCGAAGAACGTCAAGTAAATTTCGCTAAAAGGCGAGGGCAGAGACCGCCGGCAAGGCCGACGGTCTCCAGAGAACATCAGGGTTGAGCGGCAGACGCCTGAGGAATATCGTGGGCGCTGTTACAGGTTTTATCTTTCGGGCAATATTTATCCAGCAGTTTCAGCGTGACGCCGTTGGTCCAGCCGAAGCCGTCCTGCAGCGGATATTCACCGCCACCACCGCCGCCGAGGTTTTTGCCTTCAACGACATATTTTTCAACCAGCTTGTGTTCGCGGTCATAGGTGTTCTGCACGTTCTGCAGGAAGCGCAGCCCGACCTCTTTCGCCAGTTTAGGTTGATTGTAGTGTTCCAGACCTTCCACTGCCACCCATTGCAGCGGCGCCCAGCCGTTCGGGGCGTCCCATTGCTGACCGTTATTAACGGTGGTGGTCACCAGTCCGCCCGGTTTCAGCAGCTGTTTTTCCACCGCACTGGCGGTGCTTTCAGCCTGCTTATCGCTGGCAACCCGCAGATAAAGCGGGAACAGCGTGGCGGCGGTCAGCTGCGAATGCACCTGTTTTTTCTGCCAGTCGTAATCGGCATACCAGCCCTGTTTGCTGTCCCACAGGTAGCGGTTAATCGCGGCCTGACGCTTCTCCGCACGGTCGGCAAACTGCTTCGCCAGATCGTCCTGGTTATTCATCTGATAGCCTTTCGACAGCGTCTGCTCCAGATGGAACATCAGGCTGTTGAGATCGACCGGTGCCAGTTGGGTGGTACGGATGGTCGCCAGATTGTGGGCATCAGTGAACCAGCGGGAGCTGAAGTCCCAGCCCGATGCCGCGCCAGAACGCAGATCGCGATAAAGCTCCGCCTTGTCACGCTGTGGCGCTTTCTTCGCGGTGGTCACATCATCCATCCAGGATTCGGTACGCGGCACATCGCGCGCATCCCAGTAGCGGTTCAGTACCGTGCCATCGCTGAGTTTGATGGCGCGTTTACTGGCTGAGCCGGCGGCCAGTTTGTCACTGTCGGCCATCCAGTAGTCATACTCTTTCTGCAGCTGTGGCAGGTAGCGGGTATAGGCTTTGCCGTCATCGTGGCTCGCCAGCAGGTCCACCATCAGGCTAAAGAAAGGCGGTTGCGAACGGCTCAGGTAGTAGCTGCGGTTGCCGTTCGGAATGTGGCCGTAACGGTCAAGCAGCGAGGCAAAGTTATCCACCATATCCTGCACCCGATCCCAGTGGCCACTTTCCGCCAGGCCGAGCATCGTAAAGTAGCTGTCCCAGTAATAGACTTCGCGGAAACGGCCGCCCGGCACCACATACGGTTTCGGCAACGGCAGCAGCGAGTCATACTGACCGGCACTGCTGGCGGTGCGGGTCAGCACCGGCCATAAGCCGTCGATATGGTCACGCAGATTCTGCCCGGCAGGCGGCACATATTTATCGCCCTGAGTGGGCAGCGTGAAGTTGGCGGCAACAAAGCGTTTCAGATCAAAGTTGCGCTGTTTCTTCTGCATCTGCCAGTCGGCCAGAATTGATGCCGGATCGTATTTTGGCACTGCATCAGCAAAGGTTTTTTGATCGGGGAAGAACTTTGCTTGCTGTACGGCATTAAACAGTGGCCCTAAACGGACATCCGGCGGCTGCGGCTGATTATTCAGCATACGCGACGTGTCGTCGGCGTGAACGGTGAAGGCAGGTACGCTCAGCAGCAGCGTGAGCAGAAGGGGTGCATAACGCTGACGCCGTTCAGTGGCGTTTACCTCAATTTTTGTCATCGGTTTTTCTCCTTGTCCGAAACGCGGCCGCGTGTAACGCATTGACCACACGACCAACTTTAGACCTTATCTGCCCGCTTCACCCTGAAGCCAACCGGAAATGTGAAGCCACGTGAATAATTTTTACTGAAAAAAGCGTTTTTTCCAGCCGGTTTTTGCTTGCCCTGATGCCGGTTTTCCCTGACGCTGAAAGAAAAAAAGGAGAGCAGGATGGAGATCATCTGGTATCACCCGTCGCAACCCGCCGCGACATGGATTAACGGTTTACAGCAGCGTCTGCCGCAGGCGCGGGTACGCGCCTGGCAACCGGGCGATGAGGGTCCGGCCGATTATGCGCTGGTGCGTTCTCCGCCAGCAGAGATGCTGCGAGGGCGCGCCGGGCTGCGCGGGGTGTTTGCGCTGGGTGCCGGGGTTGATGAAATTCTCCGCCAGCTACAGCAGTATCCGGATATGTTGCCGGAGACGGTGCCGCTGTTCCGGCTGGAAGATACCGGTATGGCGCGGCAGATGCAGGAGTATGCGGTCCACAGCGTGCTGAGCTGGTTCCGCCGCTTTGACGATTACCGGTTACAGCAACAGCAGCGCTGCTGGCAGCCGCTGCCCGCTTATCCGCGCGACAGCTTCACCATCGGTATTCTCGGTGCCGGGGTATTGGGGCAGAGCGTGGCGGAAGCGCTTAAACCCTGGGGATTCCCGGTGCGGGTCTGGAGCCGGTCGCCGAAGCAGATCGCGGGCGTAACCAGCTTTGCCGGCCGTGAGGCGCTGCACGATTTTCTGCAAGAGACCCGGGTATTAATCAACCTGCTGCCCAGCACTGCGGAAACCATCAACCTAATCAATCACGACTTTTTCCAGCAGCTGCCGCACGGCGCTTTCTTCCTCAACATCGCACGCGGTGCGCAGGTGGTGGAAGCGGATTTACTGGCGGCGCTCAACAGCGGCCAGCTGAAAGCCGCCGCGCTGGATGTGTTCCAGGTCGAGCCGTTGCCGGAATCGCATCCGCTCTGGTCTCACCCGCGCGTTACGCTGACACCGCATAATGCTGCGGTAACCTTAATCGACGAAGCTATTGACTATATCGCCCGGGCGATTCACCAGCATCAGGCGGGAGAAACACCGCAGGGGCGGGTCGATCGTCAGCGTGGCTACTAATTACCCTGCCCAATCAGGGGCTATCAGCAGGAGAAGATGATGTATCCGGTAGATCTGCATATGCACACCATCGCCAGTACGCATGCCTACAGTACGCTGCACGATTACGTCACTCAGGCCAGGCAAACGGGACTGAAACTGTTTGCCATTACCGATCACGGGCCTGATATGGCCGATGCACCGCATTACTGGCACTTCATCAATATGCGCATCTGGCCGCGGGTGATTGATGGCGTCGGGATTCTGCGCGGTATTGAAGCCAATATTAAAAACCAGCAGGGCGAGATTGACTGCTCCGGTCCGATGCTGGATGCGCTGGACCTGATCGTGGCGGGCTTTCATGAGCCGGTCTACGCACCGCGTGACCGAAAACACCATACTGACGCGATGATTGCGGCGATGGCGGGGGGACTGGTGCATATCATCAGCCATCCGGGTAACCCGAAATTCCCGGTGGATATCCCGGCAATCGCCGAGGCTGCAGCCCACTACAATGTGGCGCTGGAGATCAATAACTCCTCCTTCACTCATTCGCGTCCGGGCAGTGAACCTAACTGCCGGGCGATCGCTGAAGCGGTGCGTGACGCGGGCGGACGGCTGGCGTTTGGCTCAGATTCACACACCGCCTTTACGCTCGGCCATTTTGAACACTGCCTGCGCATCACCCGCGAAGTGGATTTTCCAGAGGATCGGGTGTTAAATGTCACGCCGCGGCGTCTGCTCGACTTTCTCGAGCAGCGTACCGGCAAACATATTGCTGAACTGGCTGACTTTTAATTTATAACGACGGGGACTTACATGCCGCCAGACTTCCTGCACCTGGTGTAAGCGGTGGGTCTGAAATATCTTATTTGCGGCTGAGTTCCCGAGTTGAAACTCCGCCTTTAGCTTTGCGGAGGAAACTGATGATCTGTTCGTCGCAAAATTGCTTCCTGATGGAGATGTCCTCACATTGCTAATGAAGACATGACTAACATCGGGATGTATTAATCAACAGGGAGCAGATTAATTCTATAATGAGTATTTAAAGACGCATCAGGAAGCCTCTATAAGCAACTTCAGAGAAGTCGTGAAAGGATGCATACAAGAAAATAACTCAATACAGCCCCGAAAAGGGGCTTTTTAGTGCCAGCAATATCTGATTTGAATAGCATGGACTTGTTCAGATACTATCAAACATACCTTAACAAAATAGAGTCAGGGAATGGACGCTTCAAATATCGCTCAAGGCATCTGGGATAGTATAACAGGCCTTCCACAGAGCCTGTACTATGGTGCTAAACGTACATATATAAGTACCGGTGCAGTGGGGTATGACCGTAAGTTGCGTAACGACCGTGAAAACGAACGTTTTTATCAGGTGGTCAAATTACTTATTAGCAATGAAGAACCCTTACGCAGATTAGTTACGGTTGTAATTACCGAGTTTTACAGGAAACTTGACGCTCAAGGTAAGGAAGCTATCCACAATCAACTGGCCTATGGTGCCGGACGGATAGGGGGGCGACTGGGCGGTCAGGTTTTTGTGTCACAAACAATAGCGATGGCAATTATCAAGAACTCCCGTAGTCGTTACGCCTATAAAACCCTGTACCGTTTCGGTGCTAGCTTCACTATCTCAACTGCTTTATGGCAAGGACTCATTGAGGAAGCCGCACTGGGAAGCCGCAGGTTAGAGAACCACTACAATGTCATATACTGGAAGGTACAGCCGCAAGGGCTTGACATGATCTATTTTGTCGTTGAAGAGCAGCTTAAACCTTATCTGGATTATATCAGTAGTCACTCTCAGACCTGTCGAAGGATCAATAATGAAATTTGTAAAATGGCTGGGTAAACTTTCGGCACACCTAATCGAAGGAACGGTTACAGCAGTTATGAGTTTCGTTGCTCTCGCTTCACTATTTGTGTTCGATAGTCTGGCATTGAAACTTGGTGGCTTCTTTGGATCTGCCCTGATGGGATATGGGGCCGCTTATTTCCTTGGTAAAGCCAGAGGTGAGCATAAGGAATGACGGTTACAGTAGATTGACCTATCCCCCATAGTTACCGTCCAGATAGCAACTATAGGGTTTATGCAGATCTACCATCACATTCCCGATGACACTACCACAATCATAGACGGCATACCGATCGGCTATAATTACTCACGATCCGACACAGTTCTCATAGCGTACATCCAGCATGGCTATTACAATCTTCCTGCTCACTATGCCTGCTATTGCCGAGGCAACAGCGTAATAAGACGTGGTGCTGGAACTAAATAATTCTTCCTTTACTCATTTGCGTCCGGGCAGTGAACCTAACTGCCGGGCGATCGCTGAAGCGGTGCGTGACGCAGGCGGACGGCTGGCGTTTGGCTCAGATTCACACACCGCCTTTACGCTCGGCCATTTTGAACACTGCCTGCGCATCACCCGCGAAGTGGATTTTCCCGAGGATCGGGTGTTAAATGTCACGCCGTGGCGTCTGCTCGACTTTCTCGAACAGCGTACCGGCAAACATATTGCTGAACTGGCTGACTTTTAATTTACTTTGCCTCAAGGAAACTGACTCATGAATGAGTTTTCCATTCTGTGCCGCGTGATCGGCTCACTGTTCAATCGTCAGCCGCAGGACCCGCTGCTGGTGCCGCTGTTTACCCTGCTGCGTGAGGGAAAACTGCAGGCGCAGTGGCCGCTGGAGCAGGACGAACTGCTGACCCGTCTGCAACAGAACAGCGATCCGCAGGCGCTGGCCGCCGATTACAATGCGCTGTTTGTCGGCAGCGACTGTAAGGTGTCGCCGTATGCGTCACAGTGGCCGGAAGGAAAAACCGAACCGGAGGTGCGCGCATTTCTGACCTCACGCGGCATGCCGCTGAGCGATGCGCCTGCCGATCATTTTGGCGTACTGCTGCTGGCGGCGTCATGGCTGGAAGATCAGTCAGCGGAAGATGAGAGCAGCGCCCAGCTGGCGCTGTTTGAAGAGTATCTGCTGCCGTGGTGCGGCACTTTCCTCGGTAAGGTTGAAGCGCACGCTACCACCGCGTTTTACCGTACGCTGGCCGCCCTCAGCCGTGAGGCGATTCAGGCGATGTACAATGAACTGCTCGACAGCACCGACTCCCAGCAGGATGCCTGATTTACCATGATGCCGGGTGCGTACCCGGCAGACAGCCCGGCGTCGCGCAGAGTTGTGCGGTGCCGGGCAGCCAGGATGGCGCCCGCAGCCTCACGCCCAGCCCCCACTGCGTTAACTCATAAAATGGCAGATTATCCTCTGTCTTCGCCAGGATAGCTGATTGATCGCTGCCCGGTGCCGCAGGATGCTGCTGCAACAGCCTGGCGGTGCGCGCCAGCGATAGCCGCACCTGGCTGCCATATCCGTTAGCCAGCCGCTGACGTAATCCCTCCAGTACTGCCGCTGCCAGCAGATAACCGGTGGCATGATCCAGCGCCTGCACCGGCAAGGGCGTCGGCTTATCACTCTGCTGCCACTGCATTCCCTGTTCGGCAATGCCACAGCCCATCTGCACCAGGCTGTCAAAGCCGCGCCGGTTGCGCCACGGACCCTGCCAGCCCCACGCATTCAGGCTGACGTCAACCAGCCCTGGTGCCAGCGCCTGTCGGGTAGCGGCATCAAAGCCGAGCCGTTCCAGCGCATCCGCCCGATAACCGTGTACCAGCACATCGGCCTCACGCAGCAGGTGGCTAAACTGCTCGCGATCGGCAGGGCGCGTCAGATCGAGCACCGCCCGGCGCTTGCCACAGGTGATCTCCTCATCCAGCGACGGTTCCTGCCAGCCTGGCGGATCGATACGCAACACATCGGCACCGAGGCTGGCCAGAAAGCGGGTGGCGACCGGACCGGCAATAATTCGCGTCAGGTCCAGCACCCGAATGCCGAGCAGTGGACGTGCCTCGGGCAGTTGCCACTGCGGCGCGGCGGCCTGATCGGTGGTCTGCCAGGCGAACAGCGGCTCCTGAGCCACGGCCTGGCCCTGCGGATGCTGCTGCCAGGCGGCAGTGCTGCGCATCTCCGCGGCGCAGCCGCCCGCATCAACGATCGCCTGCTCCAGCTCACCGGCGGACCAGCGCTGCACCTCTCGCGCCAGCGAGCGACGGTCAGCGTGCTGGCCCAGCACCCGCTCCATCGCCTGCCGATGATGGGCGGCGTTGGTATGCAGGCGGATCCAGCCATCGCGGCTGGCGTAATCGCCGGCAAAGGCATCCCACATCGCGGGTGCAGGGCGATTAAGCGGCATAAAACTGTGCTGAAACCAGCGCGACGCCAGCCGGACATTCACCTCAACCGGGCGGCTGGTATTGATCAGGGCGGCTGTGGCCTGCGTGGCGAGGCCGATGCTGGTGGCCGCCAGTTCACTGACGGCAAAGGCGGCGGGGAAACTGGCGTTATCGACAAAGGTGGGTAACGGATGCGCTGCGGCGTTGCCACGCAATCCCTGCCACATCTGCTGCCAGAGGGACGTGGCGAGCTGATGGTCCATGTGCTGTGCTCCTGACGAGTGACAATCACTCAAGCATAGCACGCGTGATTAACGTCGCCGCAGACGCGGGAAGCGGGCATGCATTCGCAGATTACGCAGATTGATCACCGCAATCGCCGTGCCGAGGATCACCAGCGAGGCACCAATAATTTTGAAGCTGTTAAGGCTGTCACCCAGCACCACAATCCCCATCAGCACTGACAGCACCGGCGTCAGCAGCGAGTAGGGCATGATCAGGTTAACGTTGTATTTCTTCAGCAGCATATACCACAGCGTATAGGCGACAATCGATGAGGCGATGGCGCTGTAGAGGATGGCAAACCAGCCGTGCCAGCCCGCATGACGCAGGGCGTAGAGCTGATGCGACTCCATCACCAGGCTGGCAACACCGACAATCGGGATGGCGAGGAAGGCGATCCAGCCGGTCATGGTCAGCGGTTTAATTGACGGCGATTTTTTGACAATCAGGTTGCTGACCGCCCAGCCGGTTGCGCTGCACAACAGCAGGCACAGCACCCACCACGTAGGAATGGTCGGGCTGCCGGAGAGCACTACCACGCCGCTCAGCGAGATCATAATGCCGGCCAGCTGCACCAGCTTCAGCTTCTCTTTTAACACCACCATCGCCAGCAGCATGGCAATCGGCGTACCGAGCTGAACCACGATTGCGCCGGTCCCGGCATCGGTGTACCGCATACCGACAAACAGCAGCGAGAAGTGCATAAAGCCGAAGGTAAAGGCCAGCAGCAACAGCCAGGGTAGCTGCTGTCGGGTGATGCGGCAGAACGGCACCAGCACAATGGCGACCACCACAAAACGCATAAAAGTCAGAAACAGCGGCGGAAGCTCAAGTAAGCCCCATTTCACCGCCACGTTGTTGAAGGCCCAGATACACACCACCATCAGAACCAGAAAAAAATGCCGCACCGCCACAATAATATCCTTAACTTTTTTTGCTTAGCTGGCTAATGATGGCACGAACCAGGGCATTTCAGGCAGCAGCGGTTAGAAATTTTCTGTCGCGCTGAGAAAAATAAAATCATAAGACTTTTTTGCGCGTTGCTGTCAGACTGATTTTCCGAAACGCCTCTTGAACAGGACCCGATTCGGTATGACCCACACGCCCGCCTTGCCCATTGCATTGATTCAGCTTGAAGTCCCGCCCGCTAACGTCGTCGCGCAGATTGGTGAACAACCACGCTGGTTCATTGACGCGTTAGAGTTACAACCTGATGAGTATCTGATCGTCCGTCCGCATCTGGGCGAGGCGTTGCCGGCCTTCGACCAGATTTCTGCGGCGATCCTCAGCGGATCGTGGGCGATGGTCACTGACCATGCCGACTGGAGCGAACGCAGCGCCGCGTGGATCAGAGCGGCCATCGACGCGTCGTTGCCGTTACTGGGCGTCTGCTACGGCCATCAGCTGATGGCGTATGCGCTGGGTGGCGAGGTGGCAGATAACCCGAATGGCTGGGAACGCGGTCTGCTGCCGGTCACCTGCGGTGCCCAGGCGCAGCGCGACCCGCTGTTACGGAAACTGCCGCCGACCTTCAGCGCCTGGCTGTCGCACCGACAGTCGGTGCTGACGCCGCCGTCGCAGGCACAGGTATTAGCCGCCTCTGAGCGCGATGGTTGCCAGATTATTCGTTATTCACCGCAGGCGCTGTCAGTGCAGTTTCATCCCGAATTCTCGTCAACCATCATGCGCGCCTGTCTGCCGGACGGCAGTGGTGAGGTGGCTGGTGTGATGGAAGGAAAAGACTGGGCGCGTGAACTGTTAACCACCTTCTGGCAACAGACGCGCCCGTCAATTGAGCAGGCTCAGGGAGCGTAGTGGCGGGTACAGCGATAAACCCAGGCGGGCGGCACGTTTTTCAGTACCCGTTGCCGCTCCCAGGTAAAATAGCGTGACAGGTCAGGCTGGGTCAGCGAAGTGTACTGAAATTGCACAAACACTCCGTTCGGGCCCAGCGCAGCGTAGACCGCGCGCAGAATCGCCTCACGCAGTGCAGGCGGCAGCGACAACAACGGCAGGCCGGAGAAGATCGCATCATATTGGCCGTTGAGATACTCCGCGGAGCAGGTGCGTACCGTCATACGATGATCGTCCAGTGCATTAAGCTTCTCCGCCAGCATACTGCTGATTTCGAACACATCCAGCGTGGCTTCCGGTGCCATTCGTTCCAGTAACCGACGGGTCAACACACCGTCTCCTCCGCCAAGCTCGGCGATACGCAGCTGATTATTCCATTCCACCGACTCGATCATGGTGCGGCACAGCGCATCGGATGAGGGCGTAATACTGCCCATCTTGCGCGGATTGCGGATGAACTGATGCACGAAGTTTGCCTTGGCGCGCATTAAGGTGAAAGCCGAAGCCAGCATGCTTACCTCCAGTATGAATTCTTCCTCATATTGACCCCATCCTGCTGACAAGTTTCTTATTTATAAGCGCAACCGGGAAAAGTCGGAATTATCTGTAGTGGCAGCCGATGCGGCTTTTCCTTCGGGGCGGTCACAGTTTCCGGGCAACAGATCTGACAGGCTGGCAATGATCCTTCATGTTAATAATAAGTTTCATCATTGTTGCATCTCGTCACCTGTAAGGAGAATGACCATGCGTTACGCCGCCCCCGGAGAACAGGGTTCTCTGATCACGCTACAAAAGAATTATGGCAACTTTATTAATGGTGAATTCGTCGCGCCGGTGAATGGCAACTACTTCACCAACACTTCACCGGTAAACGGTTCAGCGGCAGGTGAGTTTCCGCGTTCTGACCGCGCGGATGTGGATAATGCGGTCGCCGCCGCAGCGGCAGCGGCCGATGCCTGGGGTAAAACGTCACCGCAACAGCGTTCATTGCTGCTACTGAAAATCGCTGACCGGCTGGAGCAGAACCTGGAATACATGGCGGTAAACGAGACCTGGGATAACGGCAAGCCGGTGCGGGAAACCCTGGCCGCCGATATGCCACTGGCGGTCGATCATTTCCGTTATTTTGCCGGCTGCGTGCGGGCGCAGGAGGGCAGCGCAGCAGAGATTGATGAATTTACCGCGGCCTACCATTTCCATGAGCCGCTGGGGGTGGTGGCGCAAATTATTCCGTGGAACTTCCCGCTGCTGATGGCCGCATGGAAGCTGGCACCGGCGTTAGGTGCCGGAAACTGCGTGGTGCTGAAACCGGCGGAGCAGACGCCGTTATCGATCACCCTGTTTGTCGATCTGATTAAAGATTTACTGCCGCCCGGTGTACTGAATGTGGTGCACGGTTTCGGCAAAGAGGCGGGCGAAGCGCTGGCGTCCCATCCGGGCATCGCCAAGGTCGCCTTTACCGGATCAACCGCCACCGGCGGCCATATTCTGGAGCTGGCAGCGAAAAGCCTGATCCCTTCAACGGTCGAACTGGGCGGCAAATCCCCCAACATCTTCTTTGAAGACATCATGCAGGCGGAAGAGAGTTTTATTGAGAAAGCGGCTGAAGGCGTGGTGCTGGGCTTCCTTAACCAGGGCGAAGTCTGTACCTGCCCCTCGCGGGCGCTGGTGCAGGAGTCCATTTACGAGCCGTTCATGGCGGCGGTGATGAAACGCGTCAAAACCATCAAGCGGGGCGATCCGCTCGATACAGAGACGATGGTCGGGGCGCAGGCGTCACAGCAGCAGTTCGATAAGATTCTCTCTTATCTGGAGATTGCCCAGCAGGAAGGCGCAGAGGTGCTGGTGGGCGGGGGGGTTGAGAAGCTGGACGACGCGCTCGCCAGTGGTTACTACATCCAGCCGACCTTACTGAAAGGTAACAACAGCATGCGGGTGTTCCAGGAAGAGATTTTTGGCCCGGTGATTGGCATTACCACCTTCAAAGATGAAGCCGAAGCGGTCAGCATCGCCAATGATTCGATTTACGGCCTGGGTGCTGGCGTCTGGACGCGCGATATCAACCGCGCTTACCGCGTGGGCCGGGCGATCAAAGCCGGGCGAGTCTGGACCAACTGCTATCACCTCTATCCGGCGCATGCCGCTTTTGGCGGCTATAAAAAATCGGGTATCGGACGTGAAACCCACAAGATGATGCTCGATCACTATCAGCAAACCAAAAACCTGCTGATCAGTTACAGCATTGAGCCACTGGGTTTCTTCTGAGCGCCTGAAACCGTCAGACCTGTTTAACACGGCTGCTTAATCGGTAACAAAATCCTAAAGCCACGCCAGACAGCGTGGTTTTTTTTGTCCTGTTGCCAGTGACTTTTAAGCGGCGCTGTAGTGAAAGCAGGATTCTGAGGGCGGTGAGGCTGAATCAATCAGAAACACCGGCCAGAGCAACTCACTGTCTCAAAATTAATATTTACATCAACTAATCAGGACAGCCCTGCCACACCCGGCGCGCTAGCCTTGTAACATATTTGTTTTTAACTTTATGAAATTATTGGTTTTATGTCGAATCTGTAACGCCATGTGCGTTACCACCCAACCAAAACCTCCCCGCGCACCCCTAGCTTAAGTCAAATTAGTACCACTAAAATCATGATGCCTGTTAATGATAGCGCTCTCAGAAAATCGCTAAATGTATAAAAGTATTTCACTGTTTCGTGGTGATCCAGGATAAATCTTATCTTTCAGATTAAAAGTAATACATATTTGCATTAACGTATTTAGTTAAGCTTTACTTAAGTAAAATCTTCTGCTAGCGATGCGTTGAATTTTTGTCAGTCTTCTGTAAACTTCAATCTTACTCATTACAAGCGAAGCGTTTACTCATGCGTGCGGGCAGGTTTTACCTGGCTCGTGCGGTAGCTATGAGGCTTATTTTGTTAATTAATCTATTTATAGTTTAATTAATTCATGTATTTAAGTAGTGCATGTTAACGATCGCTGTTATCTGTTAAGCACTAACAAATCTGTCAGTTCACTTCAGGGTGATGGTTTTTTAATCAGGGATGGCATAAGTAAAGCTTGGGTTTTATCCGACTCAGGATTTCCACTTAGAAAAAACGATCATGTTTCTGATCTATTATCGGCGGGTCAGTTGCCTGCCGATCTCCATCTCAGCCGCACGTGCTGTTTTTTTATACTTAATTTTAGCTGATCAGTTAAGGCGCGGGCAGGCTCTGCTTTCGCGTCATGCTCTTAAGATTTGGCTTTTACGATGGTACTAAATAACAGCCTGAAGACACGGCAACCCCCGATTCTTGCTCCTCACAACCGGCCTCTGGCCTCTTTTTAGGCATTTATGGAACAAAAGATGAAGAAAATGGTGAATCTCCGCATTGCGTTAGGCCTGATGTTTGTTTTTTCTGTCGCCGGCTGTAAGACGCCACCGAAAATGACTGATGACACTCTGGTCAGCAGCACCGTAGACGGTGTGGTTTTAAGCCACCGCTATGCGGTTCAGGCACCCGCGCAGTTCAGCCCGGTCAATGAGACTTATCGGGCGCTCTATCCCGCCTCGGTAATGACCCGACCGGATTTTAGCGGCAAGGTTGTGGAGACCCTGAAAAGCGGTGAAAGCTACACCGTGATTGGTCAGGTGGAAAACAACTGGCTGGCGCTGGGTGAATCTGCTCAGGCGTCAGCAGAACCTGAACCGGGTAACGCCAGCAGCGCCGTCAAAGATGCAGCGACCTCTGCCGCGCCGCAGGCAACCGTTCAACTGACCGGCTACGTGCCATTTCGCGCCGTGGTGAAAAGCGAGCTTTACGATCAGACGGTCAAAGCTGACCAGCCGAAACGCCGGGTGCGCAGCAGTAAGAAGAAAACCTGTGTTGCGGTAAACGGTGACAGCACCGCCTGCCAGAACAGCACAAACGGAACCTGGATCATTAACTAATCGCATTAAGCAGGGAGGGCGGGATGATGACAACAACGCAATGGCGTGGGGCGCTGATAGTTATGCTGACGTGCCTGCTGACGGCGTGCAGCAGCAGTCCGCCGCCCGTTGCCTGGTACAACCTGGACGTTCAGGCGCAGAACCAGGTTAATGGCGGCGCGCCGCTGAAAGTCCGGGTGGTATTACTGACCTCGGATGCAGAGTTTATGTCGGCTGACTTTTACTCCCTGCAAAACCAGTCCGCAACCGCGCTGGGTAATGCGCAACTCAATACGCAACAGTTCTTCCTGACCTCCGGTCAACCCCATAAAACGTTGCGGATTAAGAGTCTGCCCGAGGCGCGCTTCATCGGCATCATGGCGGAATATCAGGCGCTGGATGGCAAGGTCTGGCGACTGTCGCTGCCGGTTCCTGAAGGCAAATCCCCCTCATTCTGGGCGTTCTGGAAACGTAACGATGCCGAGCTGAATGCGCGCATTGTGGCGGGAACTAACGGCCTTCGCGTGGAAAAACAGTGATGCCTATGAACAGAGCCGAAAAGGTGGTCTGGACCGAGGGGATGTTTCTGCGTCCTCATCATTTCCAGCAGTCAGAAAATTATCTTCTCAGCACCCTGCGTGAGTGGGGCCAGTCGCAGCGCGCCTATACCTGGGGTTTTTACGATCTTGAGTTCGATGAAGCGCTGCTGCGCCAGGGGAAACTGGCGCTGAGCGCCGCCAGCGGCTGTCTGCCTGACGGCACGTTTTTTTCCTTTAGCCAGCCACAGCACGGTCCGGCCCCGCTTGATCTGCCTGCCTCCGTTGACCGCAGCAAAGTGGTGCTGGCCATTCCGGCACGCCGCAATGGCCGTGAAGCGGTGGCTTTTCAGGAGTCGCAGGATTCTCTGGCGCGTTACCTCGCCTGGGAAGCGGAAGTGGAAGATGACAATGCCCAGGCCGTGGGCAGCGCCACGGTGCAGTTCGGCAAACTGCGGCTGCGGTTGATGCTGGAACAGGATCTGACCGCCGAGTGGACCGCCATGGGCGTGGCGCAGGTGATTGAAAAACGCAGCGATAACCACATCCGGCTCGACAGCGACTACATTCCGCCGATGCTGACGCTGAACAGTAGCCGTCCGCTGCAAAACATGTTTAACGATCTGCACGGGCTGATTCAGCAACGTAGCCAGCAGCTGAGTCAGCGCGCGCCGGGCACCGGTCGTTTTAACAGTGCGGATATGGTCGATTTTATGCTGCTGGCGCTGCTGAATCGTCAGCTTGGCCTGCACACTCATCTGCAACATCTGCCGCTGCTGCATCCTGAAACGCTCTACAGCCACTGGCTGCAACTGGCGGCGGAGCTCAGTACCTGGACGCCAGCCCGCGCGCCCGATGGCCTGCCGCTCTACGATCATGACGATCTGCACAGCTGTTTTAGCCGCCTGTCACTGCTGTTGCGTCAGGGGCTGTCCCAGGTGATGGAAGAGAGTGCGATTCAGCTGCCGCTGATTCAGCGCTCGCACGGTCTTAACGTCGCGACCGTGCCGGAGAACAGTATGGTGCATGAGTTTGGCTTTGTGCTGGCGGTGAAAGCCAGCGTGCCAGCCGACACCCTCAAAACCCACTTCCCGGCGCAGATGAAAGTCGCCCCGGTCAGCAAAATCCGCGATCTGGTGCAGTTGCAATTGCCCGGTCTGGCACTTCGGGCGATGCCCGGCGCGCCGCCGCAGATCCCGTGGCATGCCGGATACAGCTATTTCGAACTCGATAAGAACAGCGAGCTATGGAAAGAGATGGAGCGCTCGGGCGCTTTTGCGCTGCATCTTGCCGGTGAGTTTCCAGGTCTGAACATGGAGTTCTGGGCCATTCGTAGTCAGTCAGAATCATAAACTGAGCACGCAGCATGATGCAGGAACAACAAAAATCACACAGCGATCTTGCGCCGGAGGCCAGCCATCAGAATGTGCTGGTCGCGGCGGCTAACCCCCTGATTAACGCCATTCCTCAGATCCGTCATTCGGTGTCACATGAAGATCCGGCGCAACTGCGTCAGCAGCTGATCGATCAGATCCGGCGCTTCGAGCTGAGCTGCCAGCAGTCAGGCCTGGGTTATGAAGTGATCATCGGTGCGCGTTACTGTCTCTGTACCGCGCTGGATGAGGCGGCGGCGCTGACGCCGTGGGGCAGCCGCGGCGTCTGGACCAGCAATGGTCTGCTGGTCACCTTTCACAATGAAACCTGGGGCGGCGAAAAGTTTTTTCAGCTGCTGGCTAAGCTGTCGCAGAACCCAAGACGCCACATTCTGATGCTGGAGTTGATCTACTTCTGCCTGCTGCTGGGGTTCGAAGGACGCTACCGGGTGCTGGACAACGGTCGCTCGCAGCTGGAGACCATCAAACAGCGCCTGTTGCAGATGATCAAAAGCGTGCGCGGCAGTTACGCAGCGGCGCTGTCTCCGCATCCCACCGATCAGCCCGTGCTGCGTAAACTGTGGCGGCCGATGATCCCGCTATGGGCCTGTGCGGCGGTGGCGGGGCTGGCGGCCTGTCTGTTCTATATCGTGCTTAACTGGCGTCTGGGCGATTACACCTCGCCAGTGCTGGCCCGCATCTATCAGACGGCGCTGCCGGAGGTGAAGATCGGCAACCCTGCGCCACCACCGCCCGCCACGCTCAACCTGCGCGCTTTCCTGAAACCGGAAATTGATGCCGGGCTGGTAGCGGTGCGTGACGAAGCGGACCGCAGCGTGGTGACGCTGAAAGGGGATGGGTTGTTTGCCTCAGCGGCCACCGAGGTGCGCGGACGTTACACCGACGTAATCCAGCGCATCGCTGCCGCCATGAACAACGTCAGCGGCCAGATTCAGGTGATTGGCTACAGCGATAACGTACCGATCCGCAGCGCGCGCTTCGCCTCCAACTTTGAGCTTTCGCTGGCGCGCGCCCGGTCGGTGCAGTCCCTGCTGCAACAGCAGCTGGCGCAGCCGTCACGGGTTAAAGCGGAAGGGCGCGGTGAAAGCAATCCGCTGGTGCCGAACAACAGCGCAGAAAATCGCGCACGTAACCGTCGTGTTGAAATTACTCTGCTGGTGGCGCCGGATGCGACGCATGCCGAACTCAACGGCCTGGCGAGAGGGAACTGATCCATGCTGAATATTCTGTTTGCGGTGCTGACCAGCCGCCTCGCGTGGGGCTTTGTCGGCATTACCGCGCTCTCTTTTATCATCTGGGTGATTGGCCCGGTGTTCTCAATCGTCGATTCGCGTCCGCTTGAGCCGGAGCAGAACCGCATTATCAGTATCGCGCTGCTCTATCTGGTGTGGGGCCTGGGCCAGGCGATTCCGCGGCTCTACAACATCTGGCTCAACCGTAAGCTGATGTCGAGCCTTGAAACCGGCAAAAGCGATGCCCCGGAAGCCAATCGTCAGCGCCTGACCAGTGAAGAGCAGGTGCTGGCAGGGCGTTTCTCCGAAGCCACTGAAATGCTGAAAAAGGCACACTTCCAGCGCCACAGCAGCCAGGGCACGCCGTTCTGGGCACAGCGCTTTGGTCGTCAGTATCTCTATCAGCTGCCGTGGTACATGATCATCGGCGCGCCCGGTGCCGGTAAAACTACCGCGCTGGTCAACTCAGGCCTGCAGTTTCCGCTGGCAGATAAGTTCGGCAAGTCGGCGCTGCGCGGCATTGGCGGCACCCGCAACTGCGATTGGTGGTTCACCAATGACGCGGTGCTGCTCGATACCGCCGGGCGCTACAGTACCCAGGAGAGTCAGCAGGAGCGAGATGCCAGCGAATGGCACCATTTTCTCGACCTGCTGCGTAAATATCGCGGACGTCAGCCGATCAACGGCGTGATCGTCACGCTGAGCGTTTCCGACCTGCTGTCGCAGTCACCTGAAGCGCTGCGCAATCAGGCGCTGGCACTACGTCAGCGGCTGATGGAACTGCACGATCGCCTCGGTATCCGTTTCCCGGTCTATGTGCTGGTCACCAAAGCGGATCTGCTCAAAGGGTTCCGCAGCTATTTTGCCTCGCTGGATAAAGTGCAGCGTGAACAAATCTGGGGATTCACCTTTCCCTGGGCGAAAGCGTCTGCCGCCGATTTCGAGCTTAACAACCAGTTCCAGCAGGAATATTCCCTGCTGCAACAACGTCTGGATGCCGGACTGGCCGATCGGCTGCTGACGGAAAGCGACGCGCAGGCGCGGGCAGAAAGCTACCTGTTCCCGCAGGAGTTTGCGGCGCTGCGGCCGTTGCTGGCGGAGGCGCTGGATACACTGTTTGCCCGCTCCGATTTTGAAACCCAGTTCGCACCCCGCGGTATCTACTTTGCCAGCGGCACTCAGGAGGGACTGCCGTTTGACCGGGTGATGGGCGAGCTGAACCGCGCGCTGAATCTGCCGGGTCAGCAGGCTGGCGAGTCAGGAAGCTGGGATAAGGTCGATAAAGAGTCGCCCATCCCGCAGAACAAAGGGCAGAGCTTTTTCCTTAAAGGGGTGCTGGAAAATGTGATCTTCCAGGAGTCCGGTCTGGCGGGCAGCAACCGCTGGTGGGAATTGCGTAACCGCGCCGGCCTGTGGTCGGGCTATCTGGCGTTGTTGCTGGTGCTGCTGGTGGCCGGGGCGCTGTGGCTCACCAGCTACAGTAAAAACAAAGCCTATCTGCAGGAGATGGCGGCTAAAGCGCCGCAGGTTGAACAACTGGGCGATCAGCTTCAGCAGCAGGTCAATGGCGATCTGTTTGCGCTGGTGCCTTATCTCAACACCCTGTTGCACCTGCCGGAAAGCGCCGACTTCTCGCTGGAAGCACCACCGCTGACGCGCCGCATGGGGCTTTATCGCGGCACTGAGGTGAGCGATGCGACCCGCGCGCTCTACGACAAGGCACTGAAACAGCTGCTGTTACCGCAGGTGGCGCAGAACATCACTCGCTGGTTACGCAATGACAACGACAGTGATGCTGACTACAGCTATGAAGCGCTGAAGGCGTATCAGATGCTCTATCAGCCAAAGCACTACGATGGCAAATTCCTGCAGGCGTGGCTGATGCTCAACCTGTCACGTGAGCTGCCGCAGAACGTCACTCAGCAGCAGGTGAAACAACTGGCGTGGCACCTGCAACAGTTGCTGGAAACGCAGATTCACTCGTCGCCGTATGCGAAGGATGAAGCGCTGGTAAAGCGCGAGCAGGCGCTGATTAATCAGATGCCGCTGTCACAGCGGGTCTATGGACGGCTGAAGCGCCTGCTGCAACGTGATGACAGCCTGCAGCCGGTGACGCTGGCTGCGCTGGGAGGTCCCCAGAGCGAGCTGGTTTTTTCCCGCAAAAGCGGTAAGTCGGTGAATGACGGTGTGGCGGGTCTCTATACGCCGGATGGCTACTGGCAGCATGTGGATAAGCAGATTGCCCCGGTGACCCAGGCGCTCTATCAGGACGATCTCTGGGTGCTGGGCGGCGCGGCGCCGCAGCAGAAGAGTGAACAGACCGATCTCGCGGTGCGCCAGCTCTACGTGCAGGACTATATCCGGCAGTGGGAGCAGTTCCTCAGCGACATTCAGCTCAATAGCAGCGCCGATCTGTCGCAACGCATCAACACCGCCCGTTTGCTGTCAGGCAACCATTCGCCGCTGCGTCAGCTGGTGATCAACCTCAGTAGTCTGCTGACGTTGAACCGGGCGCAGCCGGATGAGAAAACCGCGCAGGCGGCAAAGCCGTCGGATAACAGCGCCACCCGTACCCTTGAAGCGCTGTTTACCTCGCCCGAGGCCAGTGCTGCGCGCGGACAGGCTGCCACCCAGGCGTCACCGGAGCAGGCGGTTGCGCTGCACTTTGCGCCGGTTCTGGAGCTGGCTCAGCCGCTCCAGCAGGGCAGCAAGGTGCTGGCGGTGGATGATTTCCTGCATCAGATTGACGATCTCTATCGCTACCTCACCGCGGTGCAGGATGCGGCGAACAGCGGGATGCCGCCACCGGCCAGCGATGCCATCAGTCGTCTGCAGGCCAGTGCCGGCCGTCTGCCGGGTTCATTGCAGAACATGGTTTCCAGCATGGCGGTGGGCGCCAGCAGCGACGCACAGCGCCGCGATATGGATAACGTCCGTAAACGCATCACCATGGAAGTCGGCAGTTTCTGCCGCCAGGCGATCGCCGGTCGCTATCCGCTGGTGCGCACGGCGCGCAGTGAAGTCACGCCAGACGATCTGGCGCGGATGTTTGCACCCGGCAGCGGCATGATGGACAGCTTCTTCCGCGACAACCTGGCCAGCAAAGTCGACACCACCAACGCGGCGTGGCGTTTTACGCCGGGCATTGACGGTAAAACCCTGCCGGGAGGCGAAGCCCTGCTGCGGCCTTTCCAGCAGGCGCAGTCAATCCGCGATGCGTTCTTTGCCAACGGTGCAACCACGCCCGGTTTCCGCGTCACGCTGCGCACGGTAAAAATGGATAACGACATCCTTAACCTGACGCTGGATGTCGATGGACAGATATTGCGTTACAGCCACGGGCCGCAGGCGGTGCAGATGGTCAGCTGGCCCGGTCCCGGCGGCACCAGCCAGGTGCGGATGCAGCTGGGTCTGACCAACGGCACCACCTCCACGCTGGTCACCAGCGGCCCCTGGGCGCTCAATCGTTTCTTTGACCGCGCCCGGCTGACGGCGGCAGGCGGTCTGACCCGCGAAGCCAGTTTCAGCGTGGACGGTCATCAGGTCACGCTGTCGTTCACCCCTGGCAGCATACGTAACCCGTTCCAGCTTCCCGGCTTTAGCTGCCCCTGAAACAGGACCCGACAATGACTCATTACGCTGCCCCCTGCTGGTACGGCAAAGTGCCCAGCGCGGGTGACTTTGTGAAGCGCCGCTTCCCGGACGTGCTCTATCGCCAATGGTCCAGCTGGTTTCAGGTGGGCCTGCATCACTGGCAGAGCACGAAAGAGCATGACTCCGAGCCATCACGCACGTTTCTTAACGCACCGGTGTGGAATTTTGTGGTGCCGCCGATGCTAGGCAGTCAGCTGATTCAGATGGGCTGCCTGATTGCCGCGCGTGACAGCGTGGGCCGTAACTACCCGCTCTGCGCGCTGCGCCACTTCACGCCCGCCGAGTGGTCGCCAGCCCTGCTGGCCCGCTCCGGCGAGTGGTATCAGCAGGTCGGCAATACGCTGCTGCGGGTGGTGCAGGGCGGCGGGTCACCGGAACAGCTGGATCAGGCGCTGATCAGCATTCCTCAGCCGCAACCGCCGCAGGAGGCGGACGACTCATCAGACATTCTCAACGTCATCGGACATGGCGATACCCCTTCGACGCTGAACTGGACACTGCCGGGCGAGAACTTCGACCCGCAGTTCTACACCAGTTTCTGGTGGACTAATCAAAGCGACGGCTTCCCGCTTTATACCCAGGTCCACAGCGGTAATTTTACCGCCCAGCTCTTTTCGTTGCTGTTTGATCCGGCCGGTGGGGCAAAGCCGGGACGAAACGGACTTTATCCCCCGATGTTTGAATCCTGAGGCGACACGCATGACGATGAATACAGAGGTTTTGCTGGCTCCGGTCAGCGAGGAGAATCCCTGCGGCGATAACCTGGAGTACCACGCCGATTTTCAGGCGATGGAGCAGGCCAGCGCCGGTAAAGCGGAGCAGCAGTTTGGCAATACCATTATTCCGGCAGAACCGGCCGACTGGAACAGAGTCGAGAAGCTGGCGATAGCGCTGCTGGCGCGCAGCAAAGATTTACGGGTAATGCTGGCGCTGACCCACGCCTGGACCGAACTGAAAGGGCTGCCGGGCTATGCCCAGGGCCTGAAGCTGATTGAACAGGCGCTGCTGCTCTACTGGGAGCCACTGTGGCCCCGGCTGGAGGAGTTCGGCGAGCAGGATCCGTTCTACCGCATTAATGCGCTGGCGCTGCTGGGTGACAAAACTGATCTGAGCGGCGCGGTGCGTCAGTGCTGGCTGCTGCGCTATCCCTCTGACGGCATCACGCTGCGCGATGCGGCCGCACTGTGCGACGGCAGTAAAACCGAAGTTGCGGACTATCCTGGCGGCCTGCCGCGTCTGATCGATGAACTGGCGCGCGGCGACCAGCCCGGTATTGAGGCGCTACTGCAGATTCATGAGCGGCTTCAGACCATCTGCGAAACCGTGACCGAACGGCTGGGCGAAGCTGCGGTGCCGGAACTCACCCAGCTGCGCAGACAGATAGCGCTGATCGCCGAACGTTGCCAGGCCACCGATCTCAATGCGCTGATCCCCACAGCAGCCGTGGAACAGCCCGCCGAAGTCACCGTGTCGCCTGCACCGGCCAGCCCGCGCGCTGCCGCTGACTGGCGCACGGTGCAGATCAGTTCCCGCGCCGACGCGCAGCTGATGCTGGAGAAAGTGAAGCTCTACTTCACCCAGCATGAGCCAAGTCATCCGGCCCCGCTGATGATCGACCGGGTGCAGCGCTTAATCGAGCGTGACTTTCTGGAGATCATTCGCGAACTGGCACCCGACGGCGTACATCAGCTGGAAACCATTTTCGGACGTCGCGATTAACCAGGCGTGACGCACACACACAGCGGGACCTGCGCGCCTGCTGTGACACTTTATCCGCGCATCATGTATGGAGAAAACCATGGCAACAAGCAAATCCAGTGGGCAGAAGTTCATTGCCCGCAATCGCGCGCCTCGCGTTCAGATTGAATATGACGTGGAAATTTATGGCGCGGAACGCAAAATCCAGCTCCCGTTTGTAATGGGCGTGCTGGCGGATCTGGTGGGTAAACCGCTGGAGCCACAGCCGGGCATTGATGAACGTAAATTCCTCGAAATCGACATCGACAACTTCGATGAGCGTATGAAAGCGCTGAAGCCGCGCGCCGCGTTCCAGGTAGACAATACCCTGAATGGCGAAGGCAAGCTGAACATCGATCTGACCTTTGACAGCATGGATGACTTTTCGCCGGACGCGGTGGCCCGCAACGTCGAGCCGCTGAGCAAGCTGCTGGAAGCGCGTACCCAGCTGGCTAACCTGCTGACCTATATGGACGGCAAAAACGGCGCAGAAGAGCTGATTGGTAAGGTGCTGCAGGATCCAACACTTCTGCAGGCGCTGACCCATCTGCCAAAGCAGGATGGGGCCACTGAAGGTAAGGAGCCGCAGGCATGACGCAGACTTCACAACAACCGCAGTCGCAGAGCGCAGCCAGTTTCAGTCAGGATGAGTTCAGTGCGCTGCTGAATAAAGAGTTCCGGCCAAAAAGCGATCAGGCACGCGCGGCGGTCGAAAGCGCGGTGAAAACCCTGGCGCAGCAGGCGCTGGAGAACACCGTCACCGTTTCCAGCGATGCCTATCGCACTATTCAGGCGCTGATTGCGGAGATCGACGAAAAGCTGTCGCAGCAGGTGAACCAGATTATTCACCACCCGGAGTTTCAGTCGCTGGAAAGCGCCTGGCGCGGCCTGAGCTATCTGGTGAACAACACCGAAACTGACGAGATGCTCAAAATCCGCTTTATGAGCATCTCCAAGCAGGAGCTGGGTCGTACTCTGAAGCGTTACAAGGGGGCCGGCTGGGATCAGAGCCCGCTGTTCAAGAAAATTTATGAGCAGGAGTATGGTCAGTTCGGTGGCGAGCCGTTTGGCTGCCTGGTGGGCGACTACTACTTTGACCACAGCCCGCAGGATGTTGAGTTGCTGGGTGAGATGGCGCGTATCGGCTCAGCCGCGCACTGTCCGTTTATCACCGGCACCGCGCCCGAAGTGATGCAGATGGAGTCCTGGCAGGAGCTGGCGAATCCACGCGATCTGACCAAAATCTTCCAGAACACTGAATATGCTGCCTGGCGCAGCCTGCGTGAGTCGGAAGATGCACGCTATCTGGGCCTGGTGATGCCGCGCTTCCTGGCGCGTCTGCCTTACGGCATCCGTACTAATCCGGTCGACAGCTTTGACTTTGAAGAGCAGACCGATGGTTCCGATCACGGCAACTATACGTGGAGCAATGCAGCTTACGCGATGGCCGCCAACATCAACCGCTCCTTCAAAGAGTATGGCTGGTGCACCGCGATCCGCGGCGTGGAGTCGGGCGGGGCAGTGGAAAATCTGCCGTGCCACACCTTCCCGAGCGATGACGGCGGCGTGGATATGAAGTGCCCGACCGAAATCGCCATCAGCGATCGTCGTGAAGCCGAACTGGCGAAAAATGGCTTTATGCCGCTGGTACATCGCAAAAACTCTGACTTCGCTGCCTTTATTGGTGCGCAGTCACTGCAGAAGCCGATGGAGTACCACGACGCCGATGCCACCGCCAATGCCCGTCTGGCCGCGCGTCTGCCATACCTGTTCGCCTGCTGCCGTTTTGCGCACTACCTGAAGTGCATCGTGCGCGACAAGATCGGCTCCTTCCGTGAGCGTGATGAAATGGAACGCTGGCTGAACGACTGGGTGATGAACTATGTCGATGGCGATCCGGCTAACTCCTCGCAGGAGACCAAGTCACGCAAGCCGCTGGCGGCTGCCGAGGTGAATGTGGAAGAGCAGGAGGATAATCCTGGCTATTACGCCGCGAAATTCTTCCTGCGTCCGCACTATCAGCTGGAAGGGCTGACGGTTTCTCTGCGTCTGGTCTCTAAGCTGCCGTCGCTGAAAAATGACAATGCGTAAGGGCTGATTTGCAGGGTTATCAGGCGCGAAAGGGTTTTGCGCCTGATGGCTGATAGAAAGGTTGCTGAGGTAAAAGTCAGGGAGGATGACAGGATGCTTAAAAAGTCAGCTCTGCACCTGCTGCATTATCTTCTGGTATTTATTTCTTCTCTTATTTTAATAACCTGTGCAGGTTATTACCTTTTCTTCTTTGACTGGAATATTCCTGTTATGGGGAAAGTGACTAACGGTGTCCTGATTATTGTTTCATGCACTGTGTCGTTAGGTTTTTTCTGGGCGGCTGAAAAAATAAGAGAAATTTATTGAGTGTTTCTCTTCTTCTCTGTCTCCTTAACACCTGTTCAAAATCCCGACTTTCGTCATGAGAGTTTTATAGATAAATTGCCCGGCCCGGTGCCCGGCAACGCAGTATCTGAAATATCGTTTATGACGATATTTCAGAAGCAAGGCAAAGGTAAAATATGGACTGTTTTATTCAGCCCCATGCTTTTCTTTTTGCCATATCCTTGCTTTTTTGAAAGCAATAATCTCAACCAGGCTTTGTTGAATAAATAAGATTTCTTGCGAACGACCCTGTAGCTGGCTGGATTTTCAGGCAATACGCACGCTTTCTGGCATCCCAGCCTTTGTCATCCTGTTCAACGCACGCACCATGGCCATAGCTTCCGCTACCTGACCATCGTAGTCACG